>DATMNZ010000220.1:0-63668 GCA_035568495.1 Saccharimonadales bacterium (SeqCode) | reverse complement strand
TGCAGGCAACGACCAGCGTCGCTGAAGCCGTCCGTCAGTCTGAAGTGTCGTTTATATGTGTAGGCACGCCAAGCCTGCCGAATGGCCGCGTGGACCTCTCCGGGGTCAGGCGCTGCTGTGAGGCCATTGGCAAGGCGCTATTCGACACGAAGGACTTTCATTGGATTGTGCTGCGCAGCACCATGCTTCCAGGTACGGCCGAGTCTTTGGCCATTCCCGCCATTGAGTCAGCGAGCGGAAAGCGCGCGGGAACCGATTTTGCCGTGTGCGTAAATCCCGAATTTACGCGTGAAGGAAGCGCGGTTGCGGACTTCCTTGATCCGGCAATTATCGTCTTGGGTGCAAATGACGCTGCGCATCGGGCCCCTTTGCTGGAGCTCTATCAGGGGATCAAGGGACGGATTTGCGAAACGTCGCTGGGCGCGGCGGAAATGGTGAAGTACGTCTGTAATTCTTTCCACGCACTGAAAGTGGCTTTTGCCAACGAGGTGGGGACCCTATGTGCGCGGCTCGACGTGGACACACAGGCCGTAATGAAGATGTTCATGTCTGACGTAAGACTGAACATCTCTACGGCCTATTTGACACCGGGCTTCGCCTTTGGCGGATCGTGCTTACCCAAAGATCTGCGCGCTATCGCTTACCATGCCAGACAGCTCGATCTCAATGTTCCATTGCTTCAATCGATCATGCCCAGCAATCAGGCCCATCTGGACCGCGCTGTGGAAGCAGTGTTGGCCACCAGGAGGCAAAGAATCGCGGTGCTTGGCCTGAGCTTTAAGCCAGGCACTGACGACCTGAGGGAAAGCCCGGCGGTGCAACTGATCAAGCGCCTTCTTGGTGAAGGCCGAAAGGTGCGTGTCTGGGACCCTGAGGTATGTCTGGGACGATTGGCAGGTTCGAACCGGCAATTCATCGAGGAAGAGATTCCCCACATTGGGTCGGTGCTCTCCTCGAATCTTGAAGAAGTGGTTGCAGACGCGGAGGTCGTAGTGGTCTCCACAAAGGCCGCGGAGATTGAAGCGGCTGGAATCGCGCTTTTGTCCAGAAAGATTGTGATCGATCTGCAATCGCAGCGCCCGGCCGCCGCGAGCGATCGATTCATGTCCAGTTGGGGAGCAGAGATGGGAGAAGGGATGCCGGCAGAGGCCAGCTTGGCCGGCGCTGTTGTGGCAGCTTCGTCATGAAGCTGCCACAACACTGGCGGCCGGTTACTGCGCCTTTACAGCGTACACGTCGGTGTAATTCGCCAGTCCGCTGTTGGAGATGTCAAAGTTGCTGTCGAACACCACGTATTTCCCGTCGCGGCTGATCGCGCCGCGAGGAATGGCCCAGTAGTATTCCGTAGAACGTGAGCGAGTGTGGAAGAGGCGTTGTTTGTTCATGCCGTTGTTGTTATCAATGCGGACCAGGATGCCTTCTTCCGAGAAGTGCGCCCAGTTCAGCGCCCAAGATAGGTCGAGACGCGCGGGTGACGTTGTGTCGAAACAAGAATACGAGTTGCAATTTCCGGACTTAAAGAAGGTCACAAAGACCCAGCCGCCGGCTGCGTTGCCATCACGGAAGCTGATTTCCGTATCCAGCCAGTTGACGTTGACCAGACACTGGGGCTTGTGGGATGCCATATTAATGACGTCGATTCCGCCATCCTGGGTGCCCGTCCACGTAGGACAAGCGCCGGCCCCGCTGATTCCGCCGCCGGTATCTGGAATGCGGGCCACCACGCACACTTCGGCGGACGTCAGGTCCTTGCCACAGTCCGTATGAATCGTATTGTCAAACATATGCCAGTTGAGGGTCGTGTCGGTGTTGTAGACTTCCTGGCCAGCCATGGGCGCGGGTCCATTCACGGCCCAGGTCATGAGCATGCGGTTCGAAGGCATGATCTGGATTTTGTGCCAGCCGCCGCCACTATCTTTAGTCCCGACATTCATGGCCGCCCCGATCTCACCGGTGCTGATTGTGTACAGAAATGCGGAAGTGTCACCCACCAGCCAAAAGTGGTCTCCGTCATCGGCGATGTCTTCCTGGTCAGGAATTTGGACACTTGCGTAGACACCAGCGAAATCATGCAGGGCCGTGGAAGCCAGTGTGCAGTTGTGGGACGACGCACAGGCCGGAAGCCCAGTGATATCGCCTCGAAGTATCGCGGCGCCTGCGGAGTAATAGAAGCGCGCGGCAACAGAAATGTCCCAGGGCAACTGCTGGGAATTTGTGGAAGGCATGTTCGCGGAAGGGACGACGATGTTCCCCGACAGATCGACGATCTCTTTCCTGCCGTTTTCCAGGTTGATCATCACGAAGCTGTCATCGGCATTGACCGGGCTGACGGTGCCGTAGTTGTGATGGGCGGCGGCGCCCAGCTTGTCGGCAACGGCATCCGTCAGGCGTGTGACCGCACATCCAAACTGGGGATCGACATAGCTGCTCCCGCGGTTCGGGGGTGGAAACGGATTGGTTGCGCAGGCCGCAAGCAGGCAACTATAGCTGGGCGGAGGATGGACCAATCCATCGTCTGTCTTTCCGCAAATCGGACTCGAAGGGCCAAGTACGCCGTTGCCTACCTGCGGTACCGTGGAGCTGACTGCGGAGGCGTTGGTATTGAAGGTCAAAGTTCCCGAATAGAGTTGAGCGAGCTGCGGTGTGAAGGTGATGTTGTAGACCGCATTGCCGCCCGGAGCAATCGTGGCCGCAGATGGTCCCGACACAGTAAATTGCGAAGGAGCGCTGGTAACGCCGTTGATGAGCAGGTTGCTCCCCCCGGTATTGGTTACGGTCACGGCCTGGGCCACACTGGTTATATTCAGGGCCTGGGCGCCAAAAGCCAGAGATGCAGGGCTCATGTTGACCTGTGGCGGTGTTCCGGGGGCCGAAACCCCGGTTCCCGACAGTGCGACGGGCGTTGAGCCTGCCGCGTTCGTGGTGAATCTGAGGCTGCCCGAATATGGTTGAGTGGCCGTGGGTTTGAAGGTGACATGAAAATCGATCTGCTTTCCAGTCGGCACCGTAACGGGGACCGGATCGGTGACCACGAATTGACCCGGTGATGGCGATACACCCGAAACGACCAAATCTTGGCCGCCAATGTTAGAAATCGTCACCGTGACCGGACTGCTGGTCGTGCCGGTTTGCTGGGCGCCAAAATTCAGTGAGGAAGGTGTAGCCATCGCGTGAGCCGGACTAGCTTGAGGCGGATTGGAAGGTGGCGCCGATGGTTCACTTGTCGTGCCGCCACAACCAGTCATCATGAAGGCGATGATTGAAACACCGCCTGCGAAGGCCAGGGTTTGGACCAAAAGACTTCTCGGCATGTGCCCGTAGAGCGCCGGAGTGCCGGCTTTCAGATTGAACCACGCTCGGTTGTTAAACGTCACGAATTGCTTTAGAAGCATGATTTCTACCAGGAATTATATTTGCTCACATTGCTACTTTAGGCAGCGGGTCAGTATTTTCTTGTAGTCTAATGGCACGTTTAGCCGGAATACATCTGGCGAAAATGACTGATATGGGACAGGTAGCTGCACCTGTCCTTATGCGGAATCTGGAGCCAGTGCGCGTGGCCCAAGGAAGGCAAGATCAGGCTAGGGCCTAAACTCCAAGGACTTCCAACCAGCGGTGATGCGGCAAATGAGATTTGTAACCCGGTAGGCTGCTGTGAACCACCTTGTCTTGGACTGGCCAATTGCGTTATTGTTCTCAAAGTGGAGCGAGCCGCTCGACAATCTGGGTTGAAGGTCTGTTTGCTATCGCAGCATCCATTGGTGCTCGAAGAACTGCGAAGCGCGATCGTCAAGGCAGGCATTCAGGTGGTCTCCCGAAGGGCGTCCGCTCCCAATGCTATCGACTCGAAGCAAGTGCAAGTTCCGCGAGCCAAGGTCTACGTAATCGACGCTCATGCTCCACGTCCGTCAACGGAAGCGTTGGTGTCGGCAATCCAGACGCGCAACCCACAGTCGCACATCCTATTTGTGGCGGAAAAATTTGACAAAACCAGCGCGTTCGGTCTTCTACAAATGGGCGCCAAGGGGTTGATGCGGTATCCGGAGACCCGCAGCCAGTTGCCGCAGGCGCTGCGCGCCGTGGCTACTGGCGGTTTTTGGGTGCCAAGGACGCTCTTATCGAGTTTTGTCGATTCGATTCTCAAGACGGGCATCAAAAAGCGCGGTTCGAATTGGACGACCCGCTTGAGCCAGCGGGAGGCGCAAGTACTTGAACTGCTGCTCGACAATCAATCCAATAAGGAAATCGCGGTCGAGTTGAACATTTCGGAACGCACCGTGAAATTCCATGTTTCGAATGTACTGACCAAATTTGGCGTGCATCGCCGCGCCGACCTGATTTTGCTGTGGTATCAAAAGCAACTGACTTAATCTGCTCGTCGCCGATCGGCGGCCTGAAGGCCGCTTCGGGCTGGACTCCTCTGAAAACACTGTGCTCGCTCAAAAAGAATTGAAAATTCTGCAAATCGGCAATTATCCACCGCCGGTTTGTGGCTGGTCGATCCAGACGAAGTTGCTGGTCGAAGAATTCCGCCGCCGCGGAATCGTCTGCGACGTCCTCAATCTCAGCGAAAACCGCAGAAAGAAAAGCAATGACTATGTGGATGTGCAGAATATCTTTGATTACGTCTACAAGCTCCTGCGCTTTGCGTTGCGGGGCTACCGCTTTCAAGTGCATGTGAACGGCCAGTCCAAGCCAGGATATGTACTGGCATTGCTTGCAGCCGTCGCCGGACAGATGGTGCGCCGGCCCATCGTGCTGAGTTGGCGCGGCGGCCTGCAGCAGCGATATTTTCCCCGGAGGGAAAGGGGCTGGGTGCGGTTTGCTTTCCAGGCGCTCTTTTTCCTGTCAGGCAAGATCTCTTGCAACAACGTTGCGGTCAAACAGGCAATTGAAAGTTACGGAACCGACAGCGACCGGGTCATTGCCATTCCGGCATTCTCGCTGCAGCATCTGGATTTCCGCGCGGCGCCGCTTGCTCCGGAGGCTGAAACTTTTCTCGAACAGCACAACCCGGTTTTCTTTTGCTACGTTTCATTTCGGCCTGAGTACCGGCTTCCGGTGCTGTGGGAAGCGATGCTGAGGATTCGAAGGGAGTATCCTCGCGCGGGGTTCATGTGGCTGGGTTTTCCCGCCAAAGAGCTGCCCGCAGCGGTGGATTGGGTCGAGCATTGGCCTGAAGCAGAGCGTCAGGGTGTGCTGGTACTGGGCAATCTTGGCCACGATGAATTCCTGACGCTCTTGAGCCGCAGTTCTGCGTTTATCCGTACTCCGGCCTGCGATGGAGTTTCGGCATCGGTGCTGGAGTCCTTGTCCCTAGGAATACCGGTTATTGCCAGTGAAAACGGAAACCGCCCTGAGAATGTGACGACCTACGCTGAACGTGAGGCATCCGATTTATATGCAAAGCTGCTCCACGTGATGGAGCGCTACGCTGAAATCAAAGCACGAACGCGTCTGGCGTTTGCCGATGACACCATCGTACGGACCGTAGACTGGGTGCTCGGAGACGCGGGCCTCAAAACCGGGCAATCACGAAGAGACGTAATTCATGCCGGTTGATCGCCCATACACCGAAATATACAAGCGGCTGGCCGGCATGGGCCGGGACGAGGTGCGTGTGCGCACACGGCAGGCGCTGGCCAAACGCTGGGACCGGTTTTTCGGGAAGTATCTGGTGCGGACGGCATGGAGCCAGGGCGCGTCCGGCGAGGTTTCGGGCCGCTTCTTCTTCAGCAATGAGCAGGTGCCGGAAATTCTTCAATGCCTGCGTGAGCGGCTGCCGAAGACAGCCGAGGCAATTATCGAACGGGCAGATCGTATCTGCCGCCACCAGTTTGACCTGCTGGGATATGAGCGCGTGGATTACGGGCCGGAAATTGATTGGCATCTTGATGGCGTGCATGGAAAGCAGGCGCCCCGCGATCCGTGGTTCAAGGTGCCGTACCTGGAATTTGAGCAAGTCGGCGACTCAAAAGTCACCTGGGAGCTGAACCGGCACCAGCATCTGGTTACTCTGGCCAAGGCGTACCGGCTGACCGGCGAAGCCCGTTACGCGCAAGAGCTCTTCCATCAGTGGTATGACTGGCAGAAGAGCAATCCCTATGGTATCGGGATTAACTGGGCCAGCAGCCTGGAAGTGGCCTTCCGCAGCCTGTCGTGGCTATGGGTCAGGCATTTGCTCAACGGCTGCCCGGTTGTTCCCATGCGGTTTCCCGTGGATCTGTGGCGAGCGCTTATGTTGAATGCCCGGCATATCGAGCGCTACTTGTCCACGTATTTCTCTCCCAACACGCATCTGCTCGGCGAGGGCATGGGCTTGTTCTTCATTGGGACGTTATATCCTGGATCGCCGTTTGCCGAGCGTATCAAAGATCGCGGCTGGCGGATTGTGCTGGAACAAGCCGAGCGCCAGGTGAGGCCGGATGGTATGCACTTTGAACAGTCGGCTTACTACCATGTCTACGCGCTGGACTTCCTGCTTCACGCGCGGATACTGGCGGCCGGAAATGGCGTCCCGGCGCCACCCATGCTCGATGAGACGCTTGAAAGAATGCTGGAAGCTCTCTGTGTTCTGCGGACTGCGGGACCCATGGCCCGTTTTGGCGATGACGATGGCGGACGATTATTTGCATCACAGCGCAACCGGACGGAGCATCTTCGAGACCCGCTAGCGACCGGAGCGCTCTTGTTCAATCGTGGCGATTTTAAGGCGGCGGCCGGAACCATTTGCGAAGAGGCCATCTGGCTGCTCGGGCCAGACAGCGCGAGACGGTTTGATGAACTGCTTCCCCGTGAACGGGAGGACAGGTCAACGGCGCTGGAATCCAGCGGAATTTATGTAATGTCGGCCGCTCAACCGGAGGCGCAACAACTGGTGATTGATGGCGGGCCGCACGGGGCAGGGCGCGGTGGGCACGGTCATGCCGATGCTCTTAGCATTCAGTTGGCGATCAACGGAGAGCCGGTACTGATCGACCCGGGAACTTTCGTTTACTCCGGGCCCGGTGCTGAGCGAGACCAGTTCCGCAAAACATCGGCGCACAACACCATGCAGGTCGATGCCTGCGGGCAGTCGGAACCGGCGGGACTTTTTACGTGGCATAACATGGCGACGGCGAGCACACAACGCTGGCTCACGGGGACGAACTTTGACCTTTTCGCCGGATCGCATGATGGCTATGGCCGGCTGCCGTCAGGCGTTCAACATCGGCGCTATGTGTTTTATTGGAAGCCGCGGTTCTGGCTTGTCCGCGATGTGCTCGAAGGCTCTGGGGCGCATGGATTGGACCTATACTGGCACTTCGCAACGGGCTCCGTGGCAGGCAATGCCGGCGAACTCAAGTTCTACCAGGATGGGGAAGCTGCCCTTGCTTTACTCTTCACGGCAGCGCACGACTGGACCCAGAAAATATCACAAGGCTGGAATGCGCCTGTGTACGGAAAAAAGGAGCCGGTGCCAGTCCTGCGGTTCAGTACTCACACCACCCTGCCGGTGGAGTGCGCTACCCTACTGGTTCCACTCTCAGGGTCAACTGCCTCTCCAAGAAGATTCCGCCTGTTTGAATCGATACAGTCTGACATGACCGTCCATGGCTATCGGTTTTCCTGGGGCGAGGATACGAACTATGTGTTCTTTGCCGACAAGGCCGGGACGTGGCAGGCCGGCGACTGGTCGAGCGATGCGCGGTTCCTGTTCTGTGCGATGGATTCCGCTGGCACTCCGGGCGAATTGGTCATTTGTGACGGGAGCTACATGGAGCTAAGAGGCCGGCGGATATTTTCCTCCGGGACCCATCTCTCATGGAGTGAGCGGCGTGGCAACGTTGTTTTCAGGGCGAAATGAGGAGAGCGGGCGATGTGCGGCATTAGCGGAATTCTTGATTTAGCAAACTCCCATCCGTCAGTCCAGGACCTGGAGGCCATGACAACGGTCCTTCGTCATCGCGGGCCGGATGACCGGGGCCGCTTGGTCTCAGGGCCACTGAAGATGGGGTTCCGCCGCTTGAGCATTGTCGATGTTGCCGGTGGGCGCCAGCCCATGAGCAATGAAGACGGGAACCTGTGGATCGTCTTCAATGGCGAAATCTACAACCATCTTGAACTGCGGCCCGCCCTGGAGCAGCGTGGTCATCGCTACGCAACGAACAGCGATACCGAGACCATATTGCATCTGTACGAAGAGTATGGAGAGGATTGTGTCCATCACCTGCGCGGCATGTTCGCGTTTGCAATCTGGGACGATGTCAGCAAGAGACTGTTTTGCGCCCGTGACCGTTTGGGAATCAAGCCGTTTTACTACGCAATTACCGGCGGTCAGTTCGTCTTCGCATCCGAGATCAAGGCGCTTTTCGAAGTGCCGGGCCTGAAGCCGCAATTGAACCGGAGGGCGTTGCCGGAATTTCTTGCCCTGGGATACTTATCGGACGAGGAAACAATGTTCCAGGGAGTGTATAAGCTACTGCCGGGACATCATCTATTGATTGACCGGGAGCGTTGTGGTTCCCGGCCCCGGCCCAAACGCTATTGGGACCTGGATTTTACTCCGCCGCAACGTGTGTTCGAAGAAGCTGATTACGTCGCACAGTTTGAGGAGTTGTTCACCGAGTCGGTCCGTATTCACATGCGGAGCGATGTTCCGCTGGGCGTCTTCCTGAGCGGGGGGCTCGATTCGAGTTCAATTGCCGCAATCACCGCGTCTCTGAGCGGGAACCCGGTACAGACCTTCTCGGTGGGGTATGACGAAGACCAATACAGCGAACTGCCCTACGCCCGGCAGGTGGCCGAACACATTGGTTCCGAACATCACGAAGTGGTACTGGGGCCGGAAGAGTTCTTCGCCAGCCTGGCTCCGTCGATCTGGCACGAAGATGAGCCGCTGGTGTGGCCTTCGAGTGTCGCGCTCTATCACGTGGCCCGCCTGGCCAGTGAGAAAGTAAAGGTGGTGCTCAGCGGTGAGGGGGCAGACGAGATCATGGCCGGGTATCCAAAATATCTCATTACGCTCTGGAACCTTCGTGGCGGACCGGCCTACAGGAAATACGCGCCGCAATTTCTGCAGCAACTGGCCTGTAATATGCTGGCTTCCAACGCCCTGCCAGACTGGCTGCGCCGCAAATTGCGTCATTCATTTCTCTATCACCCGGACAAGTTCGAGAGCATTTACTTTGACAACTTCTATTCAGTGTTTCCCCAGGACCAGCAGCCGCAGATGTTGAGCCAAGAGCTGGCGGAAGAATTACGGGAAGCCAATGCCTACGCAAATTCCATGCGCTTCTTTTCTCCCGATGGAAATGACAACCTGCTGAACCGCTTGCTCTACCTCGACATCAAGACTTATCTGGTTGAACTTCTTATGAAACAGGACCAGATGAGCATGGCGGCATCCGTCGAGAGCCGGGTCCCGTTCCTGGACCACAAACTGGTGGAGTTCCTTGCGCAGACGCCGGAGAAGTACAAGATACGGCATCTTTCCGGCAAGCACCTGATGCGCCGCGCGATGGCACGACGGCTGCCTGACGCAGTTCTGCGGCGCAGCAAGAAGGGTTTCCCCACGCCGATTCGGCCGTGGTTGCGGAACCAGCTCTTCGATAGGGTACACGCGATGCTGACGGATGGACGGCTGGCAGGCCGGGGGCTGATTCGTCCCGGCTACATAGAACGGCTGCTTCGTGCACACCGCGATGGCCACTCCGATGCCACGGAAGGTTGCTGGCGGCTGCTGAATTTTGAGCTCTGGTGCCGCATTTTCATGGATGGTGAAGCGGAGTATCTGGACATACCGGCGAGCGGCGTTCAAAATGCCGCTTTGTGCGCATGACAGGTCTCCTGCTGTGGACCAAGTCTAACTCTATTACTTAAACCTATGAGAATATTGCTCACACTGCCACGGCCGTTTTTCCCCGCGGATACGGGCGGCAAAATACGCTCCCTGAATATCTTTTCGCGCCTGGCGGCAAAAGCCGAAATACATGCGATTTCCTTTGCTGACCCCGTGAGCGATGCCGCGGCCATCAAGGAAATGAAAGCGATGTTCGCGAGCTATCATCCGGTCTTCCGGAGCGAAGCCGTGAGGCCGTCGGCAAGGTTTTATCGGGAGCTCATGGCCAGCCAGTTCGATGCATTGCCATATTTTCTGGCCAAGACCAACGCTTCGGAATTGGTCTCTACGGCCGCGGAGTTGACCCGGCGCAAACGTTTCGATCTGCTCTTCTGTGATTTCCTGCATACGGCAGCACCCCTGATGGATTTTCCCTTCCGGCCCAGAGTGGTGTTTGAGCACAATGTGGAGTTCCTGTTACGCAAGCGCAAATGGCAGGCTGAAAGGCATCCTCTGAAGCGATTTATATTCCAGCGGGAGTGGGCGAAAACGCGGACCATTGAGGAGAAAGTCTGCCAGTCATTCGACCATGTCATCACGGTGTCGAAGGACGACAGCCGGGTGTTGCGGCAGGAGTTTGATGTCAGGAGTTGTTCCTCAATACCCACCGGCGTCGATACAGATTTCTTTCGTCCCCCGGATCATGCGCCGGAACCCGGACGGCTGGTTTTTGTAGGGTCAATGGACTGGCACCCCAATGAAGACGGAATGCTGTGGTTCCTGCATGAGGTGTTTCCGAGAATTCGCCGGGCTGCACCGGGGGTGAGTCTTTCAATCGTCGGACGCTCTCCATCGTCGCGCTTGCGGGCGGTTGCCGCCGGGGACCCTTCGGTAGAAATCACCGGTTGGGTCGCCGATGTCCGTCCGCATCTGGCGCGAGCAGAAGTCGTCGTGGTCCCATTGCTGGTTGGTGGAGGGACGCGCATCAAGATTCCGGAAGCTATGGCGATGGCCAAGCCTGTGGTCTCGACTCCAGTTGGAGCAGAGGGCTTGCCCTTTCAGGATGGCCGTGAGATTCGCATTGCCGAACGTCCCGGAGATTTCGCCCAGGCAGTCCTCGAGCTTCTGAGGAATGCGGCGCTGCGGGAAGAGATCGGCATGGCCGCACACAGAGAGGTTGTCGCGAAGTGCGGTTGGGATGGTGTCACCGAACGGCTGGAGCAGATTCTCGACCGATGGTCTGGTCCTCCACGCGCCCGCCGTAGCCATGGTGAGAATCGACCGAGTGTGGTGATGCAATGAGCCAAGCCAGTGTTCTGGTCATGCGACCCGCATTCCGGGGGTATACGTTGTCCGGCTGGGACAACGATCGTAGGCTCAGGTGGGTCTTTCTCTTCCTGTGGCTGTTCACGGTCGCTGTGTATGCGCGTCCGGAAGACATTTTTCCATTTCTTGGAACGCTTCATCTGACTTTCACTTGCGGACTTCTTGCCGGTGTGACTTATCTCCTTGCCTGGCTCTCAGGTAGGGCGCGGCCATTCTGGACCAAAGAGATGGGAGTCATCCTGCTGCTCACCGCCTGGTATATCGTGGGCCTGCCGTTTGCCCTTTGGCGGGGCGGAAGCTTTCAGGTGCTGGTCAATGTATGGTTGAAGACGGTGCTCATATTTTTCCTGCTGACGCAGACACTGCTGACGATGGAAAGGATTCGCGCGTTGCTTTGGGCAATCATCCTGAGCGAGCTGGTGGTGACGGGTTTCTCGATCATCGAAGCTTCCTCGGTCGCCTGGGTCGGCGGGCGTATGCTGGGCGTGAGCCTCGGCATTCTTGGGTGGAATTTTCTGGGCATCGCCGCCGCGATGACCATTCCATATATTGCGGCCCTGTTTATGCTTCAGCGCTCATTCCTGAAAGCCGGCCTGCTGATCACCGCCTCGGCCTCGATGCTCTGGATGCTGGTCCTGACCGCTTCACGAGGAGGGCTCTTGAGTGTCGTCCTTTCCGTGGGGCTGACGTTACTTTTAGTTCTGCGTGGCAGCGCTCGTGGACGGCTGACGGGTATGGCGATTGTGCTGGCTCTGTTCGCAGCGATTGCTCTGGCTCCCAAGGTCCTTTGGCAGCGGCTGGGTACGGTCTGGAATGCTTCCGATATCTACGCCGACCAAGTGGCGGCATCGGCTGCGGCGTCTCAGGAAGACCACATCGCGGTGTTGGACCGGTCGGTGCGGTACACCCTGGAGCATCCGGTTTTTGGACTGGGGTTGGGTAATTTTCAGGTGGCCAGTGGAATCGAGCTGCACCAGCCGGGCGCATGGGTTGGGACGCACAACACCTTTACCGAGGTGTCTTCCGAAGCAGGGATTCCAGCGCTCGTCATGCTGACCGCACTGCTGGCAATGGCGGTGCGCAACATGAGAATCGCCGGACGGACTCCGGCTAGCAGTTTCGAAGGTATGGAGCTAAACCTCATGGCCCGCGCGACGCTGGTCAGCCTGTTGTCGTTTATCTTTGGCGGATTTTTTGTCCACGTTGCCTACGAGTATTACTCATTTTATCCGGTTGCGGTGGCTGTGGCGATCCGGTCTCTGGCGCAGGCGCATAGATCAAACGCCGCCATGGGTATTGATGTGGGGCCGCATCAAATTGTGGCGGAGCCGATTTGATGGACGCGAAGCTCCTGGAAGTGGTTTTCACGATATGCTTTTGCGCTCTTGCATATCACTATGCCGGTTATCCGGTGCTGCTTTTCTTCTTGGCGCAACTTTCCCAGATGAAGTCGGACTTTCTGTATTTGCTTCACCGTGCCAGCCGCCGCAGCCGGAATTCCGGGGATTGCGTTCCTCGCGTCGCAGTACTGGTATCGGCTTACAACGAAGAGGCGGTCATCGAAGCCAAAGTAAGGAACTCCATGGCGCTCGATTATCCGAGTGATCGGATCGAGTTCCTGTTTGGGCTGGATGCTCCGGCTGACTCCACGGCTGAAATCTTGGGCCGTGCGCGGTCGAACCAAGTACGGGTCATGCCGTTTGAAGCTCGAAGGGGAAAACTAGCGGTGTTGTGCGACCTGGCGCAAAACACGGATGCGGAGATCTTGGTGTTAACAGATGCCAACACCATGCTGAACCAGGATTGTATTCGCAATTTGGTCCGTCATTTTGCCGATCCACGAGTGGGCGCCGTCAGCGGGGAAGAGGTGCGGGTGGCGGCAGCGGCCACCGATCCGGGCGCGGAGTCTCTTTATTGGCGGTACGAGTCGGCGCTGAAGGTCCTGGAGAGCCGATTGAATTGTTCCATGGGAGGGAATGGCGCGGCCCTGGCAGTGCGCCACTCTTTGTTTCACCCGAGGCCGAAATCGATTGTGGAAGATTTTCAGGTACCGCTGGATCTGAGGTTTAACGGATACCGGGTCATTTATGATCCGGAGGCAGTCGCCACCGAGGAAATTGCTCCAACGTTCTCCGCTCAATTTGAACGCCGTGTCCGCATTGCGGCCGGCAACTACCAGACGTTGTTCAGAAACCCTGCATATTTGAATCCGCTGACTGGGCGGTTTGCGTTTGCATTTCTCTCACATCGGTTATTGCGCTGGCTCGCCCCGGTTTTTCTTCCGCTGGTGTTTTTCTGCAGCCTCGCCCTGGTCCCTCGGGCGTTGTTTTCAATGCTGGCGGCCGCGCAGTCTGTTTTCTATCTGATGGCTGTGCTGGGATACCGGCGGAGAAAACAAACACAGCAGGCCCGCTGGCTCTCGCTTCCGCTGCATTTTTGTTCGATGAATCTGGCCCTGCTGTTTGGGCTGTTCCGGTATCTGCGCGGCCGCCAAGCCCTCACCTGGAAAGCCACCCCAAGAGTGGCGCGCGGGATGCTGCTGGATAACTCAGCAGGCGACCAGTGAAATTGCCAACACCGTCGATCTAGCGCCAGTTCGATGCCCAATTCTAAAAAGGAGAACCGAGAATATGACCGACCGAAAACAGCTGCCGTTTGTCACCAAGGCAGCGAAGGCAACTCCGCCTATCTCCGACTTGTACAGCTATTTTGAAAATTCCTCTCGCGTGGTGTCAGAGCTGCCCTATGCCCATATTGAAGAATTAGCCACCTGCCTGGAGAAAGCATGTGAGGAAGGCCGGACGGTGTTTCTCTTCGGAAACGGCGGCAGTGCTGCGCTGGCCTCGCATTTCGCCTGTGATCTTGGCAAAGGGACCGCCACATGGGGCCGGGTCCATAAACGGTTTCGAGTCGTGTCCCTCGCCGAGAACATGGCGCTGCTGACCGCTTGGGCCAATGACACGTCCTATGAGCAGGTGTTTGCCGAGCAACTGCGCAACCTCGTGCAACCCGGAGATATCGCATTCGCCATCAGCGGCAGCGGCTCCTCGCCGAACGTTCTACGGGCCCTGCAACTGGCGCGGGAGTCGGGTGCGGTCAATATAGGGTTGACAGGCTTCAAGGGAGGCAAGATGAAGGAGTTATGCGACCTCTGCGTCGTTGTCCCTTCCGATAACATGCAGATCATCGAGGACATGCATCTCAGCATAGCCCATGCGCTTTCCACGGTGATCCGCAATCGCATGATGTACGCATTCGATTCGATGGCAGCGGATGGAACTTCATCAGCCGGAACGCGGGAAGTCTCCGTCATCTAAGGGGAATGCTGTTGGCCCACAGTCGCAAAAAACCACCTGTTACACACGCTCTGAAACGGGGCATAGATCTGTTGGGGTCCCTGGCCCTGCTGACGCTGCTGTTGCCGGTGTTCATTTTTGTAAGCGTGATGGTTTGGTTCGTGGATGGGGGGCCGGTCCTCTACCGCAGACGTGTCGTGGGCACCGGCGGGGAATTTGACGCTTTCAAGTTCCGCACTATGAAGCGGGGCGCAGACGCTCTGCTGTTGTCTGATCCCGCCCTCGCGCGTGAATTTGAGCGCAGTTACAAATTGAGGCGCGATCCGCGCGTGACCCGGCTGGGGGCGTTGTTGAGAAGGGCCAGCGTGGACGAACTGCCGCAGTTGTTCAACGTGCTGATGGGGCAGATGAGCTTGGTTGGTCCACGCATGATAACTGCACCCGAACTCAGGAAATACGGCCCCTATCAGCAGTTGCTCCTGACGGTAAAACCCGGCCTCACCGGATATTGGCAGGTCCATGGAAGGCAAAATGTCACTTATGAGCAACGAGTGGCGATGGACCTTCACTACATAGAAAACTGGAGCCTGATCATGGATTTGAAGATCTTGAGCGTGACCCCCCTTAGGGTCCTGAAACGGGAAGGAGCATTTTGACGGAACGAATTCTAGTGACCGGCGGGGCGGGCTATGTAGGTTCCGCGTGCTGTACTCGTCTTCTGGCCCAAGGCCACTCTGTGGACGTGGTGGATGATCTCTCCACGGGACATGTTGAAGCCGTGCCCAGTCAGGCGAGGCTCCACTCGATCGACATCGGCAACCGCCGCGCGGTTGGGGCCGTACTCAACTCCGGAAAGATTGACGTGGTCTTCCATTTCGCGGCCAAAGCGCTGATATCGGAGTCGGTGAGCGATCCCGGTATTTTCTTTCAGTCAAATCTGGTTTCCGGGATCGCCTTGCTGGAAACGCTGCGGGCACACAACGTGCGCAAGTTTGTTTTCTCCTCTTCGGCGGCCGTCTATGGGACCCCTGAAGTTTTGCCCATTACGGAAGATCATCCGAAAGAGCCGGTCAACGCTTATGGTGAGAGCAAGCTGGCCTTTGAAAGGATTCTGCGATGGTACGCCCGGTCCTACGGGTGGAGCGTAGTGGCGTTTCGTTATTTTAACGCCTGTGGCGGCGGCCGGGACTGGGGGGAGCGGCACGACCCTGAAACGCACATCATTCCGTTGTTATTGCAGACGGCTTCCGGGAGGCGCAGTAGTTTTGAAATCTATGGCACCGATTATCAGACCGCAGACGGCACGTGTCTGCGTGACTACGTGCATGTAATGGATATTGCAGAAGCGCACATACTCGCTCTGCGAAAGCTGGGTGTGCCCGGGTTCCATGTTTACAACATTGGCACCGGCAGGAGCCATTCAGTCCTGGAAGTCTCCCGGGTTGCGGAGGCGATCGTGGGAGCGAAGATCAATATTCGCATATCGTCCCGCCGGCCCGGGGACCCTGACGCCCTTTGCGCGAGCCCTGCGAGACTCATGACGGAGCTCGGCTGGCAGCCGGTACGGTCTGAGCTTTCCGAAATTGTCAGGGGGGCATGGGAGTGGGAGAAGGCACAGCGCCGCCCCCGAATACAACACCCGGCCAGTGATTCGAGGGGCGTGAGTTTATGAGCAGGAAGCTGCGGTACTCAATTATTGCTGCTGACCTGCTTTGGATGGCGCTAGCCTTCATCCTTGTGCATTGGCTGCCCGTTGGGCCACCGATGGGCGGGTCCGGCATCGCCGGCTTGCTTTATGCATGCGCATTTCCCATCTGGATAGGGCTTTACTTCACCAAGAAGCTAGAAGGATTTCGCGGCGGTTGGCACCTTCCGAACATCTGCGCCCAGGTGACAGTCGGCGTCCTATATATGGTTGTGGCGCTGTTTGCCGTGGCATTGTTCACTCATGCGGCCTATTCAATGCCGGCGCTGCTTTCCCTGATGTGTTTATGGGCCGTGGGCTTCATCAGCATACGGTGTGGCACATGGTGGCTGGCAGCTTCCAGGTCTCGTCTGCGAGGCAGGCGCCGTGTGGTCATTCTGGGCAGGGGCCGCGTTGCCAGCGAGCTGGCGCTCAAGATCGCACGACATCCTGAGCTGTCGATGGAAGTGACAGGCATACTCTCCCCTTCAGACATTAAGACTTCGCATCAGGTCCCGGCGATGCCCCTGGGGTCGATCAGCTTGCGGACTTTGAATGCTTTGACTTTGATGCAGGAGCAAGAGGTCAAGGAACTCATCGTCGTGGAGCCGTTGCCGCAGAGGGCAGAAATTTCGAAGCTGATTTCCAACTGCCGGAAAGCGGGCATGGAGGTCCATCTGGTGCCGGAACGGTATGAACTCTACCTTTCCAAGGCGAAGCTCACGGAAATCGACGACGTTCCACTGCTTTCACTTAAGGAGCAGGCCCTTCCAATCCTAGGCATGGAAATGAAGCGAGTGATGGACCTGTTGGGCGCATCCCTACTGCTTTCACTGACGGCCCCAATCTTGTCGCTAGCGGTGGCTGCACTGTATGTGAACAGGAAAAGAGCGCTTCGCAAGGAACTCCGGTGCGGCAGGAACGGCCGCCTCTTCTGGATGCACCGGCTCGATATTGATCGCGATGCATCCGATCTGTCTGCCGGTGAACGCATTCTTGCCCAATTCAGCTTTACCGAGCTGCCGCAGCTTTGGAACATCTTGAAAGGCGAGATGAGCCTTGTGGGCCCGCGGCCGGAACCACCGGCGCGGGTAAAACATTATTCAATGTGGCAGAGACAACGGCTGACCGTCACGCCCGGCCTCACGGGGCTGGCGCAGGTCCGGGGCCTGCGGGAGCAACATTCTTCAGAAGAGAAAGCCTGCTTTGATTTGCAATACCTTCTGGACTGGTCCTTGTTTCTGGATATTTCTCTTCTGTTGCAAACGATATGGATCCTCTTTGTACGTTTGGGGAGACAGGGGGCGTTAGCCAAGCCCGGATTTCAACCGAGTTCTGATTTGCCGTTGAGGGCGGTCGTGAATGCTAATAGTACGCAGTCCGGCGCGGATTAGCTTTGGTGGAGGCGGTTCCGACCTCCCAGGCTACTACGAGAGGTTTGGCGGGGCGGTGCTGAGCACCTCCATCAATAAGTATTTCTATACGGTCCTGCAAAAGCGGGCAGATGAAAAAATCCAGGTTATTTCGTCGGATCTGCGGGTCATGGAGACCTGGCGCGATATTTCACGGATGGACCTGCGACAGAGTGAACTGGCCATCCCCCTGGCGGTCATCAAGGAGCTTGGATGCGATCTGCCCGTAGATCTCTTCCTGGCGTCGGAGATTCCAGCCGGGACCGGCCTCGGATCGTCCGCCAGTGTCTGCGTCGGGGTGATGAAGACCCTGGCAACGTATCTTGATCGGCCGTTGTCGCAGTATGACCTGGCGGAGCGGTCTTTTCACATCGCGCGCAATGTCCTTGGGAAACCGGTTGGAAAACAGGATGAATATGCTGCCGCATTTGGCGGGTTGAACTTCATCAGCTTCCATGAGGATGGCAGCACTTTCGTGGAGCCAATACGCCTGGCCCATGATCGTGTGCATGAATTTGAGCGCCACCTGATGTTGTTTTTTACTGGCATGTCCCATAACTCCTGGCACCTTCTTCGCGATCAGGAAACGTCGATCCAGAAAGAGACGGGTGATACGCTCCCGGCGCTCCATGAGATCCGTTCTCTGGTCAACGACCTGCGCCGGGCGCTGACCCAAGGCGACTTCCGCACATTCGGCAGCTTGTTGCACGAGAGCTGGGAAGCCAAAAAGCGGGTTTCTTCTCAAATCTCCAATTCGTTGATTGATGATGCCTACGCGCTGGCGCGGCAAAAAGGCGCTCTCGGCGGCAAGATTGTTGGGGCGGGCGGCGGTGGATTCCTGCTGCTGTTTTGTGAAGAGCGCTTCCAGGAAAGAGTCCGTGAGGCCGTTGCGCAATTGGATATGCGGGAAATGGCGTTCGCATTCGACTTCCATGGCGCCGATGTCGTGGCCAACGATCCGTTTGTGGATGGCGACGAGAAGTGCGGTATGCGCTGGGTTTTTTCTCCAGCAGGCGTCAGTTGATTTGGCGGGCAAAGCGGAGAATTCAACGATTGTGCGGAGCTGAACCACAAAGATCAATGCAGAAGGGCAGGCAAATAGAATGGCAAATCTTTCCAGCAACTTTCTAGTCGAACAGATTTCTTCGATCTTTCAACCTAGACAGACGCCTGATATCCAGGCCAGGCCGCGGCTGCATGACCGCGATGAACTATGCGTGCCGGATTTGGTGGCCGCGCAGGCAGCGAGTACGCCGGACGCGCCCGCCATCCGCCACGGAAAAGTCTCGTTGACTTACCGGGAACTGGACCAGAGGGCGAGCTGGCTGGCCGGGTTCCTGCAATCGAAGGGCGTCGGCCGTGACGTAGTGGTTGCAGTTTATCTGGACCGCTCCCCGGCGATGATCGTGGCCGCTCTGGGTGTCCTTAAAGCCGGCGGAGCTTACCTGCCGCTCGACCCTAGCCATCCGCAGGAGCGGGTGATGCTCATGCTTAGGGATTCCCATGCCCCGGTTTTGATAACCGGCGGTTGCATGCGGCAGGACCTTTCGGTGTGTCCAGAGCACGTGGCAATTCTGGATACCGAGGGCCGGCTGGCCGGCGGCGGGCCGTGTGAACCGGCGGCTGTCGCCCATGCGGCGGAGGACCTTGCCTATGTAATCTATACATCGGGATCAACGGGTCAGCCAAAAGGCGTGGAGCTTACACATGGCGGCTTGCGTAATCTGGCGCGCTGGCATCATCGGGCGTTCCAGGTGACTCCGGCCGATCGAGCAGGGCAGCTTGCGGCTTTGGGTTTCGATGCTGCTGTATGGGAGATATGGCCTTATCTCACCGCCGGCGCGAGCATTCACCTGCCGGAAGGCCTGTGCATGAATGAGCCGGAAGCAGTTCGCGACTGGCTGGTGGCGCAGCAGATCTCCATCAGTTTTCTGGCTACACCCTTGGCTGAGCGCATGATGATGCTGGATTGGCCGGCCACGGCCGCTCTGCGCATCATGCTGACGGGCGCGGATACTCTTCATCACTATCCACCACGGCGGCTGCGTTTCCGGCTGGTCAATAACTATGGGCCGACAGAGGCCACCGTGGTTGCGACGTCTGGGACGGTCTACCCACATGAGCAATTGGGCCGGCTACCTTCGATTGGATACCCGATCGACAACGTTCAAATCCATATTCTGAATGAATCCCAGCAACCGGTTGCACCTGGAGAGCCGGGGGAAATCCATATAGGCGGCGACGGTCTCGCCCGGGGATACCGCAACCGGCCAGACCTGACCCAAAAGAGTTTCATTCCCAGTCCCTTTGAGCCGGGAGCGCGGCTCTATAAAACCGGCGACCTTGCCTGCCATTTGCCGGATGGCCAGATCGCATTTCTGGGCCGTATGGATGAACAAATCAAGATTCGCGGCTTTCGCATCGAACCGGCGGAAATCGTAAAAGTACTGGATGAACATCCGCAGGTATTGGCCAGCGTAGTGGGGACCCGCAAGGCCGACTCTCAGGACACTCTATTGGTTGCCTGGTTCGTGCCTGTGCGAAATGCCGAACCTTCACACACCGATCTGCGCAATTTCATTACGGCCCGCCTGCCGGAATATATGGTGCCCGCAGCGTTTGTGAAGCTTGAGGCGCTGCCGTTGAATTCAAGTGGAAAGGTGGACCGCTCGGCCCTTCCGGCGCCCAGCGCGGCGAACACGGTGCGCGACAAGGCCTTTGTGGCGCCGCGCTCGCCAAGTGAGGAACGGCTGGCGTCGATGGTTGCGCCTCTTCTGGGTCTTGACCGCGTGAGCGTGGAAGACAATTTCTTTATGCTTGGCGGCCACTCCCTGCTGGGCACGCAACTGATTGCCCGTGTGCGCGACGCCTTCGGCGTAGAGCTTACACTGCGTAGTCTCTTCGATGCCCCAACGGTTGCCTGCCTGGCCCTGCAGGTCGAGGAGCTTCTGATGGAGCGGCTGGATTCTATGACCGACGACGAGGCGCAACGCATTCTCGCCGCCATGGCGCCGAATGCAGAACAGGTGATTGACCAATGACCGTGCAGATTGCCAGCAGCCCATCCGGCCCGTCCAGTGCTTCAAGCGCTTCAAGGGAACTGAGCTTATATCACCTGCTCGACCCGGAGGTCCTTGCTAATCCCTACCCTCTTTTCCATCGCTTGCGCGAGGAAGATCCAGTCCATTGGGACCCCTTCCTTCATGCCTGGGTAGTGACTCGTTACAAGGACGTCGTCACCGTGCTGCATCACTACTCCGCGGCGCGCACACCGGGCCCGCAGCAGCTTACGGAGATGGGACTCTCGGCGCTCAACCCCATCGCGCAGGTGATGGTGAAGCAAATGTTATTTTTGGACGCTCCGGCGCATACCCGGCTGCGCGCGCTCGCGGCCCACGCCTTTACTCCGTCGCGGGTGGAAGTGCTGAGGGAGCACATCCGCGACGTGGCCAATAGCCTGTTGGACCAAGTGCAAGAGGCCGGCCGCATGGATGTCATTGCGGACCTGGCTGAACCACTGCCCTGTATTGTGACCGCGGAAATGCTGGGCGTGCCCGTTGAAGACTACCAGCAACTGAAGCTATGGTCGCAGGATTTCGCGGAGATGCTGGGCAACTTCCAGCATAACCCCGATCGGGTGCCGCAAATTCTGAAGAGTGTGAACGAAATGACCAACTATTTTCGTTCCGCGATGAGCGAGCAGCGCCTTCATCCCCGCGGCGGTTTGGTGAGCTCGTTGATGAATGCTGAAGTCCAGGGAGATCGTCTTAGTGACGACGAGGTGATCGCCAACTGCATCGTTACCATGGTCGGCGGCCAGGAAACCACAACTAATCTGATCGGTAACGGAGTCCTTTCGCTGCTGCGCAAACCCGACCAGCTCGAAAAATTGCGTTCTGACCTCTCGCTCATCCCGTCAGCCGTGGAGGAACTGCTGCGTTATGAGAGTCCCAGTCAACATACGGCGCGGCTGGCCCCCGAGGATACGGTCCTCGGTGGAAAGCGGATTCAACGGCGGCAGGCAGTCATCGCCGTGATGGCTGCCGGAAACCGTGATCCGGAAAGGTTCGCGGACCCCGACCGTCTGGATATTACGCGTACCGACAACCGCCATCTCGCCTTCGGCTGGGCGGCGCACTTTTGCTTTGGCGCCGCGTTGGCCCGGATTGAAGGTCAAACGGCGTTTGAACTGATGCTCCGGCGCCTGCCGGATTGGTCTCTCGATCCCGCACCGCTTTCCTGGCGTACAAACCTGGGATTGCGTGGGCTGTTGCAATTGCCGATGCACTTCGATGGCGGGCGCTCAGAACAGAGCGCGTATCCGGCCGCCGCGAAGAGCAACATGTAAAGGGACATATCATGCAAGAGGGTTCCCTCGTTTCAGACGTTAAACGCAAATTATTGGAAAAGTACATCCACGGTAGGGGGTTGGTAGCCGCAACCCCGAGACCGAGGATTATTCCTCGCCCATTCGGTGAGCCTGCTCCTCTGGCTTTATCGCAGGAAGAGCTTTGGGTCCGGGAAACCAGTAAGCCCGGGACACCTCCGCTGTACAACGAATGCATCACGGTGCGCATGGCGGGAGAGCTCGATCCGGCTATCCTGGAACGTAGCCTGGTTGAAATCATTCGCCGGCACGAGATATGGCGGACAAGCTTTGACGTTCGCAATGGCCAGCCTGTTCAGATAGTTCATCCCGCCCCGGAAACGTTCCGCCTGCCGGCGATTGATCTGCGAAGCTTGCCTGGGCCGAGGCGTGAAGCAGAGGCGCAGCGGCTGGTGGGTGAGATTGTCCGGCAGCCCTTCGACCTGAAGGAAGGCCCTTTACTGCGGGCAAAATTGATCCGGATGCACGATGCCGAGCACCGGCTTTTTCTGTGCGCGCACTTGAGTATCGTGGATGGCGTTTCGGTCTATCAGGTATTTCCATCGGAGCTCGCGGCGTTCTACAGCGCTTTTTCATCGGGGCGGTCTCCGCAGCCCCAACGTTTGCCCGTGCAGTTTGGCGACTACGCATATGCGCAGCGCCGCTGGTTGCACGGCGAGGAACACGCGCGCCAGATGATCTACTGGCGCAAACAATTGGCCGGGAGTCTTCCGGTACTCAACTGGCCTGTAGACCGCACTTGGCCTCCCCGTGAGTCATTTCATGGCACGATTCGCCCGTTTGTAATGCGCACCGGACCCAGCGAAGCGGCCAGAGAGTTGAGCCGCCGGGAAGGCGTGACTCTCTTCATGACGCTTACGGCAGTCTTTACATCATTGCTGCACAGGTACACCCAACAGGAAGACATCATCATAGGCACGCTTTCACCTGCGGGCCGCAAACGCTCTGAGGCTGAAAAACTGCTGGGTTACCTGATTAATCCTGTTGCTCTGCGCTTCGATCTCACCGGCAATCCGACTTTTCGCGAGCTGTTGCGGCAGACGCAGAGGGTGACACTCGAAGCCATCATGAATGACGAGGTGCCGCCGATGATGCTGGCGCGGGAGCTACAGCCGAACGTGGATTGGAGCCGCAATCCCTTCTTCTCGGTCGCCATTTCGCTTCAGCCTCCATTGCCGGCCCTTGCCTTGGAGTGGAGCGTGACTTCCATGGATGTTGATAGTGGCGGAGCGCCATGGGATTTGTATCTCGCCTTTATCGACCGTCCGGAGGGAATCCTGGGCCGCGCACAATATAACCCCGATCTCTTTGATCCAAAAACCATTACCCGGATGCTCGAGCACTTCCAAAGATTATTGGAGGCCCTGGCCGCCGGCCCCGGGAAACATCTCTCGGAAGTCGAATTCCCGCTGGTAGTCCTTTCCACGGACAATATTTCATTGAATCAAGCATGAGATAGACAGTGAGTACCCAGGAACATAACGTGACCGACCACGCCGACTCGCTTTCCAACGTCAAACACCGTCTCTTGCGGGAGTACCTGAATAGCCGTCAGGTCAGGAACGTGGTTGGGCCTCGTCCGGCCGGAGCACATGCGCCCTTGGCATTTTCCCAGCAGCAGGTATGGCTTCACAGCCAGATGGCGAGCGACGTTCCGTTTTACAACGAGACCATGACCATCTATAGGCAGGGTGCATTGGATGCCGCTCTCCTGCAGAGATGCCTTGCGGAAATCATCAGACGCCACGAGATCTGGCGAACGACGTTTGAGATGGTTGATGGCGAGCCGCAACAGGTCGTGCATCCGGCATCGGGCGCGTTTCCTTTGCGGCCTGTAGACCTGCGGGAGCTGCCGGAGATGGAGCGTGAGGCGGAAGCGAAGCGTCTCGCCACCCTGGATGCGCAACGTCCCTTCGACCTGCAATCGCTGCCTTTGCTCCGCGTATTACTGGTCCGGATGGGCGACGAGCAGCATCGTCTCTACATTACGATTCACCAGATCATCTTCGATGCCGTGACCGCTTATAGCGTATTCCTTTCTGAACTGGCTGCGCTGTACGAGGCGTTTTCGGCAGGCCGTCCTTCACCCTTGCGCGAACTGCGTATTCAATATGCAGACTACGCTTTTGATCAGCGTAAGCGGCCAGATGCAGTCATTGACCAGCATGCAGCCTATTGGATGAAACAACTGGCAGGCGAACTTCCCCTGCTGGAATGGCCCAATGATCGCCCGCGGCCGCCGGTTGACAGCCACCGGGGAGCCATTCAGAGATTCGAGCTATCGGCCAGTGTGGTGGCAAGAATCAAGCAACTTGGACCACGGTACGAAGCGTCGCCGTATATGACGTTGCTAGCTGGTCTTGCGGCCCTACTGCATCGATATACCGGCCAGGAAGATGTGGTGCTAGGGACTTTCACGGCAGGCCGCAAGCGCGCTGAATTCGAGCCGCTCATGGGTTACTTTGTGAACCCGCTGGCGCTGCGGGTTGACCTCTCAGGGCGTCTAACGTTCGCGGATTTGTTGGCCCGAATACGGGGAGTGGTGCTCGATGCATTGGCCCACGACGATGTGCCTTTCGTTCGTGTCGTTCGCGAGCTTCAGACACGGCCGGATACAAGCCGCAATCCTCTGTTCCAGATCGCTCTTTCACAACAGCCGAAGATGCCCGAAATCGCGCCCGGATGGAACCTGGCGACTGAGGAAATCTGCAATGGCGGTTCAAAGCTTGATCTGATCGTCGTAATTGACGACCGTGGAGACCGTATCTTCGGTCCAATTACATATAACCCGGACCTCTTCAGCCCGGCCACGATCGCGCGCATGGTGGAGCATTGGCAGCAATTGCTTGCCGGTGCGGCCATCGACCCGGAAATGCGGGTTGCGGACTTGGCTCTTTTAACGGAAGCGGAACGGGCACAAATCGTCCTCAAATGGAACGATACCCGCGCGCCCTACCCCAGGGAGATGTGCCTGTATGAACTCATTGAGGCGCAAGCAGAGCATACTCCCAATGCCACCGCCGTCGTTTTTGAGAAGGACGAGTTGAGCTACGGAGAGCTCAATGCCCGCGCGAATCAACTCGCACACTATCTTCGTAAGCTGGGGGTGGGGCCTGAGCTACTGGTGGGCGTCTCCATGGAGCGCTCGATTGACATGATGGTTGCGCTGCTGGCAATCATGAAGGCCGGCGGAGCCTATGTGCCACTCGACCCTTCTTACCCGAAAACTCGCATCAGCTTCATGATCGAAGACTCAGATCTGAGATTCCTGGTGACCAGACAGGGCCAGGAGCTTGGGTTGGCAGACTATCGTGGCGAGCTCATCTGCATGGACCGTGACTGGCCGGTGATTTCCCAGGAGAGCCGGGAAAATCCTACGGTCCTGGTGAAGCCTGAGAACCTGGTGTATGTGATCTATACCTCTGGATCTACTGGGCGGCCCAAGGGTGTTCAGATTCCTCATCGCGCTCTGGTGAACCTGTTGATGTCAGTGCAAAACCGGCCGGGCTTGGCGCTACAGGACTCATTCCTGGCTGTGACCACCATCTCGTTTGATATTGCGGCGCTTGAGTTATATCTGCCTCTTATCGTGGGCGCACGTTGTGTGCTGGCCGGCCGCGAGGCCGCCGCTGATGGCCAGCAGCTATCGCGCTTGCTGGAAGGTCATGACATTACAGCGATGCAAGCCACTCCTTCCACCTGGAAATTGCTGCTGCAATCGGGGTGGGCGGGTAAACGCAATCTAAAAATCCTATGTGGGGGTGAAGCCTGGTCGCGGGAATTGGCCGGGGAGTTGTTGCGCAGGTCGGCCTCGGTCTGGAATATGTATGGGCCCACAGAAACCACCGTGTGGTCGGCCGTTTATCGCGTGACCTCAGACGAAGGCCCAATGTTAATCGGGCATCCCATTGCCAATACAGAGATGTACGTGCTGGACCGTAACTTTCAGCCACTGCCGGTGGGTGTGACGGGCGAGCTATATATAGGAGGCGAAGGGCTGGCACGCGGTTACCGCAATCGTGCTGATCTGGACTCAGAGAAATTCATTAGCGGACTTCTGGGGCCCCAGGCGACGGGCCGGCTCTATAGAACCGGTGATCTCGCGCGCTACCACGCGGATGGCAGCCTTGAATGCCTCGGGCGCTTGGACAATCAGGTAAAAGTCCGTGGTTTCAGAATCGAGCTAGGCGAGATTGAGGCGGTGCTGAGACAGCATCCGGCGGTTTGCGATGTATGCGTTGCAGTCCGCGACGATGGAACTGGGGATCCCCGTCTGGCGGCCTACGTGGTATTGCCAGAGCCAGATTCGTCTTCTCTAGTGGATCTCCGTAGCTTTTTGAAGGAACGATTGCCGGGTTATATGCTCCCCGTTCTATGCCCGCTTGAACGGCTTCCTTTGACGCCCAATGGCAAGGTGGATCGCCATGCCTTGCCAGACCCCGCTTCTGCCCAAGGGGGCCAGGGGAAGTCATCTGAGGAATTCCAGGAACCAGGTGAACTGTCTGCGGTAATGACGAGTGGCGATATAGACGATCCGGTCGGGCAGGTGGTGATGGCCCTATGGACTGACATCCTCAAAGTCCCACGAATCAGTATCTATGACAACTTTTTTGACCTAGGGGGCCACTCGCTGCTGGCCACCCAGATGGTAGCCAGGTTGGAAAAGGAGTTAGGTCTGCGCATGAAGCCCAAAGAGCTGGCATTCCAAACTCTGGCCCAGTTCGCGGCCAGTTGCAGGGAGCGCATGCAATGCCAGTAAGCGCCCTTCCGCTGCTTGCACCTGTGTATTTCGGGGACGTCAGCCATTCTCTCTTTGGCTGCTATCTTGAACCGCCTTCGGCGTGGCGGAAGTGCGCAGTTATAGTTTGCCAGCCGTTGGGACATGAGTACATTAACTGCCACCGGGCCCTGCGGCAATTGGCGGTCCGGCTTTCTGAGGCGGGTTTCCCGGTGCTGAGGTTTGACTACTTCGGTTGCGGCGATTCCTCCGGGGACTGCAAGGAAGGCAGCGTTACACAATGGCTCAAGGACATCTCGACCGCGATTGCCGAAGCACGGCGGCGTACCGGGCTGGAGCAAGTCTGCCTGGTTGGCCTTCGGCTGGGCGCGTCGCTAGCGGCCCTGGCGGCCATTGAACGCCGGGATGTTGACAGCCTGGTTTTGTGGGACACGATTGTGAGCGGACAAGGTTACCGTGAAGATCTGTTTTCGTTGCACAAAGAGATGTTGAGATTTCGGCCCAAACCCCGCGGGCCGGAATCTTCCAACAATCTCGACATCCTGGGCTTTCCTATGTCTCTCGACCTCTGCCGGGAGATCGAACAAATTCAATTGACCCCGAGCTCCTGGATCGCGGCCAAGAACGTGTTGGTCATCGAAAGCCGGCAAGAGCCGTCTGAAGGCAACCGGAATGACCGCTTGCGTCCCGTCGAGGGCAGTTTGAACTTTCAGAGCGTGAACTCTCCTAAAATCTGGCTGCCCAGGGAAGATGGCGGCCTGCTGGTCCCCAATCAGGTATTGCAATCGATCGTTTCGTGGCTATGCGACACTCACAGTTGAAAGAAGAGGCAGCGCTCTTCGGGCCGGGCCGGTCGCTGGTGGGAATTGTCGCCGATCCACCTCCGGCGCTACGGCGCCACAGTCATCCAGCGGTGATTGTGCTCAATTCCGGGATCGTGCATCGTGTGGGGCCGGGGCGTATCTACGTGAGAATTGCCAGGGAACTGGCAGAGCGCGGCTTTGTAACCATGCGTTTTGATTTCTCTGGTATTGGGGACAGCATGGCGCGCCAGGATGCTCTGCCGTTCAAGAAAAGCGCGATCTGCGAAACACAGAATGCGATGGAGTACCTGAGGCGGACCCGCGGTATTGACCGCTTCATTTGTTTGGGTGGGTGCTCAGGGGCGCAAGTCTCTCTGGATGCGGCCGGCTGCGACCCGCGAATCATAGGCGGAATCCTGATTAACTTCCAGGCAGCCGAAGCCGGTGACGCAGAGTCTCAGGATGCAGAGTCTCAGCCGGACATAATCACGCGCCGGGCAGCCAGCTACTATTGGGACCGAGCTCTTGGAGACCGGAAGAGCTGGTATAGGTTCCTCACGGGACAATCGGACTATCGGAAACTCATCCGGGCGCTCCAATATAGATTGCGGCGGCGGCTGGCGCCGCCGGCAAGAACGCGTGAAACTTCCCCCCTGGAGGCAGATCTGCAACGCCTCGCTCAGCGGAATGTGCAAATGGCCTTTCTGTGTTCCGAAGGCGATCCTCTTCTCGATGATTTGCGCGACGCCGGGGGGGCCGTCCTGGAACAGTTGCACACCTCCGGCAAGATCGCGCTTGAAATCATTCCCCGGTCCGACCATACCTTCAGCTCTCGCGACGATCAGAGGCGATTGTTGGCGGTGGTCGTTGAACGAGTCGGGACCATCAGCACAGTCCAGATGCCCACGAGTAGAGATGAACTTCTTTTGTCCTATCGTGGCGCGATTCCCGGTGGCGCTGCATCAATGGGCCGCTTTGTGAAAGAGGTGAGCGATGAGTACTGAGACAGAAATGAACGGGACCCATTTGACACAAGATCACTTGCCACAACATAAAAGACCGGGCCGAAGGGTCGAGGATGGCGCGAGCCAAACACATTCGAGCGGACGGACCGTGTGCAACGAGGATGGGCAACGGGCGAATGGCGGCCCAATTCTGGAAGACGACAGGCCTCTTGAACTCTCTGCGGATCATTCCATGCAAAACGCAGGCAAGTCTCTTCGAGGGTTGCCGCTGCCTGCAGAAGCTGAGTTCTACTCCCAGTATCGGTGGTGCCTGAACTCTGCTCCGACCCTCCGTGAAGTCGCCGGTCATCTGAAGCAGGAATTGCGCAAGTTGGATTGGATACTCGAAGACTGGCAGCGTTCGGAAGTGGTCACGAACATCTTCCTGCTCTCGTATGCGATTGCCGACACCATCGACGATTACCTTGCCGGCCATTCGTATGAGTTTTCCAAGGTCGGCAAAATTCTGCCGGTTGCGGGCCCGGCGGCCTGGGCCGCCCAAATAATCTTGTATGGCGCCGGTAAGCTGCGTATAGCGCTGTTGTACCGGCTCCGCATCTGGAAGGAGAAATGGCGTTCGGCCGCCGATGAGTTCTCGAAAATCTCTCTGATTGCGGAAGGTTTTGGGAAGGCGTCCATTCTTCTGGAATATCGCGATCGGCTGGCCGCTTTGCTGCCTCCAAAATTCCCCAAATCATTGTGGAGACGCCGTATCAAGGTACCGGCGTTCTTCCACGCAAGAGATTTCACGCCGTCGGACTGCTTCGAACTGGGAAGAAAGCTGATGGCCGCTTTTCCTGACCGCCAGCAGCCCCTGATGGTCGTAGGATTGCGCACCGCCGGATCGTATATCGCGCCGTTGCTGGTGGCCTATCTCAGCGCCCGTGTTCTTGAGGTTGATTGGGTTGCTGTCCGCCCAAAGAAAGGCTTGACCGCATGGGAGAAAAAGGCCCTTCGGGGCGCGGTGAATAGAAAGGCACGGGTGATCATTGTTGATGAATCGATCCACTCGGGCGAGACGCTGGTCCGTATTGTGGGCCTGCTGCGGGAGGCAGGCATTGCCGACCGAGACATGGTGGTGTTGAATCCCGCGGAGCCGGCTTTTCCGGAATGGAAAGACTCGCGCTTATTCCGTATGCTTTCACGAATCTCAGTCATTACGCTGGAGCCTTCTGAGCGGCATAAGCAGAAACTGCTCGATTCGAATGCGATCATAGCCCGGCTGGGTGAGTATTTTGCGTCTCTCGGATACTTCCAGGTGCAGGTAGTTGAAGGTGCGATAACGGGAGAGCTGAACCGGAGATGGCGTGCGGAAACACCGGAGAGAGTGGATGTACGGCTCAAACGGGTTTATGAAGTGCATTTGAGTAGTAGTGAAGGCCGCAGGGAACTGCGCTATGTGCTGGCGAAGAGCGTAGGCTGGGGATGGCTCAGCTATCACGCCTTTCTTGCCGGTCAAAGATTAGGGAAGTTTGTTCCTCCCCTGCTGGGACTTCGAGATGGCATCTTGTATTG
This sequence comes from Saccharimonadales bacterium (SeqCode), assembly GCA_035568495.1. GTDB lineage: Bacteria > Acidobacteriota > Terriglobia > Terriglobales > Acidobacteriaceae > Angelobacter. The sequence goes on along the minus strand of DATMNZ010000220.1, from coordinate 33,683 downwards.
TGAATGGGTCCCAGCCGCCAAAGACTCGAGCCCGGTCCCGCAGGACCGTGGCGCCCTGATCGGTACGGTCGCCGCGTATATATCGGCCCGCGCAAGCGGCCTTCGGCTCGCCGATGATCCCACCCCTGATCTGGGCCGTGAAAAGCAACACAAGGGCATCGAACTTCTGGTCAGCGCTTTGGGCCATAGCTATGACTCAAGAATTGCTTCCGCGCTGAATCGAACATGGATTCGCCGCCGGCTCTTGAGTGAGAGTTGCCCAGCGCCAGTCTTGACTGACAGTAAAATGTCTCCGGAAGAATGGATTACTTCGAAGTCCGGGCTGATGAAGGCGGATTTCGAGCATCATGGCCAGGGAAAAAATGAACTGGGAATGATGGATCCGGCGTATGACCTTGCCGGCGCGATTTTCCACTTCGGACTCTCGGAAGACGAGTCGGCACAGTTGGTGAATAGCTATGCGCAGAACAGCGGAGATGCCTCGATCAAAGATCGTATTTTCGTCCACAAACTTCTGGCGGGGCTGTGGGCCCAGAATCTGGCGACCCTTGGCCTGCAGAATTCCCGGCTCATTGACCGCCGGGACGAATTTCACCGGAGCCATGTAGCGTCCTGGAACTTCCTGGTAAGTGAAACAGTCAGAGAATGTGGCAGGCGGTGCCAAGCGCCGCCTGCAGTCGCCTGGCAACTTCCGCTCGTGTCACTGGATATCGACGGCGTGCTCGACCGAATGGCCTTTGGCTTTCCCAGCACTACCGCTGCCGGAATACAGGCAATCTCTCTGCTCCATGCGCATGGATACACCATTGCTGTAAACACCGCCCGCTCTTTGCGCGAAGTAATGGAGTACTGCCGTGCGTACCATTTTGCCGGTGGTGTGGTCGAGTATGGAAGCGCCATCTATGATGCTCTCGGCGACCGCCATCAGGCGCTCGTCAGCCGGCAATCTCTGCTGGAGTTGGAGCAGGCGCGGGATGCGCTGCGGAAGATTCCCGGAGTATTCCTGAATGACGATTACCAATTCTCGGTGCGCGCTTTTACCTACTACCAGGGCCGCACTTCACCGTTGCCATCGCTCATGGTGCAGGATTTGCTGGCCGGGCTTAATTTGAACTCCCTCCGTGCGCATCATACCGGCCTCGATACGGCAATCGTCGCCAAGGACGTGGATAAAGGCGGCGGACTGCTTTCGCTTTTATCGTATGTGGGTCTTTCGCCCGTAGACCTGGTTGCGGTTGGCGACTCGGAGCCAGATCTGGCCATGTTTGCCGTGGCTTCTCGCTGCTTTGCTCCGGGCAACGTCTCCTGTGCTCGTGAAGCGCAGTTACTTGGCTGCCACATCAGTGATGCTTCCTATCAGCCAGGATTGCTGCAGATAGCCCGCCGGGTTGTTCATCCCCTGGGGGGCGAGTGTGATCGCTGCAAAGCGGTGACTAAGCGCCCGCGAAAAGCCAAGGGCCTCTTCTCAGAGCTGCTGGATGCAGCGGACGAGGGCCCTTTCCGGTCCATGCTGCGGCGCCTGTTGGATGGTTCTCTGCTTGGGGCGATTCGGCAATAGTCATGGCTGCGGCCGCAACACAGGCGCCTATGACGGCCCGCCGTGTCTTCCATGCCGTAAATGCCATCTTCTGTGGTCACACACTTGTGCGGCTGGGCTCACTGGTGCTGGTTCCGCTGTTTTTGCGGTACTGGCCGGCTGCCCGTTATGGAGAATACGTCGCCCTTTTCGCCGCCACAGGCTACCTGACTGGCCTTGATGTAGGCATGCAGCAGGCGACCATCAATCGTTTAACTCAGGCCTACGCCAGAGCGGACCTCGAAGAGTATCGGTCTATCCAGCACACGGCCATGGCATTTTACCTTGCCCTGGCGGCGATCGTTACTGTGCTGGTTGCCGGTCTGGTGTGGCTCCTACCGATTCCGGGTTGGATTGGGTTGAGATTGACGGCGCCGGCCACCGCCACGATGGTCATTATCCTGCTTTCGATGCAGGTGCTTTGGGCCATGCCGATGCGGTTCATCGCCGCCACCTATCAGACGACCGGAAATCTGGCGCGCTCCCAGTGGATTGCTAACTTCCAGCAGGCGATGGTGACGGTGTTCTCAGCGGCGGCGCTCATTCTGGGTGGAAGCATGATCGCCATAGCTGGGGTGCAGATTCTGACTGTGATCTTGACTGCGCTGTTCGTACTGATGGACATTCGCAGGCGGCTGCCGGAGCTCTTTCCAGGGATATCGGGCGCGAATTTCAGGTTCCTGAAAGAGCTGGCCAATCCCAGCCTGTTGTTTGCCCTGCTCTTGGCCGGCAACCTGATTGCCTATCAGGGAAGTATTTTGCTGACTGCCGGTGTCATGGGTGGGTTGGCCGTGGCGGTGCTTTCAATTTCCAAGACGATGATCGACGTGATTCGCCAGTCGCTCTACAGCATCAGCTTGGCTCTGACCCCTGATTTTGCCAGAATGGAAGCCCTGGGAGAATTTTCAAAGCTCAGGCGCGTGCATCGGATCACCGTGGTTGGCACGGCCATCGTGACCCTCGCCTGTGTTGCCAGTCTCTGGTATGAAGGCGCAGGCATCATCGCCTTTTGGACGCGCGGCAGGATTGTGCCCGATGAAGAATTGTTGCGCCTTTTTCTGGTGTTGCTGGCGTTCCAGACGCCCTGGGCCGCAAGTTCGACCGTGGCCACAGCCACCAACCAGCATAGGGTACAGGCGTTTGGCTATTTCTTTGCCGCCGTGGCCGGCACCGCGCTGGTAGCGGCGCTGCTACGGCCTCTGGGTACATGGGCCGTGCCCGTTGGCTTGATCCTTGGTGAAGCGATATTTTGCTATCACTTTGTGGTTCGGGCTTCCTGCCGCATCATCGGGGAACACTATGGGGCATTTGCCTGCCGGTTCTGGCTGGGTTTTGCGGGGATCGGCGCCGCCGTCCTGTCTTCCGGATGGGTACTTCATCACATGATGCCCGGACCGATGTTGTTGCGATGCGCGGCGATGGGGCTGGTAACTCTCACGGTGGCCGCCGCTGGCGGTTGGCTCTTCTGGTTGAAGCCCGAAGACCGGGAAGCTTTATGGCCCCCGGTTTTGCAGCCCATCGCTCTTTTCCGTGGACGGCCCTCAAGTTAAATGCCTCTCATGCTGAAAGGTGTGATTTTCGATTTGGATGGCGTAGTCGCAGACAGTCATCCTGCGCATATCAAGGTGTGGAAGGAACTTCTTGCGTCGATTGACCGGGAGGTCATGAACACCGATCTACAGGTGGTTCGTGACGGCAGGAAGAAAGAGGACATGTTGCGTTACTTTTTCGGAGATCTGACCGCTGGCGAGATTCGAGACTATGGCGCGGAGAAAGACCGGCTGTTTACCAAAGAAATGCCTAGCATAACGGCGGTTGCGGGCGTCCGTGAGTTGCTGTGTGAACTCACACGGGCTGCCATTCCCATCGGGCTGGCATCGAGCGGAGGTTCTGTTCGTGTTCATCATTTGCTTGATCAACTGGGCCTTTCCAGCTTATTTACGGCCGTGGTCACCGGTGACGAAGTAGCGATAGGCAAGCCGCACCCGGAAATTTTCCGCAAGGCGGCCGATCAATTGGGGCTTCCAGCGCATGAATTGCTGGTTTTCGAAGACGCTGTTTCGGGCGTGCAGGGAGCAAAGGCGGCGCACATGAAATGTTTTGGGGTTGCGGACCACAGTCGTGCTGCCGCGCTCAGACGGGCGGGAGCGGAACGTGTATTTCCGGACTTCAATGGCGCTACGCTCTGCGGGCTGCAAAAGTTCTTCAGTGAAGGCCGCCCTCTGCCGGAATGAACGCCTTTCGAATTCTTGTCCTGTCAAACGCGCGCCCGTGGCGCGCCTGGAAGTTTGCCAACCGCATCTTGGGCGAGATACCGGGTGCAGAGGTCTGCGGAATTGTCCAGCAAGCGAAGGAAAAACTTCCGCCGGTCCAGCGTCTTATCGCTCTCGGGCATACCGACTCCTCGCGCCTGCCGGCGCACGCTTCCGGGAAGGCCGGTCTGGCGTCTCCTTTCCGGTCACGGCAGCTCACCCAACGTATGCTGCGGTGGATTCACGGATGTCCTCGCGATCTGAAAGACCTGAGGGAATTTACCCTTGAGGACCTTGAGGAAAACTGCAGGAAGGCCGGCTGGCCATTCCTGCCCATGGAGGCTGCGGGGCCGGAAGGCCTCCTGGATTTTGTTCGCCGGCAGAGTGCCGGACTGATCGTAGTGCTCGGCAGCCTTCCAACCGACCCGGAACTATCGTCCATTTCGCTGCGCGGCCTGATTCGCACAAGCAACAATGAAATCAACCCGGAAGACCTGATGGCAGGCAAGGATGTTGTTACCGGCGTCGAACACTTCATAGCGGCTTCGCGGAGCGCCAATACCGTTGCCAGCGTGATCATCCCCGTACAACCTTACGATGCAATCCTGGGGTTCACGCTTAAACTCGACCTCCTGTCCGATGATTTGCTCGTACAGACCGCATTAGGCTTGCAGACCGGAAGCACCATGCAAGCAGGGAAAATGGTTTCCCACTGGACCGAAGAAATTATCACGCCCTATCTTGCTCAACTGAAGCGTTCTCCTCAGCAGAGCGGGCCTCGTGGCCGGCAAAGCAAACGCTTTCGCCGCGCCTGGAAGCTGTGCCTGGATGCATTACTCCTGATTGCCCCATACACAGTGGCCAGAAATTGGAACCGGCGGAGACAGAAACAATATCCGGTCGTCATTCTGGCGCACCACCTGGTAAGCGACCGGCCTCATAGGATGGGGATCTCGACAGAAACCTTCTGGGGCCTGATAAGGTTCTTGCAATCGCACTATCGCATCGTGAGCCTGTCGGAGGCTGTTGCGCTGCTTCGCTCCGGCATCGTGGATTCACCGACCGTGGCCCTGACCTTTGACGACGGCTACGCGGACAATTTCGTCAGCTTGCGCGCCGTGGCCCAGGAGACCGAAACACCGGTGACCCTGTTTGTGGCCACCAGCCCGGTCGATCAACATCTAGAATTCGAGCACGACCTGCTCCACGCGGAAAGAGGGGCGCTCCCAATGACATGGGCGCAGGCGCGGTACTGGAGCCGCAGAGGCGCCGAGTTTGGAAGTCACACCCGGACCCATTTTGACTGTGGGTCAACTCATGAGGAAAGACTCACTGCGGAAATCGTGTCTTCCAAGGACGAGTTGGAACGCCAGCTTGAACAGCCAGTGAAGTTTTTTGCATTCCCCTTTGGCCAGCCCGGGAATATGTCAGACGAGGCAGCCGCCATCGCGGCAGACACCTACGAACATTTTGTCTCCTGTTTTGGTGGAGAGAACCTGCCAGGTGAAAACGGAGACGCCCCGCAGCACTTGTTGCGCAAGAACTTTTATCCCGATCCATGGGAACTCGAACTGGAACTGCAGTCGATCTTTGACCAGGTCGAGAAGATTAAACGAAAGGTCCGCTGGAAATTCCTGGACGTTTTCGATCCGTCGAAAACGCTGAAATTCGACTCCAAAAGGTAATGCAAGGCGGTTCGCCTGAACTGCCAGACAAGGCATTTCAGGCCCTGTCCTACCGTAGCTAAATCATGAGGTTACTCCTATGAAACAAACGCAATATATCATCGCGCTCGCCTGCCTTCTGATGCTCTGTGCAGGCAGAGGTTTCTCTCAATTGCAGGCGCCGGTCCCTCCGGTCAACATCATCATCGATTCCGACATGGCTCCGTCTGTGGACGATGTGGGCGATCACGCGGTGATGTGGGGGCTCGCCAACCGGGGCGAGGTCAACGTGCTGGCTGAGATATGCTCCTCGGCGAACGATTTCAGCGCGCCGCTCATGCATGCCATCGCAACCTACTACGGCCATCCCAATGTTCCCATCGGCGCACATAAAGGCACCACGCCGAATTTGGAAAACTCAGCCACCAGCAACTTTGCCCAGCAAATGGCTGCACGATTCGGCATTCCCAACGATACGCGGGCCAACTACCCTGACGCGGTCACGGTCTATCGGCAGGCGTTGGCCGGCGCTGCCGATCATAGCGTTTACATCGTGGCCGACGGATACTGGCAGCCGCTGCAGGCGTTGCTGCAAAGCCCGGCTGATTCCATCAGCCCCCTGACGGGCATACAACTTGTGACGCAGAAGGTCGTGCGGTTGGTGCCTGGGGCGGGGTTCTTTCCCAACGGCAACGAGCACAATATGAGAGTTGATGCGGACGCGGCCAGTTTTGTCTATGCGCATTGGCCGGTCCAGATTGTGAACATGGGAGTGGAAGTCAGCCAGGATGTGCTAACCGGACCCGATTTCTCGTCCAGCACGACGAGCGATCCCATCAAGGCCTCTTACATCCAGTTCAACGGTGGAAATCCGGTGCCGGGCTTTGGCCAGATGCCTCTACTCTTTGCCGTGCGGGGGCTCGGAACGAACTTTACGGTGCCGGGTTTGAACGGTCAGACGACGGTTGAGAATTTTTCGCAGGCCACGCCGGGACAGAACAATTGGTTTCAGACACCTAACGTTGGCGATTCGTACCTGGCCAAACAAGCCACAGCGGCCCAGTTGGAAGCAATCCTGACTCCGCTGCTGCAGAGTTCCACCAATCTGCCCATGATACGGAGCCTCTCGCCGGCAAGCCTGCCTTCCGGGAGCTCCGCTCAGACCGTCACGGTGAATGGTGTCAATTTCTTTGCGGACTCACAGGCGGCGATCGGTGGGAGCAATCGCACTACGGTTTTGGTTAGTAGTACGCAGATCAATGTTCAACTGACCAGCAGTGACTTGGCGCAGGCGGGAACTCTGGTCTTGACCGTTTCCAACCCCAGTGAAGGCGCCTGGCAGTCGAGTCCGGCCAATTTCACCGTGACCGGATCGGCAACACCTCCGGTGTTGAGCTCGATTTCTCCAACCAGCGTTACCGCCGGAGGACCGGCTTTCACTCTGACGGCCACCGGCTCGAATTTTGTCAATGGGGCTTCTGTCCGGGTGGGCGGTTCGAACCGGACCACGACATTTGTCAGTGGAAGCCAACTTAATGCATCCATTCCTGCCAGCGATATCGCTTCGCCCGGGACCCTCGCGGTCACCGTGGCAAATCCGGATGGCTCAACTAGCGCCGCGATTACCCTGACCGTGAATTCTCCCAATAACCCGGTGCCGGTGCTGGCAAGCATTTCGCCCACCAGCGTTCCTGTAGGCAGCGGCGGGTTTACGCTGACTGCGACCGGCAGCAACTTTGTTTCCGGCGCGGTGGTGCAGGTCAATGGGAGCAGCCGGACCACAACCTTTGTCAGTGGCACACAGCTTAGCGCGGATATACCCGCTGGAGATGATGCCGCCGCTGGAAGTCTTTCCATCGCTGTGGTGAACCCCGGTCCGGGCGGTGGGACCTCGTCGTCCGTTACTCTTACTGTCACCAACTCGGCGCCGGTGCTCTCGAGTATCTCTCCCGCCAACGTTACAGCGGGCAGCGGTGGATTCACTCTGACTGTAAACGGCAGCAACTTTATTTCCGGCGCGGTGGTGCAGGTCAATGGGAGCAGCCGGACCACAACTTTTGTGAGTGGTACGCAGCTCAGCGCGGCCATACCCGCCGGGGATGATGCCGCCGCTGGAAGTCTTTCCATCACTGTGGTGAACCCCGGTTCGGGTGGTGGGACCTCGTCCGCCGTTACTCTTACCGTCACCAATCCGTTGCCGGTGCTCTCGAGCATCTCTCCGGCCAGCGTTCCAGCGGGCAGTGGTGGATTCACTCTGATTGTAAACGGCAGCAACTTTGTTTCCGGTGCGGTGGTGCAGGTCAATGGGAGCAGCCGGACTACAACTTTTGTGAGTGGTACGCAGCTCAGCGCGGCCATACCCGCCGGGGATGATGCCTCCACTGGAAGTCTTTCCATCACTGTGGTGAACCCTGGTCCGGGTGGTGGGGCCTCGTCCGCCGTTACTCTCACCGTCACCAATCCATTGCCTGTGCTCTCGAGCATCTCTCCGGCCAGCATTCCAGCGGGCAGTGGTGGATTCACCCTGACCGTAAATGGCAGCAACTTTATTTCCGGCGACGTGGTGCAGGTCAATGGGAGCAGCCGGACCACAACTTTTGTGAGTGGTACGCAGCTCAGCGCGGCCATACCCGCCGGGGATGATGCCGCCGCTGGAAGTCTTTCCATCACTGTGGTGAACCCCGGTCCGGGTGGTGGGACGTCGTCCTCCGTTACTCTTACCGTCATCAATCCGTTGCCGGTGCTCTCGAGCATCTCTCCTGCCAGCGTTCCAGCGGGCAGTGGTGGATTCACTCTGACTGTAAACGGCAGCAACTTTGTTTCCGGCGCCGTGGTGCAAATCGACGGTGCCAGCCGTACTACAACGTTCATCAGCGATACGGCGCTCAACGCGGCCATAACTTCTACGGATGTTGCGGCTGCTGGCACTCATTCCATCACTGTCGTCAACCCGGGACCGGGTGGAGGGAACTCGGCTGCTGCGGTCCTTACAGTAATCCCGCCGCCGGTCCTTTCGAGCATTTCACCGGCGAGCGTCATCGCCGGTAGTGCCGGGTTTACTCTGACTGCCAATGGGAGCAATTTTGTCTCTGGCGCAGTAGTGCAGGTCAACGGCAGCACCCGGACGACGACCTTTGTCAGCGGTACGCAGTTGCAGGCATCGATTTCCGCCGCTGACGTTGCCTCTGCTGGAAGTCTTTCCATCGCCGTGGCCAATCCTGGATCGGTGGGTGGGGGAGTATCCGGAACGCTGGTTCTCGCGGTCAATAATCCGGTTCCTTCGATCTCTAACATTTCACCGTCCACAGCTCTTGTCCTGGGGTCGAGCTTCACTCTCACCGTGCATGGAACGGGCTTCATCAGTACGTCGGTTGTTCAGGTAAATGGCTCTGTCCGTCCTACGACCTTTGTCAGCTCGACACAACTGAAAGCGCAGATATCCAACAATGACATCCTGTCTGTTGGGCAGCGAACGATCACCGTAGTCAATCCGGCCCCGGGGGGCGGAGTCTCCAATGGCGCCACCCTGACGGTCGTTGGACTGCTCGGGGACCTGCAGGCGCCAACACTGGAACGACCGACGCAGGTTGCGGAAGCCCGGCCGTTCTTTGCAATGCTGAGCTAGCCGGCGGTTTGCGGCGGACCGAAGAAGACTTCCCTCTGTGAAAGCATTCATTCTAGCAGCGGGTAACGGCGAGCGTTTAAGGCCCTTGACTGGCACGATTCCTAAGTGCCTTGTGCCGGTCAAGGGCGTACCTCTACTGGCGATCTGGCTCGAACTATGCTGTCGGCATGGAATTGGCGAGGTCCTGGTGAACACTCATTCCCACGCGAAGGCGGTGCGAGACTTCCTTGGATTGTATAGCGGCAATCTCAAAGTACACATAGCGCATGAAGAATCTTTACTTGGAAGTGCGGGAACACTATTGGCGAACCGTCGCTGGATCGGGTCCGATGAGGACTTCTGGGTCCTTTATGGAGATGTTCTGACGAACATGGATCTCACAGGTATGCTGGCGTTGCATCGTGCAAAGGGGCAAATAGCGACCATGGGTGTCCACACAGTGGATGATCCTAGTCAGTGCGGGATCGTGACGGTGGATGAATCTCAAAACGTCCAGGGCTTCACGGAAAAACCCTCACGCCCCATGAATAACCTGGCCTTTTCCGGTATATTGGCAGCGGCCTCCGGGATTTTTGACGAAATCCCCAAGCGAGTCCCCGCCGATCTGGGGTTTCATGTGCTTCCCAATTTAGTTGGCCGGATGTCGGCCTACGTGGTCCGCGACTATCTCATCGATGTGGGATCCCCTGCCAGTTATCGGGATGCGCAATTGAGCTGGCCGGGGTTAGACTGTTCCTCCGCGCGGGAACACTATGGAAACTGAAAGCCGAGGTAATCCAATGATGAACCATAGCGTTATAGAGACGTTAGACAGTTTCTCCGTAAAAATTGACCGCCGCACGGCCCGGGTCGGAATCATTGGCCTTGGATATGTCGGCTTGCCGCTGGCTTTGCTGTTTGCAGAGCAAGGGTTTCGTGTCACCGGCTTTGATATCGACGACCGCAAGGTCTCTGTGCTCGGCCAGGGAGGCTCCTACATCGTTCGTATTCCACCCACCGAGATTCAGGCAGCCAGGCAGCACGGATTCACCGCTACATCCGATTACAGCGAGATTCGTGATATGGATGCGGTCATCATCTGTGTTCCAACGCCGCTCGATGATTTCCACCAACCGGACCTCAGTTATATCAAGGCGACGGCAGAAGCCGTGGCCCCGCATTTAAGTGCGGGTAAGTTAATTGTGCTGGAGAGCACGACGTATCCTGGCACTACAGAAGAAGTACTGGTTCCAATTCTGGAAAAGAGCAACGGCCTTGGGCTCAATGCAGCGCGCGGAGAAGAGGCCGCATCCGGTGAGTTCTACGTTGCATTTTCACCTGAACGCGAGGACCCCGGCAATGATCAAGTGGCCCGCCGCGATATCCCCAAAGTCGTAGGTGGTTTGAATTCCGCCGCCTCCGACCTGGCAGCCGCCCTCTATGGCGCTATCTTCAATCGCGTTGTACGGGTCTCCACTCCGGCTGTTGCAGAGATGACCAAACTGCTGGAAAACATCTACCGATGTGTGAATATTGCTTTAGTCAACGAGTTGAAGCTGCTGGCACTGCGCATGGGAATCGACATCTGGGAAGTAATTCGCGCTGCTTCCACCAAGCCTTTTGGGTTCCAGCCATTTTACCCGGGACCAGGGCTGGGTGGGCATTGTATCCCCATAGATCCATTTTATCTTTCATGGAAGGCCAAGCAGTTTGACTTCCATACCCGATTCATCGAATTGGCGGGGGAGATCAATGCCGCGATGCCGTACTCCGTGGTCGCATCGGTAAGCTCAGCCCTGAACCAGAATAAGAAGACGCTGAATGGCGCGCGCATCTTAGCGCTGGGCGTTGCTTATAAGAAGGATATTGACGATCTGCGTGAATCGCCGGCCCTGACCATCATTGAGCTGTTGCAGAAACAAGGCGCGCAGGTCAGTTACCACGACCCGTACTTCGCACATGTGGGGCGCGGGCGCCGCTATGATCTCAGAATGGATTGCGCTGAACTTGGAAGATTTGAATCCTATGACTGCGTGCTGATCATAACCGACCACTCGGACTACGACTACGAGCGCATCGTAAGCGAGTCACAACTGGTAGTCGATACCAGAAATGCGACGCAAGGAATTTGCTCACCGAAAATTGTCCGCTGTTAGGTTTGATCTGCTGATCGTCGATTCGTCGAGTGTACGCCAGTCGCAACTACATCGTGGTCAGCAGAAAGACGGCCGTGCCGGCGAGAACAGGAGAAATAGTCACTTCGTCCAACTGAAGCCGTCAGCCCTGATCTGAAGAATTCATTTCCCTTCTTACAAAACCCCGCGCCTGCGGGGTTTTTTTGTGCCCCGAACGAGGCATGAGTTGATCGCCGGGCAATGGCGTCACTTGGCCGTTAATTTTCGCACAACTCGAATATGCCGAAGCGTCCACGGAAACCACGGCTCTGGCATTTGGGCACTCATCGTGCGGACGTTTTGTTGAATTGTTCTAATCCGTCGCGGCCGGCCAGATTGAGATTGGGGAGTATAGAGTCAAGCCCTATCGTCGATTCTTGAAGCGGTGGATGGAGGGGCCTATTGGGGAACCGGGTACACGTTGACCGATGGCGTCAAGAATGAATCGATGATAGCTTTATTTCCTCAGCGGGTTATAGCAAATCGGGATCTAAACTCGCGCCTATGTATTTATATGGTGCTAACTCTTGGGCCATTTCGCGCAGACTCCTGGTGGGAGCACAAACTCTCGCCAATTCTGGCAACGATCTACCTGACTGCGGCGCTCTCACGAATTCCGTTCTCATCGCTGTGGCCGGTGGTGGCCCTTGCGCTGCCCGCGCTTATCGTCTGCGCGAGTTATGTGAGCGTTCTGAATGATCTGACCGACGCCAAAGACGATCAGGCAAGCGGAAAACCTGGGCGATGGCCTGGAGAGGCCCGCATCTACCCAGCGGTGCTTCTTGCCGGCTGCATGGTTGCGGGCGTTGCCTTTCTGATTGTTTGGCGGAACGACACGTTGCTGTTTTCAACATATCTCTTCTCGTGGCTGGCCTTTACGTTCTACTCGGCGCCTCCTTTCCGTCTCAAGGTCCGTGGAATCTGGGGTGTGTTGGCAGATGCCTGCGGCGCCCATCTTTTCCCGGTGCTATTCGCCGTGGTTCTGGTGTATCACTGGAACCGGACCGAAGCGCCTGCCCAATGGACAACCCTCATTGCACTATGGTCGTTTGCGGCAGGAGTAAGGGGCATATTATGGCACCAACTAGAGGATGTCGATAATGACAGAAAGATTGGATTGCGCACCTTCGTATGCCTCCACGGGACGAAGGTGGCCAAGCGGCTGGGACTGCTCGCTTTGTTGTTGGAGGCCACAGCTCTTTCGCTCATGCTTTGGCTCACGCGCAATGCGCTGGCTGTGCTCTTTCTGGTCTTCTATGGGTTCTTCGCGCTGGTTCGCCGGCGGCTTCTCGGAGTAAGCCTTACCGTCATGAATCCGGGTCAAGCTTCCCGCATGGCCATGGCAGAGTACTATATTGTGCTCTTTCCACTGGCATATCTTCTATCGGCATCGTGGCAGCAGCCCTCAGCGCTATTGCTGCTGTTATTTCACGGCGTTTTGTTTTCCCGTCAGGGTCTTTATCTTGTGCATGAGATTGTGACGATGCTGCGGACCGGCAAGTTGGGCGCCGGACCAAAAGCCGCAGTCTTCCGTCCGTGAGTCTTGTTTGGTTCAGCTTTGCAGATTGCGGTATCGCGAAAGGGCTTCGAGGCAAAAGCCGGTGGTGACCTCATCGGATCCCCATGCAAATTTCTTTGTTGGACCGCTATAGTAAACAGAAAATCTCTGCCATCCTCCATTGTCGCCACGGGCGCGAAGGATTGCCTGGATCGCATGATCGAGGACAGTGGAGTGGTCTTTCCAATCCATCAAGGCACATGCGGCAAGGGCCGCATGCAAGATATGGTTGCCGATCACTCCGTCCGGATGTGCATAAGATTTGATTCTCTCTACGATTGGGCTTCCCACCTGCTCAAAGGCGCGCATGCCGGCAGCGTGGTTTCGCGAAAGGAAATAGTAAAAACTGAAGCGGCTCCCATACCACCGGTCGCACGTTTCTTCGGCTTGTTCCTCAATCACATGAATGAGGTATTGGATGATGGGGCGCGTCTCCGGCCTTTCCCCCAGATAATGGAGAATGTTGGCGTTGACCACCGCGTCGAGGTCATTGGGCTTGCAGTCATTCAATTTGCACAAATGGTAAAGCTGCGGCAGCTTCAGGAGCTCGCGTAGAGCTATGCGCCAGTAAGACGTGTGCGTTGTCCACCGCCAGCGGGGCAGGACCCATGTGTAGAAAAGACCACGGGAATCGCGGTTGCCAAGCATCATGCTGGTATTGTCCGGCAAACAGATGCCATGCCTCTTGAGCAGGAAAGAAATGCAGGCGGTGTCATCAAGGTCAGGAGGAACATATCCCTGGGTAAGGGTCCAATAGCGCCATACACCGCCTTCTTCCATGGTGCTTGCCAGAAAGTAAATTGCTTTGCGCACAACCTCCTCTGCCTTTTCTGACTTTGTGAAATTGAGACAGTTTGCGATCAGAGCGGCAGGGAACGGCGATTGCTCCGGTTCGTACTCTTGTTCCAGGGGCGGATGAGTCGATCGAAACATCCGAAACCCGCCGGAAGGCAATTGCATGGCGTAGAGGAAATCGATGCCTTGTGCAATGGCCTGCTCTAAATCATTGTGACTGTTTGTGCGCGTAGACATACGGATTTCCACGGTGATGGGCCAATGAATTCACAAGGCCCAGCAGCTTAGCAGTGAACGAGGCAACCGGATCGGCGGGCACCACGGCCCTCACCGCCCTTCCCGCCGCAGTGCCGATGGACTCCCACTCCTCGCGCACGGCCCATGCGCGCTCCATTGCCTGGTCAAGTTCGTCTACTTTAGCGGCCTTCGCGACGAATCCGGTGCGGCCGTCTTCCACGACTTCGCAAGTCCCGCCCTCATTTGTGACAATTCCAAACCGGCCACACATCATGGCTTCGATCAGCGCCAGCGGTAAACCTTCGGTGCGCGAGGGCAGGACTAGCGCGTGATGTGTTTTCCAGATGGATTCAACGTCATTTACAAAACCTGGAAACTCGACCCTTTGCAGGGCCCAGCGCCGGGCAAGGTCGCGCAAGGCTTCGCCGTTGTGGCCTGCGCCGAAAAACGAAACGGACAGATTGCGATGTCTCCACGGCCCACGGGCCAACACATGCAAAAGAATGTCCTGCCCCTTTTCGCCGGTCTCCAGGCGCGCGACGCAAGCCAGCTTGATCGAATAGTGCTCGTTGCCCGGCCATGGCAGCGGGTTCCCCGGCACCAGAAAGGGATTGCGCACTATTTCCGCATTCATGAGCGTTTCACCGATTTGACATTCCGTGAGATGGAGGTTGTGCTGGGAGACAAAATAACAGCGTAAGGCGGCCTGAAAGGCGGAGCGCATCAAGATGCGGTCCTTATCCAAGGGCCAAAAATGGTCCGTGGCTTTCTGTGAAATGATGACGTACGGACGGCCGGAAATACGGCAAAGGTCGCTGTAATTGAGCCCGTCGAAATTTGCACCCTGGGAAACAACGATTAAATCGGGATTGAGATTCGCAAGATAAGCTCGCATCAGGGGCCGGATCGCTCTCTGCGCCGGGCCTCTTCCTGTTAAGCGGACCAGCGGTTTGGGCAGACGAATCCAGTGGGGCAGGCAGACTTGGTGCAAGTCGCGAATATGACAGCCCAGCGCGAGCAACCGGCAAATCTGTGGGTGGTCCGGGTCAACACAGGTTTTAAAGATAGTTACAGAATGCCCGCCTTCGGCCAGAATCGCAGCCGCGCCCGCCCACAGCTCTTCGCTTCCACCCCAGGGGTGTGTGCAGGAACTAAAAAAGACGAAACGCGACAAGACCACTCCTTGAGATAGGTTGCGGCTCTGGGCCACAAGCTTTCAGGTCAAAACCGCTGAAAACATTCTCCGGCGTCAAAATCGTTATGCTCTTTTCCGCAATCAGAAGGACTGAGGAGTCGCAGCCGGTCGTCTTTCGATATCGAGGCCATGTCAGTTCGCCAACAATGCAGCCCAAGGCCATTGCGCATGAGACAGCTGCGTAGTGGGTCGCTCGCCCGAGTTGCGCCCGGTCGCGGAGCAGCGCTTCTATGGTCCTACCCATAATCTCCAGCGGCTTGCATAGTAGCCTCATAACCTTCCGGGCCAGCTCTGACTTACGCAAGTCAGTGCTAATGGCCTCACTTCCGAGCTCGCGAATCAGGTGCTTGGAAACATTGCAGGCCCACCCAATCCGGTAGAAACTCTTAAAGGTGGCAGGTTGCCGGTAAGCAACGGAAGGAGCACTGAGATACGCGATGGTGTGCCCCGCCATTACGCAATCCAGAACGAAGGCCCGGTCTTCCGCGAACGCCAGGTCCCGGAAGGGAAGGCGAAGGGCCACCTCGCGCCGGACAATAGCGGCTGAATTGGAAAAACAGCAGATCTCATATACGTCTTCCCCGGACTTGCATCGTTGCACAAGCCTTTCCGTATCCAGTTGGCAATTGTGCTCCGCGAATATGTTGAATCGTGTTTTTTCTTGCCGGCAAACCTCGCCATCAGCGAGTTGCCGGCAGTAGGCGGCTGCCACACGGCGGTCCTCGATACCGTTGACCATGCAGCTCAACCAATCGTTTCCTTGCGGCCATGAGTGCGCAGAAAGCAGAACGATCAAGTCTCCGCGGCAGAGCTTGACTCCGACGTTGATTGCTCTTCCATAACCGAAAAGCAGTCGCGGAAACGTGAAGACTCTTGCGCCCATCGCCCTGGCCGCTTTGGCCGATCCATCGTCTGATTCGTTGTCGATCACTACAACTTCGAACGGGCGATCAAGCTCCTGGGTGCGCAGGCATTCCAAGAGCCGGCGAAGATCGCTCTCTTCGTTGAGGACCCTGATCAACACTGACACCAGGGATTGAGTGGGGCCGCTTAGATTCATGCCAGAGCAACGCGCCCCCATCTCTTGCGGGGCGCCTTTCGAATACAGCTAAAGAACCCTGCGCGTACTAAGCAAATCATAAGCGAGTTTCTCTTGGCGGTAAATCGTGAAATATTGAATCACAGCCATGTTTGGCTAAAACTAATATCGCTGATGGGAATGGTTATCTCTTCTACGCAACTCAACTATTAGAAAGCTCTAAATCTTGTTGCTTCTGTGGAACGTTCAAGCTATCTCAATCCACCATCTCCGTGCGCTGCACGAGCTTTTCGAGATTCAGGAATCCCGGCGGCATCATCGACGAGTCTCTGGCCTCCCACGGTCTGCCGGCCACGGCCGAAGAATTGCAGGGCGAGATCGATGCTTACGATGGGGCCATCGCCTATATCGACGATCAGATGGGCCAGCTCGTTGCGGAACTGAAGAAGCGGCGGCTCCTCGATAACACGTTGGTCGTGATCACTGCGGATCATGGCGAGTCTTTTGGTGAGCATGACTTGTTCATTCATGGAAGTAGCCTCTATCGTGTATGCTGGAGCCATGCGCTCATTGATTGGCCCGCAATTCCATTACATTCGAAACGAGAAGCTGGGCGAAGAACTCTACGACTGGCGCAACGACCCGGAAGAGCGCCATGATCTGGCGAAAAACAGCGAGTTCGGCGCCGTACTGCAGGCCTTCCGTGCCAGTCTCGAACATCATGGGATTCATGGCGGCGGTTGTGGACAGGATTGAGGCGGTAAGAGCCTGTAGCGTCATTGGGGAACAACACAGCTTTCGTGGACGGCATACAACCGACCCAGGCGTTTCGTTTTGACAGCAGGCTTCCAGGTCGCCGGTGATGACCGGCGCTTCACAAACCGTCTGGAGCGCCAAATTAGAAACGGCCTAAAATTATGGCCAGTCATGCTTTCTTTGCCAGCCTGCATAAGAAGGTGTTTATATTTCGCCATGGAATAAAAAGATTTCTAATATATCCGCAACAACAATATTTCGTAAATAGAGCGTTGAAGCTACCAAACCTATAAAACTTCTTTCCTTTCCATAAACAGCGGAGTAAGTTTATCTTTAGGTCTATTGCTTTTCTTGAGATCTATTTTTGTTCCTAGGCGAAATTAAGATAACAAGCCTGACGACCTAACTTGAGGACGTATTTGCTGATGCCTGATCGCAAATGGATAGCTGTAGCGATGATTGGAGCTCTCTTAATCTGCTGCTCTCGGCGACTCGATGGAAAGACTAGCAAGAGATTGACTGACAAGGGGCAGACCAAGAATGAGCAGTTGCAACAGACAGAGAAGGAGCGGACCAACGATGTCGAACAGCCCAGCCCCGGTCCGGCAAAGGCGCTACTCAAGGACCTGGCTCAAGACCAGATCGCGATTTGGGCCAGCCCGCTGAAAGTAAAGGGGCCTGAGCTTAAGTGGCTGGTGCCCTTCGCAGGTATCGCCACAGGATTGATCGTCACCGACCGGACTGCTTCACGCGAAGCCTCACGCGCACCCCGCGTAAATGCTGCCAACGCCTTTTCCGGGTCCGGTCTTGCTCTGGCCGGTGGCTCTACCGCAGGGCTTTACTTCCTGGGTTGGGCCAGGGGTGACAGGCTGATGCGCGAGACCGGTCTACTCGGGGGAGAAGCGATGGTGGATGGCCTGATCGTGGACGATGCGATCAAGTATGCCTTTCGGCGGCAGAGGCCGATCGAAGGCCCCGGTCGTGGCCGTTTTTTCCAGAGCGGAAGCCAGAATTCATTTCCTTCCGCGCATGCAACGCTCAGTTTTGCATTTGCCTCGGTGCTGGCCCACGAATACCCCGGATGGCTGACGCAAACGCTGGCCTATGGTGGCGCCTCGGCGATAAGCCTCGCCAGGGTAGCGGGGAAGCAGCACTTTCCTTCAGACATCCTGGTCGGAGGGACAATCGGCTACTTGGTTGGCCGTCAAGTCTACCGGGCGCATCACGATCAAGAGGCCGGCCACTCGCCTTATGGGACATTCGAAGAAGGGCCGCAGCCGCTTAACCTGAACAGTGCCGGCTCGGTCTACGTTCAACTTGACAGCTGGGTATACCCCGCAGTGGAACGTCTCATTGCTTTGGGCGTCATTCGCTGGCCGTTCCTGGGATTGCGGCCCTGGACGCGCACTGCCGTGGCGCAAATGCTGCTGGAGGGCGATCTGCCAGATTCACAGGAAGCATCGCTCTATGCTGCGCTCCGGGTCGAATTCGCGCAGGAGCTTGGCCTGGAAACTGGCGGTATCAACGAAAGCATCCGGGTTGAATCGCTGTATGTCAGAATCCAGCCAATTGGTGGAACTCCGCTCAATGACAGTTATCATTTTGGCCAGACGGTCATCAACGACTTCGGCCGGCCCTACCACCAGGGGCTGAATGTAGTTTCCGGCTTCACCAGCCGGGCGGAGTCTGGGCGGTTCTCTTTTTACGTTCGGGGCGAATACCAGCGCGCGGCGGGGGCTGCCGCCTATTCAGACAGCGTGCGTGGAGTGGTCGCCCAGGCCGATCTGAATCCCATACAGCCTGCGGCTCCTTTCGCAGGCGCCAACCGCTTTGCGTTGCTCGATGCCTACGTGGGTTTCACCGCCTTCGGCCATCAGATTTCGGTGGGCAAGCAAAACTTATGGTGGGGCGCTGGCGAGGGTGGGGCCTTGATTCTGAGTAATAATGCCGAACCTGTCTACATGCTTCGAGTGAGCCGCATCACGCCCTTGTATGTCACGGGTCTCTCCCGGCTGCTTGGACCACTGCGGTACGATCACTTCTTTGGGAAACTCTCAGGTCATCGTTTTCCCGCCGACCCTTTTATCTATGGCGACAAGATAAGCTTCCAGCCCACGGAAAACCTGGAGTTTGGCTTCTCCCGGACGGCAGTCTTCGCGGGACAAGGCAAGACTCCACTCACATTTGGAACATTCTGGAACAGCTTTACCAGTGTGACGGATACCGGCTTGGGCATCAAAGGAACACCCCGCGATCCAGGTGCGCGCCATGGTGCATTCGACTTCGCCTATCGCCTTCCCCTTTTGCGCAATTGGGTCACGCTGTACAGTGACTCGATAGTGCATGACGACGTTTCGCCGGTGGACGCGCCTCGAAGGGCGGCCATTGTTCCGGGGATTCATCTTTCTCATTTTCCCGCATTCCACAAACTCGATCTACGGGTTGAATCCGGCTATACGGATATTGGCCCGATTCGCGCGGACCAGTCGGGACGGTTCCTCTACTGGGAAGCCATCTATCATGACGCTTATCTGAACAAGAACAATTTGCTGGGAAGCTGGATCGGTCGTCAAGGCAAAGGTACGCAGATCTGGAGTAGCTACTGGTTGAATCCATTCAGCGTCATTCAGGTTTCATATCGCAACGGCAAAATCTCACCTCAGTTTGTCCCCGGAGGGGGGGCTCAAAACGATTTTTCCACGGGTGCGAGAGTGCGCATTAAGAAAGACCTGGAATTGTCGATGAACTTCCAATATGAACAATGGAATGTGCCGGCACTGGCTCCAGGTAGCAAGGCCGATTTTCTAGGATCGATGCAGCTCACATTTTGGCCGAAGAGCTGGGTCAAGGGCAGGTCTGGCCAGGCAGGAACCGTGAAATGACCAAAACGTTGTTAGCGCTGATGGCGATTGGTTTCCCTCTGAACGGCTTGGCGCAGACACTCTCTATTCCAGGGCCCTCAGGCACGCAGTGCATCGGAACAGACTGCAAGAGTTCGCCGAACGGCTCCAGTGAAAAGTCCGGACGCGGTTCCGCCCAGGATTCAGGCCCTGCTGCTCGCCCCTCGATACCGGCGCTCCAGAGATTTGAAGATCGAAACCTGCCCGATCTTGCGGCCCAGGCCCCGGGCGCAAATCCTGTTGCTGTTTCAAGAGTGCAGCAGTACCCAAAGACGGAGTTTCAGAAATATGTGCAGTCGGTATTGGGCATGGAGCTGCCCATTTTCGGGCGTGAGTTCTTCGAAAATGTTCCCACCACGTTCTCACCCGTGGACCGTGTTCCCGTGAAACTTGATTACGTGATCGGCCCAGGGGACCAGTTATTGGTCCGTGCATGGGGCAAAATCGACCTCGATGCCCGCGTCTTCGTGGACCGCACCGGACAGATTTACCTTCCTCGCGTGGGCGCGATCAATGTCGCTGGTGTTCGCTATGACCAGGTGAACGGCGTGATTCATTCGGCCATTGGCCGTTTCTTTAAAGACTTTGACGTCAACGTCAATATTGGCCAGCTTCGATCGATCCAGATCTTTGTGCTGGGGTACGCGCAACAGCCTGGTACCTATACGATAAGCTCGCTCAGCACACTGATGAATGCGCTATTCGAGTCCGGCGGGCCGGCCTCCAATGGTTCGATGCGCCATGTTCAACTGAAGAGAAACAATACTGTGGTCACCGACCTGGATGTATACGATCTGATACTGAAAGGCGACAGCACCGCGGATGCCGGCTTGCAGACCGGAGACGTGATTTACATTCCGCGAGTAGGGCCCCAGGTGGCCATATCGGGCAGCGTCCATCGCGCCGCAATTTATGAGTTACGCCAGTCGCCGCAGCTCAATGAACTTGTGGAAGATGCAGGCGGAATCACCAGTCTGGCCGGGACCAAGCGCGTCTCATTGGAACGTGTCAGGGAGCATGCGGAACGGACTTTCGATGAATTTGCCCTTGATTCCGCCAGCCTGCTGCGTGAATTGAAAGATGGTGACATTGTTCGTATCTATCCGGTTTCCCCGCGCATTGGGAACGCGGTTACTTTACGGGGCAATGTCGCCCAGCCCGGGCGTTACCTCTGGCATGAAGGCATGAAGGTTTCCGATCTGGTCCCCAGCCGTGACGCTCTGATTACACGGGGATACTGGAATGCCCGGAATAACATGGTCCGCCCAGGCAGAAACGATGATTTTTCAGCTTCCCGCACCGGGCCCTCTTCTGCAACGGGCGAACAGATGAGTGCGATGCCCAAAGGCCAAGCCGATACGCCATCAGCGCCAAAGGAGAAGGATCTGGAGGCGCGCCGCGAAGGCGAAGACCGAATCGGATTGAAACGTGATTCCCGTCTTGATTTCAGGCCAACCACCAGCCAGCCCGAGGAAGACCTGGCCGCTGATATCCGCCGTCGCGCTTCCGACATCAACTGGGAGTACGCAGTTGTTGAGCGCACCGACACTCGCGACCTGACCACCCAACTGGAACCTTTCAACCTGGGTAATGCCATCGATCAACCATTGTCGAAAGACAATCTGCGGCTGCTGCCCGGCGATGTCGTAACCATTTTTTCCCAGCGGGACATTCCGGTCTCGTCCGGGACCCGCGCCAAGTTTGTGCAGGTGGAAGGGGAAGTCAAAGCGCCCGGTTTGTATCGCGTAGGCCCCGCGGAAACACTGCGAGAGGTCGTGGTCCGCGCCGGCGGCTTGAGCTCCCATGCCTATCTCTACGGCTCGGAGTTGCATCGCGAATCAACGTTGAAAATCCAGCAGAAGCGGCAAGCAGAAATGATTGAACGCATGGAGCGGGAGTTGACGG
Organism: Saccharimonadales bacterium (SeqCode); assembly: GCA_035568495.1. Taxonomy (GTDB): domain Bacteria; phylum Acidobacteriota; class Terriglobia; order Terriglobales; family Acidobacteriaceae; genus Angelobacter. The sequence goes on along the minus strand of DATMNZ010000220.1, from coordinate 12,028 downwards.
CCGCCTCGACCGCCCACATCGGCTTGACGGCCGACGACCGGTCCGAAGAGAGGCTGCGCATCCAGGAGCAGCGCGATTTCATCGCCAAGCTCGCCCAGGTGCAGCCCTCGGGTAGAGTGGTCCTGGAACTCCGGCCCGCGGACTCCACGGTGGAAGACATTCCCGCGATGGTCCTCGAAGATGGCGACAAGTTCTTTGTCCCGGCCAAACTGGATACCATCGAAGTCTTTGGGGCGGTCTACAACGAGAGCGCCTTTCGCTTCAGGCGCGGGAAGCCCATTCCGGACTATTTGAGAAATGCTGGTGGATTGACCCGGGCCGCAGACAAGGGTCGTGAATTCGTCATTCGCGCCGACGGCACTGTCATCAGCCGTCAGCAGAATCGCGGCCTCATTGCCAACAGATTTGAGAGCATGAGACTGATGCCCGGCGATGCCATCGTGGTCCCTGCGCGCTTTAAAACAGCAGGCCTGCTGCGCGGGTTCCGTGACTGGTCGCAGATCTTCGCCCAGCTTGCGCTCGGAGCTGGAACCATCAGCCTCCTGGCGAGATAGGAGTCGAATGAAAAACGATGGCGGATCCCGGACGGCTACCTTGATCGATGACAGCCCGTTTGAGGAACTGGGCCAGGGCCGCGACTTCACTTTGCTGGAAATTGTGACCACCTTGGCTTTGCGGAAGCGTTTCATCGCCAAGGTCACTTTGGGCGCAACCTTGGTGGGCTGCCTCGGCGCTGTTCTCATGCCCTATCGCTACACCGCGGTCACAAAAATCCTGCCGCCCCAGCAGTCGCAATCATCCGCCGTGGCCTTGTTGAATTCTCTCGGCAACAATCCGATCGGGGCGCTGGCGGCCACTGCCGGCAAAGACCTTGGAATCAAGAATCCAGCCGAACTCTATCTGGGCATTCTAAAGACCCGGCCCATTGCCGATGCTCTTATTCACCGCTTCAATCTGCAAAAGGTCTACCGTGCCCGGGACATGACCGGAGCCCGCCATGACCTCGCCGCCCATACCGACATGGTCGTGCAGAAGGAAGGCTTGATCAGCGTATCGGTCCAAGACAGAGACAAGAAGCTCGCAGCGGACCTGGCCAATGGGTATATCGCCGAAGTGCGCGAACTCACTAAGGGGTTGGCGTTCACCGAGGCATCTCAGCGGCGCCTCTTTTATGAAGAGCAGCTCAAGGCGGCGAAAGACGAATTAATCGACGCCGAGGCCGGGTTTAAGCAGTCTCAGGAAAAGAACGGCATCCTGCAGGTCGATGCCCAGGCCAAAGTGTTAATTGAAGGCGTGGGCGCCCTCCGCGCCCACTTGGTCGCCAAGCAGGTGGAACTGGAGGCTTTGCGCTCCTACGCCACCGACCAGAATCCTGAAGTGGCCATCATCCAACGCGAACTGGCTGGGTTGCAGTCGGAATTGCACCGTCTAGAGAAGCAGGGCAGTGGGTCCGATATCTATGAACTGTCGCTGAAGAACGCCCCGGAAGCCGGCCTCGCCTATCTGCGGGCATTGAGAGAAGTAAAGTATCGCGAAGCGCTCTTTGAGTTGCTGACTAAGCAATACGCGGCGGCCAGGCTGGATGAAGCACGGGACGCTCCGTTGGTCCAGATCGTAGAGCTGGCCATCGAACCTGAACGCTGCAGTTTTCCTCATCCGGCGTTATTGGTCCCGCTGTTTTCAGGATTAGGTTTTCTGGTTGCCTGTTTGCTCATCACCATCACTATGGCAGTGGCCCGGGCCCGTGCAGATCCCAGACAGGCGGAAAATCTAAGGGCGCTGCGCGCGGCCATATTCGGGAGATGAAGTTTGGGAAATGAGGTTCGGGAAATGCAGCTATTTCCGTTGCGCGTGCGAACGGGCGTTGATTCGTGGTCCTTTTGTCGCGCCCCGGCTTCGGCCTTACTAATCTGACTGAGGAGTGATTGTGTTTCTCGCGATTTGGGCGGTCAGCCTCGAATATGCAGATGCTGCTTGTGGGTTTATTAAGAATGATAGAACTAGTGAATGAGAATCCATTAAGTCACATATTGATATAGATTACTTGCTATGCTATGTTATAGTTATGTAAACCATAGTCATTTGTAGAAGGAACAGATAAATGAGGATTCTCGTCCTTGGTGGTGATGGTTACTGTGGATGGCCTACTGCACTGTATCTTTCCGATAGAGGGCATAAAGTTGCAATCGGCGATAGCTTTATCCGCCGCCTATGGGATCATGAAATAGGAGCAACCACGCTTACCGGCATAGCGCCCTTCCCGGAGCGGCTGCGTTCCTGGAACCGGCTTACCGGAAGGACCATCGAGCCGTTTATTGGCGATGTTACCGACTATGAATTTTTGAGCTCGGTCTTCAAACTTTTCATGCCTGAGGCTGTAGTCCATTTTGCGGAACAGCGTGCTGCTCCGTACTCAATGATTGACCGGCAACATGCGGTCTTCACGCAGGTCAATAACGTGGTGGGCACTCTCAATGTGCTCTTTGCAATCCGGGAATTCCAGCCCGAATGCCATCTGGTGAAGCTCGGTACGATGGGCGAGTATGGAACGCCGAACATCGATATCGAAGAAGGCTTCCTCAAAGTCCAGCACAACGGACGTGAAGACGTTCTGCCATTTCCGAAACAACCTGGGTCTTTTTACCATCTCTCCAAGGTCCATGATAGCCACAATATAGCTTTCTGCTGCAAGATCTGGGGCGTGCGGGCGACCGACTTGAACCAAGGAATCGTCTATGGCACAGTGACCGATGAAGCGGCCCTCAGTCAGTCTCTGATCAACCGCTTTGATTACGATGAAGTGTTTGGCACCGCCCTCAACCGCTTCTGCGTGCAGGCTGCCATTGGTCACCCCATTACCGTTTATGGCCGGGGCGGGCAGACGCGCGGGTTTCTGGATATACGTGACACCGTCCGCTGCATTGAACTCGCCTGTTTGCATCCAGCGGAGCGCGGCGAATACCGGGTTTTTAACCAGTTCACGGAACAGTTCTCGGTTTTGCAGTTGGCGCGGATGGTGCAAGCGGCGGGCAAGAAGCTGGGACTCGCCGTGACCATCGATCATCTGCCTGATCCGCGGGTTGAAGCCGAGGCCCATTACTATAACGCCAGACACACCAAGTTGGCGGATTTAGGTCTTGATCCGCATCTGCTCTCCACGGCGCTGATCGATTCGTTGTTGAACATCGCTATCGAATACCGCGACAGGATTGACACGTCGTTGCTGTTGCCCCGCATCGACTGGAGAAAGGGCCGCAATGATCGAAGGCCGGGGCTGGCCATGGCTGTGGCAGCCGCCGGGAATGGCCATGCTTGGAAGTGAAAGACCTGCGTCCGTAGCTGGATTGTGCCAGCGGACTTGCGGAAGATGAGTGTGATCGGCCCTGAGTTCTCGCCATGGAAATCACTGTGCCCGATATTTCGATTATCGTCGTGAATTACAACACGATGAATTTATTGCGGGATTGCCTTGTTTCTCTTTTCCAGACCGATGGACGCCAGTGCGAGGTGATCGTCGTGGACAATGCTTCCGATGACGGGAGCGCCGCAATGGTGGAGCAGGAGTTTCCTTCCGTCCTGCTGGTGCGTAACCGGCAAAACCTCGGTTTCTCGAAGGCCAATAACCAGGGCATGCGCCTGGCCAGGGGAAGATATTTCTTGCTGCTCAACAGCGATACCGTTGTGCGCGCCGGCGCGCTGGAGATCATGGCCGGGTTCATGGCAGTGCATGCTGCGGCCGGCGCCGTTAGCTGCCGGTTGTTAAACGCCGACGGTTCGATCCAGGCCAGCATCAGCCACCGCCCCGGACCAGTATTGTTGCTGCTGCGGCTGCTCGGTGTTTCCAAGCTGGTTTCCGGTGACCGCGCCCGGCGCCGCCTGGCGCGGATGGGCGGCTTCTTCCTGGGAAGGACAATTGGCTCTTACCTTGCGCCCTACAACACGCGTGATGTTCCCCTGGAAGTGGGAAATATTTCCGGCGCCTGTCTGATGTTGCGCCGGGAGGCGGTGGAACAGGTCGGCTTTCTGGATGAAGGGTTCTTCATGTACTTCGAAGACATGGACTACTGCCTCCGGCTTCAGGACGCCGGATGGAAGATGTATTATCTGCCGCAAGGCGAAGTCGTCCATTTGGTAGGTATGAGTTCCGGCGGACGCATGAGGAACTACAGCACCCACTCTTACCGGGCACTGTTTCACTTCTATAAAAAGCATTTTTCGAATCCAATGGTGGCCGTTGTCCGCTGCATGGTCGTTGCTGCCTTGAGCGTGCGATGGGTGTGCAATTGGATACAAAGCAAGTTCTCGAAAGAGTCCGTGTATCGGCAGAACCAAATTGATCTCCAGAAAGTGATCCGTGTTTGTTTCGAACAAACCAAATGATTGGATGGGAGATTTGGAACGGTTGGCTTTGATCATCACGTTCGCGCTGCTTGCCTATACATGGGCGGGCTATCCTCTGCTGCTATGGCTCTTGAGGGCCCTGTTTGCGCGGCCAGTGGCCCGCGCCCAACTTGCGGTTCTGCCCAGGGTCTCGATCATCCTGGCGGTGCGCAACGAGGAAGGACAAATTGCCGCCAAGCTGACCGACTGCGCTGACCTCGATTGTCCCGCAGATTGTTTGGAAATCCTGGTCGTCTCCGATGACTCCAGCGATCGGACCGTCGAGATTGCAGGCGGCTTTGTAAACCACGACCACCGCATAACAGTGCTGGCCAGTCAGGGCAGACTGGGTAAGAGCGGAGCGCAAAATCTGGCGGTTGAAAGAGCGGCCGGCGATGTCCTATTTTTTACCGATGCGGATACCCGCATGCGCCCCGATACCTTGAAGCTCATCCTAGAGAATTTTGCCGATCCGCGTGTTGGTCTGGTGACTGCCAACGTCCATTTAGGGCAGCCGCGTGGCGTGGTTGCCGAGGGGCAGGGAATCTACTGGCGATTCGAGCTTTTCCTGCGCCAGATGGAATCCGGCCTCGGCATTTTGGCAACGGGTAGTGGACAGTTGTTGATGATGCGGAGGGAACTCTATCGCGCCCTTCCGGCAATGTACGGCGACGATTGTGTGCTGCCGGTCGAAGTTCGCTTGCAAGGGTTTCGGGTCGTGCAGGACACTCGCGTAATCGTATATGACACCATGCCTCACAGCATCGGTGGCGAGCTGCGGGCCCGCAACAGGATCACCGCCCGCAGCTGGGCGGGAACACTGGCCCGGCCTGCAATCCTGAATCCGTTCCGATTCCCTCTGACTTCCTGGGCGCTGATTTCCCACAAGCTGCTGCGTTGGATGACCCCCTTCTTCCTGGCCTTATTTCTAGTCGCCAATCTTCGGCTGGCGGTGCGCGGGCAATGGGTGGCGCTGTGCGTTTTTCAAATCGCTTTTTATCTGGCCGCCAGTGTTGGATGGCTGCGGGCCCGCAAGGGCGAGCCCGCATGGGTATTCGGATATCCATTCGCCTTTTGCCTGGCCAACGTCGGTTTCTTCCTGGGCATAGTGAAAGTGATTCGCGGACAAAAGATCGTCGGCTACTAAAGCATCGTGATCAAACATGCAACAGATCGGCTCTCGCTCCCCACATCGGCAGATGCTGAGCATGAGCGGGTGCGCGCTGTGTATGAGCGCCGCCGGCTGTCGATCCCAGTAGGGCGCTATGCCCGCATCGATCCTTTTACCCTGTGCAGCACGCATGAACGCGAAGAAGGGATGGCTTCGCTGTTTCGCTCCGAGGGAGTGGCCTCGCTCACTGGTTTGAGGATTCTGGACGTAGGTTGCGGTCAGGGAGCCATGATGCGGCAACTGCTCGAATACGGCGCTGCTCCGGAGTTGCTGGTTGGCCTTGACCTGCTTGAGGAAAAAGTCTCAGGGGCACAGCGTCTCGCGCCTCATCTGCAAGCGATTTGCGGGTCAGCAGACTCTTTGCCGTTTCCGGATTCCAGCTTTGATCTGGTGCTCCAGTTCACCCTTTTTACTTCCATTCTCAATCAGGAAGTAAAGAGCGCCATGGCCGCTGAGATGACCCGGGTGCTGGCTCCAGGAGGACGCATCCTCTGGTACGACTTCAGTTTCAATAATCCACGGAACCCGGATGTGCGTGGGATCGGCAAACGTGAAATTCGCGGTCTGTTTCCGGGACTGCCGATGAAGATCAGGCGTGTCACGCTTGCTCCGCCGATCGGCAGAGCAGTAGCGCCATTCTCCACCGTGTTGTACTGGTTACTGTCCCGCGTGCGTCCGTTGTGTACGCATCTTTTATGTTTGTTGCGGAAGCCGGGTCAAGGAGCTGGATGATGAATGGACCGCTTGGACAGACCATGAGTCAAAAATCAGACGTGATGACAGTGCCCTTTCATGTGGCCGCCGTCGGCGAGCAGGAAGCCCAGGCGGCGGCTGACGTAATCCGTTCAGGCTGGCTGACCATGGGGCCGCGGACCTTCGAGTTTGAACGGCAGTTTGCAGCGTATGTCGGAGCGCCCCAGGCAATTGCGGTCTCTTCGGGCACGGCTGCGCTTCACCTTGCGTTGGAGGCGGCCGGGATTGCGGCCCAGGACGAAGTCCTGCTGCCGACCACAACTTTTACGGCCACCGCCGAGGCCGTTTGCTATCTGGGCGCCAGGCCGGTGCTCGTCGATGTGGAACCAGCTTCAATGAATCTTGACCCGGCGGATGCTGCCCGGCGCATCACTTCACGATCTAAGGCAATCATTCCCGTGCATCTGGCCGGAGTCCCTTGTGAAATGGAGCAGATACAGGACCTGGCATCGCTGTATGGATTGCAGGTGATTGAGGATGCCGCGCACTCTCTGCCCGCTTCCTACCGGGGCACACCCATTGGTGCTCTGAGCGAGATTACCGCGTTCAGCTTTTATGCAACCAAAACGCTCACTACCGGTGAAGGAGGCATGCTGACCACCGCCAATGCCAAAATTGCCGATCGCATGAGGACCATGCGGCTGCACGGAATTGAACGTGAGGCATGGAACCGCTATAGGGCCGATGGCGCGTGGTTTTATCGGGTGCTCGACGCCGGCTTTAAGTACAACATGACAGATATCCAGGCAGCCATTGGCCTGGTTCAGCTTAGTAAATGTGACGACCTGTTGGCAGCACGGCAGAACATTGCTGAACTCTATACTGCGGCCTTTTCCCGCCTGCCGGCCCTCCAGCCGCCGGAAGTCTACGCCGACCGTAAGAGCTCATGGCACCTTTACGTTCTGCGGTTACGGCTGGAGCGGCTCTCCATTGATCGAGATGCTTTTGTCTCGGAGTTGAAACGCCGGGGTATCGGGACTAGCGTTCATTTCATTCCGCTTCACTTGCACCCCTTTTATCGGAACAGCTTCGGCTACCGGCCAGGAGACTTTCCCCAGGCGGAAGCCGAATACGCGCGTGCTTTTTCTTTGCCCATCTTTCCCACTATGACCCGTGCGGAGGTGGAGGCGGTCATAGGGTCGGTTTCCGAGATAGCGCATTCTTTTACCCGCTGATGCATGAATGGATTGGAGTAGCTTGCAAACTGAATTGACACTTTACCGCCGATATGGCAAACGGGTCCTGGATGTCGCTGGGGCTGCGGCCGGGCTTCTGTTGCTTGCGCCGCTGTTGCTGCTGGTTGCACTGGCGGTGAAATGTGGCCCACGCGGGCCGGTGTTCTTCCGCCAGATGCGCGTAGGCCGAGGCGGAAAGCTCTTCACGATCTGGAAATTCAGGTCCATGGTCGCTGGAGCTGACGGCCTGGGGCCATGCATTACCGCGTCGGATGACCAGCGCATAACAGGCATCGGCAAGTGGCTTCGGCGGCGGAAGCTGGACGAACTGCCCCAGCTATGGAATGTGTTGAAAGGCGATATGAGCCTGGTAGGGCCGAGGCCGGAGCTACCGGTCTATGTGCGCGGCTATTCGAACGTGCAGAGGCAGATTTTTTCGGTACGTCCTGGAATCACGGACCCGGCTACGCTTAGGTACCGCGATGAGGAAGAGGCATTGACCGCAGCGTCTGACCGTGAGCTGCTCTACACAGAACGGATATTGCCAGACAAACTTAGATTGAACCTTGAATACATACAACTTATATCGCTGCGTTTTGATCTGGCTATCATTTTCTCAACCTTGCGGACCATACCCCGAAGCCTCGGTCCGAAGACCAGTATTGCAGAAGTCCACGCGCAGCCGGCTTCTCGCCGGGAGAGGGAAGAAGCATCACCGCGCCCCCAGAATGATTTGCCGGCAGATGCGGTTTATTCGAAGGAAAGGCGTTAAGGAGTGTCGATGCCGTATGACCCGTATTCCCGCCTCAACCAACAGACGCTAGATGCTGTGGTTGTAGGAGGGGCATTTTATTTTGCTTGTCTGATTGGCTACGGAGGCAGGGTCCCGCTGGGTGGTGACAAGGTCATGGCCGCAGGGATGGCCCTGGTCGTGGGCCGATTGATCGCAAACTACTTGTTTGGCCTCCACCACCTTCAATGGCGGTATATCGGCCTCCGCGACTTATTCCGCGTCTCCCAATCCTATGTGGCTTTTTCCTGCCTGCTTGTGGTATTTCAGGTCGTTTTCCCGGTCTATGCCATGGTGCGAATTCCTGTGAACGTGATTGCGGCCGAGTTGCTGCTATCGTTGTTCGCAGCCATGGGCGTCCGGGTCTTGCGCCGCTCTATTTACGAGACTCAATCCCGGCGGCTGGATTCACCGAAGAAAGGCGAGGGCCGCCGGCTGTTGTTGATCGGGGCCGGTATGATTGGGGCCAATGTTGCCAGGGAAATGGCGGCCGGCTCTGCGGTCCATATAGTGGGCTTTCTGGACGATGATCCGCGTAAACTGGGCGCGGTGATCGGCGGCGTCATTGTGCTCGGCCCAACGGCCCTTCTGCCCGAAATCGTGCGCACGCAAAAGGTGGACTCGGTTTTGATCTGCATTTCTCCGGCAGCCAGGGGATCTGTCGATCGCTTAGTGGCCTTGCTCGATACCTTGCCCGTCACCAGTAAGTTTCTTCCCAGCATTACGGAAATCCTTAGTGCCAAGGACGATCTTCCTTTGGGGCGCAATGGTCTGAAGAGCAATGGACATGGTGCGCAATGCGTTGTGCCGCTGGGCGTTGTCGAAAGCCGCGCGGAAATCCGGAATAAGACGATTCTGATTACCGGTGGCGCGGGTTTTATTGGTTCAGCCCTCGGCGAGCGGCTAGTGGCGGACAACGAAATCATTCTCTTTGACCGCTTTTTCAGTGATCAACCTGTGACCTTTACGTCGCTGTATGGTGACCCCAGGGTGCGCAAGATTGAGGGAGATATCCTGGATGGAAAAGCACTTGCCGATCTCGCGCACAACGCTGACATCGTAGTCCACGCCGCGGCCATGGTGGGCGTGGGGCGCGTATGCAATTATCCGCGCGAGACCCTGGAGACTAATTTCGTCGGAACGTTGCAAATATTAAAGGCCGTGGAGAAGAGTCGGCGGTTGGAACGCTTTATTTACTTTTCAACCAGCGAAGTCTTCGGTGTGAACTCCTTCCGGGCCAATGAAGATACTCCGATGGCCATCGGACCGGCGGCCGAGGCGCGCTGGAGCTACGCCATTGCCAAATTGGCGGGCGAACACCTGGTCAATGCCTATCATCGTCAGGCCAATTTGCCGGTAGTGACTGTGCGTCCGTTCAATGTCTTTGGACCACGAAGGCTCGGGTCTCATGCGATCTTAAGTTTCATTCTCAATTCGCTGCAGGGAAACGCCATTGAAGTGCATGGCGATGGATCGCAGATTCGTTCCTGGTGTTACATTACAGATTTTTGCGACGCGCTGATCGAAATGATGGCCCGGCCTGCGGCCGTGGGGGAGGACTTTAATATTGGAAATCCCAACAACACCGTCACCATCTATGATCTGGCGCGCATGGTGCTGGAGGCGACCGGCCAAACGGTCCCCGTCGTGCTCACCGATTCGCCATGCCCCGACATTGGAATACGTGTTCCGTCGCTGCAAAAGGCCCGCCAGATTCTCAATTACCAACCCGTCTGCGACCTGCGCCGGGGACTGAAATTAACGGCGGATTGGTACCGGCAAAACCTCGGCTTTTTCGAAATGAGACAGGCAAGCGGACCTAATGCCGTGACCGGCAATATCGGTAATGCCGCCATAAACGCAAGCTCGCAGTTCCGATCACCCGATCTCCTGATCGCCAGATCGCCCGATCCGCGATGATTCCTGAATCTCCCGGTCGCTGTATTAGGTACTAGGGCGTCGGCAATCGCATGGGGCTTGGAAGTCATGGACCACTCAGTTCAACAGCCGGAATGTGACGCGAACGACTACCGGGTCGTAGTCACGGCGCTCTGCATCCTGGTTCTTATCGTGGCAATGCTTCTGGTGCAAGTCAGCGCCGCCGGCGAAGAGGGAACGGTCTACTATGGGTTGAGCTTGGTCATGCTCTTGGGTTCTTTGGTTTTCCTGCTTCGGCCGTTTGTCAGTCTCACCCTTGTGCTTGTTTACCTCATCAGCCCACTCCCAGCCCTTCTGGATCTGAAGTACTCCGCTGCTATCACGGCCCTGATGATAGGAAACTGCGCGGCGGGCAGTCTGCTGGCCGCAGGTTTCAGGGTCCCGTTGGAGGGACGTGTTCTGCGCGCTTTGATGTTGGTAGGCTGCCTGGCGTGTTTCACCGGGGCCTATGGGGCGTGGAGAGGTAATCAAGCTTCGTTGCTGCTCGGCGATGTCTACCAACTGGGCGAGTTTGCGGCAATGTTTTTTCTGGCAAGGAATCTGGTGAAAAGCGAGCGGCAGTTCCGTGCGCTGGCGAACGTCATCGTAGGCGCCACCGTGTCCGTGGCCGTGCTCCAAATCGCTGATGCTTTGCGGGGAGCGAGTTATCTGCCCCGCCTGGAACAACACGGCATTAACATCGCAAGGACCATCAGCATGACTGCCCCGATCTCCTTCGTCGTGTTGTTGGCCATGCTCGCCGTAGCCAAGCACAAGAAATGGATACTGGCAGGCATGGGCATCCTGGCCGTCAATCTGCTTGGGAGCTTTACTCGTGGCTTATGGCTGGCCACGGCTGCATCCTCGGTCTTTTTGCTCATCCTTCAGGGTGGCAAGTTCAGGCGCACGGTCCTCAGATATGTATTTACTGCTTGTGTGGTTGCGGCCCCGCTTCTCTATGTGACTGGCCTGGGATCGATTATTGGCGACCGCATTGGCTATAGCGCCCAACAATTCCGCAGCGCCTCGGAAGAGGACCAGAACCTTTCCGGCAGAAGGCTGCTCGAGTACATTTTGGTCCTACCCCGCATTGCCGAGCACCCCATCATGGGCAGCGGACTGGGCGCGACGTTTGCCATCGCCGGCGACGCCGTCATTGGGGGAGCGAAAGGCGAGCAAATTGATTTTCACTACATTCATGATCTTTATCTGGCGATTGCCTACCGGCTGGGCATTCCGGCCTTGCTGATATTATTCATTTCCCTGTGGAAGTATTTCCGGCGGGCCATCGACAAACTAAGAAAGCCCGGACTGTCGCCCGAGAGCGCCGCCTTGATGGCTGGTCTGATCGCTGCCGTCTTCGGTGAAGTTGTGCTGTCTTTGACTTCGCCCACACTCCTGAATCATCCGACGGCAGGATTATCGGCGTGCATGATGGCGGTGACCACTGCAAAATTCCGCAGGAAGGCGCGAGTGAATGACCCGGGTCCGCAAGATGTGAGTGAATTCGGAAGCTCCTGATACAAGCCGATGGAACGCTTTACGGCGGGCGCCAATAGGCCGGCAGGATTTTCTACTTCAGATTTTTATGATGAGCCCTTGTCCGGTAGGGAGGGCCAAAATGTTGAAATCTAATTCCTGGGCCAGGGCATCAAAGGCGTTCTTCTGGCGCATGTAGGCCGGACCGCCGCCATAATCATCCAGCAGGACCACCGCTCCAGGGACCAGCCGGGGCCAGAGCTGTCGAACGGCGGCCAGCTCTGGCTCGGCGGAGTTCATGTCAATCGATAGAAATGCGAGTTGATGGGCATCGATGAAGCAGAGTGTATCGGGCACCACGCC
>DATMNZ010000219.1:0-29252 GCA_035568495.1 Saccharimonadales bacterium (SeqCode) | reverse complement strand
GCGCGCACCATCGTATAAACAGGACGCACCCCCTTCTGCACCGTGGCCACATCGCCGATGCGCACCGGAACTCCGGCGGCTGTGTTCTTGATCACCGTCCGCGCCAACTCCTCCGGCGAGCGCGCCTGTCCGTTGACCAGACCCAGCACCAACTGGTGGTTGCTATCCAGCAATCCGGGCGAGTCAACCAAGTTGGTGCGCCTGACGGCTTCGAGGATATCGGTCACCGTAACCGACGCCTGCAACAGCCGCGCCGCATTGGGCGTGATGTGGAACTCCGGTTCCTGCCCGCCCTGCACGACCACCGTGGCCACGCCATTCATACGATTCAGGCGCGGGGCGATTTCATAGGTAGCCAGTTCCCATAGCTGTGAGGGCAATACTGAATCCGAGGTGAGGCTGTAGCCGAGAATGGGAAACGACGCAAACGTCAGCCGGTGGCTTTGCACCTTGGTGCCCGGTGGAAGTCCGGTTTCGACCTTCGACAGGGCCGCATCCACCAGTTGCAAGGTCTGGAACATATCCACCTGCCAGTTGAAAAACAGGTCGATTTCCGCCGAGCCGCGGCTGGTGGTGGAACGCACCGTCTCCAGTCCTTGGACGCTGTTGACCGCCTGCTCTACCGGACGCGTGATAGTGACCATCATCTGGTCGATGGGCATCACGCCGTTTTCAATGCCGATCACGATGCGCGGAAAGTCGGTGGAAGGAAACACGGCCACCGGAATATTGAATGACTGGTAGACGCCCGCCAGCGCGACCAGAATAATCACAAAGACCACCGCTGGACCATGGACCTCGAACCACCCGCGATTCCCGGCGGCTTTCGTGGGCTTGATGTTGCTGCGCTCTTCGGCCATCGGGCTTAGTCCTTTTCCTTCTGGCCTTTTTCCATATCGCCTTTGCCGGGAGAGGGTTTCTCCCCGCCTTCTTTTTGTGCCGCCTCCACTTCTACCTTGACTTTGTCAGGCAGACCATACGCGCCCTGTGTGACCACCTCTTCACCGGCCTTAATGCCTGAAAGAATCTGCACCTGCTGGCCGGATTCAAAGCCGGTTTTCACTTCGCGCTTCTGGGCGTGCCCGGTGGAATCAATCACCATCACCTGGGCCGTGCCTTCCGCGGCATCGAGCAACGCCACCGCCGGCACCACCAGCGCATCGCGCACCGTCTGGGCGGTGATGGCAATCCGCGCGGTGACTCCCGGCCTGATCTTGCGCTCCGGGTTCTTGGCCTGCACCCATATCTCGACTGTCGTCGAATTCGGATCAAGCGCCGGGCTCACCACTGTGACCATGCCCTGAATGTCTTCAAGGCCGGCCACGGAAATCACCGCCTTGTCGCCTTTGTGCAGCAACACCGCATCGGCTTCGGGAATATGGGCTTTGGCGATGATCGAGGAAATATCCATGACCGTGAGCAGCGGAGCGGAACTGGAAGCCATCTCGCCCGGATATAACGGCCGGTCGGTAATTACACCGTTGATCGGACTGCGTATCTGTGTGTAGCTGAGCTGGGCCTGCGCGCCCATGTATTTGCCCCGGGCGGAAGCCAGTTGTCCGCCGGCTGATTTCAGGGATTGTTCTTTCACCAGCGCATTGAGCGAGTCGAGATGCTTTTTCGCAATCTCATACTGGCTGCGTGCTTGTAGCAACGAGACCCGTGCCTGGTCGTAGTCCTTGCGCGGCAGCGCGCCCTGATTGAAGAGCTGCTCCCGGCTTTCAAATACTTTCTGCTGGGCATCCAGGGCATGACGGGCGTTCTGCGCTTCCAGCTCGGCCTTTTGTGCGTCTTCCGGCTGGGTCGCGCCCACCGTGGTTTTGTAGGTGGCCTCGGCCTGATCGAGTGTCCCCTTGTTGTCCATGGCGGCCGCTGAAAGATCACGGTTCTCAAGCACCGCCAGCAGTTGCCCCTGCCGCACTGCGGCGCCGCGCGTCACCAGAAACTTCTCTACCGGCGCGTTGATTTTGGGTGTAATGACCGCCTGCGCCACCGGATACACTACCGCCTCGGCGGTCACCATGCGCGTCAAATCCATCTTCTGCGCCCGCGCCGATTGTACGGCTACGCTCGCTTCCGGCTCTTTTTTATCAGTCTTGCACCCAACCGCTAAACAACTCAGTCCGGTCAGCGCCATTATCGCCGCCGTATGGAACTTTCGCTTCACTGCGCGCTCCCTCGAACTCAAATAAACGAGATTCACATTGTACCCGTTAGCACCTGCAGGCTGGCCAGGGCCGTGCGATAACGCACCTCGCCATCATGAAATGCGTTGCGTGACTGGGTCAGCGTGTTCTGCGCATCCACCACTTCGAGCACGCTGGCCTCTCCGCTTTGATACCGCAGAGTGGTCAGCCTCTGGCTCTGGGCCGCCAGCTCCGCTGAACTCTTGAGCAAATCAAGCTCCGAGCGGGCGGCATCGGCCTCGCCGTAGGCCAGGCGAATCTGCGCCAGCAGCCTGCGCTGGGCCTGCGATAGCTCCCGCTGCGCTTGGTCGCGCCTCAACCCCGCCTGCGTCACCCGGCTGCGAGTCGTGCCCCAGTTCCACACCGGAATATTCAGCGTGGCGGTCGCCGAGTAGCCCAGATTGCGCACTCCGCCGGTGCGCGTGGCAAACTGGCTGGCGTCAATGCCATAGAAGTAGTCGAGCGAAAGGCTGGGCAGATATCCTCCCCGCGCGGAAGTCACACCCAACTGCGCGGCCTTGAATGAAGCATTAGACGCCTTTAGATCAAGGTTGTTAGCCTGGGCGGCACGCTCAAATTCGCTGAACTCCGCCAGCGCCGGCATGACTTCCAGATCATCGACCACGGTAAAGTTCTGGTTGAAGTCGGCGAAGATCAGCACCGCCAGATCGAGGCGGGCCCTGTCCATCGTCAGTTGCGCCTCGCGGAAGTCCCGGCGGCGGTCCTGCGATTGAATTTGCGCTTTGATCACATCCGATTGCGCCACTTCCCCGCCGGTTTCAAGCTTCTGGCTGATCTCCATAAAGCGTGCGGCCTCCGCAGACGCTTCCTGCACGCTGGCATACTTGCGCTGCGCCGCGATCAGGCCATAGTAGGCTTGCACCACCGTGACCACCAGTCCGCGCTCCGCAACGCCCGCACGGGCGCGGGCCGCGGATTCCAGCGCCTGCGCCCGCCGGTAGTTGGCGATGTCTGAAACCCCAAGGCCCTCGTGCGCATTCCCCTGGCTCACGTACTCATGGACACCGTTGCTGGCGACAAAGCGCGCTGCGCCTCCCCGGCCCTCGGTATACAGGAACTGGTTGTTGTAATTCACGCTCGGCAATAGCGCGGCCTGCGCCTGCCGGCGGTCTTCACGCGCCAGGCCGTGGTCGGTCTGGGCCGCGTTGAAGTCAACGCTGTTCTTGCGTGCCAGGCCCAGAGCATCCTGAAAAGTGATGGTCTGGGGAGCGGAGGCTGCCGTCGCCGCCACCTGCTGCGCGGCCGCACCGCCGGTCAAGCAAA
This sequence comes from Saccharimonadales bacterium (SeqCode), assembly GCA_035568495.1. Taxonomy (GTDB): domain Bacteria; phylum Acidobacteriota; class Terriglobia; order Terriglobales; family Acidobacteriaceae; genus Angelobacter. The sequence goes on along the minus strand of DATMNZ010000219.1, from coordinate 25,782 downwards.
ATACCAATGCCAAAAGAAAGATAAAAGATAGAGTGCGCACCACGGGGCCTCCTTAGGGAACAGATAGTATAACTACAGGGCTTTCATCAGGGCTGTGAAAGGTCTCCGCAAAGATTTTCTGCAAGAACCTCCCCGAAGTTCGTTCCTTCAAGTTACACAATTTCCCAACTGGAGGTCCACCATCGTCACCACCTGTGATATCATGATATCATCTTTATCGACGACGGAGGCAGAAATGGCCCAACTCGTGGTACGCAACATCGCCGGCTCAATCAAAACGGGGCTACAGCGCCGCGCCCGCCACCATGGCCGCAGCATGGAAGAAGAGATCCGTGAGATTCTGCGCAGCGCCGTGGCCGCGGAAGATGTTCCAGCTTGCGGCCTGGGCCAGGAAATCGCCGCCTTGTTTTCAAAGACCGGCCTTACCTCTGACATCCTTGAACTGCGCGGCCATGAAGCCCGGCCGGCCACCTTGGAAGAATGATCATCCTCGATACCAACATCTTGTCAGCGCTGATGCGCCGGACCCCGGACCTCGCCGTCATCGAATGGCTGGACCGCCAACCCCGTATCTCCATCTGGACAACGTCGGTCACGGTCTTCGAAGTCCGCTTTGGATTGCAGATCATGCCCGCCGGTAAACGCCGTTCCATGCTGATAAAGGCCTTCGAAGCCCTTCTCGGCACAATCGGCCAGCGGGTAGCCACCTTCGATCAAGCCGCCGCCCAGACGGCCGCCGACCTGATGGCCGCCAGAAGAAAAAAAGACCGTCCAGTAGAACTGCGGGACACCATGATTGCCGGCATAGCCCTGGCCCATCACGCCACCCTGGTCACCCGCAACACCCAGCACTTTGAGGACCTCACTGTTCCCTTGGTTGATCCGTGGAAAATGTGAGTAGAGAGAATAAAGAGTCATCCCGAAGGCCGTCAGGAGCGCGCGCTTTCTTCAGCGCGCGAGTAGGCCTGAGGGAACCCTGCGTTTATGCGTCGTGCAAAAAATGAGCAGCGGTTACAAATGACTCGGCCAGCAGTTTCCGCGACACTCTCTCAATCTTGTCATTCCCGAAGCGATACCCAACACCAAACGAGACCGTGTCCAATGCCAGGCGCACGCTGCGATTGTAAGTGGCCAGCAGGTCCACGTGTTGACCTAGCTTGATAGTGAAAGACCCGGTCAAACCATTGTCTTCCAGAAGAACAACATGCCGCTGAAATGCTCAGGTCGCCATCGAAGTACGCCCATCGCGCCGCCCGGCCAATGGACTGTAGTGCGCAACTCTTGCTCAGACTGCGTGTTAAATTCGAAGGCGGCATCGGTGTAGTTCCGGCAGAGCGCCTGATGGATCGGGCACGACCGGCCGCTCGGCGGTGCCGGGCTCCCGCAAGAATCCCAGCAGAACAAAATGACGGCCGGCGAAGGATTGCCGCTGCCGATCTATGAAATTGAACCACAGGAAATTGAACCACAGGAGATTGGAGCAAATGGTTAGAGACACGGTGAAGCTCACGAGCGTATTGACCATCCTGCTGCTAGCGGCTCTGGCTGTCCCTCTCTCGGCGGTTGCGGATGATGACGATCCGCCGGCGCGCGTTGCCCGCCTGGCTTTCACACAGGGTTCGGTATCGTTTCAACCGGCCGGCACCGACGACTGGGTGTCCGCGGTGGTCAACCGTCCTCTGACCACGGGCGACAAGATATGGACCGACCGGGACTCGCGGGCCGAGATGCATATCGGGTCCGCTTCCATTCGCATCGGCGCCATGACTGGCTTCTCATTCCTGAACCTGAACGACAACATCACGCAGATTCGGCTCACCGAGGGCGTTCTGCGGCTGCGGGTAAAGCGCCTCGACGAGAATGAGACACTGGAAGTGGATACTCCCAACCTTGCGTTCTCCGTACTCCGCCCCGGTGTTTATAGGATCAACGTGAATGAGAATGGCGATACCACGGTAATCAAGATCCGCAGCGGCGACGGAGAAGTGACCGGCGGCGGCTCCGCTTACAACCTGCACCCATGGGAGAAAGGTGTTTTCCGCGGCCAAGATCAATTAAGCGCGGAAATCGAAGGCGACCGCGATGACGACAATTTTGACCGCTGGTGCGCTGATCGCGACCGCCATGAGGACTTGGCAGTCTCGGCCCGCTTCGTCTCGCCGGATGTAATCGGTTACGAAGACCTCGACGACTATGGCGGATGGCGGCCCGTGCCTGAACATGGAATGGTGTGGTTCCCGCACACTACGATCATCGGCTGGGCGCCGTATCGCTATGGCCACTGGGCCTACGTTGCGCCCTGGGGCTATACCTGGATTGATGACGCTCCCTGGGGTTTTGCGCCATTTCATTATGGCCGCTGGGTCAATGTAAACGGCGCCTGGGGCTGGGTGCCGTGCCCTCCGCCTCCGCCGCCCGGCCCGCGCGTAGTCTACGTGCGCCCGGTGTATGCGCCCGCTCTGGTCGCCTGGGTGGGCGGACCGCATTTCGGCGTGGGCATCAGCGTAGGCTGGTTTCCGCTCGCCCCCCGTGAAGTCTATGTTCCCTCTTACCACGTAAGCCGCAACTATGTGAACAACGTGAATGTTTCCAACACCACGGTGAATACCACCGTGGTCAACAACTATTACAACAACACCGTCATTAACAACACCAATGTGGTGAACAACAACGTAACCGTGGTCAAGTATATGAACCAGCAGGTGCCGGGTGCGGTGACCGCGACCTCCCACCAGGCATTCACTTCCGCCCAGCCTGTGGGAAAGAACATTGTGGTCCTCAACCAGAGGGATGCCTCCATAGCCCCGGTGAATGTGACGGCGCCATCCGGTGCGCCGGCCAGGCAATCTGTGTTGGGTTCAGCAGTGGCCGCCAGACCGCCGGAGGCGTCCGTGAATCGTGCGGTGGTGGCCAAGGTCCCGCCGCCTCCGCCCCCGGTGTCATTCGCCCGCCAGCAGCAGGCCATCCAGTCGAACGGTGGACGTCCTCCGGCCATTTCGCAGATACAGCAAGTACAACCGGTCAATCAACAGACACAACACCCGTTGGTAAGAGTAGCTCCCACGGTCGCAACCCCAAATGCCGGAAGGCCACAGCCGCCACCACCTGTAGATAACCGCCCAGGCACTGTCAACAATGCAGTTCCAGCGAACAATGGCAACCGGCCCGCCAACCCGCCTGTCAGTGGCCGGGATGCTGCCACCGGCAACCGTCCGCCATTTGCGCAGCCCGCCGGCACTCCGCGTGCGCCAAATCCAACAGGCGTTGTGAACACCACGGTTCCGCCGGGCGTTGGGAACAAGCCCCCTAACCCACCGGGCAATGCCAGAGATACCGGCGGCAGCAACCGTCCGCCATCTGCTCCACCCGTCGGCAACCCGAATACTTCTCTCGACCTCAAGCACCAGCAGGAACTCGAACAGCTCCGCCAGCGTCAGGACCAGGAACGCCAGAAGGCCGAGCGCCACCAATTCGAAGAGCGTCAAAAACAACAGAATCAGGCGAATGCGGAAAAAGAGCGGCAGCTCAATGAAAAGCATCAACAGCAACTGGAACAACTGGAAAAGAAACACGACCAGGAGCAACAAAAGTTGCAGCAGAAACATGAGCAGGAACGCCATGAAAAGGGAAAACCCGAGGGCCCGGGCAAACCGCAATAGTACCCTAGCACCGGGTTCGGCGCGGGGCTTGCCCTTGAGAGGCTGAGCGCGAAGCGCGAAGGCCCCCCGCACCCTTGCGTCCACCAAAAACCGATGTCATTCCGAACCGCGAAGCGGAAGGAACCGGCGCCGCCATGTCCGGAAGCCAACCCGCCAAATCTGACAATGAGGCAAGAGGGTAGAACCACTCCGAACCTCATCGGTCATCCTGGCTTTTCTGAAGGGCAGGCATACATTTTCCATTTGCATTCCCTCCCCGTCTGCGCTATTCTCAATAGCGAACAAAAAGCGAATACAAGGAGAGCCATGACTTCTTCCCTTTTCCCTCAACTGGAACCCGGCACGCGCCTGGTGGGCATTGCCAAACTGGCCGCCCAAGGCGAAGCCGTGGATGAAGGCCACAACGTTGAATATGTCACCATCGAAAACCGTTCTTTGCTCACCCGCTGCACTTCCCGCCGTGTGCCCTTTGCCTGGGCCATCAACCCGTATCGCGGATGCGAATTTGCCTGCAAGTATTGTTACGCGCGCTATACCCACGAATTCATGGAGCTGCGCGAGGGGCTGGATTTCGAACGCCGCATCTTCGTGAAACAGCACACCGGCTGGCTGCTGCGCCAGGAATTGAAAAAGGTGCGGCCCGACCAGTCGATCGCCATCGGTTCCGCCACTGACCCGTACCAACCGGCGGAGCGCCGCTTCGAAGTGACCCGCAGCATCCTGGAAGAGCTGGCCCGGCATCAGGGGCTGAAGATCGGGCTCATCACGAAGTCGAACCTCATCGTGCGTGACCTCCCAGCGCTGCAAGCGGTGGCCGCCGGCAATCAGCTCTCCGTCTACCTGACCATCACCACGCTGCGGGCGGATCTGGCGCGCTTGATCGAGCCGCGCGCGCCCCGCCCCGATCTGCGCCTGCTGGCGGTGCGCAAACTGGTGGAAGCCGGCATTCACACCGGGGTGAGTCTCGCGCCCGTCTTGCCTGGCATCACCGATTCACCCTGCGATCTCGAGGATGTCGTGCGCGCATCGGCCGAGGCCAGCGCTTTTCATATTATGTCTGGGGCCTTGTTCCTCAAGCCCTGCTCCGAAAAGGTCTTCATGCCATTTCTAGAAGAGAAATTCCCGCACCTGACGCCGGTCTACAAAGACCGCTACAGCAACGGGGCGTTTCTCTCTCCGGAATACGCACGGCGCATCTCCCAGCTCGTAAGTAAATACAGCGAGAAGCACCATGTGGGCGGCGGAAAAAGGCCCCCGGCCAGGGCCCTAGCTGCCCATCTTGCCGGTCGTCTGCCCCAACAGACGACACTGTTCTGATGTCCCAACTTGGCGCGTGACCGGTTGAACTGGCAATGCCGCCAAAAACAGACGAGCATTTCCGATGTCCCGATTACCCGATCTACCGGAATTACTTCTTCACCTCGTCACGGCCCTAATGGCGCCGTCTTAGTGGCCAGTCGCTGGTTGCTGTGTTCGCGTTTCAGGCAAGAGGACGCTCTCCGGTGACGGCATGGCATCGAGCCACTTCTGCAGTTCATAGCGTTCCTCGGCCGGAATGCGCTGGATGCTGACTCCTGCTCTGCCAGATTCGTGCGACCACACCACACTTCCTGTGACCCGTATGCGCACCTCGCACTTCGGCAACATAAAATCAATTTGCAAGGTGGCGCCGGGTGGCAGCATTCCCTGCGCGGCCAGACCCAGCCCCGTTTGGCTTAAGTTCAGGATCGTTATGCGTCCGAGCTGCCGTGTTTCGCCCTCGTACAGCAGGGCGGCCGACGACGGGACAATTTGAACTTCGTAGCGAAATGCCGGACGTTTCCGCATCACCATCCCATAGGCGGCCTTCATGCTGCGGGCGAATAGCGCCGACGGCAACGGCTTCGGCAGCGAGAAATGGATGCGCTTCCCGGCAATCATGGCCGGGTGCCGGCCATCAAGAATGGCAAATACCACACCCGGCGCCCCCGGGCCCGTCTGTGATGCCAGATCGATCGCGCCGGGAATCTCCCCGTCGTAGACTGCCAGATCGAACTGGCCGCTACTGATCAATCCGGCGGCTGCGGAAGCGGTGGCCACCGTCCGTACAATAAAATTGTAGCCGGAAAGGATCCGCTGGCTGTCCCGCAGGACCGCGGTATCGTTCGAAAGCAAGAGGGCCGAAGGTCGTTGCATCCATTCAACCTCGATTCGGAGAATGACCGGCAGGGGTCCCTGCCTTGGCTGCGTGGTGAGTTGCTACTCGTGGCTGTTGTCCACGGAGGCCGTGCATGTCTGTGGCAACCTGAGTTGGCAATAGCAGCCTTGCGGCCGGAACCAGAGAAGACAGGTTATCGGCCGGATCAGGAGCATTAGCTACTACTAACGTCCATTGCCCATTGGTATTCACTAAGGCCACGGAAGTCTGTACCACCGCCGTGACCGTCAGCTCACCGCGCGCTGACTGCGCAGCCAGGGGCACGGCCCCCGCCACAACTCCACAGAGAGTCAAACCGATCACCCGAAGCCATCCACTGCATTGCATATGCCGGATGGCATTGCATGTTCAAAGCCAAACATCGCGGCGCGGGTAAACCCCAGCAGAGGCACAGCGTTCAATGAATAGCGGCGAAAGCCGCCAAATATTTCTACCCGCAGCAGCGTACGCTTTCCGGACAGAAATACAACTCCGGAACACGATCGGCCTGCAAGCTAGATTGCATCGGGCCATTTGCTATACTTCTTTACTCCATCTTTAGCCATACTTATTGTTTATCTATAGCAACAGTTTACCGAGAGCGGCCATTAAGCCATTCCAAGACTTCCGGCATAAAGCTAGTATCTCGCTCAGCTCTTTCTGTTTTTATCTCAGGCAATTTATGGCAGTATTCAAATAAATCAGGAAACTCCAACAGACGAAGCCCAACGCCGTGATTAAGGTCCCTCAATGTTCTCGCCTGGTCCACGAATTTGGCTGCCCAGCAGCCTGACCCGGCGGTTTTTCGGGTTACCAGCTCGCGGCTCTCTCTATCCCTGTGTCATTCCGATGGGCCTGCGCGCCCTTTGCGCAAGGCCGAGGAACCAGATCCGCCGCGCTCCATGCCTGCGAAGATGCAGAAGCCACACCGGGCCGGAGACTAAGATACACCTTTGATCGAGGCGGTATCGACCGCCTCAAAGCGGTCTGCCTCCTTCGTGGCCACGAAGCACATTAGATTAGGCTAGATTAACATTGGCCTTTCATAGATATATATTGATTAGTAAACATTGTATATTCCATTAATTATAGGAGGCTAGGCTATTGATATAGGCCCACTGCAATAACTTTGTTTCATTTGGCCCACAATCTTGATAGTATCTCTATAACAAAGAAACTTGCAGCACGGCGAACCGGCGCCCAGATAAAACATGTTCCATCGTACGGGCCCATTGGCTGTGGTTTTGGCGGGGTGTCAATAGCTCGCGCAAGGTATCTCTTTGTGAATGCCGGCTTGCTTGAATCCCATGAAGACTGACGCCAATCCCGCGGTCACGCTCCTGGCCATCGACGATGAGCCCCAGGTCCTCGAATTGATCGCGGCAGCGCTGGACCAGAAAGGACTCCACATCCTGACTGCCTCCGACCCACTGGAAGGGTTGAAGATTTTCCTTGAAGAGCGTCCGCGCATCGTCCTTTGCGATCTGCTGATGCCCCACATGAACGGAATGCAGGTACTGGAGAAAATCGTGGCCGTTGACCCGGGCACGGAGGTGATTCTTATGACAGCGCACTATTCAACCGATTCCGCCGTGGAAGCCATTCAAAGAGGCGCTTGCGATTATCTGACCAAGCCTCTTTCGATGGAAAAACTTCAGTTCCATATCCGGCAGTTGCTCGATCAAGCCAAGAAACGCTCCCACGCGCTGCAATTGGAGCGCGAACTGGTTGAAACCTACCAGTTCAAGGGAATCGTTGGCCGAAGTCCGCTCATCCTCGATGTCTTTACCAAGATCCAGCGGGTAGCCCCGCATTTCCGCGGCGTGCTGGTGACGGGAGCGACCGGGACCGGCAAGGAACTGGTTGCCCGCGCCCTGCACTACGTCAGCCCGGTTGCCACCCAGCCCTTTGTCGTGTGCAACTGTTCCGCCATCGTTGACACCCTGTTTGAAAGCGAACTATTTGGCCACGTTCGCGGTGCTTTCACCGGCGCCGTCCAGGACCGGCCGGGGTTCTTTGAGTTTGCCAATGGCGGGACCGTCTTTCTCGATGAAATAGGGGAGCTGCCCCTGAATGCGCAAGCCAAACTGCTGCGCGTCTTGCAAAACCATGAAGTGCAGCGAGTGGGCTCCCCCATCGCCCGCAAGGTGGATGTGCGCGTAATCGCCGCCACCAACCGAGACCTGAAGGCCATGGTGGCCGATAAGATCTTTCGCGAAGATCTCTACTACCGCTTGGCGCTGGTGGAAATCAAAATTCCGCGCCTGGCCGAGCGCAAGGAAGACATACCTCTCCTTCAGCGTCATTTCGTGGAGAGCTATTCCCAGCTTTACAACAAGAATATCCAGGGAATTACGCGGCGCGCCCAGCGGATCATGGCCCATTATCAGTGGCCGGGCAATGTTCGCGAGCTCGAAAACGTAATCAGCAGCGCTTGCATGATTACCGAAGACACCGTCATTGACATCCAGGACCTTCCCGAAGAAATGGTTGCCGATAGTGGTGAAGAACGCCCCAGCGAGATGGACTCCCTGGCGGCGGTGGAACACCGCCACGTGCTGCGCGTGTTGAAAAACTTTGGCGGCAACAAGAACCGCGCAGCCGCGGTCATGGGCATTAGCCGCACCACGCTCTACAATATTCTGGAAAGGATAGATGCCGGATCCAAGGAAGCAGCAACCAAGAACGGAAGCGACGGCTAGACTCGGCTGAATTTGGCTAGACCGGCAAGGCCGCCAAAAGAGCAGGCCGGCATTTCCGATGTCCAGATTACCCGATGTCCAGATGTCCCGATCTACCAGGGTTACTGAGTCTCCTGGTCACCGTACAATCGTCTCGGCGCCAACATGGCGCAAACGTGTGATGAAAGGCTGAGAATTGACCAATAGTTGCACACTTGGAGTAAGTCCATTCGGCACCTTGCCTGCCGCTTGATTAACGTATATTGTTGAAATAGAAAGATTTGTTTGTCTGGATATGGGCTTGCTGGCCATTGGCTGTTGACATGCACTTACTTTTAGCAATATGACCATTTTCGCCACGTCAAATCCTGCCGAGTCCCAGACTGCGGAGCAGAGAATGGAAAACAGAGTTCTGCTCGTGGATGACTCTCGTCTCTACCGGCATCTGGTCACGCGCTATCTGGAATCCTGGGGGTTTGATGTTTCCATCGCAACCAACGGACTGGAAGCCTGGCAGATCCTCCAGCAACCCGAGAGCCCGACTGTGGTGCTGCTCGATTGGGAAATGCCCGGAATGAACGGTGTGGAGTTATGCCGTAAACTCCGCGAGCGCGACCCGAGCGAGGCCTACATTTACACCATTCTGTTGACCGCCAAGGAAGGCCAAGCCAATCTTCTCAGCGCCATGGAAGCGGGAATCGACGATTACCTGGTCAAGCCTTTTGAAGAGGGCGAATTGAAGGCCCGGCTGCTGGTCGGCCAGCGCATCGCCCGGCTGCAGCGCGAGCTGATCACCGCCCGCGAATCCATGCGCAACGCCGCCACTTATGATCCTTTGACGGGACTATTGAACCGCCGTGAAATCATCGCCCGTCTCCGTCAGGAATTGGCCAAGGCAAAGCGCGATAAAAGCTCTGTCAGCATCATTCTGGCCGACATCGACTTCTTCAAAGCGGTCAACGATGAGTTAGGGCATTTGGTCGGCGACGAGGTGTTGCGGGAAGTGGGCCGCAGGCTCCAATCCGGACTGCGCAGCTACGATTCCGTCGGACGTTATGGCGGTGAAGAGTTCCTGCTGGTCATCCCCGGCTGCGGCCCCGGCCCGGGCTTCGAGCGCGCCGACCAGATTCGCGCCTCCGTCGCTGCCACTACCGTGGACACGTCAGCGGCCTCGCGCAAGGTGACTCTCAGCATGGGCATTGTTGTCGCCAACGGCCACAACCAGCCTGACCTGGAACTGCTCTTACAGCAAGCCGACCTCGGTTTGTACAAGGCAAAACGCAATGGACGTAATCGCGTCGAAAATATTGGCGAATGCGAATCGTCCACTCCCGCTCCCCCCGGCCCATAAAGCCAGCGTGCCCACGGCGAGCATGGGGAAACTTTCGGTCATCCTGCCCCGGCCACAAGTACCTGATCTTGAGTACCTTGTAACGCCCGTCCGAGTACGTTAGTAACCTTGCATATTCTGGGTTTTCCAGGGTTCCTCTCCTGCCATAAGACAGTTTCAATCTCTTCCTTACCGCCAGAAAACCACTTTTATTCAATGTTTGCGGCCTTCTCACCCAACAATCTAAGGAAGACGCCTCGCCTCTCGCAAAGCCACAGCGCCATCCTGATGTAGCTGATTAGGTTCAGGTTACTAAGATAATCTAGCGTCTATTTCTTAACTGTCTCTAAGATTGCCCACAGATGAAAGATCGCTAATTGAACACGTATAAGAACAAGAAAGACCTCACCAATCATTAAATCCCTCTTGAATCTGACAAGGCGGCGCGCAGGCCGGCGTGTCACATTCCGGACCGAGTTCAAGCATTCGTAATGCAAGGAGAAATGTGAATCGTATGAAGAACCTCAAGACGCCGAAGACGTTGCTGGTAGCGGCCCTCGCACTTACATTGTGCCTGCCGCTGCTGGCAGAAGTGAAGGTCCTACTCACTGCCAGCAAGATCGTTATGGTCAACGGCAGTGAACAAAAGCAGTCCAGCGACAAAGCCCGGCCCGGCGACACCATTGAGTACGCCGCTGAGTACAAGAACACCGGCAAGAGCGGAGTCGCCAACGTAGTTGCCACCCTGCCGGTGCCTTCCGGCATGGAATACCTGCCCCAATCGGCCATGCCCGATCAGGCTTCAGCCAGCATCGATGACAAGAATTATGCGCCGATTCCGTTGAAGCGCCAGGTGCGTGGCGTAGACGGAAGGACCAGAGAAGAGATGGTTCCCTTCTCGGAATACCGGTCACTGCGCTGGAACCTGGGCGAGATCGGCGCCGGTTCAAGCAAGCCGGTAAAAGCCAGAATGAAACTCATGGGACCCAAGCAATAGTAGAAGGATGACGGCGCGGCCAGCAATTCCGTCCGCGCCATAGGAAACAGCAGCACCGCCAAAAAATCATTTAGTAGATAGGAGCAATTATGAGGGCCAGAAACATTACCAGGGGAGGGTCAAGTATTTTGGCCCGCTTGTCAGGTCTTATTTTGACAGGATTGATCATTACAGCCTTTCTGTTGGTTCCGGGCATGGCTTCGGCACAAACAGCGGCTGGAACAGCGATTGGCAACCAGGCATCCGCGACCTACACCGATGCTTCTTCGGTATCACGCACCGCCACATCTAACGTTGTCACCACCATTGTGCAGCAGGTCGCCAGCCTTACGCTGACGGCGAATGGAGCGAAGACAGCCTCCCCCGGCTCTCCGGTCTTCTATCCACACACGCTGACCAACACCGGCAACGGGTCTGATAGTTTCACTCTGACCCTGGCCCCGGCGCAATCCGGCGCGTTCACCCTGACCGGCACCCACATTTATCTGGATGCCAACGGTGACGGAATTCCCGACAACTTTACCGACTTGACCGGCACCTCAGTCACGGTGACGCCGGGAGCGGCCAACGCGTTCAAGTTCGTCATCACCGGCACTGTGCCTCCGGGCGCCACCACCGGCCAGACTAACAACTTTTCGGTGTCCGGCACCTCGGTCTTCGACAACACCAAATCGGCTTCCAACACCGATGTCACCACCGTCACTCCCAACGCCGTGATCAATGTGAATAAGGGGATGAGTTCCAATTCCGGCGCGGCCGGCAGCGGACCTTATACGGTGACCCTGACCTACACCAACAGCGGGAACAATACCGCGACCACCATCAACATCGGCGACGTGCTGCCCGCGGGTATGACCTACGTGGCCGGCAGCGGACGCTGGAGCGTGACCGGAGCAACGGCCTTGACCGATGCGACCGGCGACGTGCAGCCGGCCGCCGGATCTCCGCATATCGACTACAGCGTCACCGGCAACACCATCACGGCGATCATCGATCAGATTGCCCCCGGCGTTTCCGGACAGTTGACATTCTCGGTCAACATCGCTGCGGGTATAGCCCCCGGCGTTTTGAGCAATACCGCCAGCCTCAGCTTCAATGATGGTTCCGGCGCCACGGTCAACGGGTCCAGCAACACCTTCAACTTCACCGTGCGCCAGAGCGCCAGCGTCTCGATTAGTGACACCGGCGTAGCCGCCAACGACAATGACGCCACGATCAACGGTATTGACACCATCAATGCCGCGGCCCAGGGCAGCACTGTCATCTTTACCGATGTCGTCACCAATTTGGGTAATGGCGCCGATTCATTTGATATTACGGTTCCTTCCAACACCTTCCCCGCAGGCACGGTCTTTACCCTCTATAAGAGTGACGGCGTAACGCCGTTGATCGATACCACGGGCAACAGCATTCCCGACACCGGTCCGCTGGCCGCCGGGGCCTCCTATACCGTGATTGTAAAAGCCGCCCTGCCGTCCGGATCTACCGGTGGTCCATTCAATGCCACCATTACCGCGACTTCCACGGTAGTGGGAGCGCTGAACGCAGGCGCCAATGCCAGCATGACCGACCGGCTGGTGGCCATCACCTCCAATACGGTCGATCTGACCAACAACGCGGCGATCGGCTCACCGGGCGTTCTGGGCGTCGGCCCGGGTCCGGAAGCTTCACCGGTCGTCACCGTGGCTGCCAACCCTGGCACCACCGCGACCTTTACCCTGTTTGTGAACAACACCAGCGCGGCCGCCGTAGCCGATTCCTACGATCTTGTGGCGTCTTCCACTACCACCTTTACCAGTTCCAGCACTCTGCCTCCAGGCTGGACCGTAACCTTCCATTCCAGTCTGGGTGCGGATTGCTCCGCTGCTAACCTTTCCACGGTCATCAGCAACACCGGCCCAGTGAATGGCGGCACAGCTAAACTGGTTTGCGCCGTCATCGGCATTCCAGCGGGCGCCGGCGCAGGCGCGCAGGCCATCTTCTTCCAGTCCAAGTCTCCGACCTCCGGAGCGCTTGACCAGAAGCATGACCAGGTCACGGTCAACACCATACACAACGTCACCCTGACTCCCAATGGATCGAATCAGGTCTTTCCCGGCGGCTCAGTCGTCTACACCCATCTGCTGACTAACAACGGAAACGTGTCCGAAGTTATCACCTTCACAGCTCCTATCACTTCCGACACTCAAGCGGGCTGGAGTTCGGTCCTCTTCCAGGATACGAACACTAACGGCGTGCTGGATGCCGCAGACGTTGCGGTTTCCGCCGCCACCACATTTACCCTCAATCCCGGACAGAGCGTGACCATGTTCGTCAAAGTCACCTCTCCTTCGGGTGCGGCCATCGGCGCGGTGGATACGACCACCCCGCGCGCCGGCTACAACGCCACCTTCGCCACGGCGCAGGACCAGACGACGGTCATCGCCGGCGAACTGCGCTTGCTCAAAGAACAGACGCTGGATGCCGGTTGTACCGGCGTTGCCGGCGCCTTCCAACAAACCAACATCACTGCCGGGGCCGTGCCTGGAAGCTGCGTGATCTACCGGATCACCGCGACCAATGCCGGGACCTCTAACATCACCACCGTGGTGGTCAGCGACGCCACGCCGGCATTCACCGTCTATCACAACCTTCCACCCGCTAGCACCACCGTTGGATCCATCGTGGCGCCGGCCAATGGAGCGCCTGGAACTATCAGCGCGACCGTGGGGACCCTGACACCTAGCCAGTCAGCGGTCGTCATTTTCGCGGTGAAGATCCAGTAGCCAGGTCTCGAAGCGGGAGACATTCCATGAATGTCTCCCGCATTTTTCGCAGGCACGACCACGGACGACTGCCCAGGCCGGGGACAGCGTGCATGCGGAATCGAGCTTGGTGTTCTATTCCGGAGCCTTGGCGGTGAAGAGAACGTTATCAATAACGGTAGGATTGGTGTTGCTGCTGGCCGCAGCAACCGCACGCGCTGGTACGCCTCCTGGCTCCATCATTGATAATCAGGCAACCGCCACCTACGTCTCCTCGAGCAACACAGTTACCTCCACCGTTTCCAACCGTGTGCAGGTGGTCACGCAGGCTGCCGCCACCGTAACCATCGCCAAGACAGCTTCCAAGGCTTCCGCGAATGACGGCGACCTTATCGCCTTTACTCTGAACACCGCCAACAGCGGAAACTCCGATGCCGCTGGTGGTTCGATCTTGATTGACGGTCTACCCGCACTCCGGGTGGTCGTCAGCGACGTGGTTCCTAACAACACCACGTTTGCGGGCATCGTGAGCGCTGGCGCCTCCACTCCTCTCTTTCATCTCGCCGGGACCCCGTCACTGAATTACGTCAGCACGCCACCCGCACTGCTCTCCAACGTGGATTCCGTGGCCTTCGCCCAGAATTCTCTGCCCGCAGGAGCCACTGCGGTTTTCAGCTTCAGAGTCACGGTGAACAGTAATGCATCCGGCATAATCCATAACGTGGCCCAGGTGTTATTCAACAATGGCTTCGACCTCTCGGTCCCGTCGAATGCGGTTGATATTCCAGTGACCGGGCCTGCGCCGGCCATCGATTATTTTTTCGACAGCTCTTTCGCGCGCACGATTCGGGCCACCCCGATGGGTTCACCGTTGTTCGTGCAGGTAAACGCTGCCGCCTGCAATCTCGACCCGACGGTGGCCGAATCGAAGGCCATTACCCTGAAATCGAAGCTTACCGGCGACACCGAGTCCTTTACCGCCGTGGAGACCGGACCGAATACCGGCATATTCCGCATTCTGCCCTCGGTGCCCACACGCGACGCCCGCGTCAACGCCGTGGTTTCCGGCAACCAGATCATGGAAGTGCTGCGCAACGACCAGATCACGGCCACCTTGTCCGGGTGTGGAAACGCCAGCGTGGCCGCCACCATTCTCATAGACCCTGCGGGCGTGGTCTTTGACAGCAAGAGCAACGCCGCGGTTGCCGGCGCCGTCGTCACCCTTATCGATGTGACGGGCGCCGGAAACGGCGGGCGTCCAGGAGCGCCGGCCACCGTGCTGCAGTTTGACGGCATTACTCCGGCCCCTAGCACCGTGACCACCGCAGCCGACGGGGCCTTTCAATTCCCGCAGGTGGCGCCCAGTACTTACCAGTTGTCGGTAAAGCCGCCGGCCACCTTCAGCTTCCCTTCCGTGGTGCCTCCGGGCGGGCTACCGCCAGGGCGCACCATCGATCCCGCGGCTTCCTACGGCGGCACATTCAATGTCGCCGCCGCCGGCGGTCCGGCCATTTTTGATGTGCCGGTCGATGCCTCGTCGAACACCGTGGTGTTTGTGCAGAAAACCGCCGGACGCTCCAGCGTGGAACTGGGTGACTTCATCGACTACACGGTCGAAGTCAAGAACCTGCTGGCCGCGCCCCTGCCCAATGTTCAGGTGATCGACACACTGCCGCCGGGCTTCATCTACCAGTCGCGTAGCGTCCGGCTGAATGCCGTGCCCATCAACGATCCGCCCGGCAAAGGGCCAGTGCTGCGCTTCGATATCGGGACCCTGCCGGCCAGCGCCGATGTCAGACTTACCTATCGCGTCCTCGTAGGACCGGGCGCAGCCATCGGCGACAACGTGAACCGGGCCACGGCCGGCAGCGGCGCGACGCAATCCAATGTCTCTAGTGCGCACGTCCAGGTCCGCGGGGGCGTCTTCAGCGACAAGGGATTCATCGTCGGCAAGGTCTTCCAGGACTGCAACGCCAACCGCATACAGGACGAAGGTGAACTCGGCATTCCCAATGTCCGCATTTATCTGGAAGATGGCACCTTCGTGGTCACCGACGGGCAGGGGAAATTCAGCATCTATGGCGTATCTTCGCGGACGCACATCTTGAAAGTGGATGCCTACAGCCTGCCTCCGGGGGCGGAGCTGTCGCCGATTTCCAATCGCAACGGTGGTGACGGCGGCAGCCGCTTCATCGACCTCAAGTTTGGAGAGATGCAGAAAGCGGATTTCGCCATTGCCAACTGCTCCCCCGCCCTGACCCGTGAAATCCAATCACGCCGGGCGAAGGTGGGCGGCGCCTCCACGGAAGTCAGCCAGGCGGTAAAAGCGCAGTTCACACCCGAAACGATTGAAAGAGATGCAGCACAGGTCAAGGCCATGGCCGCCAGCGGTTTCGTGAATGCCGCTGCCGCGCCCCAACCGGCGGCGGCGCCCGTTCCAGAGCAGCGCCCTTCCATCGGCGGACCTTCAGCGCCGTTGAATACGGGCGCAGCCGCGCAGCCGGCGACGGCTCCCGAGGCTTCTCTCCCTACGGCGGAAGCATTGATCGAAGCCATGAATAATGACCTGGCCTTTGTCAAATTGAGTGACAACGATGTGTTGCCCTTTGCCCAGACCAACATTCAGGTCAAGGGCCAGGCCGGAAACAACTTTAAGCTGAAGGTGAACGGCGACGAAGCCTCCGCCCGCCAGGTGGGATTGAAGACCGTGGTCGCCAACAAGCGCCTGGAAATATGGGAGTTCATCGGCATCAATCTGCATCCCGGCAAGAACATCCTGGAAGTCACGCAAAGCGACCCCTGGGGCAATGATCGCGGAACGCAGAAGATCACTGTCATCGCGCCCAGCAAGTTGGGAAAGCTGGCGATAGATACCGGCAAGAAGATCTACGCCGCCGACGGCAAGACCCCAGTCAAGGTAAACGTGCGCCTCACCGACTCGAGCAACGTTCCCGTCACCGTGCGTACGGCGCTCACTCTGGAATCGACCAACGGCACTTGGATGGTGAAGGACCTGAATCCCAAGGAACCAGGCACGCAGGTCTTCATCGAAGGCGGCCAGGCGGAATTTGAGCTGATGCCGCCCATACAGCCCGGAGAGAGCATCCTGCGGGTCAGCAGCGGGGGTGTCAACTCCGAGGTGAAAATCGAGTTTGTTCCTGAGCTGCGTCCGTTGCTGGCCGCCGGCATCGTGGAGTATCAGCTCAACTTCGGCAAGCAGGCCCGTAGCGTGGTGCAGCCCGCAGTCGGTGACGGCTTCGAGCAGGAGCTGCGCCTGTTCTCCGCCAGCAGTTCCAATGGATCGTTCAACTCCGCCGGCCATGCCGCCCTGCTGCTCAAAGGCAAAATCAAGGGCGACAATCTCATCACCCTGGCCTACGATTCCGAGAAGAACACCCGTGACCGTCTCTTCCGCGATATTCAGCCTGACCAGTTCTATCCGGTCTATGGCGACTCTTCCCTGCGCGGATACGATGCCCAATCCACCAGCAAGGCCTATTTGCGCATCGATCACGGCAGCGCCTACATCGTGTATGGCGACTTCCTTACCTCGGAATCCGGCGGCAGCAACAGCCTGGGCAACTACAACCGCAGCATGACCGGCGTCAAAGAACATATCGGAACCAATCGCGCCAGCGTTACCGGCTTTGCCAGCTATGACAATTTAAAACAGGTCGTCGAGGAACTCCTGGCCAACGGCACCTCTGGGCCCTTTACCCTGGCCAATGCCAATGGCATCGAAAATAGCGAGAAGGTTGAGATACTGGTGCGTGACCGCCATCAGCCTTCCGTGATTCTCGACATCCGGCCGCTGGCCCGCTTCGCCGATTATGAATTCGAGCCGCTTACCGGCCGCCTGTTGTTCAAGGCGCCCATTCCCACGCTCGATGCCAGCCTGAATCCCCTCTCCATTCGCGTTACCTACGAGGTCAACCAGGGTGGCGAGCGCTTCTGGGTGGGAGGCGGTTCAGCACAAGTCAAGCCTACCGGCTTCCTGCAACTGGGCGGAACGTTGGTTGACGATACTAATCCCCAGGACCCCAACAAACTCTTCTCGGGCAACGCCACTGTGAAGCTGCCGGGAAAGACCACGATCAGCGGAGAGCTGGCGGGCACCGAGCATCTGGCTACCGGGACCGGCTTGGGCTACCGTGTGGAAGTGCAGACCGATGGAGAGCGGCTCAAAGGCAAAGCGTTCATGGGGCGCACGGAAACCAACTTTGATAATCCCTCCTCGATCCTGAATAAGGGACGCGGGGAAACCGGAGTGAAAGCCAGCCTGTCCGTGATCCAGGGACTGCGTCTGCTGGGCGAGTTTGTCCGCACCGAAGACCTGAGCACCGGTGGACGTAGAACGGGCGGCGAACTGGCAGTCCAGAAAAGCTTTACCGGCAATATCCAGGCCGTGGTTGGTTTCCGCCATTCGGATGAAACCTCCATGCCCGCTTCCTCCAGCACACTGGGCGTGACACCCAACACCGTGAACGCCGTGGTGGCGCGGCTCAGCGCCCAAGTTCCTCATTTCTCACGGGCCACAGCCACTGCCGAATACGAGCAGGATGTTCTCCAGGTCGATAAACGCATCGTCGCCGTGGGCGGCAACTATCAGTTCTGGGACAAGGGCCGCGTCTACTTCCGCCAGGAGCTGATCTCGTCGCTCGGAGATTCCTATTCACTCAATACCTTGCAACACCGCAACACCACCCAAATCGGTGTAGACAGCGCCTATTTCAAAGACGCCCATGTCTTCAGCGAATATCGCATCCACGACGCGCTCAACGGAAGGGACGCCGAGGCCGCCATCGGATTGCGCAACAATTGGCATCTGGCCGAGGGGATCACGGCCAATACCGGAATCGAGAGTATCCGTACGCTGAACGGGACGGCGCTGAACTCCCTGGCGCTCACCGGGGCCCTCGAATATACGGCCGCCGAAAACTGGAAGGCTTCCCTGCGCACCGAATGGCGGGGCAGCACCACCAGCGACAGCATCCTCACGACCGTGGGCTTTGCCGCGCGGCTCTCCGACAGCTTGACCTTCCTGGGCAGAAACGTGTTCGCGCAAACCGTTACCAAGGGCGCAGTAGACGACACCCATCTGCAGGACCGCCTGCAGGCCGGCCTCGCCCTGCGCGATTCCGCCCGCAACCGCTGGAACGCTCTGAGCATGTTCGAATTCAGGGATGAAACCGGCAATTCCCTCACCGCGCCGATTCAGCGCCGCATCGGCGTGTTTGCCACCACCGCCAACTATCAGGTCACTGCTCCCTTCACGCTTTCCGCGCGCTACGCCGCGCGCTGGAACCTGTTCGGCGACAGCGGTCTCTCCAGCAGCTCCCTGGTGCAGATGGCCGCCGGACGCGCAACCTATGAACTGAACCGCCACTGGGACATCGGCGCTGTGGCCAGCACCCTGTACGGAAACAGCCTGGGCGCTGCGCGCTATGGACTCGGCGCGGAGACTGGCTATCTGGTCATGAGAAATACATGGGTTTCCGTTGGTTACAATCTGTTCGGCTTCCGCGACCCGGTGCTGACCGGCGAAGACATTACCCGCCGCGGGTTCTTCATCCGGCTGCGCTTCAAATTCGATGAGAACATATTCTCTCCCAAGCACGAGGCAAGACAGTGATCATGACTGGAATGAAAATCCGGCAAGCTGCCTCCTGGTTATGGAACGCTGGCCTGGAGTTCACTTTTTCTCCGGACCGCCGCAAGTGTGATTCTGCCGTCTGGGGACGAAAGCAACGTTCCCTGCTTGAAAGCAAGTCCATCGGAAAAAGCACGGCGGTGTTCGCGCTTGTCGCCCTGATCGTGGCCCTGGCTGCGAATGCCGTCGCCGACAACCGCGATCAGGTATTTTCCGTGGGGCTGGCCACACGAAATCTGTATCTGGTGAACGCCGATGGCACCGTCACCAGCCAATTCGCCAATTATTCGGGCACAGCGTCCGCGGCGGTAGCGCAACGCGCCAGCGATGGCGTGATCTATTTTATTACCGACGTGCCCAATGGTACGGTCTTTACCTGGGACCCGGCCACGCCCGCGACGGCTCCAGTCCAGCTCGGCACCACCGGGGCCGCCATCCCCTATTTCCCCAGGCTGGCATTCTCACCCGGCGGCGTTCTCTATGCGGTGGATACCAACACCGCCAACATTTATACCCTCAACCAGGCTACGGGCGCAGCCACGGCCGTGGGCGCACTGTCGGGCGTGCCCACAAACCTGGGCGGAGATATCGGATTTGGCCCCGATGGCATTCT
Organism: Saccharimonadales bacterium (SeqCode); assembly: GCA_035568495.1. Taxonomy (GTDB): domain Bacteria; phylum Acidobacteriota; class Terriglobia; order Terriglobales; family Acidobacteriaceae; genus Angelobacter. The sequence goes on along the minus strand of DATMNZ010000219.1, from coordinate 5,932 downwards.
CTACATGGTCGCCAGCACCACGATTTATACCGTTCCCCTTGCTGGCGGCGCGGTGACCAGCCTGGGAACAATCAGTGGCCTTGCAGGCGGCGCAAACTCCATCGTGGGCATGACCTTTGACGCCAGCGGCCGCATGTTAGTGGAAGACGACCAGAACCCCGCCCAACTCTATAGTGTCGCCTTGCCCTCGCGCGTGGCGACCGCGTTCACCGGGACCATGACGACGACTCAAGGCGACCTGGCCAGCTCCCCCCGCCTCCAGATTTCCGGCAAGGTCTTCGAAGACTTAAATTACGGCGGCGGAGCCGGACGCAGTTTCGCCTCCGCGGCGGGAGTAGGCAGACCCGGTGCGCGCGTAGAGCTATATGATGCTGCCGGCGCCTTCATCACCTCGACCGTCACCGATGCGTCGGGCAACTACACCCTCACCGGCGCCCCTGGACGCACCTATACCATTCGTGTCGTGAACTCCACCGTGACCTCTTCCCGTCCCGGCGCGCTTCCCGCCCTGATAGGCGTGCAGACTTTTCGCACCAGCGGACTGACGGGCGCCGCAGGCACGGCCGATACCAGCCGCGTGGGCGGCGAGGACCCGACCAAGATCGACGCCGGCAATGGCAGCACTACGCTCGCGGCCCTGACCACCGCCAACAATACGCCCCAATCCATTACTTCTGTTGTCATGCCCACCAATGCGGTTACCGGCATTGATTTTGGCTTCAACTTCGACACCATCGTCAGCACCCGCGATTCCGGCCAGGGAACGCTACGCCAGTTCCTCACCAACAGCAACACCCTGACCAATGCCGCGCTCGCCCAGGTTGGCCAGACTGCGGGCGTGGAAGTCAGCATCTTCATGATCTCCAATGGATCGGCGGTCCCGGGACTGCGCGCCGGCCTGACCAATCAATTGACCGGCGGAGTCGCACAGATCGTTGTAACTTCCCAGCTTCCGGCCATCACCGACGCCAACACCGCGATTGACGGCACGACCCAGACCTCGAACGTGGGCGACACCAACGCGGGAACCTTGGGCACAGGAGGGAGCGTTGGCGTCAATGGATTGTCGCTCTCCACGGTGAACAAGCCCGAAGTGCAGATCAGCGCCGCCCAAGGCGCGGTCCCACTCGGGTTGCAGATCCAGGCCAACAGCACCGGCGTGAAGGGCCTGTCGATCTATGGTTTCGGCACGGCCGCCAATGCCAACGGGAGCGCCAACATCGAGATTGAAAACGGCTTCACCGGCGCTACCATTCAGCAGAACGTGCTGGGCACAACCGCCACCAGCTTCGCCGATCCCGGCGCCGGGACCCGGTCCCTGGGGGACAACATACGCTCACCCGGCGGCAAGACCGGCACGATCCAGAACAACCTGATCGGTTTTTCCCAAGGCAAAGGCATCGCGCTCGAAAGCACCTCAACCGGATGGACGGTCCAGAACAATGAAATCCGAAACGACGGCATCAATAATGCAGGGCTTGGCGGTATGAATATTGGGAACAGCTCTACCGCTACCGTCACCGGCAACCTGATCGTCAACTCGCAAGGCGCCGGCGTTGACACATCGCAAAGCTCCGGACTCTATACCATCACCAACAACACCATTACCGGAAGTGGCTCAGGCACCGGCGGTACCCTGGTAGACCCCGGCGTGCGCATCTTCGGCAGCGGGAATACCGTATCCAAGAACGTCATTTCATCGAACGTGGGCGCAGGCGTTCTAGTTACCTCCGGAGCGGCCACCACCACCATCAGCCAGAATTCCATCTTTTTGAATGGGACCATCGGCGGCGCGCCCACCCACGAAATTGGAATCGATCTGCTGGCGGCAGGCGACAATCAATCTCTGGGCACATCGCCCTTCGTCACGCTCAATCATGCCGGGGGCGGAGCGTCCGGGGGCAATGGGTTGCTCAATTATCCTATCCTGCAGACCGCGACTATCGGCAACGGCACTCTCACGTTGACCGGCTTCGCGCGCCCCGGCTCAGTCATTGAGTTCTTTGTAGCATCGCCTGATCCTTCCGGCTTCGGCCAGGGCCAGACCTACTTGACGACTCTGACCGAAGGCTCGGGCGCGGATTTAGACAACACGACCGGAACCTATGGCCCCGGCCCGATCAACGGCATCGCCCAGGGCACAGACACCACCAACCGGTTTAAGTTCGTAATCCCCACGCCTTCAGGTGTGAATGCAGGAACGGTGCTGACTGCGACTGCCACCGTGTCCCAGGCGACTTCGGAATTCAGCGGCAACGTGACGGTCGCGGTGGCGGTCAGCGTTTCCGGCAAGGTCTATCTCGACGCCAACCACAACTCCGCACCCGACAGCGGCGAAGATTGGACCGCCGGCGCCTCAGTCTTCGTCAATCTGGTTTCCGGGGGCACGGTAGTGCAGTCGGTCAGCGTGCCCGCTGGCGCGGGTACGTTCACCTTCACCAACGTGGGCGCCGGCACGTACTCCATTGTGGTCACCAACACGGCCATCGCCACCACCGCCGGCGCGCCCGCCGGTTTTGCCTTCGTCAATCCCACGAACGGGCAGCTTCAGGTAACGGCATCCAACGATGCCATCTCCAATCAGAATTTCGGTCTGTTCAAAGGCAGCCTGGTGCAGGGCAAGGTATTCAAAGATACGGGCAACGGCGGCGGCACAGCCAATAATGGAATCCTTGACGGCGCAGAAGCCGGCGTCAGCGGTGTCGCAGTGCGGGCCACCGATGGCGGCGCTACGGTATTCGACTCAATGCTCACCGCCAGCGATGGGTCCTACACGCTGTTCATCACGCCCGGAGCGACGACGGTAGCCGTCATCAAGACCAACCCTGCGGCCATGCTCTCAACCGGCGCTTCCGTCGGCACCACGGGCGGCGCCTACAATCGCGCCACCGACACCCTGACCTTTACCAAGGCCGGGGAAGGCATATTCACGGGAGCGAACTTTGGCATAGTTCCCTTCAATACCTTCCAGAATGATGAAGCCCAGCAGGCGCTGCCGGGCACCACGCTGTTCTACACACATATCTTCAACCCCGGAACCGCGGGGCAGGTCACCTTTACAATGGCCTCCACCGCCACACCTTCCAATGTAGGCTTCACCCGCGTGCTCTACCAGGATACGAACTGCAACCACACCATTGATCCAGGGGAACCCGTCATTACCGGGACCTTGACCACGGTGGCCGGCACGAACCTGTGCATCATCATGAAGGTAACGATTCCGCCGGGCACGCCCCTGAACTCAACCGACAATACGTCCATCACCGCCAGCTTTGCCTATACCAATGCCAACCCCGCTCTGACTTCAACCTATTCCGTGCGCGATCTGACGACAGTTGGCGCACCCACCAACGCCGGCCTCCGCCTGGATAAGTCCGTGGACAAAGCAGCAGCTCTGCCCGGAGCTACTCTGACCTACACGGTAATCTATACCAATGACAGCAGCGCCCCGCTTTCAAACCTAAAAATCAACGATACGACGCCCGCCTATACCACCTTCCTCAGCGCCGTTTGCGGCGCGCCCCTGCCCGCCAGCCTGACCGCATGTGCAATCACCGTCCCCGCCGTAGGCCAGAGCGGAGCGATTCAGTGGACCTTTACCGGCACACTATCGCCCAGCCAGAGCGGAACGGTTAGCTTCTCGGTGAAAATACAATAGGGATAGGTTCCATTCAAAGCCAGGCCACTTGCCAATGTGCTTTTACCCAGAAAACGGGCCTCAATCCGCACATCCGCGCAAGTCTTTGAAATGCAACGAAATTCTCGTTGCGGATACCGTTGACGATGAGCTCTTCGTTGCGCGACAGACGGCTCAAGCTGATTTTCAAAGAGCTGGCACTGCAAGGCCGCAAGGATCCTTCGCCCAAAGAACGGGCTCAGGATTTCGCCTGCAGGCTCCCGGCCGCTAAACGCGCGGCCTCACGACAGCAGAACGGCTCAAGCTGGGTCCCTGGGGACACAGCTGTTCCACTCCCTAGTGTGACCGCACGATAGCTGCCAGTCAAGACTTAGATGTCGTTTGGATGTCGCTTCGCTGTCACGATGGCGGCAAAAACCACGGCACAGACAGCTATGTCTATGACGCAGCCTCACTCTGTCGATCTAGCTGTCTGCAATGGAAACGCTTGAAGGGATTACAGACAGATTCAATCGGCCTTCGCAGTAAACTACCGCTAGTTAGAGACTTTTAATTACCTTGGAAATCTTGCTCACTGCGGGCTTCACCGCTACTGTGTTTCGCGCAGCACGTTTTCAGACTGCTGTACTGTCGCGTAAGAGTAAAAAATACCAACCTGTGCGACTGGCCCAGGAGAGGCGCGTGCATAAGCGGGCACGATGAAGCTTCCTCCAAGCCAGCGAGATGCCAATTGGCCGGAGAACGTTAAAGTGAGACAGAAAATATCTGCAAAAAACACAGACCTGCCATCTGTTGACCTGAAAGAGGCCAACGCCTATGGACAAGATAGCGTCAACAGCGGCGAAACGTTGAAGCTACGTGTGAGTTCCGAGGGTAAGTACTCCATTCAGATTCGCAATGCGAGTTCGAACGAGGTCTTGGTCGGGCCGCAGGCGAACCCGGACCCGAACAATCAGCCAATCTATCCTGGATCCTTCGCATTAATCGAGAATCATTTGAACCCCGATGAGATCATCAGCAATCTGACACTCGAATGTTGGGTTCGGCCATTCGACCCCACTGTAAGATCACAGGGTTAATTACTCAATATTCTCATCTGCTTAAGGATGGGCATCCCCAACATAGGGGAAGGGGGACAGCCTGACCTGCGAGGTTATTCTACGCACATTAAGGAACAGTTTGAATTGGGCCTCGACCACCTCTGTCGCACGATCCGTTGGTTGAATTGAATAATACCGCAGTTCAGGCTGTCCCACTGCTCCCGTTAGGACTGCGTACGCTGGCGCAAGGTGCGTAAGAATTTGCTTGCAGCCGTCTAGACAGCGGCGGCCCTCACTTCTGGTCCGTAACGCGCGCGTGTAACACTCGCCGGCGGGAAGTTAGCCGCCTTGACTCGACTCAACAAAGGAGAGGTTGACTATGGTGGAAGGCCAAGTTTCTGTTTACATTTTCAATAATTGTCTTTCACCCATTCAGAGCGGATGGGTAAATATCCAAATATATAACAGTCCGACAGGCCCTTCCCTGAACGGCTTTAGTTTTAATGCCCTCGCGCAAGGCAGTCTGGCTTATTTGGGAGCCCAGTCCTTTACGGCGGAAAGGATTGCGGGCGGCTACTTGCCTTCCCCGTTCGACCGTGAATTGTGGCGGGCTGGAATTACGCTGGCCAACACCGGCAACTCACAATATGAAAGCGGCCCGTTCAAGCGCTGTGATCTCGAAGCACGTGATAACAATCGCAGCGTGGTCCTTATGGTCAGCGAGAATAAATTCACGATTGGCATGATTTCCGGACCATTGATCTTAGGTGCTTGCCAGGCTTCCATGCAGCCAGAGCAAAATATTGTGTTGGCGGGCCCAGTTTACGTATACGTCTTCAACAATTGCCTGCAAACCATTCAGTCCGGGAATTGGTCTTACCAATGCACCGGCGGCAACAATGTTTCGAGCGGAATCTCTACAATCGCAAAGGGCAGCATTGGTCCTGTGACTATGATAGACAGCCTGGGAACGGACGCGAAATGGTCTGCCAATGTGGTCCTGGCCGATGGCTCACGCTTTTATACAAGCCGCATTGACAACTTTTGCAATATGTCGACCGAGGATGGAAGCCGCTATGCGATTCTCATGGTCAGTGAATCGTCCCTGGAGATTTTGAAGGACTCAGGTCCTTGCAATCGACCGATGCAGAAAGCATAGATCGAGACCTGATCGCCGGCATACGTCAGAAAACTGGTCGAGGCGTGGCCGCTGGAGGCGCAGGGTTAGCGAGCAAAGGCAATTGGACGCGAATTA
>DATMNZ010000218.1:0-23888 GCA_035568495.1 Saccharimonadales bacterium (SeqCode) | reverse complement strand
CCCCGTATGCCTACAACTCGTCGAATCAGTTGACCTCGACCCCTGCGGCCACGTTTACTTATGATGGCAATGGAAATACTCTTACCAAAGCCAACTCCACCGGCACCACACAATACAGTTGGGACTTTGAGAACCGCTTGAGCTCTGTCGTGCTGCCGGGTTCTGCCGGTACCGTCACATTCAGATATGATCCGCTTGGGCGGCGGGTGCATAAGAATTCAGCGACGAGCACGACTGATTACCTTTACGATGGAAGCAACAGCGTGGAAGAAATCGATCAGAGCGGGGCTATGCTGGTGCGCTATGCGCAGGGTGCGGGAATTGACGAGCCCTTGGCGGAGGCGCGTGGCGGAACCAACGGCTTCTACGAGCAGGATGGCTTAGGGTCAGTGACCTCGCTCAGCGGATCGTCTGGCGCGCTCGCTGACACCTACACCTACACGTACAACTCATTCGGAGTATTGACGGCTTCCAGCGGCTCGTTGACGAATCCGTTCCAGTACACTGGCCGCGATTTCGACTCGGAGACGGGTCTGCGGTATTATCGGGCCAGATACTATGATCCTGCCATCGGGCGCTTTATCAGCGAGGATCCGATTGGCTTTGATGCTGGCGATGAGAATTTTTACAAGTATGTGGGAAATGATTCACCGAACGAGGCTGATCCCACTGGTTTACAAAGAAGGAAGCATCCGAAGCCAACGCCAACCCCAAAGCCGCCAGCGGGCAGTACTTGCCAAGGAAAGACTTGTGCTGTTTACGTTTCCTGCCGAGGTGTTGCCGGCCATGAGGAATTCGCGCATTGCACAATAACAGCGCAGAACGGCTCACGGTACACAGCTTATGACGGCGGACCTTCGGGAGGTATTTGGTGGTCCCAATCCGATCAACATAGGGTGTGTGAAATACGGGGCTGACGCCATAAACAGTCAGCACCGCATATACAGCTTCCCCTTCCAAAATAGTAATGATGCTGCAAGAGGGATTATGTTCTCATGCGGAATCATGGATGCCCCGCTCCCTTGAGGCAAGTGCCCGACTAGGATGGGACAAATCGTAGACAGCAGAGCCGCGACTTGATCGGAATCCGGGAGGAGAGGAATACCGTGAAGTATAAAATTCTTTTGCTGTGCTGTCCGGCGCTGGATTCGCCTCGCTTTTGGTGTTGCTTCTCAACGCGTCACTGCCTCTCTTGCCGCAATTATTGAGCGTGCTGTTGCTTCCCGGCGCAATCCCTGTCTCTGTACTGTCGAAATCTCAGGAGTTTGGCCCACCGTTGGCAGTCCTTGCGGCGAATGCTGTCATATACTCAGGCGCTGCCTATGTTTTGGTTTCCGTGGCGTGGAGGAAAGTCGCAGCGGAGACAATGCGACTTGCGGCAATCAGGTTGGTGACTCCGGTAGCAATCCTTATCGGTCTTTCTTGCATCCCTGTGCTCAATCCGCTGTGGCCGCGAGGGATGGTGGACTTGACAATGCGCGAGAAGGAGCTGCAACAGGAGCTTCCCTTGGGTATGGGCTTGGACGCGGTTCGTACTGTTCTTCGGTCTAAGGGGATAGAGTTTCATGAAGACACTGAACCAAGTCAGACAGTCGTCCTGGATGATGGAAGGGGCACGAGGATTTCTGCGTCGCCAGGCGACCACGTCGTCTCAGCTCGACTCCAAACGGAAGCTAGAGCATTCCCTTGCGGCTATGATATGCAATTCGTGCTCTTGTTTGGACCAGACGAGAGGATGCGCCAACAATATGTCCATCGGCTCCGCCTTTGCCCCTAGTACTACTGTGTTATTAATTCCGCAGAAGAGATCGATCAAACTGGTGTTCTGTTGGCTCGCTATGCTCAAGGCAGCGGAATTGATGAGCCTTTGTCTGAGTCACGCGGTGGAACGAACGGCTTTTATGAGCAGGATGGGCTCGGGTCTGTGACCTCGCTCAGCATCTCGACTGGCGTGCTCGCCGACACTTATACCTATAACTCCTTCGGAGCTTTGACGGCTGCCACCGGAACACTTGCGAATCCTTTCCAGTATACCGGGCGAGATTATGACGCGGAGACAGGGTTGCGGTATTATCGGGCCAGATACTACGATCCCGTCACTGGACGGTTTATCAGTGAGGATCCTGCGCAGTTCTGGGGAGATATTAACTTTTATCAATATGTTAACAATACTCCAGTAAACATGCTTGACCCGACGGGCCTCTTGAGTTTCGAGTATAACGTTAAATATCGCAGGAATGGCTGGGTGCCGCTGCTTGGTGGATATACCTTTATCAATAATCCAATCATTCATGTACGCTGTGATTGCATCGGGCGAGATAAGTATAAACTAAGTATTAGAGTAGTTTTTCCAATTGATATAGTTTATGGAACTGACAGCATTAAGAAGCATGAAGATGGTCACATGAAAATATTGCAGGATTATTTAGAGAAAAGGACTGGTTACTATGCCAGCAAATATGAACAGACATTTTCAAATTATCAAGCATGTGCCGACTACGCAACTAAGCGTTTAGAGGCTCCCTTCTTCAAAGATCTTAAAAATGATTTCAATGCTATGGATAAGGCTGAACATGATCACGATGATCTTATACAGAGAGCTATTGAATGGCTTTATAAACGTTTCTGAGCATTTTTATTCCAATGTGAAGTTTACCCATTGTTTGCCCGTCGATGAAAATATATAGGAGAGGGGATAGCATGGAAATGACCAATCGCTTACGGTGGACGTGGTTGCTCCCTACTACTGCTCTACTTTGCGCCGTAGTGCTTTCATTCATTGGAAAGTTGAGGACTGATAGAATACTCGATAACCATATGCAGGTCGTAGATTATATAGACCCGTCAGAGAAAGCCGGGTTCCACAGCGCAGCAGGTTCAATTGGAATTGGATGTGCTCTCGCACCGTCTGGAAGCTAAATTTCCAGCCACCAATAAGGGTTGGGTGCTTCGCGCAACCGGTCTGCGCTCCTATATGACCAAGGATATCAAGCCAACCTTGCTTCTGATCTTTGGTTTTTGCATGTTTCTGCTGCTCGTCTCCTGCATTAATGTCGCCAGTCTCCTGCTTGCCCGTTCCACGGTGCGCAGAGCTGAAATCAGGAAACCGCAGAAGGAAAGCGATTTAAGAAATGAGCGGCATCTTAAAGGAGCTGCAGTATGGGTGAACCGCAGAACGGCAATTGGAGCGGCGCATTCGCGGGCATATTGCTCTGGGCGGTCGCCTTTGGCGACTCTTTCATCCCCTCTTCTTCTGACCCGGCATGTCCTGTTCCAGCGCGCTCTTTGCGCCGGAACGGGACATGCCGGACTATTCCAGCGCTATTTCGAGACCTGAGGATGCCTCCATGTTGATGAAGAACATCGCTCACCGCACAGTGGGTCCACGCCTGAGATCGGCTGGGTTCAACTTGAAGCTACCGGTTTTCGCTCTTCTTCCAATGGTATTGGCGCTGGTCACGACGACTATGTACGCGCAATCGGCCGCGCCGATGACCCGGCCTAAGCCGTTGAACGAAGCATCTTGCACGCTGTCTGACGGGAGCCACCCGGCCCATGAAAATCGATACGATGTGGTCATCGTCGGGGGGGAATTGCGGGAATTAGTGCGGCGAAGGAGTTGCGGCACCTGGGCCACTCGGCCCTGGTCCTTGAGGCGAATAATCGAATCGGGGGGCGCGCGTATGTTGGCTATATCGGCGATGACAAGGTTCCCATCGATTATGGGGGCGCATGGATTCACGGTATTCCCACCAACCCGCTTACCGGACTGGTTGACTCCATGGGCTTCCAGCGGCAGCGCACCGAACTCAATCTGCCCTACTTTATCAACGGCCAGGAAGCCAGTGGCGAAGAGAAGAGAGTCTTCGACCATGCTGTAGAACAATACGAAGATGCGGTGACGTTGGCCGCCAAGTCCGTTGAGGACCAGCACGCACTGGCTGAGTTTGTGTGCAGCGAATACAAAAACCACATGCCGCGGAAAAAGATTTGCCGCGACCTGCAGAGCCGGATTCCGTTTAGCGGGATTTCTGTTCTCAGCGATCTTTGCCGCGGCCCCGTCCTTTCTCCCCAGAGATTCTGCGCCGTAGCGGCAAAGGACTTGCGCATTACCAGCGACGTGGCGAAAGACTACGTACCTCAAGCGAAGGAGTTCACAGATATCCTTCCATTGCTCATGGCGAATGCCGGTCCGCTGGAGAGCGCCGCCGAACTGGGCAAGACCTCCGCCGTTGACGGCGCACACTTCGAAGCCGGCGAGGATGACCTCATCGACAAGGGGATGGGCGCTTTTGTTGAGAAACTTGGCGATGGCTTGCCGGTCTGCTTGAACTCGCCGGTCACGAGAGTGGATTACTCCGCGGAAGGCGTGAAGGTGAGCGCCGGGGGCAGGGTCTTTGAGGGGGCGAATGCACTGGTAACAGTCTCAGTTGGAGTGCTAAAGAAAAGAAAGATTGCATTCGAACCGGAACTGCCGAAAGAGAAACTCCAGGCCATCGACGGTTTGCAGATGGGCAACATGCAGAAGGTGATTGTCCCGCTTAAGCGGGACATTTTCCCCAAAGAGCCGATGAACTCTTGGATTCTCTATGAAGGAAACCTTTCCGGAGCAGCGCTGGATTTCGCCAAAAAGCAGGGTCTTCCACTGGTGAAGGGAACGCGCGTGGTCATGGGTTTGGTAATCAAGCCGCTGAACAAGAACATCGCCATCGGCTTCTTTGGCGGAGACTGGGCCAGGGCGCTGGAGAAGCGATGCGCCAGCGTGGAGCGCGGTTCCGGCAAAAGCAACCCGCAATGCGACGATCTCTCGATCGCCATCACGAGGTCTGCTCTTTCGAACATCTCCGGCGAAAAAAAGATCGATGAGGACATCCAAGAAGAGGGAATCCATGTAACGCGCTGGAGCCTAGACTCAACCTCTTTCGGCGCCTATTCGGTGGCAGAGCCCGGAAGCTGGTACCAGCGCGAGGTCCTCGCCGAACCGGTAGCGGATGCAAAGGGAACCAAGCGGCTGTTTTTTGCCGGAGAAGGGACCGCCCGCGCGATCTATAACGGTTCTTATCCCGGCGCATACGAATCGGGGTTGAAGGCGGCTCGAGATATTCATGCTGCCATGCTTGAGAAGGAAGCAGGGCATGCCGGATATCCAAAATGAAAGGCCAAAGCCGGGTAGCACTGTCGTGCTCAAAGAATTGCCGCCTGGGCTGCTAGACAATCTACCCGATGATGATCAACAAGCCATATCTGAGATAGTGGGGCGTCCGATTCTTCTGGTTGAGTATGATGGCGACGGGAGAGCTGAGCTTGAATTCGAAGACCGCGATGGAGTAATTCATTTTATTTATGTCGATTCGCGGTTCATAGAGATTTACTGAAGTGACTTGAGTCCGCACGAGAGACCCGATCATTCGCGTGATGCTCACCCCAGGTTGTTATCGGCGTTTATCCGCAGCAAGTTCCCCTTGCTTTCCACCAGTATTGATCAGTCGTATGGTCTTTAACCTCACTACTGTTCATACCCTGCACTTAAAAGGACAGCGAAATCTCGGTGGGTATATTCCTCTGCCGCCCCTTAAAGGGGCTCCGATCTTGTTCCCTTGCTTAACGCTTGACGCGTTGGGCTAACCTCTCGTCGCGCCTGCGGCGCTGGTGTATCGTGGATCCGGCCAACTCAATCGCCGTAAGCGAGCCGTATTGTTTTTAACCCTCAAAGCTCCGCACAAACTCCACCAGGCTACGCACCGCCATTCCTGACGGGCCTTTGGCGATCCAGCCGCGGTTGTCGTCGATCCATGTGGTGCTGGCAATATCCAGATGGATCCACGGTGTGTCGGCTACGAATTCCTTCAGGAACATGGCGGCGGTGATGGCGCCGCCCAGCCGTCCACCGCTGTTGAGGATGTCGGCGATGTTGGAGCGGATGATTTCCAGGTATTCCGGATCGAGGGGCATTCTCCAAAACTTTTCTCCGGAGCGCTGTAACGCCTGGGTGAAGTGCTGGTAAATATCTTCATCGTTGGCGAAGAGGCCGGCGTTGACCTGCCCGAGGGCCACGCCGATGGCGCCGGTCAGGGTAGCGGCATCGATTAAATGGGTGCAGCCCAGGGTGCGGGCGTAGTGCAGGCCGTCGGCCAGCACCAGACGGCCTTCGGCGTCTGTGTTGATGATCTCGATGGCTTTGCCCGACATGGCGATCTGCACGTCTCCGGGTTTCTGGGCCTTACCGCTGGGCATATTTTCGGTGGCGCACACGATGGCGATGACTTTTACTTTAGGTTTTAGCAGCGCGATGGCGCGCATGGCGCCGAGCATGGCCGCGCCGCCCGCCATGTCATATTTCATTTTCTCCATGCCATCGGCGGACTTGATGGAAATGCCGCCGGTATCGAAGGTAATGCCCTTACCCACCAGCCCCAGCACCGGCTTTTCCGGGGCCCCTGCGGGTTCATAGCGGACGACGATCAGCCGTGGCTCTTCATCGGACCCCTGGGCCACGCTCCAGAAGGCGCCCATCTTGAGTTCTTTGATCTTGGCCGGGCCCATGATTTCGCATTTGAGCCCTACGCTTTCACACATCAGGCGAGCGCGGTCGGCGAGCATGGTGGGCGTGAGGCGATTGCTGGGTTCGTTGACCAGTTCACGGGTAAAGTTCTGCGATTCCGCGACCATGCGTCCCTGGTCGAAGGAGCGTTGCAGCCGGGTCAGGTCGGGGCTTGGGGCAGCGGAAGCAACCACAGAAATGTCTTTCATCCGCAAGTCTTTCCGGTCGGTACGGTATGTGTCAGGGTCGAAATCGGCGACGATGGCGCCTTCCACAATGGCCCGCACAGCGTCATCGGCGCTGCCGGTGGTAGCGGGCAGGGCGAAGGCACAGCTCTTGATCATGCGGCCCTTCAAGAAGCGCACAGCGGCGCCGGCAGTTTTGCGCAGTTCGGCAGAGCCAAACGCCTTGGCTTTGCCACCGCCGACAATCAGTAGCCGTTTGGCCTTGAGGCCTTCAGGGCGATGGACGAGCACCGTCTCCAGGGCCTTGCCCGTGACCTCACCGGAGGCGATCAGCTCGGCTGCGGCCTTGTTTGCCTTCAGTGCCGGCTCCGGATGGGCCAGGCGCGGATCGGCTTTCTGTTTATCTCCGTGGTCAAGGGCCACGATGACCAAGCATTCGGTTTCAACTTCGGCGATATTGGCGGCGATCAGTCGTGTATCCATGGTTCCTTTCTCATGCTGTTTCGATTTCTTTCTTTGCGCCCTTGGCGTCCTTTGCGGTGAAGACTCAGCTCTTTCTCGACCTGGCCACGGCATCGCGGGCTTCCTTGTCGGCGGTGCGGCGGCGCTCGGTTTCGCGCTTGTCCCATGACTGTTTGCCCTTGGCCAGGGCGATTTCACACTTGAGCTTGCCATTTTTAAAATACAGTCTGGTAGGCACCAGAGTATAACCCTTCTGCATCGACTTGCCGATCAGCTTGCGCAATTGCTCCTTGTGGACAAGTAGTTTACGGGTCCGGAGGGGCGCATGTCCGGCATAGCCGGCGTTTTCGTAAGCGCCGATATGGGCATTCAACAGCCAGAGTTCACCATCTTTGACCAGGGCGTAGGCATCTTTGAGGTTGGCGCGGCCGCCGCGCACCGATTTGACTTCCGAGCCGGAAAGCACCACGCCCGCCTCCATGCGGTCTTCGAGGAAGTAATTGTGGCTGGCGGACCGGTTGAACGAGGCGTCCCGTTCGCCTGACGCGATGGGATCGCGCTTGACGTTCTTCGGTTTGCCGGGTTCGGTTTGATGGGTGCTCTGGCGGGACATGGGGATATATGGATGCCGGTTCGTGAGTCGCTCAAAATTTTTATGCTAGCACAGGTGCAAGAGTTGCACAGCAGACCGTTCTAAGGCAGAAGGACAACCGGGCCAGTGAAGCCACAGGGTCCCGGCCGGACCAATCATCTCATTTTGAAGGGGAAGTTCTATATATATGATAGAGATACAGGGTGTTATAATCGATTCTTTCGGGCGAATTGACACCGCCGTCAAGGCGGCAGGGGGTTCGCACGGCCTCCGCCAGGGGCACAGTTTCGTCCCAGCATTTTTTCAGAAGCCGATAAGGAGCGTATGAGAGGTATACGGAGAACACTCGCATTTCTGACGCTGTTTTCGTGCGTGATGATCGCCGCCGACTCGGTGCGCTCGCTCTTCAACAAGGGAGTGAAAGCGGAAGCCCGTCAGGATTACGAAGCCGCTTACGAATTCTACAAGGCGGCCTATAACAAGCATCCCGACGATTTGAAGTATCGCGTGCCGTATGAGCGAATTCGTTTCCTGGCGGCGGCCTCCAAGGTGCGGCGGGCGCAGAAGCTGCGCGAATTGGGCAGGATGCAGGAGGCCCTGGAGTTGTTCCAGAAGGCCTCTGAAATCGACCCCAGTAGCGACATTGCGATACAGGAAGTCCGGCGGACCAAGGAGATGATGAGCCAGCCGGCGGGGCAAGGCAAGACCGGCCCGGAAGCAGCGCCGCCCACGCTAGAGCCCGATGAACTGCATCGACGCCTGGAAGAAGCCGGTGGGCCGGTAAGGCTGAGCCCTCTTTCCAACGTGCCGCTGCAGGTGAAAATGACGGCCGATTCCAAAGGCATCTACGAAACCATCGGCAAGATTGCAGGCATCAACGTTCTGTTTGATCCGGACTATACCTCGCGCCGCCTGCTGGTGGACCTGCAGGGCGTGACCCTGCAGCAGGCCCTGGATATCGTGGGGCTGGAATCACGCACCTTTTGGCGTCCGGTGACCCCCAATACCATTTTCGTGGCTGCCGATTCGCAAGCCAAGCGCCGCGAACTGGAACAGAGCGTTATCAAGACTTTTTATCTGGGCAACGTTTCCACACCCACCGATCTGCAGGACGTGGTAAACACCATCCGCACCATTCTTGAAGTGCAGCGCATTCAGCAGATCCCCTCGCAGAACGCGATCGTCGTCCGCGGTACTCCCGACCAATTGGTCCTGGCGCAAAAGATGATCGATGACATCGACAAGTCGAAGCCCGAGGTGATCGTGGAAGTGCTGGTCGCCCAGGTGCGGCGCGACAAAGTGCGCCAGCTAGGCATCGTTCCACCGGCGCACGCCATGGTCAGCCTGCTGGGGAGCAATACGACGCCGGCTACTCCGGGTGGCACGACCCCTCCGGCCACCGGCACCGGCGCCGGACTGAATTTCAATACCTTGCAGCACCTGAATTCCACCAACTACTCGGTGACCATCGATTCTGTGACCGCCCAGGCGATTTTCAGCGACAACAATACGAAGATCCTGCAGAACCCGCAGATCAGGGCGGGTGACGGCGTTAAGGCTTCGCTCAAGATCGGCGACCGCATCCCGGTAGCCACGGGATCGTTTGGTACGCCCGTGGGCATCGCGGGCGTCGGCAACCTGGGCGTCAACACCCAGTTTCAATACATCGACGTGGGTGTGAATATCGACCTTACGCCCCACGTACACCCTGATGGTGAAATCAGCCTCAAGGTGGTGTTGGATATTTCCAGCCAGACAGGTACAGCCAGCCTCGGCAATATTACGCAGCCGATCATCAGCCAGCGCAAGGTCGACCAGGAAATCCGCCTGCGCGACGGCGAAGTGAACCTGCTGGGCGGCATTCTGGAAGAGCAGGAAACGGCCAACGCCAGCGGCGCGCCGTTTCTGGCGCAGATTCCGCTTCTCAAGTATCTGTTCTCAAATAACGACAAGGAAAAGCACACCAACGAGATCGTGTTCATGCTTGTGCCGCATATTATCCGCGGGCAGGAGCTCTCAAACACGAATCGGCGGACCTTCGATGTCGGTACGGGCACGGGCATTGACCTGCGCATGGCGGAAAAGCCAACGAAGCCGGATGCAGCCAAGACCGAGACCGCAAAGCCGGTGGCTCAGCCGGCCACTCTGACTCCGGTGAGTACATCTTCGGCGCCGGTGAAGCCTGCGCCGCCTGTGGAGCAGCCGGCTCCTGGGGCGCCAACGCTACGGCTTGAACCGAGCACGGCGACTCCGGCGCGCGGCAGTTCCTTCGGTTTAAGCGTCGTCCTGAGCGGCGGGCAGGATATATCGACCGTGCCGTTGCAGATTGTCTACGACCCGAAGATCATGCAGTTCATCACGGTCTCTACCGGCGATTTCCTGGCCAAAGACGGCCAGCCGGTCGCCCTGGTGCATCGTGACGATCCGGCGGCCGGCACTTTGCAGGTCATGGCGCAGCGCTCTGACTTGAAAGGCGTTTCTGGGGAAGGCGTAGTCTTCAACATGATCTTTACGGCCAAGGCCCCGGGATCGGGCGTGATTCGTATCGCGAATCCTGCGGTGAAGAACAGCCAGAACCAGGTGGTCCAGTTCTCCACTACACAATCCGCGGTTACGATCAATTGAACGGCAGGGAGAAGCAGCGTGAGGATGTACGAAGTGCGCGATCGACAAACCGGCAGAAGAAAGAGACGCTGGGGACTACGGGGCTTCACGCTGCTGGAACTCGTCATCGCCACCACCATTCTGCTGATTCTGATGGGCGCGGCCCTGCCGACGGTGCGCCTCAGCCTTAAACGCCAGAAAGAAGCGGAGCTGCGGCGTGATCTCTGGCAGATGCGTACGGCCATCGATCGTTACAAGGCAGCGGCTGACCAGCGCGCGTTCCAGACCAAGGTCGGGAGTGATAACTATCCTCCCGATATGGAGACGTTGGTGAGCGGCGTTGACGTTCAAGGCAAAAAGCTCCGTTTTCTGCGCAAAATCCCCACTGACCCCATGACCGGGAAGGCCGAGTGGGGCCTGCGTTCCTTGCAGGATGAACCTGGAACAGAGTCGTGGGGCGGGCAGAACGTCTTTGACGTGTATAGCAAAGCGCTGGGCAAAGGGCTCGACGGCTCAGACTATAAGAGCTGGTAATGGGAATTCGGGCCGGCAGGAGAATCGGTTTGTACAAGGCGCGGGATGAGCAAACGGGCAGGAACCGGCGCCCGCGGCAACGCGGTGTGACCTTGCTGGAACTCATCATCGCGACCACGGTACTGCTGATTTTGATGGGGGCGGCGCTGCCGGTGGTGCGCCTTAATATGAAGCGCCAGAAAGAAACCCAACTGAGACGCGATCTGTGGGAGATGCGCGCAGCCATTGACCGCTACAAAGACGTAGCGGATTCGGGCGGATTGCAAGTCAAGGTGGGCAGCGAAAACTATCCGCCGGATATGGATACCTTGGTGAAGGGCGTCGATGTGCAAGGTAAGAAGGTCCGTTTTCTGCGGCGCGTTCCCATCGACCCCATGACCGGCAAGAATGAATGGGGCATGCACTCCGTGCAGGATGATCCCACATCGGATTCATGGGGAGGCCAGAATCTCTTTGATGTTTACAGCAAGTCGCAGGGTAAAGGCTTGGACGGCACGAACTACAAGGATTGGTGATGAACATGAATGGCAAACGGCCCCAACACGGTAGGCGCGGCTTCACACTGATAGAAATGATTATCGTGATCGCGGTGATCTCGATCCTGCTCTCGATTGCCGTGCCTGCGTACACCGTCCACGTGCTGCGCGCCAAAGAAGCTGTCCTGAGAGAGGACCTCAATTCCATGCGCACCGCCATTGACCAGTACACTCAGGACAAAGACAAGGCCCCCCAGTCGCTCGATGATCTGGTTTCTTCCGGGTACCTGCATGGCATTCCCAAAGACCCTATCACCTATGCCACCGACACATGGCAGCCCGTGACCGACGACAGCATCGCGCAACTCGGCCAGACCGAATCCGGCATTACCGATGTGCATAGCGGCTCGAACAAAGTAGGGTCGGATGGTACGGCCTACAACACCTGGTAAGCCGTAATATTCTTAATTCGCGTTAATTCGCGGCTAATGGCCTTTGCTTGAAGGGGCATTGTCCGCATTCCTGGCCCCGAAAACACTGCAATTTGCTACCATGCCCTTATGCCGGTAGAGACTCCAATTCAGACGCATTATCTGCCTCCGCTGCGGGCGCCGCGCGGGAATGAGTTGACCTGCAAGGGCTGGGCGCAGGAAGCGGCGATGCGCATGCTGATGAACAACCTGGATGAAGAAGTCGCCGAGCGTCCGCGCGATCTGGTCGTTTACGGCGGCACTGGCAAGGCGGCCCGCAATCAGCAATGCCTCGACGCCATCCTAGGCTCGCTCAAGTCGCTGGCCGATGACGAAACGCTGCTGGTGCAATCGGGCAAGCCGGTGGGCGTGTTTCGCACGCACGACTACGCTCCGCGCGTGCTGATTGCCAATTCCAACCTGGTAGGGCACTGGTCAAACTGGGAAAAATTCAACGAGCTGGAGCGCGCCGGGTTGATGATGTACGGCCAGATGACCGCTGGTTCGTGGATCTACATCGGCTCTCAGGGCATTGTCGAAGGGACGTTTGAGACGTTTTCCGCGGCGGGCGAGAAACATTTTGGCGGCGACCTCTCGGGAAAGCTGGTGGTGAGCGGCGGCATGGGTGGGGCCCAGCCACTGGCGGCGACCATGGCGGGCGCATGCTTTCTAGGCATTGACGTGGATGCCGAGCGCATCCGCAAACGCCTCAATACCGGCTACTGTAACTTCATGGCCGATCATCTCGATGACGCGCTCCGCATCCTCAAGGATGCGCAGAGCCGGAAGGAAGCGGTCTCGGTTGGGCTGGTCGGTAATTGTGCGGACGTGGTTCCTGAACTCGCGCAGCGCGGCATTGTTCCTGACATATTGACCGACCAGACCTCGGCCCATGATCCTTTGAACGGGTATGTGCCCAACGGCATGTCGCTGCACGAGGCACAGCAATTGCGGCGCAGCGATTCCAAGACATACTTGGAGCGTTCCCTTGACGCTATGGCGCGGCACGTGGAAGGCATGCTGGCATTGCAGAAAATGGGCAGCGTGACATTTGATTACGGCAATAACATCCGCACGTTTGCCTTCGAGCGGGGCGTGAAGAATGCCTATGATTTCCCAGGGTTCGTGCCCGCCTATATCCGTCCACTGTTCTGTGAGGGGCGCGGGCCATTTCGCTGGGTGGCGCTCTCCGGCGACCCCGCGGATATAGCGGTCACCGATGACCTGGTGCTGCAGATGTTCCCGAACAACCGTATCTTGGGGCGTTGGATACATCTGGCCCGCAAGCACATCAAGTTCCAGGGACTGCCAGCCCGCATCTGCTGGCTGGGCTACGGAGAGCGCGAGCAATTTGCCCTGGCCATGAACTCAATGGTGAAATCAGGCAAGCTGAAGGCCCCCATCGTGATCGGGCGCGACCACCTTGACTGTGGTTCGGTGGCCTCACCCTACCGTGAAACCGAAGACATGAAAGACGGCAGTGACGCGGTGGCCGACTGGCCGTTGCTGAACGCGCTGCTCAATACCGCCAGCGGCGCCAGTTGGGTCTCGGTACATAACGGCGGCGGCGTAGGCATCGGCTATTCGCTTCATGCCGGGCAGGTGGTGGTGGCCGATGGCACCGAGGGCATGGCCCGGCGCATCGAGCGGGTGCTCACCAACGACCCCGGTATCGGCGTGGCCCGCCACGTGGATGCCGGCTACGGCGAAGCCATCGATTTCGCGCAACGCCAGGGTGTCAGGATTCCAATGTCAGGGAAAACGAGCGAGTAGTGCCCGCAGCTAAACCATCTCCTTATCTGCTGCTCGCTAACATCGGCCAGCTTCTCACCCTGCGGGGCAGCGCGGTTCCACGCCGCGGAAGCGCCTTGCAGGAAATCGGCCTGATTGAAGATGCCGCCGTTCTGTGTAGTGGCGGGAAGATCGTGGCGGCCGGCCCTCAGGGACACGTGCTGCGCGACCCGTGGTTACAGAAACGGCGAAGCAAGATACGGGAATTCGATTGCCGCAGGAAAGTCGTGACCCCCGGATTGATTGATGCCCACACCCATCCGGTGTTTGCCGCGCCCCGGCTGATGGATTTTGAAAAGCGCATTGCAGGCGCTTCGTATCAGGAAATCGCCGCGACCGGCGGTGGAATACGTTCGAGCGTGACAGCGGTACGCAGTGCTACACGGGAACAGCTTACCCGTCGAGTGCTCGCGGCCTTCGACGCCATGCTCGTCCACGGCACAACCACGGTAGAGGCGAAGTCCGGATATGGCTTGACCCTGAAGGACGAACTCAAGTCACTCGAAGCCATTCGGGATGCGGAGGGTCACTGGCCGGGGACGGTGGTAGCCACTCTGCTGGCCGCGCACGTTGTGCCCCCGGAGTACAACGGCCAGGAGGATGAGTACGTGAAGCTGGTCTGCCAGCAGATCATTCCAGCCGTCGCCCGGCGGAAGCTGGCCGGCTTCGTTGACGTCTTCTGTGAGCATGGCATCTTTACTGTGGCCCAGTCGGAGCGGGTCTTCAAGGCAGGGCGTGAGCACGGCCTGGGAACGCGCGCCCACGTTTGCCAGTTTACGCCTTCCAGCCTGGAATCGCTGCTGCGCCACTCGCCGGCATCCTTCGACCACATGGATTGCGTTGCTCCCGGCGATATTTCACTGCTGGCCCGAGCTGGCACCGTGGCCACATTGCTGCCGGGGGCCAATTATTTTCTGGGACACAAAGAGTTCCCCGATGCCCGGCGCCTGATCGATGCCGGCGTGCCGGTGGCGATCGCTACCGATTACAATCCTGGAACGTCGCCTACTCCCAGTATGCCGTTTGCGATTTCCCTGGCCTGTACGCACATGAAGATGGCCCCGGCGGAAGCCATGGCCGCCGCCACCATCAATGCCGCCTGCGCCCTGGGCCTGCAGAAGAGCAAAGGAAGCATCGAGCCGGGCAAAGACGCCGATCTTGCCGTTTTCGACTGTGACGATTATCGTGAACTGGCATACTGGTTTGCATGGAACCGCTGTGAACAGGTGTTCGTGGGTGGGATACCGGTATTAGGGCAGGGTAAAATCAAGAGCTCACCACGGAGTCACGGAGAAACCCCTTGAAGCATAGGGTGACGTAGCCGCAACCAAAGTCTTGAACCGCAGAGGACGCAAAGGTACGCAGAGGAGGCGCAGACAATGACGAAGAAAAAGAAACGATGTCATCCCGAAGCCCGTTAGGAGCGCGCGTTTTCTTCAGCGCGCGAGTAGGGCTGAGGGACCTTGCGGTTTCGCGCCCTGTTTCAAGGTTTTTTTCTTCTCTCGTGATCCTGTAACTCCACTGTGGGTCTTGGTTGCGATGCGTTTCAACCGAATGAATCCAATTTCAAAGAAATGAGGGCTTTCATCTCTGCGCATTCCGGCCTTATTAGTTTTTGCTTCATCGGTTCTGTTCCTCCCTATAGTCGGTGCGCAGACTGGGCCGGTAATTCCCCCGGCAACTGCCGATAACCCTTCGGCTGTGCCCGCGTCTAATCCTCATGAGATCGTGGTGACCGCCGTAGGCGATGTAATGCTGGGCACGACGTTTCCGGATGATTCCGGCGGCGGCCTGCCGCCTAACGATGGCGCAGACGTGCTGCGGGAGGTTGCGCCGGTCTTGAAATTAGGGGACGTGGTCTTCGGCAATCTCGAAGGCCCGCTGATCGATGGCGGGGAATCGAGCAAGTGCCGCCACCGGGTGAACAACTGTTATGCATTTCGTGTGCCTACGCGGTATGGCAATCATCTGAAGGACGCAGGTTTCCGGATCATGGGACTGGCCAATAATCACGCGATGGATTTCGGCGCTGCCGGACGGGCCAGCTCTCGCGCCGTGCTCGAATCCCTGGGCATTGCCCACTCCGGCGAAGTGGGCGATCTTGCACGCATCAACGTGAAAGGCCGCCAGGTTGAACTGATCGCCTTTGCCACCTATCCCGGCGCCAACAATCTGAACGATCTGGAGGCCGCGTTGGAGGCCATCAAGGCGGCCCGGGCGGAATCCGATTTCCTGATTGTTTCATTTCATGGCGGCGCTGAAGGCGCATCGCACCAGCATGTGCCCGCCGGGGATGAGACGTTTCTAGGGGAGGACCGGGGTGACCTGCGGCGGTTTGCCCATGCGGCCATCGATGCCGGGGCCAATCTGGTTATCGGGCACGGTCCGCATGTGGTGCGCGGCCTCGAAGTTTATCGCGGACGGCTGATTGCTTATTCGCTGGGTAACTTCGCCACCTATGGGCCGTTCAACCTGAATGGGGAAAACGGCATGGCGTTTGTTCTGGAAGCGCATCTCGCGTTGGACGGCACATTTCTAGGTGGGCGTCTTCACCCCATCCGCCAGATCAAACCCGGTGGTCCCCGGCTCGATCCGGAGATGGCCATTGTGCCCATCGTGCGCGACCTTACCCGGGCTGATTTCAGGGAGAACGGTGTTAAAATCGGAATGCGGGGTGAGCTATGGCCGCCCTCTGAGAATGTTCCAGGTTGCAGCGAATGGCCGGAGTTGTTGAGACAGGCACTGGGCTCCGGACGTTGTGATATCTTCCCGCTGCCTTTTTCCCTCTGATGAAAGCATTGCAGGTTTTCAAGAACTGAGGAGACACATGGCGACTTTCGTCAAGTCCATCGGCGCGCTGTTGCTGTTGAGTGCCGCTCTGGCAGGTGCGCAGCGCTTGCCGGCCAACACCGTTCCGGAACATTATGACCTGACCTTCACCCCTGATCTGCTGCAGGCCACGTTTACCGGCGTGGAGTCGGTCCGCGTGCGGCTGAATCAGCCGGGCCGCTCGGTGGTGCTGAACGCGGCCGAGATTGAATTCAAGCAGGCCAGCATCACACAGGAAGGCAAGACCCAGATAGCGCAGGTGAACGCCGACCCCGGCAAGGAGCAGGCCACGCTGACGGTCGCCGAGCCTCTGGTGGCCGGCCCGGCCAGCATTCAGATCGAGTTTACTGGGACCCTCAACGACAAGTTGCGCGGGTTCTACCTGGCCCGCACCAGGCTGCGTAGTTACGCCACGACCCAGTTTGAGTCCACGGATGCCCGCCGCGCTTTTCCGTCATTTGACGAACCGGCCCTGAAGGCGACTTTTAGCATCTCGCTGATCGTCGACAAGGACGATACCGCCATTTCCAATGGAAGAATCATTTCCGACACGCCCGGACCCGGCGCCAACAAACACACCCTGAAGTTTTCTACCACCAAGAAAATGTCGTCATACCTGGTGGCCATGGCTATAGGCGACTTTGAGTGCAATGAAGCCGAAGAAAGCGGGATTCCGGTCCGCGTTTGCGGCACGCCTGACAAGAAACTCTTGGGCAAGGTGGCGCTGCGCTATGCCGCGGAAATCCTGCGCTACTACAACGGTTATTACGGTATCCCATATCCGTTCGAAAAACTTGATATCGTGGGCGTGCCCGATTTTGAAGCCGGCGCCATGGAGAATACCGGCGCGATTTTCTATCGTGAAT
The DNA here is from genome assembly GCA_035568495.1 of Saccharimonadales bacterium (SeqCode). Lineage (GTDB taxonomy): Bacteria > Acidobacteriota > Terriglobia > Terriglobales > Acidobacteriaceae > Angelobacter. Next base: position 6,538 of record DATMNZ010000218.1, on the reverse strand, counting down.
CCCTGTTGTTCATCGATGAAAAGAACTCCGCAGTCGATTCCCGGGTCGCCGTCTTTGAGGTTCTGGCGCACGAGATGGCCCATCAGTGGTTTGGCGACCTGGTGACCATGAAGTGGTGGGACAACATATGGCTCAATGAAGGCTTCGCCACCTGGATGGAATCGAAGCCCTCGCAGGCGCTTCATCCGGAATGGCATGGGGCGCTGGCGGCGGTGCGGGCGGCCAATACGGCGCTGATGGCGGACTCGCTGCGCAGCACCCATCCGATCCACGCACGGGCTGAAACCCCGGAAGAAATCAACGAGTTGTTCGACTCGATTTCCTATGAAAAGAGCGCGGCGGTGCTGCGCATGATCGAGACCTACGTCAGCCCCGAAGTGTTCCGCCGGGGCGTGAATGCCTACCTGCGCAAGTTCTCTTATGGAAACGCCACCGCTGAAGACTTCTGGGGGACCATCACTGCCGCCTCTCTTCGTCCGGTGAACCGCATCATGCCGACGTTTGTGAATCAGCCGGGCGTGCCGCTGATCAAGGTAAGGTCCGTGTGCATCCAGCCGCCCGCCGTTGCCGTGGTGAAGAGCAAGGGCCGGCGCGCGCGGCGCGTGATCAAGCCCCAGCCGAAGACGGAAATCACCATCACGCAGCAGCGTTTTCAGTCTGGCGCCCCGGCTGCCGGCGCAACTGACCCGCCATGGATGGTTCCCGTTTGCATCAAGTCGGAGGCCGGCAAGGCCTTCTGCCAAGTGTTCGGCGAGCGCACGCAGACCGTGCGTGTAGCCGGATGCTCTTCCTGGGTGTTTGCCAATGCCAACGCGGTGGGCTATTACCGTACGCAGTATGATCCGGCTGCTCTTCGGGGCCTGGGGCCGGTGCTGATGGACCAGTTAACCACGGCCGAGCGCATGTCCCTGGTGCAGGACCAGGCGGCGTTGACCCTGGCTGGGCAGGAATCCGCAGGCGCGTTTCTCGATCTGGTAGCGGCACTGAATCAGGACCAGGAATATTCCATCGTCGACGCTTATGCTTCCGCTTTGGAAGGGATACGGAACTATCTGGTCACCGGCGAAGACCGTCAAGCTTTTCAGGAATGGACGCGGTCGAATTTCCGTCCGCTGATGGCCAAGGTCGGATGGTCTTCCGCGAAAGAGGAAACCGATGATACGCGCCTGTTGCGGGCCACGCTGGTGAAGATCATGGGTAGCATTGCTGAAGATCCTGAAACTATCAGGACGGCGATGAAGCTGGCGCGCCAGTACCTGAAAGACCCGAATTCCGTGGATGCCAGCATGGCCCAGGAAGTGCTTGTCGTGGCCGCCCGCAACGGGGACGCGGCGTTGTTTGAAGACTATCTGAACGCCATGAACGGCATGACCGCTCCCGAGCAGTTCTATGCTGTTTCCTTCGCGCTGGCTAACTTCCGCGACCCGAAGATCGTGGAGCGGGTGCTGAAGAACAGTGTTTCGGAGGCGGTCCGCAACCAGGATGCGGCCGGCCTGATTGCCGCGGTGGTGCGTAAACCCGAAAACCAGGAGATCGCATGGGCCTGGGTCAAAGACCATTGGGCGGATGTGGAAAAGAAAATCACCATGTCGAGCGGTGGCGCCATCGTCAATGCCACCGGCACGTTCTGCGAAGCCGGCATGAGGGATGATGTAAAGCAATTCTTCACCGAACACAAAGTGCCTTCCACCGAGCGCACCCTGAAGCTGGCGACGGAGCGCATGAATACCTGCATCAGCTTCCGCGAGCGGCAGAAGTCCAACTTGGCAGCATGGCTGCACCAGCATGGGAATGGCGGCAATACGGCCGGGAACCGGTGATACGTACTCTTCGTGGACAGGAAGCGGACTTTTAATGGGGGTTGGCATGCCGATAGATGGCCGTAAACATCCCAAGCATCAGCAGCATGACAGCGGCGAAGGCCAGGGCGCCCAGCAGCATTTTCCTGGCAAACGGGTCGATATTTGAGAACCGTGACATGGTCTGAAGTCGATTACCGCCCGGCCCGTGTCCAAATATGGCGCCAGAGTTCCTCGCGGCCCGTCCCGGTCTTCACTGAGTAAGCCAGCAGTCCTTCGACGCTGTGCTCTTTTTCAAGGGCTGCCAGGGTGCTGCGCCGCCGGGTGGTGGGAATACGATCGCTCTTCGTGGCCACGGCCAGGAAGTCGCGTTCCACGCTGCGCAGATAGTGGATCAACTGCCGGTCGCTTTCCTGAGCCGGAATATTCGCATCGATCAGCACAATCGCCAGCTTCAGCGCCTCCCGCTTTTCCAGGTAGGGATTGATAAAGCGCGGCCATTCCGCCGAGATTTCCTTGGACAACTTGGCGTATCCGTAACCAGGCAGATCGACCAGCATGATTTCGGGCTCCTGCTGATTGGGATTCTTGTAGACGCCAATGAAATTAATGGAACGCGTGCGTCCGGGAGTGGAACTCACATGCGCCAGCTTCTGGCCGAGCAGGGAATTGATCAGGCTCGATTTACCCACGTTGGAACGCCCCAGGAAGGCAAATTCCGGTGGCCCCTCGGGAGGGAACAGGCTGGTGCTGGCCGCTGCGGCGAGGAACTTGGAGTGGATGGGTTTCATGGGAGCAATGGCTAAATACCATCTTAGATCATCTTGCAATGGGGCGCTGTCTTCACGGTCTTACGGCTGTTCGTCGAAGAAGGTACTTGAACGATGTTGCCCCCGCGGGAGATTTGAGGTTCGGTATACTCGCAACCCGATGTCATCCCTCAGGTCCTGCCCGCACGCTCTTCGCGCGGGCAGGACCTGAGGGACCGGCTCCGTTGCGGTGTAGGGTGTGAAGGCCGAGTTCGTGCTCACCGGGGCAGTAAGTTGTGGGTGGTCCTACAAGGCAGCGGAGCCGGTTCCTCGCGACTACGTGCGCGAAGAACGCGCCCGTAGCCGCTTCGGAATGACATCGGGATTATGAGTTGCCGGAGATGTCGGCGAAATTAAAGATATTGCTGCGAAACCGGCCCTTCGGCGCTCGGCGGCACCGGCGGAATTCCTTCTGCGCCTTCGACTATTTCCGGCAGGGGGCTCTCGAGGGCGATCTTCAACACTTGGTCCATGTTTTCGACCGGATGGATCTTCATGTTGTTGCGAATGTTCTCGGGCACCTCGGCGATGTCCTTTTCGTTTTCCTTGGGGATGATCACTTCGGTGATGCCGACGCGCAGGGCGGCCAGCAGCTTTTCTTTCAGTCCGCCGATGGGCAGCACCTTGCCGCGCAGCGTGATCTCGCCGGTCATGGCGATATCGCGACGCACGGGAATCTTGGCCAGGGCACTGGCCAGGGCGGTTGCCATGGTAATGCCGGCCGAGGGGCCGTCTTTTGGAATTGCGCCCTCGGGCACGTGAATATGGATATCGACGTTGCGGTAGAAGTCACGGGGCAACCCGAGGCGGGCCGAACGTGAGCGGACGTAGGACATGGCGGCTTGCGCCGATTCCTGCATCACGTCGCCCAGCTTGCCGGTCATGGTCAGCTTGCCTTTGCCTTCGACGATGGCGACTTCGGTGCTCAGGATGGAGCCGCCGACCTCCGTCCAGGCCAAGCCGGTGACCAGGCCGATTTCACTCTTTTCGTGGGCCATGGTGTCGCGGAACTTGCTTACGCCCAGGAACTCATGGACGTTGGCCCCGGACAGGGTCACGGAGAAACTGGCGCCGTCTTTCACCACGCGCCGCGCTACTTTGCGGCAGACGTTGCCGATCTCACGCTCCAGGTTGCGCACGCCCGCTTCGCGGGTATAGGACTGGATGATCTCGGTAATCGCATCGTCGTTGAACTTGAGCTGGCCCTCGCTCAACCCGGTGGCTTCACGCTGCTTGCGCACCAGGAACTGTTTGGCGATTTCCACTTTTTCGAGCTCTGTGTAGCCGTGCAGGCGCAGCACTTCCATACGATCTTGCAGGGCCGCGGGAATGCTGTGCAACACGTTGGAAGTGGCCACGAAGAAGACCTGCGAGAGGTCGTATTCCACGTCGAGATAGTGGTCCTGGAACATGTAATTCTGTTCGGGATCGAGCACCTCAAGCAGGGCCGATGCCGGGTCGCCCCGGAAGTCGGAGGCCATCTTGTCGACTTCATCGAGCATGAACACCGGGTTCTTGGTGCCGGCCTTCTTCATCATCTGGATGATCTGGCCGGGCAGGGCGCCGATGTAGGTGCGGCGATGGCCGCGGATCTCGGCTTCATCCCGTACGCCGCCCAGAGACATGCGCACAAATTTTCTGCCGGTGGCCTTGGCAATCGACATGCCCAGCGAGGTCTTGCCCACGCCCGGAGGACCGACAAAGCACAGAATTGAGCCCTTGGGGTTCTTCACCAACTGGCGCACGGCCAGGAACTCGAGAATGCGGTCTTTGATTTTTTCGAGACCGTAGTGGTCGGCATTCAATATCTTTTCCGCGTGCTCGATGTTGCGGATCTCCTTGGACTTCTTCTTCCAGGGGACGGCCAGCAGCCAATCGAGGTAGTTGCGGGAAACCGTAGACTCGGCCGACATGGGAGGCATGGCTTCCAGCTTCTTCAGCTCCTGGATGGCCTTTTCATGCACCTCTTTGGGCATGCCGGCGGCGTCAATCTTTTTCTTGAGTTCGTCGAACTCGCTCTTCTCGCCCCGGCCCAGTTCCTTCTGAATGGCCTTGATCTTCTCGTTGAGGTAATACTCTTTCTGGGCGCGCTCCATCTGGCGCTTTACGCGTGTCTGGATGGTACGGTCCATATTCAGCTTTTCGATTTCGATATCCAGCACGTCGGCGATACGGTTCAGCCGCTCGGCGGGATCGAAAATTTCCAGCAGCTCCTGCTTCTCTTCAATCGAAAGCTGCAGGTTCTGGGCGATGTTGTCGCTCAGCTTGGCTGGGTCGCTGACCGCGGTGGTGTTGACCATCGGGTCTTGGCTCAACGATTGGCACAGCTTGGCGTACTGGTCCCACAGGCCGTGGACGCGCTGGATGGAAGCCTCAATCGCCGGGTTCATTTCCGGCAGGTACTTCACGGTGCGGATGGTGGCCTCAAAAAAGCCCTGGGTATTCACCAGTTGCAGGATCTTGCCCCGCTCCGTGCCTTCGACCAGCACCTTGATGTTGCCGTCGGGCAGCTTCAGGTTTTGCACGATGTTCGCCACTGTGCCCACCTGGTAGATTTCGTGGGGCTTGGGCTCGTCGATGCTGGCGTCGTGCTGGGTGGCCAGGAAAATCTTGCGGTCTGAGGCCAGGGCCTCTTCCAGCGCCCGAACGCTTGATTCCCGCCCGACTACAAAAGGCGTCATCATGTGGGGAAAGATCACCACGTCGCGAATCGGCATCATCGGAAGCTTGCGGGTTTCAAATCTCTCTTTGCCTTGGGTCACAATCACCTTGTGCGCTGTGGATGACAGCTTTCTACGAAATCAAGAATACCACGCAGGGCGGGACTTTTCCTGTGAAAGGTACCTAAGTTTCGATTCCATAATTGCACCGGAATCAACCACTTAGGGGGATAAAGCCCAGGGGTGTGACTGCGTCCTCTTCGTGCCCGGCATATCTCAGCCGGCCTTTTCCATGGTGGGCAGCGACACATCCCGGCGTTCCACCATTTCTTTGGTAACTTCGAAGTCTTTAATGCGCTTCTGGCTGGGCAGATGATACATCAGATCGAGCATCAGCTCTTCCAGGATCATGCGCAATCCACGGGCGCCGACCTTGCGTTGCATGGCTTCGCCGGCGATGGCGTGCAGAGCGCCCTCAGAGAATTTGAGTTTGACAGTCTCAAACTCGAACATGCGCTGATACTGCTTGATGATCGCGTTGCGTGGCCGGGTAAGAATCTCAATCAGGGCGCTCTCGTCGAGATCGCTCAGTATGCCCACCACCGGCAGGCGTCCGACGAATTCCGGAATCAGGCCAAAGCGCACCAGGTCCTGGGGTTCGGCCCGTTGCAGCAGCGCGGTATCGCGCTTGCTGGCTTCGGTAAACTCGCGTTCCTTCTGCTCGTTGGTGCGGAAGCCCATGGACTTCTTACCGATGCGCCGCGAGATGATCTTTTCGAGGCCGACAAAGGCGCCGCCGCAGATGAACAGGATGTTGGTGGTGTCGACGGGGGTGAATTCCTGGTGGGGATGTTTGCGGCCGCCCTGCGGCGGCACGTTGGCCACCGTGCCTTCCAGGATCTTGAGCAGCGCCTGCTGCACGCCCTCGCCGCTTACGTCGCGGGTAATCGACGGGTTCTCGTCTTTACGTCCGATCTTGTCGATCTCGTCGATATAGATGATGCCGGTCTGGGCGCGGACTACGTCGCCATCGGCGGCCTGCAGCAGCTTGAGTACGATGTTCTCGACGTCTTCGCCCACGTAGCCGGCTTCCGTCAGGGTGGTCGCATCCACGATGGCGAAGGGCACGTCTAACATGCGCGCCAGGGTCTGGGCCAGCAGGGTCTTGCCGGTGCCGGTCGGGCCGATCAGCAGGATGTTGGATTTGGTGAGTTCGACTTCACTGCCTTTGGACCGGTTCATGTGGATCCGTTTGTAATGGTTATAAACG
>DATMNZ010000217.1:0-37855 GCA_035568495.1 Saccharimonadales bacterium (SeqCode) | reverse complement strand
GATTCATTGACTTTCTATATTCGCGATGATAGGGTGCTGGTAGACAGTCAGGAATCCTCACACACTCTCATTCAGACCCACATTCCGGACACGAGCAAAAAATAATGCAGACCCTGGCAACGGACGAAATCACAAAATCGTACCGCGGACGCCGAGTCGTGAATGGCGTGACTCTCCACATCAATCAGGGCGAAGTTGTCGGATTGCTGGGGCCGAACGGCGCCGGCAAGACCACCACCTTCTATATGACCGTGGGACTGGCGCCACCCGACAGCGGCCGGGTGCTGGTGGATGGCCAGGACATCAGCAGCGTTCCCATGTACCTGCGGGCGCGCGATTATCGCATCAGTTATCTGCCCCAGGAGCCGTCGGTGTTCCGCAAACTGAGCGTGGAAGAAAACATCATGGCAGTGCTCGAAGTGCAGCCGATTTCCTGGCAGGAGCGCCGCCGCAAGCGCGATCAATTGATCGACGATCTAGGGCTGGGCCACCTGCGAAACAACATGGGATATGCGCTTTCCGGGGGCGAGCGGCGGCGCGTCGAAATCGCCCGCGCCCTGTGTATTGCGCCGCGGTTCATCCTGCTGGATGAGCCTTTTTCAGGGATCGATCCGATCGCCGTTCTCGACCTGCAAAAGATCATCTTTGATCTTAAGGCCAGCGGCATTGGGGTGCTCATCACGGACCACAATGTCCGTGAGACCTTGTCGGTCACCGACCGGGCGTACATCATTAATGAGGGACGCATCTTTCGCACCGGTACGCCAGAACAACTCGGTAATGATCCGGAAGTCAAGAGAGTTTACTTGGGCGAGAGCTTTTCTTTTGTATAGCCGCTGCCTGTTGCGGCGGACGCGCGATTCCGGAAAGCGAACGGCCACGATAAAAAACCGCAAGTTGCGTTTTCAGCGGCTTCAGGAATCATTAAAATAGGGGAAGGAGCCGGAAATGGAAATCCATTCCCGGCGCAGCGGAGTTCGATAGGATTACGAGAGTACTCTTTAGAGCAAGCGCGCGCGGATGATACAAGAAGGTTCGGCATAATCGATGGTATTTCTCCAGAACAAATTGAATCTCAAGGTCAGCCAAAAGCAGATCCTGACGCCGGGGCTCGTGCAGATGGTGAGCGTACTGGCCCTGAACAAGCTTGAGCTCAAGGAGATGATCGACGCTGAGATGGTGGAGAATCCGGTGCTGGAGGAGATGGAGGTTTCCATCCCCCTGCTGGACGATGTGGCCGGCAAGGTCGAAGCCCGGGAGCGTGAGGAAACGCGGGAGCGCCAGGAGCCGGAAGCCGTCAGCGCCACAGCGGACAAGAAAGATCCGTTTGAGGAAATTGATTTCGGTTCGTTCTTCCGGGACTATCTCGATCCCGGGTATCGTAGTTTTAACGAGCGGGAAGACATTGAGCGCCCGTCGTTTGAGAACTTTCTTTCGCAGCCGGCCACGCTTTCCGACCATTTGCTGTGGCAATTGGGCTCGGTGAATGTGCGTCCCGGAGTGAGGGCGGCCGCCGAACTGGTGATTGGAAACCTGAACGAAGATGGCTACCTCACGGCCTCGGAAGATGAGTTGCTGGGGGCTTCCAAGAAATCGGCAGAGGGGCCAGAGCCGCAGGAATCGGCGCTGGCGGGTACGGTTGCTGTGCGCGCCGTTGTGAACGGCCATCACAGCCATACGCCTTTTGAACTGGTGGTCTCCCGGGCGGTGGCCCCGGCCGGGCCGCCTCCATCGCAAATCAGCCGCTCGGCTGTTCCAGATGCGCCGTTTGTGCGCGAAGACCTCGGCGAGGCCATCACCCTGGTGCAGAATTTTGATCCGGTGGGGGTCGCGGCCCGCGGCTTGCGCGAATGCCTGCTCATCCAGATCAAGCACCTGCAGAAGACCCGCGACTTCGAGGGATCGGCAGACCCGGAAAACGACCAGGTGATTGAAGATGCCGCCAAGATCGTGCATGGCCAGTTGCACCTGCTGCAGAACAAGCAGTACAAGGAAATGGCGCGCGCGATTGCCCGGCCCCTGGAGGCCGTGATTCAGGCGCATGAATTTATTCGCACGCTCGACCCCAAACCGGGGCTGCGATACAACAAAGTCGAACCCAAACTCATCGAACCGGATGTGGCCTTCGTAAAGCATGGCGACGAGTATCTGGTGATGATGAATGACGAGGACTTGCCCCAGCTTCGGGTCAGTCCCACCTACCGCAGGATGCTGCACCAGGGGCAGACGGTGGAGAAGGACGTGCGCTCTTATGTGAAAGACCGGTACAAGTCCGCGGTGCAACTGATCAAGAACATCGAGCAGCGGCGCCAGACCATTCTCAAGGTCTGTTACGCCATCATCCGCCGCCAGCAGGAATTTCTGGACCGGGGCATCGACATGCTCAAGCCCATGATGATCAAGGAAGTGGCGGAAGAGATCGGGGTGCATCCTTCGACGGTGAGCCGGGCGGTTTCCAATAAGTACGTGCATACCGTGCAGGGTGTATTTGAGCTGCGCTATTTTTTCTCGGAAGGCGTGCAGGGCCCGGAAGGCGCGGGCACTTCGCTGTTGATCTTGAAGCGCCGCGTCAAGAAGCTGATTGAAGAAGAAGATTCCGCGCACCCGTTGACCGACGACCAGATCACCCGCATCTTGCAATCTCAGGGCATACAAGTGACGCGGCGCACGGTCGCCAAGTATCGGGAAGACATGAAGATTCCCAGCACTCATCAAAGGAGGACCAGGAATTAATCGCCAGGCGCAGCCGCCATGGGCCGGCGCTTTCCAGGAAGATGTCACGGCATAAGCGCCTGTATGGATGCCCATCCCAAGGGCGCCAGGCAGACGACTCTCAAGCGCAAAGCGTTTCGATCGAGGAGGGAGTCAATGAACGTGGAATATACTGGCCGGCAATTTGAAATCACCCCCGCCATTCGGAATCAAGTCGAATCCGGACTGCACAAAATCCAAAAAATCCTGGGCGGCAATTTTGATACCCACGTAGTCTTATCGGCGGAAAAGCACCGCCATATTGCTGAAATCAACGTGACCGTGAGCAATCACGCTCCCATCGTGGGGCTGGCAGAAGCCCCGGAAATGAACTCTGCGGTGGGTAACGCGCTCGACCACATCGATCGCCAGGCAGTCAAATATAAGACCCGTTGGAAAAGCAGGAAACGCCACGCCCAGAAAAAATTGGCAGGCCGGCAAGACGCCAACGCCGAAGCCGGGGACGTGGCTATCGCGGTAGGAGCTGGCGTAAAAACCGCCGTACCCGTGACCGTCCATTCTTTTCCTACCATGGTGAAGTTTACTGAAACCCACGTAGTGAGAAATGCCGACTCGGTGGCCCGCTCTCCGCTGACGCTGGAAGAAGCGGTCAAGGAAGCGGAGTTCCGCGACCGTGAAGTGTTTGTTTTCCGCGACCTGGAAGGCAAGGTCAAAGTATTGCATCGGAAGAAAGACGGGAAGATGGAGTTGATTGAGGCGCCGTAGACCTCGAAAATGATCTTCAAAATATAGCGCGACGTAGTTTCAACCAAAACCCTTGAAACACAGAGGAACAGAGGGAGCAGAGGTTTTTTTAGGGTTGTGAAGTGGCATCCAGAATTGCCGTGAGCCGCGAAGATGTCGTGAACCGCTTTATTCCTAGTGCTCACGATCTTCGCGGTTTGCGACAATTTTGCCACCGCCTCACAACCCCAAAACGCTCTGTTCTCTCTGTATTACTATCCGCCAAAATCTTTTCGGCATGCGGCGGTTTCTGCGCCCGCCTCACAACCCCAAATCCTCTGTTGCCTCTGTTTCTCTGTGTTTCAAAGGTCCTGGTTGACGCTACGTCGTGCTGTATTTCAATCAATGATTTTGGGTGACGCCACGCCGCTCTTACATTTCCGCTGTGGAAAACTCCATCCTCCTGCCCAGCGTATAATCAAGTTTCCAATGAGCTATCAAGTTCTGGCGCGCAAATACCGGCCGCAGCGCTTTTCCGAGGTGATCGGGCAGGAGCATGTGACCCGCACGCTGAAGAATGCCATCACGCAGCAGCGCATTGCCCATGGCTATATCTTCAGCGGACATCGCGGTATCGGCAAGACCACGATTGCCCGCATTCTGGCCATGGCGCTGAACTGCCGTTCGGCGGAGAATCCTGTAGCTGAGCCCTGCGGGGAGTGCGTTTCCTGCACCGAGATCCGCGCCGGGGGCGCGGTGGATGTCATTGAGATCGATGCGGCCACCAATCGCGGAATCGATGAGATCCGCGAACTGCGGGACGCCGCCCGTTACCGCCCCGCCCGCGACCGTTACAAAATTTATATTCTGGATGAAGCGCATCAGATCACCGATGCGGCCTTCAACGCGCTGCTCAAGACATTGGAAGAGCCTCCGCCGCACATCATTTTCATGATGGCGACCACACAGGCCGAAGATATTCCGCAGACCATCCGCTCGCGCTGCCAGCACTTCAGCTTTCACGCTGTCAAGTTTGATGAAATTGCCGGCCAGCTCAAGACCATTGCCGGGCAAGAAGGCATTGAGGCCGATGATGAGGCCGTGGCGGTACTGGCGGAGGCCGGCGACGGCTCCATGCGTGACGCGCTTTCGATCATGGACCAGGCCATCGCCTGTTGTGGCGCCAAACTGGGCGCCGCACAAGTGCGTGAACTGGTAGGTTCCGTGGGTTCGGAAGTCATGGAAGATCTGATGGGGACCGTGGCCCGGAACTCCAGCGAAGATGCCATCCGCCTGCTCGACCGCTTCATGACCGAAGGCCATAACCCGGCTTATTTCGCCCGGCAACTGGTGCGCTTTCTCAGGAATGCGCTGGTGGCCAAAGTCAGTGGAGCGGATTCTCCGGTGCTGCAGGTATCATCCGACGAGCGTGCGCGCCTGGGGCGTGTGGGCGAAAAATTTTCCGAGGAAGACCTGGCCCGCTTTCTGCAGATCATGTTGCGGACTTATGACGACGTCGGCTACCGGCAAGAGCAGCGCTTCCATCTGGAACTCGGTGTGCTCAAGATGGTCCACGCCCAGCGGATTCTGCCGCTGGAGATGGTCCTCAGTCAGGTGGCTGCCGGGAGCACCGTGGCGTCAACTCCGGTGAAGTCCGCGGCAACGTCCATGCCGCGACCGGTTTCAGCGCCGGCAGCGCCTTCGCGTACGCCCGCTTCGTCGTCTGCGTCGTCAGCTTCGGGGCGTTCCTCTGCGCCGGTTGCTGGCGAGCGCACGGCCTCGCCGTTTGAAACCGACCGGGCGCGCAAGAGCCAGTTACCGGAACCGGAAATGTCGTCGAAAGAAGCTCTGCAGGTTGAATCAAGAACTCATGCGGCCACAGCGGTGGCCGTTGAGGATCCTGAGGTTACGGCCGATCCAGGTAAGATGCTAGGCTGCATCCTCACGGAGCTGGAAAAGGGCGGGCACAAGATGCTGGTCTCCACGTTGGAAGAGGGTACGGTGGAGTTGGTGGGCAGCGAGTTGCGGATTGCGATTTCACAATCCAAGGGTGTCATTGAACTGCTGATGCAGGCAGAGCAGAAGCGTATTGCCTGCGCGGCTGCTTCCCGGGCCGCCGGTACGGCCATCAAAGTGGAAGTGGTAAGCGGGACGGTGGCCAGCGGCAAGACCAAAAGCGGCCCTGCGCCGGCGCGCGCGCAGCGCGAAGCCGGGGGCGCGCGCGGCCGCGCCGCCAACGAACCGGTGGTGCAACGCATGCGCGAGAAATTCGGAGCGGAGATCCGCACCGTCATCGACCATCATGAGAAGAATTAGGAGAAGGCATGGGCAGTTTTAATCCAAGCCAGTTGCAGGAAATGCTGGAGCAGGCGCAGAAACAGGCCCAGGAACTGCAGAGCAAGATGCGACAGACAGTGGTGGAGGCCTCAGTAGGCGGAGGCTCGGTCACGGTCAAGATGGATGGCCAGAGACATCTTCTGTCGGTGCATATCGAGCCGTCGGTGGTGCAGGGCGGCGACCTGGAGATGCTGCAGGACTTGATTACAGCGGCGGTGAACGAAGCGGGCCGGAAAGTGGATGCGGCCATGCAGTCCACGGTGGGCGGTATGTTGGGCGGACTGGGACTCTAAGCCAGCAATCTTACCCCATAGCGGCGATTTGAGGTCAATCGTGTCGAAATTCGCCGAGCCCCTGGCTCGACTGATCGATGAGTTGAAAAAACTGCCGGGCGTGGGCAACAAGAGCGCCCAGCGCATGGCCTTTCATCTGTTGCGCGCCAGCGTTGAAGATGCAGATGCGCTGGCCTCGGCCATCCGCCTTTTGAAAGAGAAGCTGCACCTATGCTCGGTGTGCAGCAACATCACCGATATCGACCCCTGCACATATTGCGGCAACGCCACCCGCAACCAGCGCCAGGTGTGTGTGGTGGAAGAGCCTACCAACATTGCCTCGATCGAGAAGGCGCGCTTCTATAACGGCGTTTACCACGTGCTGCACGGCGCCATTTCACCTCTGCATGGCATTGGGCCGGAGCAATTGCGTATTCCGACGCTGCTGCGGCGCATTGAGGGCGGAGGCGTCGATGAAGTGATTCTCGCCACCAACCCCACGATCGAAGGCGAAGCCACGGCCGTCTATCTGACCAAGCTCATCAAACGTCCGGGCATCAAGGTCACACGCATCGCCACCGGAATCCCCGCAGGCAGCGATATCGAGTACGCCGATGAAGTCACCATGCTGAAGGCCATGGAGGGCAGGAGAGAACTGTAGGAATCGCCGGAATTGCCAAAATTGGCAATCGGGTAATTGGAATTTGGTAATTGAGTAAGTTGGTAAGTGGGTAATTTGGTAGGTGGGTAATTTAAGAATGCGGCTTGCAGCTTGTAGGCTGCGGCTGCTTTCGCTGCTCGATTTTCACTTACCCAATTACCCACTTACCCAATTACCGACTACCAAATACCAATTTCGCCAATCACGCCGATTTCTTCGATTTCTGTTTCCGTCGTAGAGCTCTCTTCTGCCTTGCGACCTCTTCGTCGCTGAACATTGTGCCCCGGCACTTGGGCGCTCCGCAGTAGCAGGGAGCCAGTTCGCCGGGTTCGCCGTCGAACAGGTTGTAATCGTAGGTCAGCTCCTCACCGGCCTTGATGTTGCGATCGGCCACGATGAACATGCGTTTGCCGTACTGGCGGGTCTCACAGTTAGGATCGCAGGAATGGTTCACGAAGGCGGCGGCGCCAAAACCGTCAATCACCACGTTGTCGATGGCGAAGAGGTATGTGACTTCGTTTTCAGAGTACATGCCTTCCGATTGTTTTTTGGTCAGACGCGGCCCGGTATATTCCAGGACGCGCTGGCCCTTTTTAAAAGGCGCCGTGGTGTAGACCCCGGCGCCATGCAGCGGAGACGATCGTACAATGACGGGCATGAAATTTCGGCTCATTTGCGTTTCATGGCGCGCTGCAGTGTCTTGTCGAGAGCGCCCTTGGCGGCCGAGTAGTCCTGTTGCGACACCTTGCTGGACAGCCGGTCAGCTTCAAGCTGGAACATCTCTTCTTTCAGGGCGTCGAGCAGTGAACTGCCTCCGGCGGGGGCGGCTGCTTGCGTAGCCGGCGTCCTTTCAGTCTGCATGAAGATGAAAGCGGCCCCTGCGGCGAGGAACAGGGTCATGACTCCGAGAAAAGCCCACTGGCCGGAGCTGATGGGATTAGGGCTTTCGTTAGGCGCACCTAAGCCTCCACCGGGACGGGCTTCCGCAGGCTGGCGTGAATTTCCCTGCTGCGGGGGAGCATCCTGGGGAATGCTACCGCTGCCCGAGACTTCAAAAGCCAGGGACTGGCCGGGCGCCGGGGCATCGACGGCATTGGTGTTCATGTCGAGCGAGGGTTCGACCGACCAGCGGTCTTGATGAAAGGCAGCGCCGCCGGAAGACTTGAAGGTCATTGCGTGGGGTACGACCACGTAGAACTTCTGGGTATGCAATTGCAGCCGGGGTTCCATCTTGAAGGAGCCGGTATAAGGCAGCGTGTAGACGATTTCAAAGCGCGTACCGCCCGGACGCAGCGGAAACACAACTTGATATTTGTTCTTTTCGGGCAAGGCCTTGGGAGTGACCGGCACCGGCATCCCGCCGGTGGAAGAGACAGCCTGCCCCAGCCGTACCTCAGCGCCTTCCGGAGCGTAGAAGATGAAGGTGGGCTGGGCAATGGGCGGATTGGAAGTATTCTGCAGGTTGAAGACTTCGATGACCTTGAGTGACTGGTTATCGGTTTCAAAAACCAGCGAGTGGTCAAGCACCTGAATCTCAGGAACCGTGGGCGCCGAATTGTAGACGGTGACCTGGGCGGAGTTCACGCGTGGCGGTATCGGCTGATTGTAGTTCACGTCCTGGTAGCGGACCCGCAACAGGTGGTTCGCCGAGGCGTTGGCAACCTTGAGCCTGAAGTGGCCCTGCGCGTCCGTTTTGGTCCGGGCCACTTCCTCCATGCCCTGGGAGAGTTCAATCAGAACCACTTCGGCGCCCGTGGCCGGTTTGTTGGTCGTGCCGTTGGTGACTCCGCCGGTGATCGTTTGGGCCGCCGCCGTAAGCGAGCAGGCACACAGAATGATTGCAATGGTGAGGCGTATCAATTTTGGATGGCTCCTTCAGGCTTTGGCAGATTCCCACAGGTCGATTTCAGCCAACACGCGGGCGGCCTCGGCTTCCAGGCCGGCGCGCATGGCTTCGTAATCTGCTTCCGTAAACTTTCCGGCTTTGTGTTCAAAATTCAGGTCGCGCAGGTTCTCGTAAATTACATCTTTGCGCTCATGCAGGTAGAGCAGCCGGGTCTTTTCTTCGCCAGCTTCAGCCGCGTCCACGGGATAGAACACAAAGACAAACAGCGCGGCGGCGCCCAGGCTGGAAATAATCCAAGTCACCAGTTCGGCCGAGGTGTAATGGCTCACAGTTCTGTCTCCTTGCGCGCCCGGTCCTGGAATGTCGTCAGTTGAGAATCAAGCACAGCGGCGCTCCCGGCGGCCACCATGGCGGCGGGCCGGCGCGACCAAACATATATCAACCAGACGACCAGGCCGATCGCCAGGATGGCGACGATCGGGGGCACGATCCAAATGGTCAGGTCGAAGCCGTGGGTTTGGGGCGCCACGACCACGGCGATCCCATAGTTCGCACGGAACCAGTCCAGGATGCCTTCATCGTTGGAGGATTGGCGGACTTGCGCTCGCAGATCGCGGATCATGCCTTCCGAAGCCGTGCAGCCGACGTGGTTGCACTGGATCAGAATCTGGTTGCATCCGCAGGAACACATGATCTTGTTGCCGAGATCGGTGTAGCGGTCGTCACTGGCGGCGCCCAGCAGGAAGGCCAGCGAAGCATAAATGGTGAGCGTGAGGAGAAGACGTTTCACTTGGTTGCTCCTGGGGTGGGGTACATCTGCTTGTCGTCAATGGCAGGGGCGGCCACGGCCACCGCCACGGGAGAGGCAATCTGCGCGGCGTTGGGCACCAGGACCACGCCCGTCCCGAAAATCAGGACCAGGATGCCAAGCCATAGCCAGTTCACCAGAGGATTCACATACGCCTTGATAATCGGGCGATCGGTCTGCTGGTTCTTGCCTTCATAGACCACGTACAGGTCTTCCTTCAGGGATGAGCGTTTGGCCACGATGGTGTCGGGCTGGCCGCCGGGTTTGTAAGCGCGCCGTTCCGGGTAGAGCGTTTCCAGAAACTTACCGCCCTGGTAGACATCGAGAATTGCGGCTTGCGAAACATACTGGGCGTTTTCATCGTCAGTATATTTCTGGCTGACCAAGGTGTAACTGCCAACCTGCAGCTTGTCGCCCAGTCCCATTTCCTGTTCCTGGTCTACGTTGAAGGCGGTTCCGGCGATGCCGATGATGGCCACCACAAAGCCGAAATGGGCGATGTATCCGCCGTAGCGGCGGGTATTGCGGCGGGTGAGGTGGTAAATTCCACCGAACAGGTTGGTGCCCAGCTTGTTCTGGAGCACGCGTCCGCCACGGAAGAACTCGGAGCAGATTGTACCGATTACCAGCGCGCTTAGCGCAAAGGCGATGACAGAATAGAGTTTGGACCGATCAACCCAGGCGAGGGAAGGATGTCCGCTCCAGACTCCGGAGAGGGTGAGAAACACCAACAGGCCGACCACTAGCGAGAGGATGGCGGGAAAGGCAAAATTGCGCTTCACGCTCGCCCACGAGGTGCTTCGCCAGGCGAGCAACGGGCCGATACCGGTGAGAAACACCAGGAAGAGTCCAATGGGGATGTTGAACTTGTTGAAGAACACCGGGCCCACGGTAATTTTGTGTCCTTGCACCCATTCGGAAAGGATAGGAAAGAGCGTGCCCCAGAGCACGGCAAACGACGCACCCAACAGCACGAGGTTGTTGAACAGGAAGCTGGATTCACGCGAAACCAGAGATTCCAGTTTGTTCTCGGCGTCCAAATGCTTGCGGTTCTTGATGAAAAAGAACAGGCAAGTCGCGAGGCTGATGGACAGCATCCAGACGAACCAGACGCCGATGCTTGATTGGGCAAAGGCGTGTACGGAGCTGACAATGCCGCTACGGGTGAGGAAGGTGCCCAGAATCGACAACAGGAAGGTGATAAAGATCAGCCACACGTTCCAAATCTTCATCATGCCGCGTTTTTCCTGCATCATGACCGAGTGCAGGAAGGCAGTGCCGCTCAGCCACGGGAGCAGCGAGGCGTTTTCGACCGGGTCCCAGCCCCAGTAGCCGCCCCAGCCGAGCACGGCGTAGGCCCAGTGCGCGCCCAGCATGATGCCGCACGTCAGGAACAGCCAGGCCACGATGGTCCAGCGGCGGGTAATGCTGATCCACTTTTCACCCGGATACTTCATGATGAGCGCAGCCAGAGCGAAAGAGAAGGGCACCGACATGCCGACGTAACCCAGATACAGCATAGGAGGATGAATGACCATCTCCGGATACTGCAGCAGGGCGTTCAATCCGTTGCCGTCTGCGGCCACGCGGTCCATGATGCCAAAGGGATTGCCGCCGAAATTCACCAGCGCCACAAAGAAGACCTGGATGCCGGCCAGCACCACCGAGGCGTAGGCCACCAGTTTTGGATCGACCTTGTACCGCAGCCGCAGGACAAAGCCATAGGCGGAAAGCAGCCATGCCCAAAAGAGCAATGAGCCTTCCTGGCCCGACCATAGCGCTGCCAGCTTATAAGGAATGGGCAGGGCGCGATTGGTGTGCTGCTGAATATAGGCCAGGGAAAAATCGTTGGTCAGCGCCGCCCACACCAGAGTCAGGGCCGCGGCGGTGATGGCGAAGAAGGTCGCCATTCCGGCGCGCCGTGCCGATTGCCCCAGACGCTGGGCCGCCGGATGGCTGGATGCCAGGGAAACGATGCCGGCGACGAAGGTATACGCGGCCAGCGCCATGGCAAACAACAGGCTGAAACTGCCGAAAAGGGGCCAGTTAAAAGCGTGAGATAAGAACGATACAATCGACATGGCTCACCCGAAGTAACAATTCTTTCAGATTGGATATCCACATTGCAATCACAAACAGTCACGGGGCAGGGCCGCACCCGATACCACCCGTTACATCACCGAAATCTTTCCGCCCGAAGACTGAAGGGCCGCGGTGACCAGGGCAATCAGGTCATCAGGCTCACAGGGCTTGGAACGGAAAGCCACACGCAGACCTTTATATTCTTCCCAGGCATCGGGCAATCCACTGACCACGATGACCGGTATCTGCGGATTGAACACGCGCAACTGGCGGACAAATTCCAGGCCGCTCATGCCCGGCATCAGATGGTCGGTAATGACCGCCCCGATGGTGGCCTCGCCCAGATCGCTGCGCAACAGGGCCAGAGCATCACCGGCATTGGCCGCTAGGCAGCACTCAATTTTCGCCCTGCGAAAAAGCAATTCGCGGAGATAAAGCTGCGCCGAATTGTCATCCAGCAGTAGTACCTGTGACATTACAAATCTAACGCCAAACTCTGCCCAGGGCGGGCCGGCACACAAACGCACCCGTCCACACCGAAGCACTTAAGATCGTTGACCCCACGTTCTCGGTCGTGGAGCAGATTGTATCTGTTTTCCGGGGGTTTGATTGGGAAAAGTTTAATGTATGCGTCCCCATTTTGCGACTGTTTTTTTCGTAAATATCGAGGAAACCCGGCAGACACAAAGCCTCGGTGAAAGGCGAAACCGATACGAAATCAATGGCCCGATCAGGCAAACCCCACGGTTTTGATATACTTAGATCGTCTAACCAAGGGTGGCGCTATCGTCTAGGGGTTAGGACATGAGATTCTCAATCTTAAAACCCGGGTTCGATTCCCGGTAGCGCTACCAGATACCTCTTGCTATCACGTGATACTGATTGCACTTAGCAGCCGACTCCGAAAGTGGGGCAGGTGCCCCGTATCCGCCCGTATCGCTCAGTAGTGGCACATGTGGGGCACAATTTGGGGCACACGCCCGCTGTGGCACTGGCTGGCGCAATGTACCTAAACTGGACGCTCCTCACGTTGTCCGAAGCCGTGGCACGGCTCGGTGGTGGTGATAATCTTGATCGTGATTTTTTGTGCAGTGAATTTTCCGGTAGTGGCTAATGCTCGGTTGCTAAAAGCTCAACGGCTACCCATTTTGACGGGTAGCCGTTGTTTTTCGCTCAGTGGGTGTGCGCTCCGAGGCACGCCCTGCAAGCTCCGTCAATTTTGGAATCCCCCGCTGCAAAGAGCGGGAAGGGCCTGAAAGCCGGGACGGAGACTGTCTAAATTTTATGCCGACTTCAGCAGTTCAGCAAGCCGAATTCTCTTGTCAGTTGCATCGTTGCCCTCCTGTGGAAATCACGCAGAATTGCAACGGAAAAGGAACTTAAGAATTTGGGTCCAATCTTAGACGTACCACAAGAAACGCTTGACTCCCTGGAAGCTATCTGCCACACTACGGCATTATGTTTTCCACGAGGCAAGCCGCTGCAAAACTCGGATTAGATGCCAAGACCCTGAGCCGGTATATTGCGGCAAAGAAGGTGCCAGCGCCGAAGATTCTGAACGTTGGCAGCGCCAGTCTCCACGGCTGGACTGAGGAAGACATTGAAAGAGTCCGGGCCTTGCTGCCGAAGATCAAGAACGGCAGGAAGACCCGGTACAGCAAACTCAAAAAGCAAACGTCCAAAAAGAGGAAGTCCAAACCTTAACCAACGGGCAGCGCCCGGTGTGTCTAGCACCGAACGCGCCCTAACCGCATCGCCCCTTGGGAGGGCAATATGGCTGATACCAGAATACCAAAACTAAAACGCCGTCCTGCGACTCTGGCGCAACCATCACACCGCATCGTAAAACCGCAGCCTGTAAAAGCAGAAGCCTACGGCGCGTTAGCCGCGATCAATACCGCATTTGAGGATGTCATTTCCGGCCTAGAAGCCCTGGGTCAAATCAGCTACCTGCAATCAGAGACTCTCGCCGCAAACCTCAACATTTTGCAGCGTGTCCGTGCGCAGATCAGCCGTGACGCCATCATGGAATTGCACGACCGCGAGATGGCGAACGCGGGTTACTTCGACCGCCTGTGCATCCTGTGGGAGAACGAAACCGCAGATTCCGCCCGTTGACTGCTAGCAGTTCGCTTTTCGTATCGCTCTGATGGGCACCCGCAAACGGTGCCCTTTTTCTTTGTTTGCTAGTACGTAAGAACTGCTCACACGCGACCAAACAGGTCAGGGAGGGGCTTCTTCAGACCCTTGGCGATCTTTTCGATATTCACCAAGGCGACGTTTCTGGTTCCGCGTTCGATTCCGCTGTAGTACGTCCGATGCAGCCCGCATCTCTCCGCAGCTTCTTCTTGATTGATGCCCTGCTCCTCACGTATGCGGCGGATTGCGCGGCCAAAACGGATTCGGATATCGAGGGGCATCGGAGTCTAATCTTGGACGTATGCAGCCGATGCGTACACACCCTATGAGTCACATTTCTATTGACTCTTGAAACGTCCCGGTTCACCATGTAGCCATTCCCCTGAACTACTGGAAAAGGCACAGCAAAATTGTTGTCTTGAGTCTTGAGAGGCGTTCATGTTGAAGCAATTCATGCTGATTATTCCTTTGTTATTGGCGTTGTCAACCCTTCACTCAAGGGCACAGTCGAAGGGCTTACCCGTTGAAGTTGTTGCAACGGCTACTGAATATATTGCCCCTGCGTCGCAGGGGCCAACAGCTAAGCCTGAGCGTTCCTATACGGATTGCACTGGTCACACGTCCTATCTTGGAGACTTTGCCAACACGAAAATTTCCTGTTCCACGACCTCGATTGAGGAAAGAGCGGGCACCGCACATCTTGCTCAAGGGGTGACGAATGCAATCGGTGGTGGAGTCCTGACGGGAAGGCCGAAAATCCGCTACACAGTGGTCGTGAGTGACAGTGCTCTTTACCTGTTCTCATGTGAGGAACGCTGGCGCTGGTCGAAGTGCCCACGGTTTGCCGTTGGCGGAAGATACCTGCTCACTCTCAGTAACGCTGATGCATCGCTCCAAGACTCAGCAGAAGGAAAGGCACTGACCTTGCAATATCACAGCTCAGTGGCGTTGCCGAAGCCTGCACCACCAGCAGTACAAACGCCAACTGCTGTTCAACCCCAAGTACCCAAGGGAATAACACTCGATGCCGAGCAAGCCATATCCGCCCCACCACCAAGGGTCTCTACCACGACACCAACATTGAGCGGAGCATTGGATTCCGTAATGTTGGGGAGCGCCTTCACTAACGCGCACGGAGTCGTGTTAATAACGATGGAGAGTACCTCCGAAATCCCGGAAAAGAAAAAGTCATCATACGACCTGAGCTGTAACCAAGGAGAGGAGTCTTGTCGAATCCCCTGGAAGAATGTCGTTTACACTTTGAGGGACGCGGGGCGGGCCGCTTATGCATGTCAGAATGTCTCGCTTTATCAAGGTGATCGTTTTTACGGAATCTATTGTCTGGATGGATTGAAATAAGCCTAATAGGAATTCTTTCTTATTAGGAATGTTCTTAGGAATGGATGTGCCGACTGCAAGTGGCTGAGGGTGAATTAGTTGTATCGTTCTCGTTCGCAAGATTTGCTGGACTGAGTAGCAGGTTTTACAGATGTTCAGCAAGTTTTGCCTACTTGTCTCTTTCGCTGAAAACGTTAGGCAGTCCGTGTTCGGACATGGGCAGGTTGTGCGGGCGCTGGTTCGGCGTCGGCATTGATGGGGCACTGACCGGCTTACTGGTTAGGTCGGTTTGGTGCTCTGGCTCTCTGCTGGGCTTGCTGGCCCATGAAACAGGTGTCCGTGGCGGCTTCTTCTCGTAAGGAATTCGTTGCTTCGGTCCTCCGGGATACGGCTCACCTTTCTCTGGCTGGCATATGGTGTAGACGTACATGTTTCCGGTGGTCTTGTGGTATTGCAGCAGCCCGAACTCTTGCAGCCGCTTTCGAGCATTGCAAAGTGTTCGAGAGGCCACACCTACAAGCTCACGTATCTGAGTGTCTGTCAGATTCAGTTTGCGAGTGCAGCGGCGTTCGCTCTCGTGCATCAGACCAATATAGAGCCGTATTTCTCCAGCCCGTAATCGTCGGCACAGGCCGCTCCGAACGAAGTGCTGATGCAATCCGAAAAATCGATCAATCATCACGGTCATAAGTGTTTCTCCGAGTTGTTCACGTTGCTAGTTGCATTCGACAGGAAGCGGGCAACTTCTTCGGGGTGAAAAACCACGCGACGGCAAAAGCGGGTTGGACGAAGGCGGCCTTGTCTTACCCAGGCTCGAATGGTATACGGGCTCACAGAAAGCGCTCTTGCAACCTCAGTCACCGAGAGCATTTGTGGAATTGCGTCGGCCATCATTTCTCCTTTTTGCTTAACCGTGCTTCTACCGCTTCCGGTGGGATACGCCATTGCTCGCCGACCTTGCGGCCTTGCAGCTTGCCTGTCCAAAGTAAAGAGTAGAGGTAATCAAGGCCCACTCCGAGTCTGCGGGCCGCTTCGATTGCGCTGAGTTCCTTTTGGTTCTTCATAATCCGCCTCATTTCCTGCTTGACTGGCCTAATGATAATGATTACGCTAATGATTATGAAACGTGTTCGTAACAAAGCCGTAACACAAATTTCTATTCTTGTTCCTTGCGGCAGGAATGAGCAGCATGGCGTTGCAACGTTTCTCTTTGAGGGCAGAGCGCCGAAACCTGTCCGGGTTGTTACCGATGCTGATTTCAGGGAGGGGTCAAAAGGACACCATAAGACTTTAGGCACAATGCAGGACTACGAAATAGAGCAGTTCATGGCAGTGCTGATGTTATTGAGAGCCCTGACAAGCAAAGACAAACTCGCCATTGCTTACGCTCGGGAGAGAGTGACTAAAGCGCACAAGCTCAAACGTGAGGCCGATAAAAAAAGTGGTCTGGCATTAGCGCAGGAAGACGATCTGGATTTTGGGCGAGTGCTCATTCCCATGTTCGGTCTGGCGGCAGGGCAAGAAAAGGAAGCATTGGCAAGATGGAATGGATATCAAACAGGCCCAGGCGCTCAGGCAGATCACAGGTGGTTGTTATCGCAGTTGATGTCTCAGGCGCTTGAGTCGGCACGATTGGTTCTTTGGTGGTCTGGCAGCCGGTTCCAGCCAGCAATTTACTGCGGCGAATTGAAAGCTGCACTCTACACTTTTCTTTTGATGAAACTTGCAATGGGGCAGGGCTGGGGCGTCTGCCCGAAATGCGGTGCGTTCTTTGTTCAGAAACGCTCAGACCAAAACTACTGCTCTATGGCGCATCGTGAGGCACATCGGGTTGCGCGATGGCGTGCCAGCAAGAAAACAGACAGAAAGAAAAAGCGAGGTGGAAAATGAGCCTTTACAAACGGGGCGGGACATACTGGTACAAGTTCCGCTGGACAATCAAGATCGAGGACGGCAAGCGGGAGAATTACCTGATTCGCAGATCGGCACGTACCAGCAACGCTAAAAAGGCCAGGGAAGCGGAAGAAGAACATCGGCGGGCCTTGCGCATCGGCCTAATACATCCCGCTGACCCGTGGCCTAAAACAGAACAGCAAGCGCCAGCGGTGCCAACCTTGCGCGAGTTCATTAAGCAATTTGTTGGCTATGTGCAAATTCAAAAGAAACAGGGGACGGCGACATTCTACGAGGTCTGCTCTAACCGGGTGTTGCGGTTCGCTCCATTGGCTGACGCGCTGCTTACAGAGGTCACAGGTGAACAGGTGAGCAAATATGCGCAATGGCGTAGAAGCATGAGTCCGGGTGAATCCGTGCTCACGGTGAACGGAGAGTTGCGGACACTTCGCCGGATGCTGAATCTTGCCCAAGAGTGGGGTTTGATCGCACAAGCGCCGATCATCCACGAACTGCCGGGCGGAAAGGGCAGGGAACGCGTCATCAGCTTTGCGGAAGAAATGCAGTATCTTGCTGCCGCGTCCGCAACGGTGCGTGACGTTGCGATATTGGCTGCTGATACGGGCTTGCGTCCTAACTCTGAGTTGTTCCTGCTGGAATGGGCTAACGTGCGCTTAGAAGGCAGCCAGGAAGCGCCACAGGGCTTTATACACATCGTTCAGGGCAAGACTGACAGTGCGGTAAGGAACATTCCCTTAACGCCCCGTACACGCGAAATGCTGCTAGCCCGCAAGCAATCTTGCGGAACATCCCGGTATTTGTTTCCTGGGCCGGGGAAGTCTGGACACTTGACCACGGTACAACACGCTCATGAAAAGACGGTGCGTGACGCTGGCCTTGAGTCGTTCGAGTTCTACTGCTGGCGACACACGTTCGGGACGCGCTGCGCTGAGAGTGGAATGGATAAATTCACGCTGGCCCGCCTCATGGGGCACAGTTCGCCGCGAGTGGCAGAGCGGTACTACATCCACGTGACTGAACCGCACGTCATGACGGGCTTTGAGCGGTTCCTGAATTACCACTCAAGCAAGTTGGCTGACGCGGTGCCGAAGCAGACCGTCACGGTGCAATAGGGCACAGTTTGGCAGAATGGGGCACAATTTGGGGCACACTCTGAATGGGATTTGCTGTAAGTGATTGATGGCGTAAGGCACGTTGGTAGATTCTCAATCTTAAAACCCGGGTTCGATTCCCGGTAGCGCTACCAAATTTCCTGTAAGTAGCTGAACCCAAAACACATACGAATTTTCAATACTGGCTTGCAGTCCTATTGCAGCCGCAAATTCGCGGATATTCCGCCAACCCCAGTATTGAGAATCATCAACTCGCGGGGGGGCTGCTATGGCTGAATCCAAGTGATGCTGATGCTTTCCGCATACCTGTTCAGATGACGGCACAATTCTTGGACTTCGGCTGGCGTGGTGCCCCTTTTGAGATTGATTGAAAAGAGCGCCTTGTCGCTTAAGACGGAATTCGTGCGTGGGCCGGATTCTAACGTGGACAGGTAGGCTTTTCCCTCGTCTTCAGGATCGCCCACCTTGAAGCGAACGTTCATGGATTCGTGCTTAGGCATGAGCGGATTATATTCCACCGAGACTCTGGTTCCCATTGACTTTTCAACGAATGACGTGGGGTTTGCTCAGAATTATGGACCAAAGATCGTATGCCAAATGTGCTTAAGAACTGGCAGAATCTCGGTGACTGCGGTATCGGCGAGTAAGATGATGAAAATGACGAGACCGGTTATTTCAGCGGCGCGGACTTTAAATGTTGCTATGGGATTAGCGGTGTCGTGACGTTTCGGCACAAAAATCTCCTATCCACGGCAATAGAAGATTTCCGTCCTCGCCTTACGCGACAGCGTTCTGCTGCCTTACGCGGCTATGAGACTTTATATTCTCTTTTACCCCGCCGTGAGGGGTTCTTCAAAGTTGTCCTATGAAGATATGATGCTTCTGACCAGCTAGGTTCCTCGTGATTCTCAGATGAGGGATGCTGCCAACCGTCCACATTCAGTCTTCAGTGGGAGATTGTAGCAGGATTTTGAGAGTGTGCGGCAATAATCCTCATGCGCGGCTACCAGCCGTCAGTCAATCCGAACCTCATCATCGCGTGGTAATTGTTCAGAATCTCGACAGCCTCACGCGCTGCTTCCGCAACGTCCTGTCCGGTCGCGCTGTCGTATTTGAAGCTCTTTACCACTTCCCCTTTGGAGTTCTCCACGAGCATAACCTTGATGTACTCGTTATCGATGTACTCGTTATCCTTGCGCTTTTCTGGTACCAGTTCCTCGAAGGCGACTTCTTTAAACGACGATTTCTTTGCGTCAGCCCCCACATTTTTGCTCATCGGATAGCGGAGATAGTCGCCGCTTGGGTCAAGACTGCCGAGCCTGCCTATCCAGCGGCTCAACTCGGCGGGCACTTCCATGCCTTCGGCTCCGTCCGTAATTGGAGCTGACAGAAGAGCAGCAATCTTCTCCTTGTTCTCATCAATCAGCTTCTTCCAATACCAAAACAGGCGCACGAGATCGTGCGTGTTGTACAGTTCTTCCCATTTACCGGAGGAAGTCAGCAGTAAGGGCTTGCGGCTCGTGTACGGCTCCGAGCCGTAGGGCATGCGTAGCTTACGGTGGACGATGATGATTCCTGACTTCAGGTATAGCTCAATCGCATGGCGCAACAGATAAGTCTCGGGGAGATGACCCCATTGGAAGGGCTTTTCGCCGCTTCCTTCGCGCAGCTTCTTCGCTGCGTCCCGGAAGGCGTCCGCGACCGCGCCGAAGCCATCGTCATAGTGCTCCGCAAGCGGGGCGAACATGTACATGCCGCAATTGTAAGCTGAAAATGGTTCGGCTTTAGTTTTGCCCACACGCTGACCGCCCCGCCACTGGAAGCCCTAAGCCCAAATCGCCTCGACCTAGTTGTTCATGGCTGCACTTACTCTGATCGACCCGTCGAGGAGTTTGTAGCCTTTTTTGTCGGAAATGAGGGTCAAAATTTCCCATTTTTGATGGGACAATGGAAAACGGGCTATAGCGTAACCCCTTGAATTATCAGTGGTTTTCCCATCAAAATTGGCAAAATCAAAAGTGCTTGACACACCTTCCCGGTAGCGCTACCAAATACTCGCAATCTTCCAAGCCCTTCGCACAAGACGGCCTTTCGTCTCGCTTAGGCTTCAAGCGCGCACCCGCGTCCCCTAAATCTTTTTCATTCCGCGCCGCGCAGCGGGAGGAACCTGCTCCGCTGCGGTTAGAGGGTCAAGGAGAACGATTTCGCAAGGCCGTCCGGGAAAAACGCGCGGACAACCGTAGACATGGGTGCCCCATTCGTCGCGTTCTTTGCGGCGGATGGGGCGCGATGACTGCTGCCCTTCGTGAAGAAATCAACAAGCGGGATGCGGCATAAAGGACGTATACAGGGTGGAAATTTCTGCGTCGGCACCCATCAGAATCTCTCGTTTCCCGGCATTCTCATCACTGACAAGGGATTACAGCCAAGCGTAAGAAAGATCATCCGGAATAAATGCCGGATAAAAGGCAGGATACAGAAGAGGGTAAAGTGCGGCGTTTAGCACCAACTTGAGCCACTCGCTAATTACCTCATAGGCTGAAGTCCATATCCTTCCGCGCGCAAGCCCACATCTCCGTTGGTTTCTCACGTTGAGACGATTTTGTCAGGTGGATATCGCCACAGGTGACTTTTCGGTAGCTTTTTGGATACGAGGGGGGTGGGGTGCCATATTTCCCACCCCCCTTCGCTTGCGCACACCTCTGCTGTAGGCC
The DNA here is from genome assembly GCA_035568495.1 of Saccharimonadales bacterium (SeqCode). Classification (GTDB taxonomy): domain Bacteria; phylum Acidobacteriota; class Terriglobia; order Terriglobales; family Acidobacteriaceae; genus Angelobacter. The sequence goes on along the minus strand of DATMNZ010000217.1, from coordinate 17,197 downwards.
CAACGGATGCCGGGTCGTGCGTCATTTCGAAATGTCAAAGAACCGTTCCATCAGACGCCTGAGCGCCTGCCTGGATTATTACCGATTGGGTGCCGCTGTGAGATTCTGCTGTCGAAACGCTGTCGATGTGGGCTGCTTGTGTGATTGGAAGAACTTTTCCAGATGTCAGCAAAGAGCATTTTTCAAGGCGCTCCGCCCGCTGTGCGGGCTGCGCGCGCGCCCTGCGGGCGGCAAGGAAGGACATATCCCATTCCTTACCCAGCGCTTAGCCGCTTCGTCCCGCTAAGGACGCGGAACGAAGCGGCACGCACTGGGCTAAATTATTCCGCGCCGCTGGCGCTGGTGCATTGTCCGGTCTTGCGGCCCCGATTCCCTTAAGTGAACAGTATTGACCCTAACCCTTGTCATTCCGCGTTAGCGGGAGGAACCGGCTCCGCCGCTGCCGGAGGTTTACGATGCATGGTTTGCCTTCTGCCTCACGGTTTTACCGTGGATCTTGATTTCCGCGATTTGCTCGGGAGTCTAGTTTTTCCGCAGGGGTTTGGCCACAGGGTAGTTCAAATTGGCGATCGCTCCCCAGGTAACATCGTGATGTTGAACCTTGTCTTGCTCCGCGGTGTCGGCACGGTTCTTGTTTACGAATGTGCCGGGATCGCTAGTGCGGACCGCAGAGCGATGTGAGTGCTCCCGATGAAAATCGTTTCACGATGTCGCGCAAGGGCAAGATGGATGTACACTGGTGCCACTTTCGAGATCAAAAAGGAAATTCCGGGTAGAACATGAGCAAACAATTGTCTCGTCGCGCCTTTATCAAATCAGCAGCCGCTGGTTCCGTGGCCATCCTGGGTTACGACCCGCGATTGCGGTCTTGGATCACGCCAGCGCAAGCACAGACTTCGTCATTCAAAAGCGTGCCTAAGCTTGATGGGGTTCTGCTTTTCGACGAAGCCTCCCGGAACGCGATCGCTGTCGATCGTGGCAACCTCTTTCATCGGGTTCCTGTTGCCGTCCTCAACCCGGGCTCAGTGCAAGATGTCGTCAAGATGGTGCAGTACGCCAACAAGTATTCGCTCAAGATTGTGATGAGGGGGCAAGGCCATTCGCGGTATGGCCAGTCCCAGGCGGAAGCCGGCATTGTTATCGATTCGAGCACGCTCAATGCAATTCAGCCCCCCAACCATGACAGCGTGTATGCCGGGCCGGGCGCGTTTTGGGGTGACGTAGCTAAGACAACCCTGGCGAAGAACCTAACGCCGCCGGTGTTTGCCGACACCATGACACTGACGGTGGGCGGGACGCTGAGCGTTGGCGGGCTGGGCAATACCAGCCAGCATTTCGGCGCGCAGGTCGACAACGCAACGGAATTGGACGTGGTGACCGGCGATGGCCGCCTGGTGACCTGCTCGCCGCAACACGAGAGCGAGCTGTTCAACATGGTGATCGCCGGGCTGGGACAATGCGGGATCATCGTTCGCGCGAGAATCCGGCTGATACCGGCGCCGAGCAACGTAGTGCTGCACAACCTGGTTTACGACGATCTGGAGACATACCTTTCCGATCAAAAACAGGTTGTTACGGAGGGACGCTTCGATCATCAATATGGAACAGCCAGCCGGAAGAGGAACAGCCCGTGGATCTTCACTATGCAACTAGGAAAGTTCTACACGCCGCCGGACGAACCGAGTCTGGCGCCGCTGGAGCAGGGCTTGCGGTTCCGCTCGCAGGCTGACCCTGTGCGGCTGACCTATTCGGAGTATCTCCATCGGTTTGACGCAAGGAACGCCGATGAAATATCCAGCGGGAAAGCGGCCCGCCCTACTCCGAACATTGCCGTCTGGATTCCAGCTTCGGCTACAAAAGATTATGTCGCGCCGATCCTGGCAATGTCATCGGATGTTGCCGGAGTCGATCTTTTCTCTTTCTGGCCGCTGAACACTCGTCGCTTCACCCGTCCACTGTTCCGTGTTCCCGACCAAGAAATCGTCTTTTCCATCTGGATGAATCGGAGCGTTGCGCCCAATGACCCTGCGGCGCTCTCGGCGATGCTCGAGAGCAACCAGGAGTTGCTGCAACAGATGATTGCTGCCGGTGGCAAAGACTACAGGCAATACGGAATAGTAAGGTCGCAGGCCGAGTGGGCAGAGCATTTTGGGCCCAATGTCTGGCGCCGGTTCTCGGCCGCGAAAAAGAAATTCGACCCGAATCAAGTGCTGACGCCTGGGCCGAAGATATTCCACTAAGCGTCGTTACGTTCTTCAACGCCCAAACTGAGAGAACGGCGGTGTCCGGTTCTCCTCCGTGCCTCAGTGTCTCCGTGGTGGATTTTGCTCTTCCCATCACCTGGGAAAATGTTTCTCATACCAGGCAATGCTGCGGTCGATGCTGTCTACCACGTGCCGGGGTTCGCGGAAGCCATGGCCTTCGCGCGGGTAGCGGACCATTACGGCTTCCACCCCTACATCTTTCAGCGCAACGTAGAACTGCTCAGCCTCGGCGATGGGGACGTCATTGTCGTTCTCGCCGTGCAGCAGCATGGTGGGCGTATGGACCTTGGCCACGTGCTTGAGGGCGGAACGCTCCCAGAGTGTGTCCATCAGATTGCCCTGATGGGGAAAGATGCCGAATTCCATCTGCTCGTACTGGTTGTAATAGGTCATATAGTTGTAGCTGACCAGGTTGATGATGGCGGCGGCCGGAATCGCGGCTTTGAAGATGTTGGTCTGTGTGATTAGCCAGGCGCTCAATTGTCCGCCATAGCTGATGCCTTCCACGCCCAGGCGATCACGATCGATCCACAGGTTTCTGCGCATGGCGGCGCTCAGGGCGTAGATCACGTCCTGGGCCTCGTTGCCGTTCTGGTCGCCAAAGACGGCGTCTGCGAATTTCTGGCCGTAGCCGATGGAACCGCGATAGTTGACCATGAGCGTGGCCCATCCGCGGGCGGCATACACCTGGTTTTTGTGATCAAAGCCCGGCCCCTGCTGTCCGTGGGGGCCGCCGTGGATGACGACGATCAGCGGATACTTGCCTTCAGGCTTCCAGCCCACGGGCTTGGTCAGGAAGGCTTCGACTTCATACTTGTTGTCATTACTGACGAAGGTGAAGTCCTCCACCTCGCCCAGTTGCTTGCCCCGCAGTAGATCGGCGTTAAGGTCGGTCATCTTTCTGGCTTTGCCGTCGGCCTTGAGAAAGAGCGCGGATGGTTCGGAGGGGCTGAGGAATGAATAGGCGATCTTTCCATCACGAGCCACGGAGAAAGAGACAACCGAGCCGCGATCGCCGATCAGGACTTCCGGCTGGCCACCGTTGACCGGCAGGCGATAGAGTTTGTTGCTGCCTCGTTCCCTTACGGTAAAGAGCACGGATTTTCCATCAGGCGCCCAGGCATGCGAGCCCTGGCGGTTATCGATGTCCGCGCCCAGTTCCCGCCGGTTGCGGCCGTCGGCATCCATGATCCAGACATGCGTGTCTTCCATGGTGGTTTCCAGATCGGTAAGCCCGCGCCTGGTGCCTAAATAAAGGATGCGGGTCCCATCGGGAGACCACAGGGGAGAATACTCGGCGTTCTCCGTCGCGGTGAGTCTGCGGATGCTGCCGTCGGAAAGCTTCAGAGCAAAGATGTCGTAGTTGAAGAACTGGTCTTCGTTAGGCTCGCGGTTGGAAACAAAAAGCAGCTCCTGGCCATTGGGCGACCAGTCAATGGAGTGCTCGTAATGATCGCCGCTGGTCAGTTGCCGGATGGCCCCGGTGGCCACGTCGGCCACGAAGATATGCAGGCGGCGATTGTCATTGAAGCGGGTGTAGCCTTCGGAATAGTCCGGCTTATAGAGGTAGCGGGTGATGACCACCGGGTCGCCGGTTGCGTCTTTGGTCTCCGGTCCGGGAAGGGCAGAGACAAAAGCGACCTGTTTGGAATCCGGAGACCAGGCGATGTCGTTGCCGGTGGAAGGCAGAGGCGAGTTCGTTCCCTCCAATTCATGGATGAACCTGGGGTTCGATCCATCGGCCCGCGCAATCCACAGGCCACCCTTGTTTCCTGAACTGCCAGAGTAGGCGATGGATTTGCCGTCCGGCGACCAGACCGGGTCGCCGCTGCGGTCATTTTCTCCACCCATGCGCGAAGTCTTCGCGTCGGCGGTGTTCATGATCCAGATCTGCGAATAGGGGCGTCCGGTTTCCGGATTGCTGCCGACCGTATAGGCGAGGTGCAACCCATCGGGCGCGAAGGCAACGCCGCCGACGGCATGGATCTTGAACAGATCAGCGTTTTGCAGCCCATTCTGCGCGAACAGAGACGAAACACAAATAATGGCTATCAGGAAGAACGCGCCTATCCGGAAAATTCGCACAGTAAGCCCTCCAGCGGAAAGTCGTGGAAAGGGAATGATACAAGAGCTTCACCACGGAGTCACGGAGGCACGGAGAAGAACAAGAAACAAGGTACTTGGTATTTGGTACTTGGTATTTCGTCCCTCGGGGAAACCTTGAGCCTTGCCAGATTCTGCAATGCCGCGATCAGCCACGAATACCAACTACCAAATACCAAGTTTCTTGTTCTTCTCCGTGCCTCCGTGGTGAAGCTCTTGGTTTTATTTATACTTCTTGTCATGTCTTCAGGTTCCGAGGCCCTGGAAGCGCTGCGGCGCTATTGGGGCTATGACTCGTTCCGTCCGTTGCAGGAAAAGATCATTGCCAGCCTGGTGAGTGGCCATGATGCCTGCGTGGTGATGCCTACGGGCGGCGGGAAGTCATTGTGTTACCAGTTGCCGGCTGCCCTGCTGCCGCAGAAGACAGTGGTGGTGATCTCGCCGCTGATCGCCCTGATGCAGGACCAGATGGCGCAACTGGCGCAGATGGGGCTGGCTGCGGGCATGCTGAACAGCTCCCAGGCGGGCGACGAGCAATTCAGAATCACGCGCAAGGCCATGGAAGGCCAGTACCGGTTGTTGTATCTGTCACCCGAACGGCTGGCCCGCCAGGATACGATGGGCTGGCTGAAGCGCGTGCCGGTTTCGCTGTTTGCCATCGACGAAGCCCACTGCATTTCCGAATGGGGACACGAGTTCCGGCCTGAGTACCGTAAGCTGAGCGCGCTGCGTAACGATTTCCCCGATTGCACCATCGCGGCCTTTACGGCCAGCGCCACCCGCCAGGTGCGGCACGACATCATCGACCAGCTTCGGCTGCGCGATCCGCATAAGTATATTGCCAGCTTTCATCGGGCGAACCTGCGCTATCTGGTCAGAGAGTGCCAGGAGTGGGAGCAAACCGAACTACTGGTGAAGGCACTGGAAAGCTATTCCGGCAGCAACGTGATTGTGTACGCGCCCACCATCCAGCGAGTCGAAAACACCGTGGGTTTATTGGAAGGGCGGGGAATTCCGGCACTGGCCTATCACGGCAAGATGGAGACCGACACGCGGCGGCGCAATCAGGAGCGCTGGATGTCGGACGAGGTACGGGTGCTGGTGGGCACTCTGGCTTTCGGGCTGGGCATCAACAAGGCCGCGGTGCGCTCCGTGATTCACCTGGCGCTGCCCAAGTCGGTCGAGCAGTATTACCAGGAAGCCGGACGCGCCGGACGCGATGGCCTGCCTGCCGATTGCCTGCTGCTGTGGCAAAAGCGCGATGTGGGGCTGCTGGCGTATTTCATCGACAACATCACCGATCCGGCGGAAAAAGAGCGTGCGTGGCAGCGCTATCACGAGATTCGCCGTTATGCTGAACTGTCGAAGTGCCGCCATCGCCAGATCTGCACCCATTTCGGCGAGACCCCTAAATGGAACTCGTGTTCGGCGTGCGATGTCTGCGGCTCAACCCCGGAATGGCTGCAGGAAGCAGCGCCCATCTGGAAGCCCGGATCGGGGAAGCCGAAGGTGTCCGCGGCGGGAGGGCGCAGGTTGAACCCGGCGGCGGCGTCCGCGCAGCGCTCCAGTTCTTCGCCCAATTCGACGGCCACGCCCGCCAACAGCGAACTACGAGATTATTTGCGTGAGTGGCGGCGCGCGGAAGCCAAGAAGCAAGGGATTCCGGCGTTTGTGGTGATGCATGACACCTCGCTCGAAGAGCTGTGCCATGCACAGCCGCGCACGCTAGCCCAGTTGCGCGGGATCCACGGATTCGGTGAGCGTAAGACCGAGTTGTATGGAGAGCGGATACTGATTGCTCTGAAGAAATTCAGCGATGGCGCGCGGGCCGAGGATTCACCTGGCAAGAAAAAGCCGGCGGAAGAGACGCTGCAGTTGATTGCCAAAGGCCACAGCCTCACCGAGATCGCGAAGCTTCGCGGACGCCAGATGGGCAGCGTGATCGAGTTGGTCAGCTCCATGATCGAGCGGGGCGAAGTGGAGTTTCACCCGGACTGGGTCGATATCGAGAAACAGGCCAAGATCCAGGCGGCATGTTCGGAACATGGCATGGAAAGACTGAAGACGCTCAAAGACGCACTGCCGGAGGAAATTACTTACGACGACATACGGCTGGTGGTGGCGTGGCGGCGGAGGAGCGAAAGCCAAAAATCTGTGGGGGATAGTGCGACGTAACCACAACCCAAAAACAATCCACCGCAAAGTACGCGAAGGACGCAAAGGAAGATCAAAAAGATTGAACCGCAGAAAAAACCCCTGCGAACCGCGAAGACTGTAGGTCTGCCCAGCGGATGCCTGATGCCAACGACCGTTTCTAGACGCGTCTCACAACCCCAAAATCCTCTGCTTCCTCTGTTCCTCTGTGTTTCAAAGGTTTTCGTTGCAACTCGTTGCGCCGTGTTTCAAAGATTTTTGCCGTACTCTCGTCAGGCTGTCCTTTCACGAGCGTTTTAGTGAATAATGAAATGTTCCTTGAGCCTACACGGAGGTTCCCATGATCCATACAGGACGACATTTTCTTCAGATTCCCGGCCCTACGAATGTCCCCGACCGTGTGCTGCGCGCTATGGGGCGTCCGGTCATCGACCATCGCGGGGCGGAATTTGCCGAGTTGGGCCGGGAAGTCCTTGAGGGCCTGCGGGCTGTTTTTCAGACTGCCGGGCCGGTAATTGTCTTTCCCGCATCGGGCACCGGGGCATGGGAAGCGGCGATAGTGAACACCCTGGATCCCGGCGACCGCGTGCTGATGTTCGAGACCGGCCACTTTTCCAGCTTATGGAAACAGGTGGCGGAGCGCCTGGGCCTGGTGGTGGAGTATGTTCCCGGGAACTGGCGCAGAGGCGCTTCTTCCGCCGAAGCGGAAGCGCATCTATCCAGAGACACGCAACATGCTTTCAAGGCTGTGATGGTGGTACACAACGAAACCTCCACGGGCGCCGCCAGCCGCATCCCGGAGATGCGCGCGGCCATGGACCGGGTGAAGCATCCGGCGCTGCTGATGGTCGATACCATTTCTTCTTTGGGGTCGATCGATTACCGGCATGATGCCTGGGGCGTGGATGTGACGGTCGGAGGTTCGCAGAAAGGACTGATGCTTCCTCCGGGTTTGAGTTTCAACGCCGTCTCGGAGAAGGCGCTGGCCGCCAACCGGCAGGCGAAGCTGCCGCGCTACTACTGGGACTGGCAGGAGATGCTCAAGCCCAACCGCGAGGGATTCTTTCCTTACACACCGGCCACCAACCTTCTCTATGGCTTGCGCGAAGCCCTGATCATGCTGAAAGAAGAAGGGCTCGCCAACGTGTTCGCCCGCCATGCGCGGCATGGAGAAGCGACGCGGGCGGCGGTGCGCGCATGGGGCCTCGGAATCCTGTGTGAGGAGCCTCTTGAGTATTCGAATTCGCTTACGGCGGTGATGATGCCGGAAGGCCATGACGCCGATCAGTTGCGGCAAGTGATCCTCGAGAACTTCGATATGTCGCTGGGAACCGGACTTTCGAAGCTGGCGCACAAGGTTTTCCGTATCGGACATCTCGGACACTTTAACGACCTGACGCTGGCCGGGACGTTGTGTGGGGTGGAGATGGGGCTGCGGCTGGCGAAGGTGCCACACAAAGATTGCGGTGTGGCGGCGGCCATGGAGAGCCTCGTAGGACCGGCAAAAAACCAAGATTCACCACGGAGGCACGGAGAAGAACAAGAACAGGTAGTTGGTATTCGGTAGTTGGTATTTGTGGTTGATCCGAGGTATCGCCGAATCAAGCTAAACTCGCGTTTTTTTTCGACTCAATACCAAAACTAAATATCACGTACCGAATACCGAATACCTGTTCTTGTTCTTCTCCGTGCCTCCGTGGTGCGCTTTTGATCCTAGGTGCTGATGTCTAACACTCCATTACCGCCGAGTTCTCATGCCAAGCCGGTGGATTCTTTCGCGCAGGCGGCGGAGCTGGAAGCTGCGCTGAGGCGCAGCGTCCGGGGTGAGGTGCGATTTGATCGCGGCAGCCGGGCGCTGTATGCGACCGATGGCTCGAATTATCGCCAGATCCCCATTGGTCTGGTCGTCCCACGGGATGTCGAGGACGTGATTGCGGCGGTGGCCGCCTGCCGGAAGTTTGATGCTCCATTGTTGCCGCGCGGCGCGGGCACCAGCCTGGCCGGCCAGTGCTGCAATGTAGCCGTGGTGCTCGATTCCACCAAGTACATGAACCATGTGCTGGAAGTGAATCCCGGTGAGAAGTGGGCGCGGGTGCAGCCGGGCATCGTGCTTGATTCGTTGCAAGCCGCGTTGCGGCCGCACCAGTTGATCTTTGCGCCTGATCCTTCCACGCATAACCGCTGCACCGTCGGCGGCATGATCGGCAACAATTCCTGCGGAGCGCATTCACTGCTGGGCGGCAAGACCGTCGATAACGTCGAAGAGTTGAAGATTGTGCTCTACGACGGCACGCAGATGACCGTAGGCGCAACTCCGGCGCCTGACCTCGTGGCGATCATCGCCCAGGGCGGAAGGCGCGGCAAAATCTATGGCCGGCTGCAGGCGCTGGTCAACGAGCACAGCGCGCGCATCCGCGCCCACTACCCGCAAATTCCACGCCGGGTTTCAGGGTACAACCTGGATGAGCTTCTTCCTGAACGCGGCTTTCATGTGGCCCGCGCCCTGGTGGGAACGGAAGGCACATGCGCGGTGGTGCTGGAGGCGAAAGTCAAGTTGATTCACAGCCCGCAGCATCGCGTACTGGTGGTGCTGGGCTATGAGGACGGATTCGCCGCCGCCGATCACGTGCCGGAAGTCCTGGAGTTCAGGCCCATTGGTCTGGAAGGTTTTGAGGGCAGCATCGTGGAAGGCCTACGGCGCAAGAACGCGCCAAACCTTGAACTGCTGCCCGAGGGCGGTGGATTCCTGCTGGTGGAATTCGGATCCGATGATCCGGCGGCCGCAGGCGAGCAGGCGCAGAGACTGATTGCGAAGCTGAAGCAGTTGCCCGGTGCTCCGGATGTTCGAATGTACACAGGCAGCGAACAGCGGCTGTTATGGCAGATACGTGAATCCGGACCGCGAGCGGCGGCCTTTGCGCCGGGCGCGCCCGCCGAGTGGGAAGGCTGGGACGATGCTGCGGTGCCGCCGGCCAAGCTGGGCGCGTACCTGCGTGACATCCGCGCACTGATGAATGAGTACCGCTACCACGGCGCTTTCTATGGACACTTCGGCGATGGCTGCGTTCACATGCGGGTAACGTTTGATCTTGAGAGTGAAGGCGGCATTCGCAACTATGCCGAGTTCATCGATCGGGCCGCCGATCTGGTGATCGGCTACGGCGGTTCGCTTTCCGGCGAGCATGGCGACGGACAGTCCCGCGCCGCGCTGTTGCCGAAGATGTTCGGGCCAGAGCTGGTCGGGGCCTTCCGCGAATTCAAAGCCGTGTGGGACCCTAGCCAACGCATGAATCCCGGTAAAGTCGTGGACGCATATCCGCCGACCGAGAACCTGCGTCTGGGCGCGGATTACAAGCCGATGCAGCCGCTGACGGAATTCAAGTTTCCCGGCGATGACGGCTCATTCGCCAAGGCCACACTGCGCTGTCTTGGACTGGGCGCCTGCCGCAAGCAGGAAGGTGGCATGTGTCCCAGTTATATGGTGACCATGGAAGAGGAGCACAGCACACGCGGGCGGGCGCACTTGCTGTTCGAGATGCTGCAGGGCGAGGTGCTGCCCGGTGGATGGCAGAACGAGCAGGTAAAAGAATCGCTCGACCTGTGCCTCTCGTGCAAGGCATGCAAATCGGAGTGCCCGGCCAACGTCGATATGGCCACATGGAAGGCGGAGTTTCTCTCGCATTATTATGAAGGCCGGCGGCGGCCGCTACGCGCCTACGCCTTTGGGATGATCGACCGCTGGGCGCATCTGGGATCGCTGGCGCCGGGCCTGGCCAACCTTGCGGGCCACCTACCCGGTGTCAGCCACCTCATGCGCGGGGCGCTGGGATTGGCCCCGGAGCGGCAGCTTCCACAACTGGCAAGCACGACCTTCCGCCAGTGGGCAACCCGGCGGGGAACGCCGCTGGCGGGAGGCCGAATTCCCGCCGCTGATCGGGCGCAAACGCAGGAAGTGATTCTATGGGTCGATACGTTCAATAACTATTTCCATCCGGAAACCGCGCAGGCTGCGCTTGCGGTGCTCACCCATGCGGGATTCAAGGTGAAGATTCCGGCCGAGCGGCTGTGCTGCGGACGTCCGCTGTACGACTTTGGCATGATCGGACGGGCGCGCCAGTATCTGTTGCGCATCATTGATTCTCTCAGAGGGCCTATCGAGGCCGGGACGCCTATCGTAGTGCTGGAGCCGAGTTGCGCGTCCGTCTTTCGCGATGAGCTTGGCAACCTGTTTCCTCAAGACGCACGCGCCGAGCGGCTGCGCCGCCAGACCTTTTTGCTCAGCGAATTTCTGGAACGCTTCGCGCCAAAATATGAGCCGCCACGCCTGGAGCAAAATGTGTTGCTGCATGGGCATTGCCATCAGAAAGCCCTGATGAAGATGGGCCATGAAGAGTCCCTGTTGCGACGCATGGGCGCCGTGGTTCAATCGCCCGATCCCGGTTGCTGCGGCATGGCCGGGCCGTTTGGTTTCGAGAAAGAAAAGTATGCGATCTCGCAGGCCATCGGCGAGCGGGTGCTGTTGCCGGCGGTGCGCCAGGCATCGCCGGAGACCCTGATTGTCTGCGACGGATTCAGTTGCCGGGAGCAAATCGTGCAGGCCACCGGACGCAAGGCGGTGCATCTGGCGGAGGCGATGCAGATGGGGTTGGAGGAAAGACAAGGGCGCACCACGGAGGCACAGTGTGACGTAGCCACAACCAAAAGCAATTAGCCACGAATTAACGCGAATAAACACGAATAAGAGTTGGATTGTCGTTGCTCCCGGAATCGTCGCGTACCGCGAAGGTTCTGGGTGATAGCAATACGGAGAGAAGCAAGGCAGGTAGTTGGTATGCAGAGTGTCCATTCGGCCACTGGCCCTCACGGGACTTAATGCGGGTTGCAGATCGCCGGTTTTCATGGGAACATCTAGAACACACAGATTGAAGGAACTTCCGGGTGTTGGAAGAAGCGCAATGGCCGAACCTGTCTGCGCCCCGTAGAGTTGCGCGACTTCCGTTGCAGCCTGTGCCACGATTGCGCCATTTACAACTAAAAATGTTCTTGCTGTGCGCGCCTGTAAGCCTTGCTTTGCAGGCCGTATGAATTCCGCGGGCCGGCGGAGAGAAACAGAGGACAGGATGACGGAAACCTGGAAACAATGGGAAGGCCAGACCGTTCAGGGCGTGTTCGACAACTATGAGATTGGTCAGCCTATGGGAGGGCGGGAAGACCACGCGGTCTTTCAAACGGCACGCGGCCCGCAGAGAAACCAAAAAGCCGCTATCAAACTCATTCCGCTCAATGAAGCCGAATCCGAGGCCGCGGCCGAACGTTGGCTCTCGCGCTGGAAGCTGTCGGCGAAACTATCGCATTCGCATCTCCTCGGCCTCTATGACATGGGGCGATGCCGTGTGGGCAGCGTCGAGATGGTCTTTGCGGTCATGGAGTCGGCCGACGAAGACCTCTCCCAGATACTTCCGGAGCGCGCGCTGGCCCCGGAAGAAGCGATGGAGATGCTTCTTCCGGCGCTCGAAGCTCTGGGCTATCTGCATCGTCAGGGCTTGGTCCATGGGCACATCAAACCCGCCAACATCATGGCGGTGGGCAATCAGGTAAAGCTGTCTTGTGACGGGCTATGCCGGGCCGGAGAGAAAGGGTATGCCGGTGACCGTCCGGGGGCCTACGATCCGCCCGAGAAGGCCGGCGATGCGATGTCAACGGCCGCGGACGTGTGGTCGCTCGGTGTGACGCTGATCGAGGTGATTACGCAGAAGGCGCCGGTTTGGGACCGAACCGGTGGCGATGATCCAGTCGTTCCGCCAACGTTACCGCATCCATTTCTTGATATCGCCCGCCGATGCCTGCGGCGCGATCCGCAGGCGCGCAGTTCAATCGCTGAAATTGCCGCGCAGTTGCGGCCGCCGACGGCTCCCCCGCAGGCGCCACCGCAGCCGCGCCGGGCGCGGCGGTCGTTGATGGTCCCCATGGCCGTGGGCGCTCTGGCCGTTGCGGCCATGGCCGGCGGCTGGCAGTGGATGCAGTCCCGCCCTGGCAGTCATGAGGTGGTTACAGTAGAGATGCCGGAAAGCAAGGCAGAAACGCCAGGAGTATTGAGGGCGAGTTCCAGCGCGCCGGCCCGCGTTCAGACCCCTGCGCGGGAAGCTGCGCGTCCGTCACCCGCTCATCCCGTGGCCCATGTTAGCGCTGTTGCGACTCCGGCGCCGGAGCGGGCAATCACTTTGAAGGCCGCCGGCGGCGATCGTACCGGAGTGGTCCAAGAGGTGATCCCGGAGGTGCCGAAGAGGGCGCTGAATTCCATTCATGGCAAGATACAGGTCAACGTGCGCGTGAATGTGGAGCCATCCGGCAGTGTTGCGGATGCCGAACTGGAATTGTCCGGACCCAGTGAGTATTTCAAGAATCTCACGCTGGAAGAAGCGCGGGGCAAGTATTTTGCGAAGCTCGCGCTGCAGGCAGCGCAGGCCTGGAAGTTTGCGCCGGGCGAAGAGGACGGTATGCGGAACTGGCAACTGGAATTCATGTTCACCAACAGCGAAGCCGGCGCGGTGGCGAAACGAATGGCAAGGTAAGTCCCAGTACCATGACCGGGTGAACTTCTGGTAGATCGGGACATCTGGTGATCGGATGATCGGAACGGCGCATCATTTTCTTCGGTTCCATTACTTTATTTCCTGGTCGTGGCACCAGCCTGCCTTCCTGCCGGCATCGCCAATTCGGCCGGTTACGGTACTACTCAGTCTTCTGTGCGATTATTCTCAACGGAAACGTAACAAGTTACTACGCCTTGGTTTTGGGTGGCGGACAATTTCTCGCGCTCGCACAGCGTTCGTTACCGTCGCACCATCGTCCCTTGCACATACATGGCAAACTGATCGGGCTTGTCCGGTGGAGCGATTTCGAAGCCTACATAGACCGTGCCAGGCTTTGCATCTTCGTAGGTCAGCCGGAAGGCGGGTGCGCCCGGCGTTTTATCGCTCAAGAACGTGATCTTTTTCTTGTCGGCCGAGAGGCCCACTGTGTAGTGGATTACGTGGCCTTCGTTGTCCCAGTAGATGGCCCGGGTCGCGCCGCCTTCCTCGTAGATGGTCATCCGATCGTCATGGATGACGGGCGGCTTTCCATTCACCGACGCATATTCTGAATGGTTCTTGCGCACGATCACATGCCCTTGCAGGTCAACGGTGAACGAGACCGTACCGCTGGCGCCCTGTCCGGGCTTGCCACCGCCTTCGCCGAGGGTCCAGTTGCCGAGAAGAAAACCCCAATCCGCCCATGGGGTGGCTTCCCCGACATTTGCAACGCTGGCTGCTGTTGCCGAAAAAGGCTTTGCCGCCCGTGAGAAGCAGGCGCTGGAAGCGAGCAGGAGGACAAACAGCAGAGATCGTAGCTCCATGGGAGGATTCTAGCACTCAGCCCAGAGGCATTTCGCTACAGCCACGAGGGCTTTCATCGGAGAAGGCGCAGATGGGCGTTGGGGGCAAGATGTGTGCGGCTGCCATGCGCTCGGGACGCCGCGAACCCGTTGGGTTCCACGTGATCCCTAAGAAACCATAGGGTCCCTCAGCCCTACTCGCGCGCTGAAGAAAACGCGCGCTCCTGACGGGCTTCGGGATGACACCGGATAATTGCTAAGGGCCAAGGGTGGGTCGCGGCTGATTGCAGGCTGATTGCGCTCCAGATTGCCCACTGCTTTCCTCGTCGTTTATACTGTTCGCATGTCGATTATTCGGGACATTGCAGGCATTGCCAAGGGGATGTCGGTCACTTTCCGGGAGATGTTCGCCCCTACGGTGGTTGAGGATTATCCCAACAAGAAGCTGCCCAACGAGGGAGCGGTGTTCCAGGAGCGTTTCCGCGGACTGCATGTGCTGCAGCGCGACGAGAATGGCTTGGAAAAGTGCGTAGCATGTTTTCTGTGCGCGGCGGCCTGTCCTTCCAATTGCATTCATATTGAGGCGGCGGAAAATACGGACGAGAACCGCATCAGCGGCGCCGAACGCTACGCCAAGGTCTATAACATCGATTACAACCGCTGTATCTTCTGCGGATATTGCGTTGAGGCCTGCCCCACCGACGCGATCACCCATGGTCACGGATTCAAACTGGCCAATTTCGACGCCAGCAATCTGGTGTACAGGAAAGAGCAGTTGTTGACTGTGATTAAGACTGCCGGCTGAACGCTAATTTGGCAATTGAGTAATTTGGTAATTTTGTAATTGCTTCACACCCGGCGGTCATCGCTGCGTCAAGGGGAATCACTACGTCAAGACGAACTTAGAAAAGATCGTTCCAAATACCAAGAACCAAATACCCAATCATCCACTTACCAAATCACCAAATTACCCACTTACCAAATCCCTTCATTCCCCCCTCACGGTTTCTTTGTCGGCCTGATCACCACCTCACTAGTAAACGAGTTCTCTGATTGTGTGACCAGCATGGCCACCACGTGGGCCACGTCATCGCCTTGCAGCATCTTGCGCGGGTCTTTGCCTGCATGGGGTGAGAGCTCCGTATGGGTGGAGCCCGGGCAGACCACGACCACGCGGATGTTGCTGGCCCGGAGCTCTTCGGCCACGGAAGAGGAGAGTCCGTTGAGCCCCCATTTGGTGGCTGCGTAGGCGGCGCCGTTGGGCAGGGCGTTCTTGCTGGCGATGGAAGAGATGTTAATGATGTGGCCGCCGCCGGAGGCGGTCATGAGCGGCGTAAATGCTTTGATCGTATAGAAGACGCCGCGCAGGTTGGTATTCACCATGGCTTCCCAGCGTTCCAGGGGCAGCTCATGCAGAGGACGCCCGAAATCGGCGACTCCGGCGTTGTTCACCAGAATATCGAGACGCCTGTGGGTTTGCTTTATTTTCTCTGCCAGCGCGGCCACCGAGTTCCAGTCGCTTACGTCGCAGGGTAGGGCCTCACAGGAGGACGCACTGGCGGTTTGCGCCAGCCGCGCCTGATCGCGGCCGCAGATGACCACCTGAGCGCCCATAGACGACAGGCGGGATGCTATGGCGGCCCCAATTCCCCGGCCGCCGCCGGTCACCACCGCAATTCTGCCCGAAAGACTTGTTGTCACGCCTGTCCTCCTTATGTTGTACTTCTTTATCGAAACTTCCGGTAAAGCAGTATTACTAGATAAAGCGGTATTCTAAAGGCACTTTTCCAATCATGGGCCGGATTGTGCCGGTCCGGTGTCTAATGTGTGCAGAACAAAGGGGAATCCGGGGAGACCTGCGTTTTGGGGCTTCCGGTGCGTCCCAAGAAACCGTTTGGGCACCCCGTTTGTCTATGGGCAAATCCGCATCTCAATAGGCAGGAAGACGATTTTACCGTCTTTGGTGATTGCCGGATGTGCGGAGCTGTCTTATGATGTGCGGGAATTTAATGCTTCCGCTAGGCAATTCCCCTGTACAATTTGAACCGCCAGAGCTTTCGACGGGCAAAAATACTGAAGGAGCCATTGTTATGAAAAAAGTGCTTGTCGCGTTACTGCTGTTGGTGACAGCAGGTGTGTTACTGGCAAGTCCAATGCCGCTTGCATCGCAAGCAGCTCAGAAGACCATCAAGGACCCGGGTGAATACAACGCCTACATCACAGCGTTCAATACCACGGACCCGGTACAGAAGGCCGCCCTGATGGAAGCCTTTCTGAAACAGTATCCTGACAGTATTGTGAAGACCGAAGCGATGGAGAACGCTATGGCGGCGTATCAGCAGGCCGGGAACCAGGCCAAGGTGGAAGAGTTGGCCAAGCTCCTGCTGCAGAACGACGCCAACAGTGTGCGCGCCCTGGCCATTCTCTCTTACCTCACACGGGCCAAAGGAACGCCCGCCGCCGCCCAGGAAGGCCGGGCCTATTCCGAGAGAGGTTTGAAGGCCATGACGACCTGGGCCAAGCCGGAAAACATGAGCGACGACGAATTCGGCAAGCTGCGCACACAGATGGCATTCATCTTCAACGGGGCGGCCGGCTTTGGCGCGCTGCAGAACAAGGAATTCGATGTGGCCCGCGATTACTATGGCAAAGCGCTGGCGATTGACATGAGCAGCTTGCAGGACGCCTACCAAGCCGGCATCGCGGAGCTTTCGATGACGCCCCAGGACCTGACCGGCTACTGGCACATTGCCAGGGCCCAGGGACTGGCCCAGGCGCAGAACAATGCCGCAGGAGCGAAAGCGATTGGCGACTACGGCCGGCAACAGTACAACCGTTACCACGGCAGCGTAGACGGTTGGGAAAACTTCGCCAAGCAGTCCATGGCGCAATCTTCGCCCCCGGCGCAGGCCGATCTGCAGAAGTTGATTACACCCAAGCCCACGCCCTGCGACATCGCGGTGCAGGCGGTCACGGATGCCGTGAAGAATGACGGCGTCAAAGACCTGTCGTTCGGGGACTACGAATTCGTGCTGCAACAGCGAGATTGTTCGCCCGCAGGCAAACAGGCCGCCGAGACCATCTGGAAGTATATTCAGGACAAGCAGAAGGGTGGCGAAGCCAAGCTCAAGCTGGTGGGAGTAAAAGTAATTGCAGCCACTACCGATGCCATCGATGCGGCCCTGACCGAAGAGAACCAGACAGCGAATAAAGCCGATCTGCATGTGGTCCTGGACAAGCCGGTGGCCAAGGCCCCGGCGGTGGGCAGCTCCACAGACGTAACCGGCGTCATCACCAGCTA
>DATMNZ010000216.1:0-30695 GCA_035568495.1 Saccharimonadales bacterium (SeqCode) | reverse complement strand
TTGACCGGACGTGCAGTTCAGAGGCTTGCCTGTTCTTGCCCAAACACCACAAAGCATTCGCCTTGGCGCGCAATGCATAGGCCAGTGACTCCTTGTCCCCGAGTTGGGTGGCTATGGTGAGCGCCGCTTCCGCCAGTGCGTGGGCCTTCTTCAGGTCAATTCGCACCAGGACGCGCACTTCTTCGTCCAGGCGCACCACGAACGCAGGCGATACGAGACGCGGATACCGGGAAAGAAACTTGATGCGGCTGGCATCGTCAGGAAGCGCTGCCAATCGCCCGAAAACTCTTTCGTGCCCGGTGTCTTTAGTTCTCATCGCGACCTCATCCAGCTCTTGGATCGTTGGACTCTGCCGCCCTTCCAGGATTGAGCCCGCAGGCCCTTCGATTATTTTGTCTCGTGTCTTCTGTTGTCGCTCAACTCGAGCCCACAGCGTTCATCTCGCTCGGAAGTATGTACTTTGCGCGGCCTCGATTGCAAGCCCGCACCGAAATTGAGGCAGTCGGGTTGCTTTCGCTTGCCGGTCCCTGCTAAAACGGCGATGACCGAATGACCTATCAGTACCCGGAGTTGAATGCGGCGCGTGACGCGATTAACTCCTTTCTTGGATAGGTGTAATTTCGCGCTAACTCGAAGCCAGCCGGTTAGCTGATGCAGCAACGTCAATACTGATACAATTCTGCGGCATAAACAATCTGGATATAGCGGCAAGAGAAGCATAAGGCTTAGTCACTCGATGAACTCTGATCTGAAAAACGTGGTTGTGGCCGTCACGGGCGCCAGCGGTTCCTTGTTTGCCCGGGAGCTGTTACTAGTGTTGGAAGACGAACCGCGCATCGAGCGAGTCAACCTGGTCGCCTCGGAAAGCGCTTTGCGCGTGTTTGCCGAAGAGATGGATCTCTCTGGACGCAGCAACCTCACGATGCAGTTGCTGGGGCGCGAAACGAAAAAAATCCAACAGCAGAACAATGCAGACATTGGAGCTAACATTGCCAGTGGTTCCTATCCGGCGGATGCAATGATTGTGCTCCCCTGCACCATGGGAACCTTGGCTAGAATTGCGAACGGATTATCAAGCAATCTCATTGAACGGGCCGCCGATGTTTGCCTGAAGGAGCGCCGTCCGCTGATATTGTGCGTGCGAGAGACGCCTTTCAACCGAATCCATATCCGCAACATGGGATTGGCCGCCGACGCGGGGGCAACCATCTTTCCCGTGATTCCCGCCTTTTACAACCAGCCTGCAGATGCCACCGCAATGGCGCGCCAGTTTGTCTATCGAATCCTGGCATTTTTAGGATTGCCACAAGCCGCGATGTACAGATGGAAGGACGAATAGACTTGGTAATTCTTCGATTCCGCCCTTCCATCTGTTAGAATCTATGGGTAACAGACTTTCCCGTCCCTTTCCCAGAATTATTTTATCTGCGACCAAGTTACGGGTGAGGAGTGTGCATTCCCTGTGAAGACTAGCAAGACCGCCGTCATCGTCGGCGCCCAATGGGGTGATGAAGGCAAAGGCAAAATCGTCGACGTTCTCTCCCACAATTTTTCCATCGTCGCCCGTTATGCCGGAGGGCATAACGCAGGCCACACGGTCATCATCAAGGGCAAAAAGTTCGTCCTCCAGTTGGTGCCCTGCGGCGTGCTGCGCAAAGGCTGCCGCTCGGTCATCGGCAACGGCGTGGTGCTCGATCCGCTGGCCTTTCTCAAGGAAGTGCAGATGCTCCGCGATGCCGGCGTTCCCGTCGACGGCAATCTCTTCGTCTCCAATCGCGCGCACGTCATTCTCCCCTACCATCGCATGATCGAAATGGGCGCGGAAAATGCTCCCGGACGGGTCAAGATCGGCACCACGTCACGCGGCATCGGGCCGGCTTATGAGGACAAGATGGGCCGCCGCGGCCTTCGCGTCGCTGACCTGCTCGACTCCGCGCTGCTCAAAACCACCATCGAGAACGCCTGCCGCGAAAAAAACAAGATCGCGCACGCTCTGTTTGACTCCGGGCCGCTCGACGCGGACAGCATGTACCGTGAATATGCTACCGCCGCAGAGAAGATCGGCCCGTTTGTCGCCGACACTGCCCTGCTGCTCAACCAGGCCCTGGCGGAAGGCGAGCGAGTAATGTTTGAAGGCGCGCAGGCCACCATGCTCGATATCGATCACGGCACCTACCCGTTTGTGACATCCTCCAGTTGCACCGCCGGCGGCGCCGTCACTGGCACCGGCGTCCCGCCTAACGCGATCCACTCCGTGATCGGCGTGACTAAGGCCTATTGCACCCGCGTCGGCGGGGGCCCCTTCCCCAGCGAAGTCGAAGGCCCAATCGCCGACCAGCTTCGCGCCCGCGGCAACGAGTATGGCGCCGTCACCGGCCGCCCGCGCCGTTGCGGCTGGATCGACTTGCCGCTCCTGCGCTATGCCCAGATGATCAACGGCGTGAACTGGTGGGTGGTCACGAAAATCGACGTGCTCGACCAGCTCGATGAAATCCCGGTCTGCATCGCCTACAAAGTGAACGGCAAGAAACTCAGCTCAGTCCCCGCGCTGTCTACTGGTTTCGATCGCGTCGAATGCATTTACGAGAAAATGCCCGGCTGGAAGGTATCGACCGAAGGCGTTACCAATTTCGACGAACTGCCGAAGCGCGCTCAGGAATATCTGCGTTTTCTGGAACGGGAAAGCGGCGCCCGCATCGGCATGGTCTCCACCGGCCCTGACCGCGATCAGACCTTGATGCTGCCGGAGTTCGCCGCCGAAATCCTGGACCCACCGGAAAGTGCCGCTCCGTAGAAGAACGTGAAGACGCGATGATCGTGCTGTTTACAATTGTTCCAACTTCTCAGGCTTGCATGGCGCCGGTATAAATCGCCATTCCGACGACGGAATCGATGCCCAAGGCATGTAAGTCATCGACTTCCTGCTGTGTCTTGACGCCGCCGGCCACGATCAGCTTGCGCGCAGTAAGCTTGCGCAGGTCCTGAGCAACCGCCATCGGGAATCCGGCCATCATGCCTTCGGTGTCGATGTGGGTATAGAGAAATCCACCGCAGTAGCCGTCGAGCGCGCGGATGGCCTGCTCAGCGGTGATAGCCAGAACTTTTTTCCATCCATGGATGGCGATCTTGCCGCCGCGCGAATCGATGGCGAAGATCAAGCTCCCTGCCGTGAATTCGCTGGCCATCTGCGCGGCTATTTCGACATTTACGCCGGCCTCGCTGTAAAGGCTTGATCCAATAATGATTTTCTTTGCGCCGGCGGCAAACATCGCGCGCGCCGATTCTACATTGCGCACACCGCCGCCCACCTGCACCGGAAGCTGGGCGGCGAAGTGTTCGATAAGCTTGAAATTGTTGCCCTTGCCCATGGCGGCATCGAGGTCGATCAACTGCACGATCGGATACTTGCTGAAGCGGTCGACCCATTCATTGAAATCATCGAATTCCAAGGCTTTTTTCTCGCCCTGGACCAATTGCACAATTTTGCCGCCCATCAGGTCGATGGAAGGAATCAGCATGGCAGCCTCACCGGTACACCTACGCTTTGCAGATGGCGTTTCAACTCAACTGAATCTTTCAGCCCAAAATGGAAGATGGACGCAGCCAACGCAGCGTCGGCGCGTCCAGCGGCAAACACATCGGCAAAATGGTGCGCATTGCCTGCGCCGCCCGAAGCGATCACAGGGATCGAAACCACACCGGCCACCGCCGCCGTGAGTTCGCAATCAAACCCGATGCCGGTGCCGTCGCGGTCCATTGAAGTCAGCAGGATTTCCCCCGCCCCGTGCGCCTCTGCCTCGCGCGCCCACTCGAGGACCTTGCGGCCGGTGTTGATGCGCCCGCCTTTGACATAGACTTCAGCTTGGCTGGGTGAAGCCGAACCACGGCGCGCGTCGATTGCAACGAGAATCGCCTGCGATCCAAAGCTAGCGGCAATCTGCTCGATGAGCTTAGGATTACCGAGCGCCGCAGTGTTCATCGTGACCTTGTCCGCTCCCGCGCCGAAGACCTTCGCAGCGGTTTCTAGGCTGTTGATGCCTCCCCCGACCGTAAGTGGGACGAAGAGTTCCTTGGCCACCGCGCGCACTGTCTCAAGCAATGTGTTCCGCTTTTCGTGGCTGGCGGTAATGTCGAGGACGACAATTTCGTCTGCGCCGCTGGCGGCGTGGCGCCACGCCAGCTCCGCCGGATCGCCGGCATCAATGATGTTCACGAATTGCTGCCCTTTGACGACGCGGCCGGCGTCAACGTCGAGGCAAGCGATGATGCGTTTGGTTAGCAAACTCTAAATCTCCAAAAAATTCTTCAAGACCCGCAATCCTATCTCGCCCGATTTTTCCGGATGAAACTGGACCCCAAAAATATTGCCGCGCTCCACTGCTGCCGCAAAGCTGCCACCGTATTCGGTGGTCGCAATCGCTTCCGGAGTGATCGGGCAGCGGTACGAGTGCGTGTAATACACAAATCCGCCGCTGTTCAGATTGCGAAAGAGCTTGGAACCGTTTTGCGGCTCAACCAAGTTCCATCCCACGTGCGGCGACTTCACGGTTTCAGGAAACTTGGCTACCACACCCTTAAGCAGACCAAGACCGGGAAGGTTTGGCGCTTCCTCGCTGCTTTCGAAGAGCCATTGCAACCCAACGCAGATCCCCAGAAAAGGGATGCCCTGCACAATGCGCTCCCGGACCGCCTCCGTAAGGCCAGTGTCATTCAAGCGTTTCGTGGCAGCGAAGTTGCCAACGCCTGGGAGAATGAGTTTGTCCAATGTGCGCGCCTGTATGGGGTCTTCGGTCACGATGTAGGTTGCCCCAAGGAAGTCCAGGGCCTTCTTCACTGAGGGCACATTGCCAGCCTGATAATCGATGATTCCAATCATTCGGACCTTCTGAGCAAGTACTTAAAGGGCATAGTTCATTCACCGGCAAACAGCCTACAGCAACCCCTTGGTGCTGGGCAGCATTTTTTTCATCTGTGCGTCGCGCGAACACGCGCCGCGAACGGCGCGGGCGAAGGCCTTGAATAGCGCCTCGATCTTATGATGGTTCGAGCGGCCGTACATGATTTTCAAATGCACGTTGGCGCGCGCGCCGCGCGAGAACCCCTCAAAAAAGTCGTAGAACAGCTCCGTTTGCATGTCGCCGATGTGGGTGACGCGGATCTTGGTATCGACGACCGTGGCGGCGCGTCCGCTGAAATCGACGGCGGCGATGCCGAGGGTTTCGTCCATGGGCATCAGGAAATAGCCGGCGCGCATGATGCCTTTCTTATCGCCCAACGCCTTCTCAAAGGCTTGTCCGAGCACGATGCCAACATCTTCAACCGTGTGGTGCTGATCGACCTGCAGATCGCCTTGGCATTTGAGTTTGAGGTCGAAGCCGCCGTGCCGGGTAAAGAGCTCAAGCATGTGATTGAAGAAGCCGATACCGGTCTCGATCTTGTAGTGACCGCCGCCATCGATCGCGAGTTGCAGCATGATCTGCGTTTCAGTGGTGTTGCGCTTCAGTGTGGCTTTTCTCACCGTCCGGCCTCCGTTAGGGCGGCGCGCGGCTGCGCGCTCCATTGAATCGCCGCCAAAGCTTCTTCCAGCGCTGTCAAGGCGCGGTCCATCTGTGCGGCATTGCCAACAGTAATGCGCACGCAGCCCAGACACCCGGAATCGGCGCTGCGGTCGCGTACCAGAATGCCGCGCTTGCGCATCTCCTGCACAAACTCCTTGTGCTGGCCGCCGATGTACATCAAGATGAAATTGGCATGGCTATGCCAATACGGCATTTGCAATCTCTTCAGCGCCTGCTCGAGCCGGTCCCGTTCGGCAACAATTCCAGCGATATAGTTTGCGACATATTGCTTGTCATCCAGAGCGGCCGGCAGGCAGCGCAAGGCAATGCCGTTGATGTTATAGGGCGAGCTTACCTTGCGCACGTAGGCCATATTTTCCAGCGAGCCGGCCAGCACACCGATGCGCAGGTTGGCGAGGCCGTAGACTTTAGAAAACGTCCGCACCACAAAGAGGTTCGGCACGGTATGGACGTCATGGAGTACCGGCTCTCCGCCGAAGTGGATGTACGCTTCGTCGACCAGCAATGCTGCATGTGGACACGCCCTTGCGATCTTCAGCAGATCTGCCCGCGAGACCATCGCCCCTGTTGGATTGTTCGGCGTGGCGATCGCGATGAGTTTCGTCTGCGGCGTGACCGCCGCGAGCAAGCGGTCGGCCGGAATGCTGAAATCCTCGTTCGCCTGGATATTTTTTATCTTGGCGCCCGTCGCCAGCGCATAAATTTCATACATGGCAAAGGTTGGCACAGCGATGACGACTTCGTCCTCCGGCTCCAAATAGGTTTCACAAATCAGATGAATCGCTTCGTCCACACCATTGGTTAGCAAGACCTGGGCCGGAGAAAACGGGGTCTCTTTCTTGCTCAGATGCTGCGCGACCAGGCCTTCAACGCTATCGCGCTCCGGATAGATCGTCAGCATTTCAGCGGTCGTCTCGCGCACCACGGCCAGCACCCGCGGAGAGCACCCCACGGTGTTCTCATTGAAATCCAGACGCAAGCCCGAGCGTCCGCTCAGCGGCGGGTGGTACTCCTTCATATTGCGCAACGCGGCACGGGGTTTAAGCATAGTTCGTCCTAAGCAGGCCTGATCGTATCTTAACCGACTCCGCGTGTGCGGTCAGCCCCTCAGCTTCGGCCAACTGCACGGCCGAAGGACCAAGCCGGGCGAGTCCATGGCTTGAGAGCTCCTGCACGGTGATGACCTTGAGATAATCGAGCACGCTCAGGCCACCGCGATGGCGCGCAACCGCCCCCGTGGGCAATACGTGGTTCGGCCCAGAAATGTAATCGCCCATGGTCTGCGGACTGAAATCGCCCACAAAAATCGACCCGGCATTGCGCACAGAATCTAGCTCACCTGCATCAACCGTGATATGTTCCGGAGCGATGACGTTGGCGATTTCCATCGCCTGCTGGGCGGAATTGGCGACAAGAATTACGCCGTTTCGTTTGAGCGCAGCCTTGGCAATAGGGTTATGGGCGGATTGCTTCGCCAGTTCACCCTGCACTTCCAATGCAAGGCGATCATTGGCGGTGATGAAAATCGAAAGCGCATCGGGATCGTGCTCCGACTGTGCCACGAGATCGGCAGCAATGAGCGCCGGCTTGCCTTCCTGGCTCACGACCACGGCTTCCGTGGGACCGGCGAGCATTTCAATGCCGCAATCGAATGACACCATTTTCTTTGCGGCGGTGACGAAAAGATTTCCGGGGCCAACGATTTTATCCACGCGCGGTACCGACTCGGTGCCATAGGCCAGCGCGGCCACGGCCTGCGCGCCGCCGATGCGGTAAAAGTTCGTGACATTGAGCAACGCTGCGGCAGCCATGGTCTCACGCCCTGGGTTCGGAGAAACCACAGCAATTTCCTTCACCCCGGCAACCTGCGCGGGAATCACAGTCATCAACATGGTCGAGGGCAACGGATAGCGTCCGCCTGGCACATAGCAGCCCACAGCGCGCAGCGGGCGCAGCGTCTGCCCGACCTTTACGCCCGGCGCAATCAGCCGCGACCACTCTTTCGGCCGTTGCCACGTGGCAAAACGGCGGATATTGCGCGCAGCGAGTTTCAGCGCGCGGCGAAGCTCGGGGGCGGTTTCGTTCCACGCCTGCTCCATTTCCTCCTGGGAGACGCGCAGGTCCTGCTTCTTCTGCAAGCGGTCGAACTTGGTGGCATAGCGCAGCAGTGCGCGATCGCCGCCGCGGCGAACATCTGTGACAATCTTGCGCACGGCCTTTTCCACCTTGGCGGTGTTCACGGCTCCTCGGTCGGCAAGTTGCTGGATGAGTCCCGCGGTCTTCTTATCCGACGTCTTCGCGATGCGCACCAGCGAAGGCATCACAGCACTACCTTATTCAGTGGATATTCCACGATGCCCGTCGCCCTCGCCTCTTTTAGCTTGGGCAACACGTCACGCACAACGTTCTCTTCGAGAATCGTATTCACTGCCACCCATTCCGGATCGCTGAGCGAAGAAACTGTCGGGCTATTCAACGCCGGCAGCACCTGCAGCACCGTCGGCAGATCGTTGCGGCGGACATTCATCATCAAACCCACGCGGCCTCCGGCGTCGATGGCGCCCCGCAGCATGAGGGCGATGCGCTCAATCTTGGCGCGCTTCCAATCGTCTTTCCACGCATTGGTATTGGCGATGAGTTGGGTCTGCGAGTACATCACCACGTCGATGATGCGCAGGCGATTCGCCTTGAGCGAACTTCCGGTCTCGGTAATCTCCACGATGGCATCGGCCAGCATCGGTGGCTTCACTTCGGTTGCTCCCCAGGAGAACTCAACCTTCACGGGAACATTTTTTTGCGCGAAGTAATTCTTGGTCACCTGCACCAACTCGGTCGCGATGATGCAATCCGCCAGGTCTTCGGCCTTGTAGAAGCGCGAGTCTTCGGGGACTGCCAGTACCCACTTCACACGGCTGCGGCTTTGCTTGGCATAGATCAGGTCGGTTACGGGATGAACTTCGAGTCCGCTCTCGACGACCCAGTCGCAGCCGGTGAGTCCGGCATTGAGAAAGCCGTGCTCGACGTAACGCGCCATTTCCTGCGCGCGAATGAGCATGCACTCGATCTCGGGATCGTCGATCGATGGAAAGTAAGAGCGTCCGTTGACATAGATGTTGTAACCGGCGCGGGCGAAGAGCGCAACCGTGGAATCCTGCAAACTGCCTTTGGGAATACCCAGACGGATCTTGTTCATGGCCGCACCGCGCTCTTGCCGTTCATGGCGACAGCCGGCATTGTGAGTGGCTTGGTGAAACAAGAAACCGTGCCTTCGTGACATACCAGCCCGTCGCCCTCGACATGCACTTTGAAGAGCAGCGTATCGAAGTCGCAGTCGGTGCTGGCGGAAACAATTTTGAGACGGTTGCCTGAGGTTTCGCCCTTCATCCAGAGTTTCTGGCGTGTGCGGCTGAAGAAAGTGACGAAGCCGCTCTCGACGGTCTTGCCCAGGGATTCGGGATTCACAAATCCCAGCATCAGGACTTGGTTGGTGCGCTCATCCTGCACGATGGCCGGCACTAGGCCGTCCGTCTTCTTAAAGTCAATTTGATCGATTTTGAATTCCATTTGTCCTCGCTCTGTCGCGCACAACGCGCGTTTCAAACTATTTTTCTTGCACGGAACCTGTCCGCAAAAAAAGCACTATGGTTAAGCAACGACCGTGCCGCGCTGTGCTGCTTCGCCGCCGGCCGGGGAAGCGCGTCCTTCCATAAATGTCGAAACCTCGAATTGCGCCTGCAGTTCTGTCCCGCGAATCAAGCGGCGAAGGGCCGGCGCTGTCATATACGTGCTAAAAAGGACCATCACTACGAAGATGGAAAATACGGGTTTTGGAATGATACCGAGGTCGTAGCCGGTATTCAAAACAACTAGATCAACCAGCCCGCGTGTGTTCATCATTGCGCCAATAGAAAATGACTCGCGCCAACTGAGTCCGCCGAGTCTGGCGGCAACCGAGCAGCCGCCGAATTTGCCTGTCGCGGCAACCAGAATCACAACGCCGGCCAGCAAGCCGGCCTTTCCATCCAATGAGCTGATGTCCGTGCGCAGACCAGTAAAGGTGAAAAACACCGGAAGAAAGAAGACTGTGACAAAGTCGCGCATTTGCCTGCCGACCGCTTCACAAAGCGCCTTCTGATCATGGAGAACGGCCCCCATAACGAACGCACCGAAGACAGGAAAGATTCCGATGGCGCTAGTGACAGCCGCAGACGCGAAGAACATAATAATGAGCTGCGCCAGAGCGGCAGGAGGGAGTTCATGGCCGGACTTAGACATGGCCCAATGTGTCCAGCGCTTGAGCAGCGGCCTCACCAGGAAAATCATGGCTAGGAGATAGATCGCGACCCCGGCTGCCGACACCAAAATCCGGGTGGGCTGAAACCGGGCCACTACTAGGTCTGAGACGAGCGCGAGAAGCAACCAACCAACCGCATCGTCCATCGCTGCGGCCCCGATAGCAAGCGCGGCAAGCCGGCTCTTGCCAAGATTGAATTCGACCACGATTCGGCCGAGCACCGGCACGGCCGTCATGCTAAGGGCTGTGGCGACAAACAAAGTAAATCCCACTTTGTTTACGTTGAGACCCATCTGGAAATAGATCCATCGGCCCAAAGGGACTCCCAGGAGAAAAGGCACAAGAATTCCCGCGGTTGAGACTAAAAATACCGCCCGCGTAGAGGTGGCAAGATGGCTGAAGTCGAATTCCAGGCCGATGATGAACATGATAAAGATGAGCCCGACTTCACTAAGCACAGTGAGGTGGTCACTGGCAGACGGACTAAACACCATTCGTTGAGCGTGCGGCCACAATGCTCCAAAGAGTGATGGTCCGAGAATAATGCCCGCAGCAATCTCTCCGCAGACCTGTGGTTGACCCAATCGCCTAAATAACAATCCCGTTGCTTTAGCGCAGCCGACTATCAAGATCAATTGAATGATGATTGTCATTGTTTAACCTGCGAGAATGGCAAGGACCACATATTTGCCGTGACTTTCGTTACCCACGGCTGAAGAAGTTGTCATATACGCCGATATCGTCGGCATGCAGCAACCCACGGCGAATTCTGGTGAGTGCCGCTTCCGTTGGGGCGCGGGCAACCACATACGACGGTGATGAATTTACGTTGTCCTTTGCATCTTCATGGACGAACGCAGGGTCTACGATCATGAAGGTGCGGGAATCATGGCGTCTGGAACCAATCCCTGAGAAACATTTGAGTGACGCGTGTATTGCCACCCGTAGCTTTGAGCAATCTGCCCTTTCAGAGGTGAACCCGGAGGCCTTGCTTCGGAGGCAGATGACCGGCGCCCCGCTGGATCGGCTCACTCACCACGTGCATATCCCGAAGATGAACGGCGAGAGCGAACCCGTACCCGCGCCGGGCCAGTCCACATCTTGGCAAGGGATGACATCCTCTGCTCTGGGCCTAAACCGTGCCGCCGTACCAGTGGCATAGGCCCCAGCTAAGGACACCATCCCTTACTCGATACTTTCGTGGACTAGTATCACGACCATGCAATAAAGATAATGGAACCGAAGAAAATGACGCGCCGTTCCGATCACCAGACGTCCCGATCAACCGATTTTCAAGGATTACTGAAGTTCCTGGTCACGGCAGCCCGGCTCCGCTGTCCTGAAAAGAGAGGCTGCTCGACACTGCTTCCCTCTTGGGCCGCTGCCGGAGTCCGGCGCTAGTCAGCGGACCGCAGGCGCCGGCACGCGCGCCTGTGGTCCCTTGATCTTTCACCAGAGTGTCAGATCAAGCGTGGGCCATTACAAATTGGCTGCTCCATGTTCCTGCATTTTCTTTCTCAAGCTCAGCGGCCGCATGTCTGTCCACACTTCCTTGATGTAGGCCAGGCACTCTTCCTTGGTACCGCTCTTACCCGCATCCTTCCAACCTAGGGCGTTCTCCCGGTGGGCTGGCCAGATCGAGTATTGCTCCTCATGGTTCAGCACAGCTTTATAAATCGTCTTATCTTCCCGCTCTTCAGGCATGACACTTCTCCGTAGGAATTGAACTACACTGACTTCTGTAGCAGCGGTCGGTCATTCAAGGAGTCACCCCACCGGCTCGGCCCAGCTAAGGCCATTTCGCGAGGAGATCAATCCGCCATCGACAACCGGCATCTCGGGCGCATGCGTTTCGCTATTAGCCTGCCGGATCAGCGTAACAATCCCTTTCCTAAAGTCTTGAATAAAGTGTCTAGGATTGAATTTGGTGGTATCAAATCCATCCAATTCAAACTTGCTGTCATCGATCGGATTGGCCGCCGCCTCGTATGTTTTACGAAACAGGTCGCCCACGCCCACATGTGCTTGAAAGAACTCCGATGCGTTCGAAAACAGTGGCTCGCCGGTGAAAGACGTCCCCGAGATAAGACTAATGAAGGCGTCATTCGAACTCTCTTCCGTATTCAGCACTTTCCGGGCGCTCCAGAAATACGAATCCATGTCCTTGTCCATATCGTAAAACGAAATCAGAAACTGATAGAAATTGCTGAACTCTTTGCGGTAGCGTTGTTCGAATTCGCTGAATGATCTTTCTTCGCCAATTTCCCCGCGCAGGCAACTGTTCACCGATCGCGCGGCCAGTAGCCCGGAATAGGTGGCCAAATGTACGCCGGAAGAAAAGATGGGATCGACAAAACATGCAGCGTCTCCAACCAGCAAAGATCCCGGCGTCCAAAAATGGGTGTTCACATACGAGTAGTCTTTCCGGACGCGATATTGACCGTAAGGCCCTTCAGTGATTCTCGTTGCCTCAGAGAGAAAGTCCTTGACCATAACAGTTTTGTCGAGGAAATGCCGCAGGGCTTCTTCCGGCCCCTGCTTCAATCGATCGGCATGCTGCTTGGCCACCACCATTCCAACACTGGTCAGGTCGGGGCCTAAAGGAATGTACCAGCACCAGCCGTCACTAAATGCCTCGGAGAGAATATTGCCCGTCCTCGGTTCAGGCAGCCGCTTGCCGCCACGGTAATAGCAATAAAGCGCAACGTTCTGAAAAAACTTCGAATAAACGCGCTCCCCAACAGCCTTCGACAGAGTGGTGCTATTCCCGGATGCATCGATCACATAGCGGGCCGTGGCCGTCTTCTTTTGTCCCTTTTCATCGGTGAAACCAACGCCGGTAATCCGTCCTCCGGACTCAAGCACTTCCGTGACAACGTGTTGTTCGCGGACGTCCACGCCTTTCTTGCGGGCATTGTTGAGAAGGATGTGGTCAAATTTCATCCGTTCTACTTGATACGCAAAGGCCTGGCTTCCGGGGATCATAGAGGAAGGGCCAAAGGTGAAACTCCAGGGTTCAGGATGTTTTCCCCACCGATAGGTGCCTCCCAGCTTGTAAGTGAAGTTGGCCTGCGCGAGTTCTTCACTCACGCCCAACATGACGCATATTCCATTTACGGTTGCGGGCAAAAGCGATTCACCAACTTGATGTCTGGGGAATTTTTCTCGCTCGAGCAACAGCACCTTGTGTCCGTCCATGGCAATGAAGCTTGCCGCTGTTGAGCCTCCAGGCCCTCCGCCGACAACAATTACATCGAAGTCTTGTTCGCTACTCGCTTTGTCTGTCATAAATACTGATTCCCTGCTTTCCGGCCGCTGTGGCCATGGATTCAAAGCAACTCTCTTTTTCGTAATCTCCGTTATAACTATTACGATGTGCAACTGGCGGCAAGCTTGGCAATCGTGGACTCCTGGACAATCTCAGTCAGGTTGATCCGAATGCCCGCCTGATTGGCCCGCGCCACCACTTGCAGGCCCACAATGGAGTCTCCGCCAAGGTCCGCGAATTTATCGTGAATTCCTACTTGTGCGACTCCCAGCAACTGTGCCCATATCCCCGCGAGCCTCTCTTCCGTATCGTTTCGAGGAGGTGCATATTGCAGGTCCGTCTGTTTGGGTTCAGGAAGCGCTCGCCGGTCCAGCTTCCCGTTAGCATTCATGGGCAAGGCGTCGAGCATCACATAGGTGGCTGGCACCATGTAGGCAGGCAGCCGATGGCTAAGAAACGATTGCAAGGCTGCCATGTCGATCTCAGTCGTTTTGGGCACGACATAGGCAACTAGTCTTTCACGCCCGGCCTGGTCCTTTCTGCCTGCTACTGCCGCCTCGCCAACGTGTTGGTGTTCCCGTAACGCCGATTCGATTTCTCCTAACTCTATCCGGTAGCCTCGTATTTTCACCTGCAGATCTGCACGTCCCAGAAAATTGATATCTCCGTCCTGGTTAAGGCTTGCGAGGTCTCCAGTCCGATACAAGCGCAATCCGCGAGCTTCAGGAAAAGGGTTCGGTACAAATTTCTCTGCTGTCAAATCCGGCCGTTCCAGATATCCCCTGGCCAACTGGGCGCCACCTATATAGATCTCGCCCTCTTTGCCCGGCTCTACCGTCTTCATGTCCTGGTCCAAAACGTGAACTTGCATTTCAGGGATGGCCTTGCCGATAGGAACGGACGAGGTGTCTTTTGAGGAATCGATTTGATGGACAGTACACCAAACGGTGGCTTCCGTTGGCCCGTACTCGTTGTACAGCGTAACCTTAGGGAGATGACGAGCGTGGGCGGCGACCAAATCCGAAGGACAAGATTCGCCGGCAACAATTACCGCCTCTAAAGAAACGAATGCATCAAAGGTTGGCTGCAAAAGCAAAGACTTGTACAGTGAGGGCAGCGACAGTAAATGCGTGATCTTGCCGTGGAAAATGAATTGAGTGATCCGGGCAATATTGCGTTGCGCTCCCTCAGGCGGCAAGCGCAGCTCACCGCCGGCCAGTAGCGTCCAGAAAATCCCCGCCACCGAGCTGTCAAATGCGAACGAAGAAAGTAATAGAAAGCGCGCCGGCGGGCGCGAATAGTAACCCACACGAGCATGAGTGGACCGGACCAAATTCTCATGGCTCACCATCACTCCCTTTGGCTGTCCCGAGGAGCCCGAGGTATAAATGATGTAAGCGAGGTTGGCAGGCTCGCACTCAGAGTCAGGATTGCTTTCACTCAGCGCCGCGATTTCGCTCCGGTGTTTGTCCAGAGAAACGATCGCCAATTCAGGGTTCAAGCCTTCAGGCACCGCCCGCTGTGTAAGCAAAATTGAGATCTTGGAATCCTCTGCCAGATATTTGAACCTTTGCGGCGGATACGACAGGTCCAATGGAACATAGACTCCTCCAGCCTTGAGTACCGCCATCATGGCAACAATCATCTCGCCGGACCGTGGAAGCGCAATGCCCACACGCATCTCCGGGCCGAGGCCCAGGGACTGGAGATAATGCGCAAGTTGGTTTGAGCGGCGATTCAGTTCCGAATAGCTAAACTGCCCGTCAAGAGCAACAATCGCCGATGCGTTCGGTGTTCGTTCCACCTGCGCTTCGAACAAACGTTGGAGGCATTCCGGGGCATCGCTACTCACCCGTGCCGAGTTCACCGCTTTTGACGAGACCACCAGATCTGCTGATTCTTGGGCTGAAAACATTGGGGAAAATCGCCTCTCTCTCTCTCTCTCTCTCATGTGTATTTAGGCCCTGTATACCTTGACTCCGGGCCCCCAACACGCCCTGGTTTTGGGCGTGTTGGGATGTGGGCGCCGGGGTAACATCTCTTGGAAGAACAGTTTCAGTCTGTAGATCGCACCTCAACAATCACATTGCCTGTTGGCTTGACGTTGGCCGGCACTGGCAAGAGCAGCGGAGAAAATGCCGGTTCGGCCAATGTGCCATCGGGTTGCACCCGTACAATATGGATGTTGTTGCCCGCTGGGTAGTCATCGTTGGGGGTCCACGACCGGCCCACCACAAATAGCCACTTGCCTGAAGGATCAAGCGAAATCTGGAAAGGCAGACTCGGAAACAACTGCGGTACGATTGCCGGAGGAAGATTCGTCCCTACAAGGGCGAGTGGAAATTCCTGAATCACGACAGGCGCCTGCGGATTGACAATATCAAAGACGGTGATACTGTTTGTTCCCGCATTGACCGAGAATAGATGCTGGTGGTCCTTGTCAAAGGTGAGCCAGCAAATGGCTTCACCGCTTAAAGGAGTCTCATGCACCAGGGTCAGGCTGCCGTTGTCATCGTAGGTATATACCGCCAGTTGATTGGTTGCGACTTCTCCCGCATAGAGTATCCGCTCCGTCGGATGCGCCTTGAGCCCCAACAGGTATCCGCTGCCGGTAAACGTAGGCACCAATCGCGTGTCTATGGGAGGGAGAAAGGGGCCACCGGGGGCCTCATGCAAGCTTCCGTCTTCATGAATTTGAAAAGAATGCAGAAGGCCGCCCCGTGCGGGGAAAAAAGGCACGATCTGGCTGGGGTAGGGCACTGAAAATAAATCTATGCCAAAAAGAAATGCGCCGACTGAGGCAATGTTTGCCTGAGTTGGATTTGAATTTCCGGGAACTTCCACTGTAGAACCAGGGATGGGCGTCAACCTGCCATCTTCCTCTACACGAAAGCCTGTATAGTTCGCTGGGCTGTCATTGGGGACTGTATTGGGCGTGTCATTATTGTTGCCATTCACAACATAGAGCTTATCGCCAGAGAGTCCCAGGCTTACGGGGGTAAGTCCACCCGATGGAAAAGGCGAACCTTCCACGTGTGTTAGGCGGCCATCGCCGTGGACACGGAACACGGCAATAGTGTTGCTCCCGCCGTTGATGGCAAACAGGAGCTTTTGGTCTTTACTTACGATAAGCTCCTGGTCGTGGTCAAACGGCCCAAGGATATGATGGAAAGCGTCGCCGCCGGTGCCTCTTGTAGGGAATGTTCCCAGCGGCGAAAGACTGCCGTCGCTTGGATTAATGCGATAAGCCAACACAGCATTGTTGCCGGGGGCTTGATCGTTTGTTTCCACGTACAGTACGTGTGCCGAATTCTCGGCCTCGCTCGCACTGGCGGTTATGGCAGACGGAATGAAAGCCGCGGCTGAAATAATCCACGGGCATAAAAAACGAAAACTAAAAACGCTGCTGAATTGAAACGAATGTATCTGCATGTCAGAGGGCCCCTTTCAAGAAACCCAATACGGCCGCAGCCGTATAGGGAATCACTGGTCTCAAAGCGTGTGCAAAACCGGTATTTCCTAAAGCAAAGAAAGCTAAAGGGTATTGGATTTTGATAAAAGCTCACCGCGAGCTTGCAGACCGATGTTCACCATCACCTACACGTAAAAAACTAAACTCGTACTTTCAAGCGGCTTGTACAGCAGCACCCTTGGCAAGCGCGATCAACTCATCCACAGACCACTGGTCGTAGGCATGGGTTCCGTACTTCACCGCCTTGATCTGTCCGGAGGGAGCGATCAGGAATTCGCTGGGAAGGCCCAGCGGCCCCCCACCAACCCGCAAGCCGAGATGGCCGTGCGCCATCCCGCGCACTGCGGCGCCCAGGGCTTTGACGCTCAGAAACGCAAGAGACGTTTCCGCGCCGAAGTCTTTGTAGATCGCCTTCTTCGGATCGCCAACCAGCGCGAATGGAACATCCTTCTGGTACGACCGGATCGACTTCGGAGAGGAGTGAAAGACGATTACCTCTTTTATGCCCGCCGCTTCGATCTCGCGAACGCGTCCGCGCAGCTCGGCGATATGGGTGTTGCAGATAGGGCAGTCCACGAAGCGCCGAAACTGCAGATGGACGAGGCGGTTAGGGTCAGGGAGCTTGATCGGCTCGCCGGTGACGGATTCCAGAGTTGTAGATGGAACGATATCGCTTGGTTTGAACTTCATGCAGTTGTCCTCGATTTATCTCTTGCCGACTTATCTCTTTGCCGCCGGAGATTTGAATGTTTCCTCCAGCTATGCTGTACCTGGTGAGGCTGTAAACACTTAGGGTGTGCCGGCCGCCACATCAGCGCCGATCCCTTTCGAAGAACCGATAACCGCCGGTGACTGGGCCCGTCAATTGGGCCATATTCATGTGCCAGCCTTTGTTGTGTAGCGTCTGTTACAAAAACAGACGCCCGCGAGGCAGGATAATAATCGCCCGCGGGGCAGGAGTCAAGAACTTTCTTTATCGACTGCTACAAACACATTACAAACAGAT
Organism: Saccharimonadales bacterium (SeqCode); assembly: GCA_035568495.1. Lineage (GTDB taxonomy): Bacteria > Acidobacteriota > Terriglobia > Terriglobales > Acidobacteriaceae > Angelobacter. Next base: position 13,076 of record DATMNZ010000216.1, on the reverse strand, counting down.
TACAATTGGCACTGCCGTTCCGAATTGGCACTGTTGATTTGGGCAGGGACGAAAATATTGGGGTAGGCGACGCCAATGACGCCTGATTAAATCAGGTAGATGACAAAAAATGGGATTATTGCGCTACCAGTCATTTTGATGTCTAAGTCATCTTTAGGTAACGATTTACCCCCTCAGATCACCAGTCGTAGAGCGTCAGGCACAAACCTAATGCCGTAGCCAGGCAATGCTTGGTAATGTCGGCCAAGATGCGAGTTCGCATTTCCGACCGCCAGAGCCACCGATCACCCGGCCCACGATGATTACATAACTTAACCTTCCGGTCACTGTACTCCTGGAAGATCATCATGCAGTGTCGGCCTAATTAACTCGTACGCGACTTCATCGCTGGACGGCTTCCTCCATTTTTTCTTTTTAGGACGGCGCCCGGGCCCGTCGATAGACCACAACTGCAGATGCGTGTGTTGATCTCAATCAGCCGCCGGTTGAGTCGTTCTGGATCATTGTGGAAAGATGATGAAGAGCAGCCTTCAGACGCTCACTTTCATGTCGTTCACCTCCGCGCACCGGCTTGACACGCGCACCGGCTTGCCCTTGGCAGCGTAGAACAAGCACTGTACAATTAAAAAAAAGACAGTCTGATAAAGCTCCCAGGGACGATGCTGTTGATTTCGCTGGGGCCTCGCTCAGCCCCAGATGCTTCAGCTTGCCTTCGGAGGCCGCCGGTTCTTGCGTGGATCTCACTCAGGCTGTGGGCTCGCCCAGTTGACAGAACAACATGGCAATGAACCGGCCCAGCAGGTAAAGCCTCGCGCGTGCCGCCCGGCTTTGTGTTTATGTAACCGGCGCCTGAAACTCGGCGCACGAAAACTATTGGAGAATCGGGGCTGAAAATGCTGCATAGTACGCTCATGGTGAATGCCTTTCTGGTGTGGAGTGGTCTTCTCAGGACGGCTTCAACCTACCAGAGGCCCCTCCGGTTTTCATGCTTGGCGCAACTTGGCGACGGCAAGTTTTTTAGAGTTCTAATTTGGATTGAAGTGATAATTGGCGCATGGTGGGGGTTGAAACATGGCTAGAGGACTAGAGTTCGACTACGACAAAGCAATAGACAAAGCCACCCGTGTTTTTTGGAAAAAGGGCTATTCCGGTGCTTCTTTGCGCGACCTGTTGAAGGCGATAGGCATCGGTGAGGGCTCTTTCTACAACACGCTGAAAAGCAAAAAGCAACTCTATCTGGAATGCCTCAAATATTACAACGAGACGGTGGGCCGCCGCCGTGCTGAAGCGTTATTTTCGTCCGCATCCGCGAAGGAAGGAGTCCGTGGGTTCTTTAAAAAGATGCTCGACGATCTCGACGATCCACGGATCCCGCGCGTTTGCTTCGTCGCAGGAAGCGTGTCCTCGGACGTCCTGGCCGAACGAGACCTGCAAAAATTCGTTCAGACGGGTATTGCGGCCTTTGCCGGTGCGTTTTCCGACCGCTTGAAATCCGCCAAAGACACCGGTGAACTGCCTCCCCAATTTGAAGCTGAAGTTGTGGCCCAGATCATCGCCACATACATGCAAGGACTATATCGCACAGTATTGCTCAGCTACGACAGATCTCAGGTAGAACGGCAAATTAATCAGTTCCTTACCAGCCTCGGCCTCTAAATTCATCGCCTATCGGCCGGCCGTGATGTTCGGGTCGATCATTTGCGCCGGCCGGGTGCGTAGTTCAGCCAGCGACGGCACTGGCGCAGTTCCAAAGGTCCGGCCACAGAAAGATTCTGGGGCCGCTTTTCCGCCGGATGGTGCTTGGGGCAAAGAAGCAAACGATGCACTCTTACACCTACAAGGCCACCCATTCTTTCGCCATGATTGTGATAAAAAAAGAATTCGTGTATATTTGCCGTCCCAGTAGAGGAGCCGCCCAATAGATTATGCGCCCGCTTGTAATCAACGGTAACGACCTCGGGTTTGAAGACTTCCGCCTTATCGTCAACCAACAGCACCCCGTGGCGGTGGCCCAGGAAGCGCGTGAAAGAGTGAATGCCGCCCGCGCAGTCGTGGACAAGTTGGTGCAAGAGAACCGCTTGGCCTATGGAATCACAACCGGTGTGGGCAAGCTGAGCGATGTCCGCATTGATCCCGCACAAGTTCATCAGCTCCAAGTCAACGTGGTGCGCTCCCATGCGGTCGGAATAGGCGAGCCACTGTCCCAGGAAGAGACGCGGGCCATGATGCTGTTGCGCGCCAACTCGCTGGCCAAGGGCTACTCTGGTGTGCGTTTAGACGTGATTACGATGTTGTGCGAGATGCTGAATCGTGGGGTGCATCCAGTCATCCCATCGCAGGGCAGCGTTGGGGCAAGCGGCGATCTGGCGCCGCTATCGCATTTAGCGCTGACGCTGATGGGCGAAGGCGAGGCCGTATTCAAAGGCGAAAAAATCATTGGCGCGGAGGCCCTGCTTCGCGCGGGCCTTGCTCCCTTGGCGCTGCAAGCAAAAGAAGCAGTCTCGCTCATTAATGGAACACAGGCCATGCTGGCGGTTGGGACCGTGGCGCTGACAACAATACAGTACTTGGCCCAGACTGCAGATGTGGTGGGCGCCATGTCGCTGGAAGCTCTGCGCGGCACAGACGTCGCCTTTGACCAGCGCATTCATGCCGTCCGGCCGCACTCCGGACAAGTTGAAGTTGCCGCCAATCTTCGCAAACTGTTAGAGGGCAGCGAGATTCGCAAGTCGAATAAAGATTTCAAACGCGTGCAAGATGCGTACTCCCTCCGCTGTATCCCTCAGGTGCATGGCGCGGTGAGAGACACTCTGGAGTTTTGCCGGCGCACGTTCACCGTTGAAATGAACTCCGCTGTCGACAACCCACTGGTTTTCGTCCTTACCGGGGGGGAAGGCGATGTGATCTCCGGCGGCAACTTCCACGGCCAACCTTTGGCCTTTGCCCTAGATTATCTGGCCATCGCCCTGAGCGCCCTGGCTGGTATCTCCGAACGCCGTACCGAGCGGCTGGTAAATCCTGCGTTGAATGAAGGGCTACCGCCATTTCTGGCGGCCGATGCCGGCATGAACTCCGGGTTCATGATGGCGCAGGTTGCTGCCGCCGCGCTGGTGAGCGAAAACAAAGTCCTGGCTCATCCGGCTTCAGTAGATTCCATCACGACCTCGGGAAACAAAGAGGATTACGTCTCCATGGGAATGACGGCGGCCATTAAGCTGAAGAGAGTTGTGGCCAATACTGCCTACGTGCTCGCTATTGAGGCCTGCGCCGCCACCCAGGCCCTGGATTTTCTTGCGCCGTTGAAACCCGGCAGGGCGCTGCAACAAGTCCACGCCCGCGTTCGGCAAACGAGCGCCCGGGTCGACCAGGACCGGGTGATGTCAGGCGATTTCGCAAGAGTCGCGGAGTTGGTCAGCGCTGGGGCGCTGATCGTTTAGGCCATTGCACCTTGACCAGTACTCCCGGAACATCCAACTCCGAAGACCAGATCTTCGACCTGGCCGTGGCCTCGGCGGCAGGCGGATGAGCGCTCCAGGATAGCTGCGATACCGGGTGTATACTAAACAAAATATTTTCCCAAAGGATTTCTAAACGATGAACATTGAGATTAAACGTTGCTTCATGTGATCCGATATTAAAAAGCAGGCCGTGAGCCTGAAAGAAGAAATTGATGGAAAATTCGGCGCCGTATCGAAAATACGTTTCGGCAGCCCCGGAGCTTTGGAAGTGCGCCTGGATGGTGAGATGTTGTTCTCGGCCAAGACAGCCAAGCGGATGCCCGCGGCCGGCGAGATTCTGGCACTCATTGCCGCCCGTCGAGCATCCGCATAGGACCTGTCCTAGTGCCGCGACCGGTTGAATTGGTAATGCCGCCAAAAAGGCGGGCTGGCATTTCCGATGTCCCGATTACCCGATGTCCAGATGCCCCGATCTTCCGAGATTACTTTTTCTCCTGGTCACTGTACTCGAGGTTCACACCCGCGTCGGAAACGGATTGCGTTCCTTGAACTGGCGCTGGTGCCAATAGGGATAGGGCATGGTCACCGCACTGGCCTGATCGAGTGTCTTCACTTGGTCAGGCGTTAGGTTCCAGCCTATGGCGCCCAGATTGTCCTTTAACTGCTGCTCGTTGCGGGCCCCGATGACGACCGTCGAAACGGTGGGCCGCTGCAGCAGCCAGTTCAGCGCCACCTGCGGCACGGTCTTGCCCGTTTCTTTGGCGACTGCATCCAGCGCGTCGATCACTTTATAAAGTAATTCATCGTCTAGCGGGGGGCCTATGTCATTGGAAGCCTTTACGTTGCGGCGGCTTTCCGGTGGAGGCGGCTGGCCTCTGCGAATTTTTCCTGTCAGGCGTCCCCAACCGAGCGGCGACCACACCACGGCTCCGATACCCTGATCGACGCCCAGAGGCATCAGCTCCCATTCATAGTCGCGCCCCACCAGCGAGTAATAGGTCTGATTGGCGACATAGCGCGGCAGACCGTAGCGGTCGGCCACGGCTAAGGCCTTCATCAGGTGCCAGCCGGAAAAATTTGAAACCCCGATGTACCCGATCTTGCCGCTGCGGATGAGCGAATCCAGTGTGGAGAGGACCTCTTCCGGCGGCGTTTTCGCATCGTAGCCGTGCAGTTGGAAGAGATCGATATGATCGGTGCCGAGGCGGCGTAAAGATCCCTCGACCGCGCGGGTCAGGTGAAAACGCGAGGAACCCACCTCGTTGGCGCCTTCGCTCGACCGGAAGGTGGCTTTCGTAGAGATCAGCACTTTGTTGCGGCGGCCTTGGATCGCTCCACCCAGTACTTCTTCGGCGGTGCCGTTGGAATAAATGTCCGCGCTATCGAACATGGTCAGCCCATGCTCAAGGCAGATATCGATGAGCCGTGTCGCTTCTGCTACATCCGTAGTGCCCCAGGCTGTCAAACGGCCTTTGCCGCCAAAAGTGCCGGTCCCCAGCGTCAGGACCGGAACATTGAACCCCGAGCGCCCCAATTGACGATATTCCATGATGGTTCTCCCTCGATGTGCTCGTTCAAAATATTAGATTGCTTGTTGGATGTAAATCCGACGTGCTTTCGGAGACGTTGATTGTACGACAAAGAAGCAACATTGCCGGCAAGCACGCATATCAAATTCAGGTCTTGTGTAGCGGGCGTACACGGCAGTTTTGCACCAGACGAGGAAGGACCACGCCGATCATTGCCCGCAGCACGGAGTCAGACATACCGTCCATCGGGGTAGGCTGGGCGTTCAGGATGATCACCCTGGCGCCTGCGGATTTTGCCAGGGGGACAATGTTAGCCACCGGGTAAACGTTGAGAGTGGTGCCGATGGCCAGCAGCAGATCGGCTTCCTGGGCCGCTTGCATGGCGCGATCGATGATCTCGGGCACCAGCGCCTGCCCGAATGAAATCGTCGCGCTCTTGAGAATGCCGCCGCAACTCTTGCAAGCCGGATCTTCTTCTCCGGCGCGTACGCGATCCAGCGTCGCATGCATAGGGCCACGCCAATCACAGGCCATGCAGACAACCTGGTGCATGGTCCCGTGTACCTCAATTACTTTCTCTTGGGAATTGCCAGCGGCCTGGTGCAGGCCATCAATATTCTGCGTGACCAGCGCGTGCAGCCTTCCACTCTGTTCGAGGGCCACCAGGGCCATGTGCCCGGTATTAGGCCGGGCCTGCCACGCCGGATGCGCGAGACGCTGTTGCCATGCCAGCCGGCGCACTTCAGGATCAGCCATGTAGTAGCGGATATCCGAGAGCTTCTCGGACTTCGGATTCTTTGTCCACAGGCCCTGGGGCCCGCGAAAATCAGGGATACCCGATTCCGTGGAGATGCCGGCGCCCGTCAGCGCCACCACGCGGCTCGACTGCTCGACCCATTCGCTCGCGATCTCAAGGCCGTTGTCGTTTTCCATCGGGCTTTATTCTACAAAAAAACGCGATACGATGATCGAGTGACGCGGACCGGATTTGGCCGCTGGTTTCCGCCGATGAACACAGATGAGAACACTGGAAGATGAATCATGTCGATTCGCGTAACTTCCCGGCCATTTGTTAAATTAGTTCATCGGAAGCGGATGTGCGAAAGGAAGCTCCAGCAAAATGAGACGGAAACTCACGTGGTTGGCCGCCATCATCATAGCTCTGGCCCTGGGGTGGGCGGCTGAACGCACCGCTGCAGGCGGATTCAGCGCCCGGCAAGCGCCTTCGGCGGCTGAAGCTTTCGTCGCGCGTGGCGCTCGCCGCTTGGCCATGCCCAAGGCCGCGCGGGAGATGAACAACCCCGTGCTGTTTTCCAGCGACATACTGGTGGAAGCCCGCCACCACTTTGCCGACCACTGCGCCAATTGCCATGCCAACGATGGCAGCGGCAATACCGAGATGGGACGAAACCTGTATCCTAAGGCCCCAGACATGCGGCTGCCTGGAACGCAGGAGCTGTCGGATGGCGAGATTTATTTTGTCATCCGCAATGGAGTTCGCCTGAGCGGCATGCCCGCCTGGGGTAAAGACACGGACGACGACCGGGAAAGTTGGGCGCTGGTGCATTTCATCCGGCGGTTGCCGAAACTTTCACCGGCCGAGGTCGACGACATGAAGGCATTCAATCCAAAAAGCCCCGCGGAGTTGCGCGAGGACCAGGAAGAGGAGAATTTTCTCAATGGCAAAGGCAATGGCAACATCCAGGAAAGCGATCATCATCACTAGTCTGCTGGCCATGGCGCTCACGGCTTGCAGCGTAGTTTGGGCGCACGGCGGCGAGAAGCATGTGCTGGGAAAGATCAAGAGCGTTTCCACGGATTCAATCGCTGTGACCACCGCTACGGGCACAGTCACTGTGCTGGTCAACGCACAGACGAAATTCATGCACGATGGAAAACCTTCAAGCGCCGCCGGCCTGAAAGTTGGCGAGCGGGTGGTCATCCACGCCAAGGAAGAGCACGAGAAGCTGACGGCCACGGAGGTGAAGTCGGGGGGTAATGCGGCGCCGGCGGCCAAGAAGAAGTAGCAAGTATTGCACCGGAGAAGCGGAAGAAATCAAAAACAAATCTCCGCGTAGAGACGTAACTTGTTACGTCTCAAGGTGTCCATCTGAAACACCGCGGCAGGATCGCCCACAGGAAGCCCTGCTTATTCATCGGCTTACTCCTTACTAGTGCTTTGACTACGTGATTGTTACACAATGAAACAGAGAACATCGCGTCCCACTCTTCGCAAAGAGCGCGAAGAGTGGGGCACCCATTTCAGGAAGGTTGGAAGATTGTTACCGTTTCACATGGTCACGGCACTAGACTATAGAATAGTAGACCGTGCAAGAGACAGCCTTCGATGCCGTTATTGTTGGATCGGGCGTAGCCGGGGGAGCTGCAGCGCAGCAGCTTTGCGAAGCGGGCTTGAGAGTATTGGTCCTGGAAGCCGGAGCCCCTGTCAGCGATGTATCTTGCACAACCCCGAGCATCACAGCCCTTTCCGAGCAGCAGATTCAGGCACGATGCTATGCGTTCGGGGAAAATACTCATGGATACTTTGTGAATGATGTCCATGACCCTTACTCCACAGGTTCCGGGGCGCCATTCTCATGGATCAGGGCCCAGGCCGTCGGCGGGAAGAGTCTTCTATGGGCCGGCCATTGTTACCGCATGGGTAACCTGGAATTCAAGGCAGCAGAGGAAGATGGCGTCGGTGAAGCCTGGCCGCTCACCGAACAGGAAATTGCTTCCTATTACGACCGGGCCGAGCGCATTCTGCAGGTGCAAGATACGCAGGTGCAAGATACGCAGGTGCAAGACGCGCCTGAGACTCTATCGGCGGTTGCCGACGCCGGTCCCGAGTTCACCGCGGCGGCGGCGATGCACCTTCAGACAGCGTTTGCCCGCCAGGGCTGCAAGCTGGTTCCTGCGCGCGTCAGCCACAGCCATACTGAGCTGCGAACCAGGAGCGCTTGCATCCATTGCGGAGGGACGACGGAGGAGTGCCTTCGTCCGGTGAGTAGCTCTGATTCGACTCTGGCGGCCGCAATGAGAACCGGGCTTCTGACTCTCTGGACTCAAGCTACGGTACAAAACGTTCTTACCAACGCCAGCGGTAGAGCCACGGGGGTGGCCGGAATCCGCCGATCCACCGGAGAGCGCTTCGAAGCCACCGGACGCATCATTTTTCTTTGCGCCTCGGCGCTCGAGTCAACACGCATCCTTCTGAATTCAGCATCGCCGGCCTTTCCCCATGGGCTTGGAAATTCCAGCGGCGTGCTGGGGCACTATCTAATGGACCATGTATCGGGAATTGTGTTGACCGCAACCTATGAAAGCGACAAAGAAGGCGGCAAAATCTTGCAACGGGAAAACTCCCGCGCGGGAATGTTCTACGTTCCGAGATGGCAGAACCTGGGCAAGCAACGCGATCAGACCTTCCTGCGCGGCTATGGCTATCAGGGCTTTATCATGAGAGCTGACCACGAACTGCTTCCCTGTGGAAGAACGAAACGCGCATCCGGGCGAAACGCAGAAACATCGGGCGGCACGGGCAAGACATTGCTGGTGCGCCTGGCAGGCTTCGGTGAGATGTTGCCCTATTACGACAACTTCATTGAGATTGACAAAGAGGGCCGCAGAGACGCCGCCGGAATTCCCGTGCTCAGGATTCACTGCCGCCACCGGGAAAATGAGATCGCTATGGCCCGCAACATGGCGTCAAGCGGCCTCGAGCTTCTGCACGCGGCCGGAGCGAACGTTCAACAAGTGCAGAGTATTCCATCGGAGCCGGGCTTGGCGATTCATGAGTCGGGAACCTGCCGCATGGGCTCCAATCCACGGACTTCAGTGCTGAACCGTTTCAACCAGTGCCATGATGTACCCAATGTCTTTGTGACGGATGCAAGTTCTTTTCCCAGCATTGGAGTTCAGAATCCCGTCCTTACGATCATGGCGATGACGCTCAGGGCGTGCGAATATGCGGTGCGGCAGTTTTTCGAGAAGTAAGAGATAATGTTCAGGTATGCGGGAACCACCAGTAACGAGGCGCGAGTTCCAGCGCCTCTCAGATTTGCGGGCCGAGGAGGCGAAGATGCTGGGGTTAGCGTAATGTCCGTCGTCAACCTTGCACTCATTCCAACGCATGGGCCAGATTAGCCAGACAGTTCTTGATGCCGCCCTAACTAACGCATACCCAGCAACCGGCTGAATCGGCGCCGCGCTGCTGACCGCTGCCCGGCCCGTCTCGCTTCTGGGAATCCCCTTCAACCTTCAACGCCAATTCTTCCAACGCTTATATAATGACAGCCACTGGAAAAACATCCGTAGCCAGCGTTGGAGGCGGCAGTTTGAGATTATTCAGCAACATCGCACTGATTCTTGTTCTGACCGCGGCCGTTGCGGCGCAACGAAATTTCTCGCAACCGGCTGCCTATCCGCCCCAACTGACCAACGAGCTCAAGCAATTGCAGCAGGCAGCGCTGGCCAGTGACTATGCATGGCTTCAGCTTGCGCATCTGACCAACAATATCGGGCCACGTCCGGCAGGTTCGCCGCAGGCCACTTTTGCCGCGCAGTACGTGGCCGCTGAGCTGCGTAAACTGGGGCTGGACGCGCGGCTCGAAAAGGTCACCGTGCCCCACTGGGTGCGCGGTGAAGAGACCGGCGCGCTGGTTGAGTTTCCCGGCATGGCGCCGGGCGCCACCCAGAAAGTTGTGCTCACCGCGCTGGGCGGCAGCGTCGCCACGCCCGCTGAAGGTCTCACGGCGGAAGTCGTAGTGGTCAACAATTTCGATGAACTCACGGCGCTGGGCCGAGGGAAAGTTGCGGGTAAGTTCGTCCTGTTTAATGCGAAATTCGATAAGCAACTGGCGGCCACCGGGCATGGCGGCCCCGCCTACGGACAGGCAGTTGTCTATCGCGCCATCGGGGCCAGCGAGGCCGCAAAACTGGGCGCCATTGGCGCACTCGTCCGCAGCGTGGGCGGGGCCGACTACCGGCTTCCGCATACAGGCGCGATGAACTACCTTCCCAACTTGCCCCGCATACCTGCCGCAGCCATCTCCGCCGAAGATGCCGACCTGCTCGCCTATCTGTCACAGCAGGGCCCGGTACGCATGCATCTGCTGCTCACGCCGCAAAGACTGGCCGACGTGGAATCGTTCAACGTGGTGGCCGACCTCAAAGGCAGTGAGCATCCGGAGCAGACAGTGATCGTCTCCGGCCACCTCGACTCATGGGACCTGGGCACCGGCGCGATCGACGATGGCGCAGGTGTGGTGGTGGCTATGCAGGCCGCGCAACTGATCAAGCAACTCGGCTTGCATCCCAAGAGGACCATCCGCGTGATCGCGTGGATGAACGAGGAATTCGGAGTTTCCGGCGGACTGGCCTACGCCGCCGCCCACAAAGATGACGCCGGCAACCACTTTGCCGCGATTGAGTCCGACCTGGGCGCCGGACATCCGCTTGGCTTTCATATGACCGCCCCGGCTTCCAACTTGGCTCTGCTGCAGCCGAGTGGTGAAATCCTGAAGGCCAGCGGCGCCGGCTTGATGCAACACGCCGAGGATTCCGAAACCGACATTCGTCCCCTGCTGCTGCTCGGTGTTCCCTGCTTCGGCCCGATTCAGGATGATCGTTTCTATTTCAACTACCATCACACCGCAGCCGATACACTCGACAAGGTCGTCCCGCGTGAGCTGCAGGAAAACGCAGCCGTCATCGCGGTACTTGCTTACACCCTAGCCAACCTATCGCAGGACCTGGAAAGGCCGGTTCCCCAGCCGGGGCCCGCGTTTTAGAACGAAATGATTTCGCTTACCCGAGATACGCCCTTTTTTCTGTGCCGCACGGCGGACCAATCCATCACGCTGGCAACCGGCCGGTCCAGGCGATTCCGAAACTTGGCGGAGATTCCGTTGCCCACAGGTACGGCCCCGTCGCCCATTACCGATTTTGTCTGCGCCGTTCCCTTCTCGCAGATACGGGAGCGCGGCTTTGACGTGGTGGACGGAGGCGAATCCATCCTGTGCCTGGAAGTCCAGCACTCCGAACGGATCGATGAATCCGAACTCAAATCGCTCCTTCCATCGCGGCAAGTGAAGATTGCCGGAAGCGGAGGGTTTGACTGGGACGATGAGCATTACGGAGAAGTCATCCGCCGCATTATTCAGGATGAGATCGAGCGGGGTGCGGGATCGAACTTTGTCGTCCCCCGTGAATTTCGTGACTCGATCACCGGCTTCGATCTCAACAGCGTGCTTTCCATCTTCGTCAACCTGCTGGAGCATGAATACGGGGCGTACTGGACGTTTGTGCTTTATGTGGAAGACACGTTTCTGGTAGGCGCATCGCCGGAGCGGCTCATCTCCTGCGCCGATGGCGTGACCATGATGAATCCCATCAGCGGCACTTTCAGAAAAGCCGATAGCTCCCCGGAACAATTTCCCGATGCGCTGCGCCGGTTTCTGGCCGATGAGAAAGAGATCTATGAGCTCTTTATGGTGGTCGATGAAGAGTTGAAGGTCATGGCTGAAATCTGTCCGCGCGGAGGCCGCATCGCAGGCCCTTACCTTAAAGAAATGTCCCACCTGATTCACACCGAGTACCTGCTCGCGGGGCAAAGTTCACTCCCGATGATCGATCAATTCCGCGAATCGATGTTTGCCGCGACGGTGATTGGGAGCCCCATGCAGAATGCCTGCCGTGTGGTCAAACGCTATCGCGACCGGCCACGCCGCTACTATGGCAGCGCCGTGGTGACCTTCGGCAGGAACCAGGCAGGGCCGGTGATGGATTCGGCCATCACCATACGGACCGCAGAGATCGACGCCCACGGCAATATGAGCGTACAGGTGGGCGCCACTCTGGTGCGGAACTCGGCCCCGGAGTACGAAGTACAAGAAACCCATGCCAAGATCGCTGGCCTTCTGACGGCCGCCGGAATTACCAGCCGCAAGTCCAATATCATGCGCTACTCGGAGCTGTTGGCCAGTGACATGGTGCGCTACCAACTGGTGGCGCGCAATGAGTGGATTTCCCGGTTCTGGTTCGTGGACCAGGAGGTGCGGAAAAAGCTGCCACTGGCGGCCCCTCTGGCCGGGAAGCATATCGTCATCTACGACTTCGAAGACAACTTTACACGGATGCTGGCCCACATATTGTCTTCCTTGGGCGCCGCGGTGCGCATCCTGAGCTGGGACCAATGGGCGCCCGATAAGCTGGCCGGCGATCTGGTGATACTGGGGCCTGGTCCCGGCGATCCCGCCAATTCTTCAGACCCGCGCATTGCCACCGGCCAGCGTGCCGCCCGCTACCTGCTCCAATCCAAAAGGCCCTTCCTGGCCGTGTGTCTTGGACATCAGATACTGTCGCAGGCGCTGGGCCTGGAACTCTTCACCAACTTAGGGATCGACCCGCGCCAGCGCCGCATTGTCGTCGTGAAATCCACCAACCATTTCATGGCGGCCTTCGGCCCCATCGCCAAGCGCGTGATCTACGTAGATACCGACGCACCTCTGGCGCGCGACTACCGCAAGATCGCTTACCGGCGCGTCGAGCGCCCCATCTGGCCCCTCGACGAGGAGACGAATCCGGGGCTGATTTTCTAGGCCGATGCGACCGGCGTTGTTTCAGCGACAATGCCATCGTGGTGAACTTGTCTCACCGCGGACTTGACCTACAAAGTGGTCGGTCCCGACCGTTAAACTCCCGGGGGGAGCACATGTCCGGCAATGAGGATCTCAGTGCGCTATCGAGTGTTGAGCTCAGGCGCCGGATCGGGCGCAAAGAGATATCCCCGGTCGAGCTGATGGAGGCGGCGATTGCGCGCATCGAGGCGCTCAATCCTCAGGTCAATGCGGTCTGCGCCACCGCGTTTCAACGTGCACGCCGCGAGGCCGAGGCCGCGGAGAAAGCGGTCCTTGATGGCGAGCCGCTCGGACCCCTGCATGGGTTGCCCGCCGGCATCAAGGACCTGCACGACGCAGAGGGCCTTCTCACGACGCACGGCTCACCCCTCTATCGCGATCACGTTGCGGCCGCCGATTGTGCCATGGTGGCGAACATGCGTCGTGCGGGGGCGATCGTCGTCGCCAAG
>DATMNZ010000215.1:0-41120 GCA_035568495.1 Saccharimonadales bacterium (SeqCode) | reverse complement strand
AGCCGTCTAACCTGCGGGGGAAGGGCCCTGATGACTAGTTCGGGAAATCCGGACATTGGGGAATCTGGACATCGGAAATGCCAGCCTGCTTTCTTTGGCGGCATTCGGGGAGCGAGGTAACCCGTTTTTCCATGCCTCTGTGCTCGTTGGGGCCCGATCATCTGTTAGGACCAGATTTACCGCATCTGATACTGGTTGTATAATCGTTTATCAATGAAAACTAAAAACATGCGCGAACTGGAAAAATACTGGGCTGAAAAAGCCGAGGGGAAAGTCAAACAGTCGTCGGCGAAAAAAGCAACTGGCCCGCGCCAGGGGTCGAAGCAGACTTCTACAGGGACCTCCAGAAAAGCTCCGAACGCCGGTTAGGAATTCCGGGGAAATTGAAATTTTAAATTCAAATTTGAAATTCAAGATCTCCGCTAGTGCCCGAGGCATCTACGTTGTAATCCACTAGATATCGTCGCGGTACGCGACGACTCAGGGAGCAACGACACCTCAATTTTTATTCGTGTTTATTCGCGTTAATTCGCGGCCAATTGCCTTTGGTTGTGGCTACGTCAGGTTGTGCCTCCGTGGTGAGTCCCTGATTTTCCATCCAATCTGCCGCAACATTCCCAGCCAGACCTCAGCATCGCCGGCCGGCAGGTTCAGCCTGCGGACGAGACGCCGTATCTTTTCCTCCGAGGGCGCACCCGCATCCGGCTTCAGATAGCCGCTGGCCTGCAGGGCGTCGAGCAGCAGCATGGTAAAGCGCTCCACCTCGGCGGCTGCGGCAGGCGTTTGCTTTTCGGCGACGCGCACCGTCTTGGCGTCACGCACCAGTTCATACAGGCAGATGGCGACGGCCTGTCCTAGATTGATGGAACCATGCGATTCGCGCGCCGGAATGCGCATGGCAAAATGGCAGTGGCTCAGGTCATGGTTACAGAGGCCACGCTTTTCCGAGCCGAAGAGCAGGGCGACCCGGCCTGACGCCATTCGCTTGCGCATGATGCTTGCGCCCTGTTCCAGCCGCTTGAGAGGATGTTGCAGTTCGCGGCTTCCGCCCGCGGTGGTCCCCACCACCAGCGTGCAATCCGCTACGGCTTCGGCCACGGTCTTGAATTCCTTCGCCCCGGAAAGCAGCTCCGATGCGCCGACGGCCGAGCGTGCCTCACGAAAAGCAGCTTCGTAGGGATTGACCACGCGCAGGTCGCGGAAGCCGAAGTTGCTCATCGCCCGCGCCGCCGCGCCCATGTTGAGCGGATTGCGGGTGCTTACCAGCACGACACACAGATGGTCACGAATGGATAGTTGAGCCAAGCAAAATTCATTCTAAACTGCTGCGGGCCGCCATGAGACGATCACTGTAGGAACGAAAGCAATTTCAAGGAATTAGCTTATAGTAATCCTGATGCGCCTGAGCCTACTCTTTCTCCTTTTCTTTTCTTCCGCCCACCACGCGGTGAGCCCTACGGCGCCGGAAGCATCCGTCCCCGGCGTGTTCCTGGTAAAGATCGAAACCTCGGCGGGCGCTTTCGTCATCGAGGCTCATCCTGAATGGGCGCCGCATGGCGCTGATCGGTTGCAGGAGCTGGTGCGCGGCGGCTATTTCGATGACTCGCGATTCTTCCGTGTGGTCCCAGGGTTCGTCGTGCAATTCGGCATCGCGGGTGATCCTAAGGTTGCGGCAGTCTGGAGAAGCCGGACCATCCCGGACGATCCGGTTAAACAAAGTAATACTCGCGGCTTCCTCGGTTTCGCCATGACCGGCCCCGACACCCGATCGACTCAGATCTACATCAACTTGGCCGACAACTCCCGGCTCGATGCTCAGGGCTTTTCCCCCATCGGCAAAGTCGTCGAAGGAATGGATGTAGTCGACAAACTATATTCCGGATACGGTGAAACCTCCGGTGGAGGCATGCGTGCCGGCAAACAGCAGAAGATGTTCGAAGAGGGCAACGCCTGGCTTGATCGGGAATTCCCCAAGCTGGATAAGCTGGTGAGGGCCAAGATCGTTACTCCTAAACCAGAGCCATGAAGCGTGCTGGCTCCCCCTATGTTCCTCCATCAAAATCCCAGCGGCCCACAGCAATCTGTGGAGCGGCCTCACAACCCTAAAAAACCGCCGCCTCCTCGTTGCTCTCTATTGTCCATTGGGATCTTCGCGGGCCGCGACGATTTTTGGAGCAGCCTCACAACTCCAAGTTTTCTTTCCTCTGCGTATCCTCTGTTTCCTCTGTTCCTCTGTGTTTCAAAGGTTTTCGTTGCAACTCGCTCCTCTGCGTTTCATGGGATTTGGTTTTCCTCCGTGACTCCGTGCCTCCGTGGTGAATCTGGTTTTTGGATGCGTCATCACCGTTCCACCACCGGCATCTCCACAAAACTCGCTTGCCCTGGCGCATGGTAGATCCGTTGTATTGCCTTGCGATAGTCGCCGGGCTTGGCCCAGAAGATGTTCGGCACGAACGTCTGGGGATTGCGGTCATACAGTGGGAACCAGCTTGACTGCACCTGCACCATGATCTTGTGTCCCGGCAGGAAGACGTGATTGGCTGTCGGCAGGGCGAAGCGGTAGAGCAAAGGTTTGCCGGCTTCAATTGGCTTGGCTGTCTCCAGGCTTTCGCGATAGCGTCCGCGGAAGATATCGGCGGACACCATCAACTGGTAGCCACCCATGTTTGGCTGGCCGGCAACTTCGTCAGGGTAGACGTCAATCACCTTCACTACCCAGTCGGAATCCGTACCGCTGGTGGAGGCCATCAGGTTGGCGACCGGCTGTCCGCTGATCTTGATTGGAGCGTTCAGCGTGTCGGTGACGAACACCATCACGTCCGGGCGGCCGGAGGCTTCACGTTGATCGTCGACCAGCCATAAGGGCCATGTGAGTCCGTGGTCATAGCCGACGGGTTGAATCGGCCGGGCGCGAAATGGGACAGGCTTGGCCGGGTCGGAAACATATTGTTCAAACGCAACATCATTGGCTGCGGGGGCGGTAAAGCTCAGCTTCAATCCGGCCAAGAGATAGAGAGGCGACGGTTGCACCCGGCAGCCGTTCGCGCAACCGGCGGGCCATGCGGGCAGCCGGCGCCAGGTGTTCGTTCCGGTTTCAAACGCCGAGACCGGTGGAACATCGGCCTTGGGCGCCCCGTCTTTCAGGTATTGATCGAGGAACGGACGCAGGATCTCACGGCGGAAATAAAGGCCGGTGTCGCTGTTGAACTTCAGCGCGCCCAGCGTGCTGCCTTCGTCGATTTCCTGCCCATGGTGCCAGGGGCCCATCACCAGGAATACCTTGTCGTTGCCGGTGTCTTTCGGCTTGATGGCTTTATAGACGGCGATTGCGCCGTAGATGTCTTCCTGGTCCCATAGGCTGTGTACCAGCATGACCGGCACCTTGAGCGGCTGGCTGCTGAGAATCCGGTCCATCGCCTGTTCGCGCCAGAAGGCGTCATACGAAGGATGCTCCAGCAGCTTGCGCCAGAAGCCCACCTGCTCCAGCCCGTGACGCCGGCCTAACTCTCCGGCCGAAACCGCCTGCATGAACAGATCGTAATCGTCGAAGTTGCTGGTCCACCACTTGGCGTCCGATTTCCGTGTGGCTTCCTGTTCATAGATGTAAGCCAGGTTCTGCTGGCGGAAGGCCCCGTTGTGGAACCAGTCGTCTCCCATCCAGCCATCGACCATGGGATTCATCGGCACGGCCACCTTGAGCGCCGGATGCGGATTCACCAGCGCCATCAACGGCAGGAAGCCATCGTAGGAGATGCCCAGAATTCCGACCTTGCCATTGGTTTCCGGAATATTTTTGACCAGCCAATCGATGGTGTCATAGGTATCGGTCGAGTGATCGACGGGCGTAGGATTCAGAGGCCCACGCAGCGGACGGTTCATCACGTAGTCGCCCTCAGATCCATACTTCCCGCGCACGTCCTGCACTACGCGGATATAACCGCCTTCCACAATCACCTCGGTGGCGTTGTCATAGCCCCACAGATTGGGCCCCAGATGGGAGCTGTGGGCGCGGTTGGTAAGCTCATCGGCGCTGTAGGGTGTGCGGGTGAGAAGAATCGGCGCGCCCTTGGCCCCTTTGGGCACGAGAATCACCGTGTACAGCTTCACTCCGTCACGCATGGGGACCATGACTTCGCGCCGGATGTGGTCCCAGCTTTCCCCAGCAGGAGTGAAATGGGCGGGCGTCTCGCTGGGCAGGGTTTGCGCAGGGTCTTGCGCGAACCCCGTCAGACTCCACGAGAGAGAAAAAATGACCAGCATGCGAGCGGTTGTGATGAACTTCATTGCGAATACCCCAAAGGCGGATTGGTCAACCATGCAGCGACCGGATTATATCGGCTGGCTGCCGCCGAGCGCCAACCGCAGGGTTTCTATCTGCGTTCATCAGCGGAAATCAGCGGCCAAATATTGGATCGAGGCCAACCCTTCATGCGCGGCCCACTTTGCGTTATAGTAGCCACGGATTCCCTGGGAGAAGCCTGTGCAGCCGACCGAACGCCTTTACTATCACGACTCGTATCTTTACAGCTTTGATGCCCAGGTCATCGAGGCCGCCGATCGTGCAGGCCGGCCCGCCGTAGTGCTCGACCGCACGGCCTTTTATCCCACCAGTGGCGGACAGGTGTACGACACCGGCAAGCTGGTGCTCGAAAATGAAAAAGAAATACAGGTGGCCGAAGTGGCGGAAGACGATGATGGCCGCATCTGCCATTACACGGCGGCGCCGGTGGAAGCCGGCCAGAGAGTCAGAGGGCGAATCGACGCTCCCCGCCGCCGCGACCACATACAGCAGCATTCCGGACAGCATGTTCTCTCCGCGGCCTTTGTGCATCTCTTCGAGTGTCCGACCGCCAGCTTCCACATGGGCGCCGAAAGCTGCACCATTGATCTTGTGGTAAACGATCTTGCTGTGAAATCGCTAAGCGCCAAGCAGGTAGTCGAGGCCGAACGGCTGGCCAACGAGATCATTGCGGAAGATCGCGCCGTGAAGATCAGCTTTGTCTCGCTGGAAGAAGCGCAGAAGCTGGGTGTGCGCAAAATTCCACCGAAACAGACCGGCGAGCTGCGGCTGATCGACATTGCCGATTTCGACCTGACGGCCTGCGGAGGCACCCATGTGCGCTCCACCGGCCAGATCGGCTCGATCCTGGTGCGTAAAATCGAGAACGTAAAACAAGGTGTGCGCTTGGAATTCGTCTGCGGCTTGCGGGCGGTCAGCGCCGCGCGCCAGGACTACATCACACTGACCGAAACCGCGGCGCTACTCTCGGCAAACGTCCGTGACCTGCCGCAACAGGTTGGCAAGACGATTCAGGAAGCCCGGACGGCGAGCAAAGTCCAGATGAAGATGCTCGAAGAGATTGCCGAGCTGCGGTCCGCGCAAATGCTTGCCGGTAGCGCCGGGTCGCCGAAAGTTCTGGTCAGCGTGTTTCCCGAATGGGACGCGGTCTTCATCAAGCTGCTGGCGCAGAAGCTGACTGCCGCAGCGCCGGACGTAATCGCGTTGCTGGCTTCCGGCCTGGGACAGACCGCCATGGTCTTCGCGCAAAGCCCAGGCCAGAAACACAACATGGGCCAGCTCCTGAAAGACACGATGGCCAAACTCAACGGACGCGGCGGCGGCACCGCCGACATGGCCCAGGGCGGCCTGCCCGCCGGCAGCGCCGATCTGGAAATGATTGAGAAGCTGTTGCGGGAATTGGCGGCAGGGTTGTAATCGTTCTCCTGTGCAACGAAGCCTCAAGCAAGACCTTTGAAACACAGAGCGACGAGTTGCAACGAAAACCTTTGAAACACAGAGGAACAGAGGCAACAGAGGATTTTGGGGTTTGTGAGGCCGCTTCAGGAATGCCATGGACCTCAAGGGTACTCTTGTGTTGAGATCTCCCTATTTACACACTCACAATCTTCGCGGCTCACGACGATTTTTCCGCCGCCTCACAACCCCAAAACCTCTGTTGCCTCTGTTCCTCTGTGTTTCAAAGGTTTTCGTTGCAACTCGTTGAGCTGTGTTTCAAAGGTTTGGTTGTCACGACATCGCGTGGTCACTTGCATTCCTGGCCCCTTAGGCCCTAAGCTTTTTCGCTATGTCCAGATTTATCGTGCGGTCGTTTCTCCTCATCATGGCCCTGGCTGGTTCGGTCCTTGCCCAGCAGGCCGCTCCTGATTTTGGCAAGGCCCAGCAGGAAGCGCTGCAGTTTCTCACGGGTCTGATCAAGATCGATACCAGTAATCCGCCGGGCAATGAAACCCGCGCCGCCGAATATATAAAGGGTGTGCTGGCTGCCGAAGGAATCCCCGCGCAGATTTACGAGTCGGCCCCGGGACGCGGGAATCTGGTCGCCCGGCTGAAGGGCAGCGGCAAAAAGAAGCCGTTCCTGCTGATGGGACATATCGATGTCGTGGGTGTGGAGCGCGATAAGTGGTCGGTAGATCCGTTTGCCGCCATCATTAAAGATGGTTACATCTACGGGCGCGGCTCGCATGACGACAAAGCCATGGACGCCGCCAACCTGGAAGTTTTCTTGCTGCTGCATCGGCTCAAGGTCCCACTGGACCGCGATGTGATACTGCTGGCCGAGGCCGGTGAAGAGGGAACGACGCAATTCGGGATCGACTACATGGTGGCCAACCACTGGGAGACGATCGAATGCGAATACGCGCTGAATGAAGGCGGCGGAGTTCCAGAGGAAAATGGCAAGGTGCTCTATGTTGGTGTTTCCACCGCGGAGAAAGTCCCACGCGGCATCATTCTGAAGGCCCGCGGCACCAGCGGACACGGCTCCGCCCCGCGTCTCGACAACGCGATTGCTCATCTGGCGGCGGCCGTAAGCCGGGTGGCCAACTGGGAAGCTCCGATGCGTTTGAACGAGACCACCAGACGGTTCTTTGAGCAGCTTGCAAAAATCGGCCCGCCGGAAAGGGCCCAGGTCTATGCTCACGTCCAAGAACAGGCCGCGCAGCAGAAGCTGCGCGAGCGCGAGCCCGCATACTATTCCATGCTGCGCACATCGCTGGTGCCCACGATCATTCAAGGCGGCTTCCGTTCCAACGTGATTCCCGCCGAGGCGGAAGCGCGCTTCGATGTCCGTGCCCTGCCCGACGAAAACATGGACACCCTGAAGGCGGAACTCACGAAGCTGATTAACGATCCGGCCGTGCAGATCATCGATGCCGAGGGTGGCAACGCCCGTCCGGCTACGCCGCCTTCGGGATTGGGTACCGATGCCTACAAGGCCCTGGAACACGCGCAACAGAAGGTCTTCCCTGGAGTGCAGACCATCCCGATCATGCAGGTAGGGGCCACCGACTCTTCCGAGCTGCGCGCCAAAGGCGTACAGGCCTACGGAGTCGGCGCGCCCATGAGCGCCGAAGACCAGAAGCGAATTCACGGCAACGACGAGCGAGTCGATATCGCAGGCTTTGGAAAGTTTGTGGAGTTCCTGTATGCAGCGGCTGTAGAGATCGCTGGGAAGTAGGGAGTAACGTGAGATCGGATGATCGGGTAATCTGGTGATCGGATGATCGGATGATCGGGTGATCTGGTGATCGGACTTTGATCGATACATGCAGCTCCGCAGTGGCCAAAGTTACAGTTTCATGGCTGAATGCTGAATGCTAAGTGCTAATTGCTAATTGCTAATTGCTAACTGCTAATTGCTAATTGCTAATTGCTAACTGCTAACTATGCCCAATACTTCATTCAACACCCGCAGAATCTGGATTACCGGCGCGACCTCGGGCATCGGGGAAGCGCTGGCTGTTGCTTTTCATAAAGCCGGCGCAAAGCTGATTCTTTCCGCGCGCCGCGAAGAGGAATTGAAACGTGTGCAGGCCGCATGTGGCGGCGAGGCCAGCACCCGTATCCTGCCCATGGACGTGAGCCGTGCGGACGAGCTGACGGGCAAGTGCCGCGAAGCCCTTGGCCTGTTCGGCGGAATCGACATCCTGGTGCTCAATGCCGGCGTGAGCCAGCGATCCCTGGTGAAAGACACCAGCATGGATGTTTACCGGTCGATCATGGAGACCAATTATTTTGGCCCCATCGGCATGACGCGGGCGGTGCTGCCTTCCATGCTCGAAAACAAGAGCGGACACATCGTGGTGATCTCCAGCGTGGCCGGCAAGCTCTCCACGCCCTTGCGCTCCGGCTACTCGGCCTCAAAGCATTCTCTGCACGGCTTTTACGATTCCCTGCGCGCGGAAGTCGCCGGGCAGGGGATTGAGGTCACGCTGGTGTGCCCTGGGTTTATCCAGACCAACGTCAGCGTAAATGCGTTCAAGGGCGATGGCTCGCGCCACAGCAAAATGGATTCCGCGGTCGCCAAAGGCATGACCGCCGAACGCTGCGCGGAAGAAATACTGAAAGGCGTAGCCGGCCACAAACTGGAGTTCTACGTCGGCGGCCGGGACAAGTACATCGTCTATTTAAAAAGATTTTTCCCCGGCGTCTTTGCCCGCAGAATCGCACGGATGCGCTAGTACCGTGACCGGAAGATTGCGCAACCGTAGCGGATCGGGTGATCTGTTGATCGGCAATGCGATCTCGCATCTCCGCCAAACAGTAGCAATATTGCCGGTCATGATTCCAGTACTGTGACGGTGTGTCCAGAGCACGGCTTCAGAGCCTGCGGAAAAATGCAGGAGGAACCGTACCAGAGGGCGGCTTCACAGGCTGCGGAAAAATGTTGAGGCAACTGTAGAAGAGGGCGGCTTCAGCCGCCCGACAGACGCTAAATCTTTCGGGCTTCAGCCCCGGTTTGTCTCTTTGTTTCTTCGATGTGCTGCAAGGACCTCAATCTCCTTCAGATTCATCAGTTTCCTGTCGCGTATAAACTGCTGGCGACCTCAAGGGTTAAACCGGGGCTGAAGCCCAATGGATCTTCCGTCTCAACGGGCGGCTGAAGCCGCCCTCTGGCACGGCTGCTCTGGCATTTTTCCGCAAGACCAGACAATGCACCAGCGCCAGCGGCGCGGAATAAGTTAGCCCAGTGCGTGCCGCTTCGTCCCGCGTTTTTAGCGGGATGAAGCGGCTAAGCGCTGGGTAAGGAACGGGATATGTCCCTTCCTTGTCGCCCGCAAGGCAGGCGCGCATGCCGCAAAGCGGCAGGAGCGCCCCTAAGAAAATGCTCTTTGCCTATCTCTAAAAACAATTCCCATTTCTCTCGCCTAAGGTTCTGCGCAGAAAGCAGGCCGCCAGTGGAATCTCCCAGCAAGAAGAAGCCACCCATTGTTTCCGGAAGCCGGCGGATGAGATTTCTCCAGGTCAAGGGCAAGACCCTGAAAGAAGTGGAAATGGATTTCTCCAGCCGTGCCAAAGACCAAAGACCACTCCATCACGCTCTTTTTCCCGGATAAGATGACAAGACCGCGCTGCGATTGAATATCGAGCCCGGGTTTACCATGTTCGCCGATTCATGAAGACCGCAAGACCGGCGACGTGCAGGTGATCCGCCGGTGGACGGGTGTTCGAAGTTGGTTGTTCCGGGAGTAAACGATAGTGAGGGGCTTCAGGGAGCCCCGATCAGGATCGTGGCAGTATCTTTAGGAAATGAAGAGGCTTGAGGTCTCTTCCCAGATTTTGGGACGGGCGCAAATTTATCACAAGGCCGCAGATCGCCCCTTTCTAAATTGTCCTGAATGGGCGCGGGAATAATCGCGCGGATCAGGCTGACCCCGTTCTCTGACTTAAGGAAATAGAAGCTACAAACCGGAAAATATGCCGGCGCCGGCGGCGCGGAATTAGTTAGCCCCAATATAGTTCACTTAAGGAAGTCGGGGCCGCAAGACCAGACAATGTACCAGCGCCAGCGGCGCGGAATAAGTTAGCCCAGTGCGTGCCGCTTCGTCCCGCGTTTTTAGCGGGATGAAGCGGCTAAGCGCTGGGTAAGGAACGGAATATGTCCCTTCCTTGCCGCCCGCAGGGCAGGCGCGCATGCCGCAAAGCGGCAGGAGCGCCCCTAAGAAAATGCTCTTTGCATATCTCTAAAAACAATTCCCATTTCTCTCGCCTAAGGTTCTGCGCAGAGAGCAGGCCGCCAGTGAAATCTCCCAGCAAGAAGAAGCCACCCATTGTTTCCGGAAGCCGGCGGATGAGATTTCCCCAGGTCAAGGGCAAGACCCTGCAGGAAGTGGATTTCGCTAGCCGTGCCGAAGACCACTCCATCACGCTCGTTTTCGAGGATAAGACGATAAGACGATCAAACCGCGCTGCGATTGAATATCGAGCCCGGGTTTACCATGTTCGCCGATTATGAAGACCGCAAGACCGGCGACGTGCGGGTGATCCGGCGCTGGACGGGTGTTCGAAGCTGGTTGTTCCGGGAGTAAACGATAGTGAGGGGTTGCAGGGAGCCCCGATCAGGATCGGGGCAGTATCTTTAGGAAATGAAGAGGCTTGAAGCCTCTTCCCAGGTTTTGGGACGGGCGCAAATTTATCACAAGGTCGCAGATCGCCCCTTTCTAAATTGTCCTGAATGGGCGCGGGAATAATCGCGCGGATCAGGCTGACCCCGTTCTCCAGGTTTTGGGACGGGCGCAAATTTATCACAAGATCGCAGATCGCCCCATTCTAAATTGTTCTGAATGGGCGCGGGAATAATCGCGCGGATCAGGCTGACCCCGTTCTCGACCCCGTTCTCAATTCCAACACTGCATGTTGAGCACCGAGATGGATCGCCAGCATGCTTTATTACCAAGTTCACATGGCTTGAGCCAGGGGGGGGGCCTATAAGAGTTTTAGCGAAACGTGACTTTGTAAAACAATCCAAGAATGCATCCGATGATTCCAACGGTGAAAATAATGGGGGCCGTAATAGGCCAGAGCGTTCCAATCCATATTGACTCAGTTTTGTCCCAATCGGCCATGTCGCGATTCAGATCAAAAACACTTACAAATCCCTGCATTAGTAAACGGCCCAATAAAACGGAGAGTCTTCCGATCAAAATATGGGCAAATGGATAGACGATAAAAGCTATAAGGGGATCACAAAACTGTGCAACATTTAGGGGAATCTTATAAACGGCTAAGATAAATAAACCGGTCCACCCCAACGTCACTAGAATGCACTTCATAACATCCTCGGTGGAGACGTGACTATTCTTTGTCGCCTTCTCTTCCCTAACATTGCTCACTTTTCGCAATTCCCCCTTTTATTTGACGGTTCACTTCATGAACACCGCACCTTGAGACAATTCTCTCACTGCTGACGATTTGTTTCTAGAGGGACAGGGGACGAGGGAAAAAGGACAGCCTGAGAGCCTGTCGGAGATAGAATTTCCCGAACGAAGAGTAATAAGTTACGGGACACATTGTCTCTGTAAGTGATTGATTCTTCGTTCAAAAACCTTTCTCTCCGGCAGGCTCCTGAACTGTGCGACTATTCGGCGCTGCTTAGAACCGCCTCCTAACAATTCTCGCTCTCTCTGCGGCCGTTTCCTTCTTATCTTCCTGCCGAAAACGCTGATCGTGACCTGCCATCTGAACCGCCCTTGACCGGAGAGCATGCAAGGGCGACGGCATCGTAGCCCTTTGAAAACAAGTCCTGCAAGAAAACTTTCGAAAGACAGGGGGCCAGCCTAAGCTATGCAACTATTCGGCGCTGCTTAGAGCGCGGGGCACACCTGACAGGAAAAGACGAATGACGGCATTTTGGACCTGGAATAGTGGCAGCGAGAAGGGCGCGCAAATTGCGAAGCACCATCTGGAGATCGAAGATCACCGCCCAGTCGCAATCTTGCGGGCTTGCAAGTATGCAGGCCGACCGTTCGGTGATGGAAGCTTCGTCAGGGAGATGAAAGATCGATTTGGACGGCAATGGGCTCGTGGGCGGTCAGGAAGAGTACCGACGGCAGAAGGGAACGAGCGAACCGGCCATTCGACTGAGGAAACCAAATCACAGTTCACGCTGTTCTAAATGGGCAGCGAATAATATCGCAGTTCACGCTGTCCCCTCCCCCACACAGCGTGGCGGCCATGCCTTTGCAGTGGTAAGAAAGATTTTTTGCGGTCTCGAATTAGAGGGAAACGACACTGGGCCTTGAATTCATATCGTTATGTACTCATGATGTTTTGCCCTTAGCTACCAATCCATGTTTGCGGCATTATCTATCTCGCGACTGAGTCCCTCGATAAAAATCTCCATATCCTCTTCAGAGGACATCACACGCGCATAAGTGCCATCTCTTGCGTACGTCAAGATCACAGGTAAATCCGAATTATCCAGATAGAGCTTCGCCGGCGCGCGCTCTCCTTCCCATAGCTTTGCAATGAACGATTCCATCACCTCGATTGCCCTGGGTTCATCAAACGAAGGCACAAAAGTCATCGAAAATCTGCTCTGGCCCTGAGTGTCAGTCAGATTGACCGGAACCGCTCCGGTCATAGAATGAAACGTGAATGCCTCGCCCTGCTTACCAAAAGCCCCGTGTGCCATGTAGTTCCTAACCTGGCGCCGGATTTCCAGAAGTTCCTCGTAAATCTCTTTCATTTCTTTTTCTGCCGCAAGATCTATCGCGGCTTTCACTTTCTCGGACCACTCGGCGTCTGCCAATTTTGCCACATCCTCGGCCGTCGTTATCTTTCCGCGAAGGATCCCTACGTGAATGAGTACATGTTCCGTCCAGCTGAAAAATGCGTCAATAGCGGCAACGCCTATCCAGCGTGCTTCCTCGGCATCTGAAAACGTCAATGAGAGGGATTCAGCCTTCCTGCCGTCGGGCAATGTAGTCTCTGTCTTCACTACGTTGTAAAGGCTTTCATTCTTTACGGACTTTCGTTTCTCGCGGTACTGATCGCGCAGATACGTGTAACGGCTAAGGAGCCAGGGACTATTATTCCGCACATTCAAGCGAGAACCCCTGACAGCTTGAGCGGCGAGATGATCGAAGAATGGACGGGCGGCGCCTATGCCCCGGCGAACAGCTGCAACGATCTCGGCGGCGACCGCTTCATCCTCTGGCGTGAGGTTCGAGAATACGCCCAGGCCCATTTTCCTGTGCTCGATGAGCGCTCCATTGCCATTGAAATCCACCGGTATCGTCCATGCCACCTTCTCCCAACGGCCACCATTCGGAAATTTTAGCAGTTCCACCAGCAGGAAATACACGAGGTAGTACGGCGGCAGCTGGCGACCGGCATTTGTGCGCTTGTCTCCCCACTTGTACTTGCGGCCTTGGTCCGGCACCTTCAGCGGTGCGATTGCCCGTGTCGCCCGCTGGCGTACCTCTTCTATCTCGTCTGTCGTCAATATCGTCTTCTCGCGTGCCATTTGACCATGATAGCCCAGCAGTAATACCGAGGGGCCAGAAGCCTGTTGGAGAGAAAAAGTTTTCGAAGAAAAATCAATCACTTACAGAGATGGTCTGCGCCGTAACTTATTGATTCTTCGTCCAGGAATTTCTATCTCCGACAGGCTCTCACGCTGTCCCTTCCCGCCCTTGCAGCCACACTCCCTTTCCCTCGCTGAGGTTCTGCGCAGAGAGCAGGCCGCCAGTGAACCCTCCCAGCAAGAAGAAGCCACCCATTGTTTCCGGAAGCCGGCGGATAAGATTTCCAAAGGTCAAGGGCAAGATCCTTGAGGAAGTGGATTTCTCCAGCCGTGTTGAAGACCACTCCATCACGCTCGTTTTCCCGGATAAGACGACAAGACCCCATTGCGATTGGATGTCGAGCCCGGGTTTACCATGTTCGCCGATTATGAGGACCGCAAGACCGGCGAGGTGCGGGTTGTCCGGTTGTCCGGCGGTGGACGGGTGTTCGAAGTTGGTCGTTCCGGGAGTAAACGATAGTGAGTGGCTGCAGGGAACCCCCATCAGGATCGTGGCAGTATCTTTAGGAAATGAAGAGGCTTGAGGCCTCTTCCCAGATTTTGGGACGGGCGCAAATTTATCACAAGGTCGTAGATCGCCCTAAATTGTTCTGAATGGGCGCGGGAATAATCGCGCGGATCAGGCTGACCTCGTTCTCTCCTATTCTGGGACTGTCCTAATTACGGAATTCCGGGAGCGTCTAAGTGATGGAGGACCGGGCTGGCCGCAAAAGTGCTGTCCGTCCAATTTGGAAACGGATCACGACTCGAGTGGTGGAATTGGGTGATCAGTTCACGGACCAGGGAGCGCCGCCTGTAAAGGGTCTCCACCAAGTCAAACAACCCTTGCCCATCGTGTTCAAACCAGTCATAAGGGATTTCCGCGGCGCATCGCCAAAGCTCGGCATAATCAATCTGCTCGATTCATCACAACATTATCTCAAACGAGTCCCAACCGGCTGGTTAATTGAGAGGAAGGAATCCCTGGACGACCTCCTTGTCGTAATCGGCAAACCATGCCCTATCACCTGCATCCACTGCGACACCCACGATGTGTCCACCGGTTAGCGACCGCAGACTCATGGGGGGATTCTCTCCCCGATTATCAGATCTTGTCAGCGAGAGTACTTTTGACCCCGACGCTACAAGAATGTGTTGCCGGGAAGCTGCAATGGAGTTGACCCAACCGAGATTTGAGGCCAGCAGTTCCTTCGTTCCATCCGCCGTCGAGATGGCGTAGGCTCTGCCAGAATGGTCCGCCACGATCAAGCGGTTCCCAACGTGGTCAAAAACAATTGGTCCCAAAGCATCCGCGCCGTTCACACTCCAACTGCGATATGAGGAGTTCCAGGAGCGTAAATATCGAATCTCATTCTTCTGAGGAAGCGTCACATAAATGGTGGTTCCATCGGTTGCGATACCAGTACATGTTTCTTTGACCCCCAGCAATCGTTCACTCATCGCTTTGTCCGAAAGTGAGTACCTGAGCACTAAGCAACCTAGTGTAGAATTCGCTACTACATACACCGACTGCGCGCTCGCGGTCACAGCAGATCCTTCGTAATTGGTGTTCAATCGAAACAGTGGCTCAATGCGAATGATCTGTTCATCGCTAGACAGCTTCGACACGCCGCCACTGCTGTCCAGCACAAATACACCTGAACTTGGATCCGATGTCATGTCACCGGGACGCCAACCCTTTTTTTTGAACACCAGAGAAGGTTGGCTGCTTTCTTGAATTGCATTGAGAGCGATTTCCAGAGGCTGTGTGTCTTGAGTCGAAACAATCTTCTGATAGAGCAGCCGGTCGCCGCTGTAAATTTCCAGAAGGTAAGAACCCGACAGAAGGCCGGGGAACTCAAATCGTCCATCTCCCTGGATAAAGGAAACCCTGACGCGACGAGTAGGACCTTCACCCATCTGTTTATTCTGTTGAGCCTGCGCGTCCTGACTCTTCGGTGAGTAAAGCCGCGCGACCAACGATGTAGACGTCTGACTGAGTTGGACATGTCCAGTGATGCTGGCTGACCCGGCATCTTGTTGCCACATAGTTGCGAGGCACACGACAGCGACGATCGTCTGGCGGAGTATGTCTTCCACGATTTTCATCTCAGCATCCTCACTTGAACTGACTGACTACGTCCGGGGCTTCCGTGTGGATTGGGGTGCCAGGAAGCTCTCCTGTGTTCCCAGCTACAGTTTGTCGCACCTGGAGTTCCGGTAGCGGAAACGGCTCCTGGTGACGCTTCACAAGGTCGACCGACTGACTGTCAAATGCGGTGGCACCGTCCTTGGGGAGATACATTACCGTGTAGTACGCGTTTCCGGGAACCTCGAGGAGCACGTCACCATTCGTTTCCTGCTGCGCGGCGATGGCGTAAACCTTTAAAGGTTCATTCGCGCGTACATGGCCCTTTAAAGCAACCACGCTCTGCTCTGTATGCTTCACAACCGGAACCATGATGAGCGCAACGCCCATGAAAACAATTGCTATTACCGGGGCATTGGTTTGCAGCTTGATGCCAAAGGGAAGATCGATCTTTGTGATCTCTTTGGTCTGGGCATCAATATAGATCTTTTGCTGCCACAGCAAAGCCAAACTTGCCAAGGCGATGAGTAGTCCAGCCAGAGCTGAAATCACGGAGAGAATCATGTTTACCTCGTGTCACCCTGCGTGCCCCCCCATAACCTTCCAAGAAGGTATGGGGGTTCACCTTGCTTTTACGAGCAGAGGACTTCTCTATGGAGTTGTGATCCAGCAGGTGAAAACGTTACAAAAAAAGAAGGGCTTCACCCAGTTTTCCAGGTTTGCGGCCGCCGAGCGCGTGGTGCAAACCCAGGAGGTCTACTTTATAGTACACGACCTCATGTCCTTTAAATTCAAGCAATTCCGAAAGCAGAGGGCTCGACCGATGAACCGGGGTAGTCCGATTTTGTAGCTGTGGAATCCTCAGATAAACCGGGGACGGGACGTTTTCTGTCAATATCTTCCGTGGCCTGCTGAGAGACGAGGCTGCCTTGGACCTATTTCCGCCGATCGACTATGGGGAACGTCCGCCGAGCCCCGGATTACCAGACGGACATCTCTACGCGGCGGAGCAGATTCCTCACCGTCGGTGCGCGCGGAACGCGCTCCGACGATTCGGAAAGACCATCGGGTGTGGTGGTGACGGGGCGTTATTCGCCGCTCTTCACCTTATAGATCATCTGGGCGGCCGTGAGTATGAGCAGGCTGGAGCCGTCTGTGGTAAACCTTGCGGTGGCGATTCTCGCCGGCAGGGTGAAATGCCGCAGCGATTTCATCGTTCTAAGGTCGTAGAGGTCGGCTTCGCCTTCCTGGTTCCCGACCAGCAGCCTGCCGGCGGCCGCCGAGATTGCGATCGGATGTCCAAATACTTTGCCGGTCTGCTCTCCTGATCGCAGAGAATAGACAAATGTCCGGTTGCCCGAGACTTTGGCAACCACGGTGTCGCCCGCGATGCCCGCGCTTTCCACACGGAATGAAAGCTTTCCGGTGTCCACGAGCACGCCGCCCAGCGGCTTGCCCGTCAGCCTGTCGATCGCTTGGATCAGGTTCGCGGTTTTCTTCGCCTCCATGGAATCGAACTTGGCTTTCAGCGAAGGATCGTCCTTGACCGCATCTCGAACGTTGGGGTAATCGGAAAGCACCAGGGTCATCACCGGCCCGCTGGCCAGCGACCAGTGAAGGCTGTGCGTGTCTGCGTCCGGCGCGAGCCTGCGTTCCCAGAGAAGATTGCCGGTCAACAGATCCTTCACCGTCAGTGTGTAATCGGCGAGATAGGCATTGTCATTCACCGGCTTCAAGTCGAGCAGCACATCGCCTAACTGCCGCAGTTCCTTCGAACTCATCCACTCAGGGTCGGACTGGTCTTCCGTCGCCTGGGGTGCGATTTCATAGAGCTTATTGACCGCTTTGGTGGAAGGATTGAACTGAAAAACCTTGGGGGGCTCTTTCCCATTCGCCGGAAATTTCATGACAACCTGCCCGGTGGAGTCAAAAAACGCACCGTCGAAATTTGCCGTGTGAAACGCACGGATTCCGTCCGCAAGGCCCCAAACTGCCCCCCGGGAAGATTCGGAAACCGCCAGCCACGCGCCATCCGGCGAGAAATTCGCGACTCGGGAAGCGCCGAGAGGGGAATCGGGCAGGACCGCATGTTCCACCGGGCCGGTGGCAGCGCCTTTTTCCTGAACGGCGGCTACGATGATCTCGCCCGCCTGGCCTTCCCCCGCAAAGTATGCGCCGTCAAAAGCCAGCGCCGGCTGCTTGTAGCCCATGACCACGACTTCCTTTTGCAGATCGAGAACCAGCGCGGGAGACTCTCGCATTCCCCGCAGCAGCGCGAAACCGCTCTTTTGCGTCGAACTTAGAATCAGATGGCGCTTGGCAAACGGAAACTCCTTGAGGGCCCTTCCGGAGGGAAATTCGATGCGCGACATCTTGGCGGTGGAACGGTTGTATCCCACGACTTCGCCCGTTCCCACAAACGCGCACGAGGAGGCGATTGCGACTTTGAAGTTGAACGGCATTTTGACCTCGGCATGGTCCCTGAGGTCGTAGGCGATGGAGGTCGTCCCGCGATGCACGATGACATATCGTCCATCGGGCGAATAACGGAAGCCAAACAGGCTGGGCGTTCCGTTTTCCCTGAGTGCCCGGCGCAGCAAAAGCACTTCCAGCCGGGAAAGCTCATAGAATTTTTCGCGCGTGAGCAGCGGTTGCCCCGTCGCCACGTCCACGAACTGGAGTTCAAAGACAGGGTCGCTCAGCTCCAGCCGCGGCCTGGCGCAGGCGAACACCTCGCCGGTCGGCGAGAGAGAACTTCCCCAGCAGCGCTTGGCGTCCAGTTCGTGGGCCTCCGTCATCTCCTGGGCTTCAAGGCTCCATTTCTGTACCCGCAGTTCCCGGTCGTAAAAGACGATGGAGGTCGAATCCGGAGTGAACTGCGCGTCCTTGGCTTCCGGGGCGTCGATGCGAAAGAGGACCGCCAGAGGTTTGCGGCTCAGTACGAAGATCCCGCTCTCGTCCTGCGCAAGAACGTATTTGCCATCGGCGCTGAACTGCAGTTCGTCGAGATCGCCGCGCAGCGTGGGTTGCAGCGCGGTCTTCGAGATGAGCCCCGGGACATCTTCCTGGGCCACGGCCCGGCGTGCCCGGATCACCGCATCGCGCCACTGCGCAAAGGTATCGCGGGTGGGCGGTGGAGGCGCCACGCAATTGGCCTGCAGCGGTGTGACATTGCGGACCAGGTCGCGCAAACGGGCGTATTCGGGCCGCGAGTTTCCGGCCAGAGCGCTCCAGAAGCCGCCGGTCTTGCCCTTGGTCAGGAACAGCCGGTCAAAGTAATCGATCGCCCGCGCCGGTTCGTAGCCTGCGCGCGCCATCGCGTACAGTCCGACGCGGTCGGCGATGTGCTGGCCTCCTTCGGTTTCGTCATCGCTCAGATGCAGCGTCCTTTGTGTGTCCTTGAACTGGTTCCACTTGTTGAAAATGTCCTGGCGGTCGCCGACCTGGGTCACCCCCATCTTGCGAAACCAGCCGGAAACGCGGATCGCCACTTCATGCACCGCAACGTGCCCGATCTCGTGGCCCAGCAGCGAGGCCAACTGGTCTTCATCCTTGGCAAAGGCAACCGCGCGCCGGAAGATGAAAATGCGTCCGCCGGCGGTCCCGAAAGAGTTTAGTTCCGGCGAATCAACCAGCAGAAAGCGATAATGGGCGCCGCTCGGCGGGAGCTGCGCCACCAGCTTCTCTCCCAGGCGCTGCAGCCGTCCCTCGGGATCTTCCAGCACGTGAAACGAGCGCCGGAGGTCCTGCTCGATGATCTGGCCCAGCCACTCTTCCTGTTCATCGGTGAACATGTTCGCCTGGTTGGAAGACCTGGAGGGAACGGGAAAGGCGCAGGGGTCTGCCTGGGCGTTCGCGGATAAATGCGCAGGAAAAACCAATACAATGGACACTACCAACGAACTAATCCAATTCATTTCCTACCTCGCACGGCAACGGCACTGGCTCCCCGCTGCCCTTACAATAGCACGCTCGGCTTGCTGGCCGCCCGCGAAAGAAAGGAAAAAAGGGAGACATCCATGATAGGTAAAGGCAATACTATTGGAGTTCTGAGCGCAATTGTCGACTCACGCCGGATCCTTTCGCTGGCAATCTGACAGCATTCCGGCATCAAAGTCTTTACCTACAGCTTGTAGTCTGGCAATAATCATTGCAGGCGCACACGCGCCAGATTTGAAAGGCTCTTTGAAAACTGAATATCCAGGAGCTCAGACTTCTGTCCCGCCCCGCGCTCCCCTCTGGAATGGAGCGTCGGGGTTTCTTTTCCTGTTTGTAAGTTTCTGATTGCTAAGGAATGAGCTTCCGTCGCGCAACGAAAATCTCATCGGCAACGGTATCCGCAACGATTTTTTCCTGAGTTTTCAACGAGATGCGCGGATGCGCGGATCTCAAGGCATGTTTTTGCGATTCTGATCCAATGCCAAATTCATATGTCTTTCCCCTCCCTGTATGCGGCTTTTATCTGGCTTTTATTCCGGGCGTTCTCTCTTCGTGGCTGGCGATAAACCATTGTGCATCATGCAAATAACTGGAAAATGCAAAAGCTCAAAGAGGCGAAATAAAAAAATCCGCCCTGTATACCGCTTTTATTCTGGGGTTATGAAAAATTCGATTTTGATGACAAAGTTGGCCGGTGATCAGCGTTTGTCAGCGCAAATCAGCGGCGAATTCTATTTTTCAGAGGCGGTCGACAGCCCTGGCCATGGGCTATAGCAATGCAGTATGCGCGCTAGCCGATCCGCCGCGTGACTGCCCGCAGCAGCATCCGCAGGCGGTCGCGCCAGGGCAGCCGCGCGAAGTTGGTCCGGACGACTCCCTGGGTGAAAAATGTCTTTTCCGAGTAATCGATTTCGACTTCCACCATCACGGGCTTCCCACCCTTAGTGATCGCACGCGCCTTCATCAGCACGTTCTCGACTTCTGAATTCTGGCGCAGGGCCAGATGCTCTACGCCCACACCCTGGCAGATGGCCGAGAGATCGTAGTCGGGTAACTCGCTGCAAGCTTTCTTTCCCAGGGCCGTTTTCTGGAACTGGGAAATCTGGGCCAGCTCCCGGTCGCGCAGCATTAGAACCATGACCGGCAATTGGTTACTGGAGGCGGTGAGCAGTTCCAGGCCGGTCATCAGAAAAGCGCCATCGCCGGCCAGCGCCGCCACCGGACGTCCCGGACACGCGAATGCCGCACCCAGGGCTGCGGGCACGGCGTAGCCCATGCATGAGTAGTCAATCGGCGCTAGGAAGGACCGGGGTTTGGTCAGCCGCAGGCACTCGATGGCAAGAAAAGTTCCGTTGCCGCTGTCGGTGGTATAAATCGCATCCGGCCCCAGCACACGCTGCAAGGTCTTGATTAGCAGCGGGGGTGAGACGCGCTCGGTCTTTTCGGAAGGTTGCCATCCTGACCAGACCCCGGCGTGCCCGGCGCTGATGGACTCGCGCATTTCACGGTTACTGCTCTTGGCGGTGAGGCGGGGCAGCAGCGCGGAGACAAAGCTGGCGCCATCGGAAACCACGCTCAGAAGCGCAGGATAGTTTTTCCCCAGCACATTCGGGTCGATATCTACATGAATCAGATTTCCTGGCGGCTGAAGACCGTAGCTGCCGGTGCCAACTTCCGAGAAGCGGCAGCCAATCGCCAGCGTGGTATCGCAGCCTTCGGCAACCTTGCGGATGAAAGGCGGCGCAGCTTCGCCAAAGCCGCACCACAGCCATAGCGGATGGTCCTCGGGAAATATGCCCTTGCCTTGGAAGGTCGTGGCCACAGGCGATTGCAGCCGCTCGGCCAGGGCGACCAGATTGGCGCCTGCTCCGGCCGCGCCCAGTCCCAGATACAAGAGCGGCTTCCGGCTGCTGTTGAGCATCAGCGCGGTCAGTTCGACCTCAGTGAGTTTCGCGACGGCCGGCGCGGCTGGGGCCGGCGGCGGCGCCAGGTTTACTTCGTGGCGGAAAAGATAAAGATCGATTGGGACTTCCACGATCACCGGCCCGGCGGGCGCGCTACGCGCCAACTGGCAGGCGTGGCGAACGGTGCTGTAAAGTTCGGCGCCTTGCGTGATGAGAAACTGCGCTTTGGTTACGGGCCGCGCAATCGCCAGTTGGTCAACGTCATGAAGCTGAAACGATTTGCCGCTGTCGCGCCGGATGCCGCAGGCCAGCACCAGCATGGGGATGCCATCGAGCCAGGCTTCAGCGATGCCCGAGAGCGCGTGCGTCAGTCCCGCGCCGGGCACTACGTTGGCCACACCCAGCTTGCCGGAAGAACGGGCCACGGCGTCGGCCATGAACGAAGCGCTTTGCTCATCGGTTACCAGAATCGGCCGCACTTTTTCGGAACGAATCAGAGAATCGTACAGTTCGATGTTATGCGTGCCGGGGATTCCAAAGGTGAAGGGAATGCCTTCATCTTCAAGCGCGCGCACCACGATGTCAGCACCGGTCGATTTCATAGCAGAGAAGACGCGTCCTTCCTGATGGTTTCGGCCACGCGGTCGGCCAAGGCCATGATTGTAAGGTATGGATTGATTTCGAGCGCGTTGGGAAACAGGCTGGCGTCGGCCACATAGAGTCCGTGTACGCCATGGACGCGGCCGTGGGCATCGGTGACCGAATCGGAGAGCACGATGATCTTGGCCGTGATTTCATATTCGCCCGGCGCCCAGGAGGAAGGCTCGCCCTTGGCCCCCGGCGGTTTGGCAGTCACTCGCGCGATGAGCTTCTTCCCGCCGTTCTTCCCACCGTTTTTCCCGCCGTTCTTCCCAATGATGCGCAGCACTTCACAGCGCGTGATGACTTCGACTCCGTTGCTTTCGGCCCTCGGTAGCTGCACGCGGTTGGTGCCCTGCTTGGCCTGGTTCGGACAGCCCAGGTTACAGAGGCCCGATCCGACGCAGCCTCTCAGATTCAACGGAAACTGCCGCGAATCATAGCCCAGTTGCCGGCAGCCTTCCACGAATAGCCGGTTGTTTTCATTGATGAACTTGTCTTCCACCAGTTGCACATTGTTCTCGAGCATGAACTTGCGGGTGCGTTGCTCGATTTCCTGCAGAGTCAGTCCAGGGACGTTCCAGCGCTGAATCACCCGTTCCGGCGGCAGCAGCGAGGTGCCGGTGTAGACGACGGTGGAGCCGCCGTAGGCGCTGCCCAAAGCCAGAGTCATGGTCTTTTCCGCGGTCAGGAATCCGCCACCATCTTCGTATAGGGCCGATGTCATTTCGAGTTCATGCCCGGTGAATTCCTCATCGCGCAGCTTAGGGCCTTTTTCCAATACGGCGATGCGGACGCCGCTCGCGCACAGAGAGGAAAGTTCCTGGGCGACAGTCCCGCCCCCGGCGCCTGAACCGATAATGATGATGTCGTAATTGAGCTTGTTCATCAGATTGTTTTGATCGTAAGACTCGATGCTCGATTCGTTTTTGTTCGTGGTTGAAGCCAATACAGTTCACTTAAAGGGACAGTGAATCCCGGTGGTTACATTCCTCTGCCGCCCCTAAAGGGGCTCCAATCTTCTCCCCTTGCTTTCCCAACGCTTACGCGTTGGGCTAACCTCTCGTCGCGCCTCCGGCGCTGGTGCGTCGTGGCTCTTGGCTGAATCGCTCACCTTAAGTGAACATTATTGCTGTAAGCCCTGATGCTCGATTCGTGTTTGTTCGTGGGTAAAGCATGGCTAAAGCTCTTGCTTTTCCGATGTCCCGATGTTCCGATGACCCGATTTCCCGATTTCCAGCCTTTCCCATCCGCGCGCATCAGCGTGATATCCAACTTCATCGGCGGCCTCTGCCCGGGCGTAATATCCGATCAGGGCCAGGGTGCGAAGTCCCCAGAAGCCCACGCGAACGATTTGCAGCCGGTGGTCCTCAAACGACCGGAGAAAGCGCGCGCGTTGCGCCACGTTGAGAGAAGTAAAAGGCCGGCCGAAACGCAACGCAGCCATCCACTGGATGGTGCGCAAGGAGAGCCGCAGTTGGCTTTTGAGCGCAGCCGGACGGTCGCGAAGGGCTGTCTCGATTGTCTGTTCGAGGCTGGTCCATCCGTGATCGTCGAGGGAAGATGCCTCAGGGACGATGGTGGAGACGATGGCAGCAAAGATTTCGCGCACGGGTGCAAGCACGGGTGTAGTCGCCGGATCGGCCGTACCCGCCATCGAGGCTCCTTTGGGAAATGAGGTCCGCTCGGCGTTCGCACTTCCATCTTATCGTACTGGAGTGTTTCGCATGCTCCGATTTCCCGATGAACGGATTTCCCGATGGTCCGATCTCCTGCTAAAATTAGTGACAGATCTTCCCGAGGTTTGGGGCTATAGCTCAGATGGGAGAGCGCATCGTTCGCAACGATGAGGTCGTCGGTTCGATCCCGACTAGCTCCACCATTCCAAGTCTCTGAAAACAAATAAGATTTTGGCGATTTGCGCGAATCGTACAATGATCGTACAGTGCCTTCGGCTGACCCGACCTGCAATCCGAGTCTGGAGGCGCAGTGCTTCGCGTTTATACACGTCATTACCGGCCTTGCACGCAAACCGACATCGGCTATCGCCGATGCCATTGCCCGAAGTGGATCAACGGCAATCTGCCGACAGGAGAGTTCATTCGCGTCTCTGCGCAGACGCGGAGTTGGGAAAATGCGAGCGAGATCAACTTGAGAGTTCCATTAAGCAATGGAATCCAAATGCAAAACTAGAAACGAAGGTTTCATGGTTTACGAAACTCGATCAGGATCAATCACTTCGTGAAGCCGATATAGTGATTTTGGGCGGTCCAATTCGTAACTGTGCCTTCAGAATGGCTCGGAAGCTATTACTGGCACGCCAGCCAAAAGGGTTTCATAAATTTGATAAGTTCCCGTTGGATTTCTCGAATCATGTTTACGACAAAATCCCAAGTGAGCCGTATACCGATGATCCAAAGAACGGAATTGTCGTGGGCTACGACGACGAAGCCGAGAAAGTGATCAAAGAGGAAGATGTTGGGCGCCGACATGATGGCGAGACGTGGTACTTCAGCTCCGTTCCCAAGAACCCTCCCCTATATGATGTGGATTATAGCTTGTTCGTCATTGGACCGAATCCCTTTGATAAAGAAGATCACGGGCATCAGATGATCCTGATCTCGGGTACGCATACTCAGGGTACCGATGGAGGGTTACGGTATATTCTTGACCTGTCTCAGGACAGTACCGAGCGACTCCGCAAGAGTGCGGTCCACGTTCCTTGGAAAGATCTTGGGTACGTGTCGGGTGTGTTGAGGGTGCGTCCGCGCCAGGAAGATGACAAGAAGTACCATCCAAAACTTCTTCGCGCAATCGCATTCTGAGGGATAAACAGGTACTCACCGAACCACGTGCGTATGGTGCTTGGCACGAGTCAGTCCCACCTTAGGTGCGCAGGCAACTCAGAGGGAAACGTGGGAGTGCATCTGTAGCGGTCCGGAAAAGGAGAAGAGTCGCTGAAATTGAAGGTCGCTCATTGAGGTCCTTCTCGCTCTCTCGTGCTATTCGTTTTGGGCTTGGACAGCATGACCCACTACGCCCGGCGGCCAAGTATCCGGTCCCACAATTGTGGTTCGGATGCAACTCATTATAAGGCCACCTTAGGGAGTGTCATCTGGTTTCATTCCACCGAAGGAGAAGTACATGCAACTCAGCCGAGGCACCATCACCCCCCACCGCCTGTTCAGCATAAGAGAGCTGGGACTTGGCAATCCTGAGCCCCACGTTGACCGCGTAATCCAAGCCTTCCTCGAAATCGGGGAAGCCGTAGCCGCCCGCTGGATTCAGATGCCTAGGGGCATCCTGCTCCTGCCGGTTGCTCCTGAGAACCCGGCTTCCGGAGCGATCTATGTCTATGACCGGCAGCGTCAGGAGTTCTACCTGCTGTCTTTCGACGGCCCTGACGACAGCCTCACCGCACAGGACTTCTGCCAGCTCCTCTCCGAATATGACCTGCTCCAATACGCCGAACAGCCGGCCCTCTTGCACGCCCAATTCCAAACCCCCGGCACGGCTTGACGGGGCCGCTTCGGACAAACCCGTGGAAATTTGACCGAGTTTTTGACCTGGGGTAAGAACATGCTGACGGCGTGATTTATGCAGAGCAAACTGCTGGCAAGCGAAGAAATGGCCGCCCGCTATCTGGAGGTGTTCGTCAGGACGGAGTCGAAGCTGCCCTGGAGAAATCCCGGCGCGGGGGCCACCTGTGGATCTTCGCCGGGCAGCCGTTGCTGGCCCGCGACTGTCGGCTCTACATCTACAACCTGGCCCAGCGACTGAAAGTACCCGTCCGGGGTGCCGGCCTGGGAAGCGCCAGCCTAGCGGAGGGAATCGAGGTATTTCCCAAACAGGACATGGTCCCAGCCAACGAATTTGGCAACGCTATCCGGGGGCCGCTCGGCATTCACCGCGGCGCGGGCAGGCGGTACTGGTTTTACGGCGCCGACTACACGCTGGAAGCCCAGATCAAGTATCTCTCCCGGCTCAAACGGATCACCGCCGACGAACTGGCGGCGTTTGTGGCTGGCCTGAAAATGCCCGAAGAATTCGCACCCCGGCCGAGCATTACACTCCCGCCACCTGATCCGACCCGGCGTGAGTTTCTCATCCTCGATCATGTAGCGGCGAAACGAAGACAGGGCCGCAACTACTGGACCCGGTGTCCGTCGTGCGCCCAGCAGGGACGCGACCGCACCGGCGACAACCTTGCCATCGCGGTCAGCGATCCGCGCAAGTACAAGTGCTGGGCCGGATGTTCGAAAGAGATGATTCGCGCGGCGGTCGGATGTCCGATCCGGAGGCGTATCGCGAGTTAAACATGAAGGGAGTAAGGCTTTGTCATCATCATCCAACAACGTCGCTTTTCATTGTCCGGTGTGCTTGCGTGACCGGGGTGAACTGATCTGCTATGCGTCACGGCAGAAGCATTGCGTCATCTGCCAATGCGAGGCGTTAGAGCCTCTGGAACTGGCCGGTGATGTGGAGACACTGCCTGAGGTCGAACAAGTGCTGGGCGACCTTACATCCTCCTGCTGGTTGAAGCATGCGCTTCATTTGGCGCTCACGCGCGATCCAGTAGATGTTGCCAACGACGCCGACGTGCTGGCCCGGATCCTTGACCAAAGATGCCGCAAGATCCTGCACGGGGCCTGACGGCGTCTAGGTTCAAACACCAACATTCAATTTAAGAGTTGCAACATGGCAAAGAGCATTAACAAAGTGATTCTCATCGGGAACGTGGGCAAAGACCCGGAGGTGAAGTACACCCCCAGCGGAGTTGCCCTGGCCAAGTTCAGTCTGGCCACCAATGAAAAGTTTAAAGACAAATCCGGGGAGTGGCAGGAACGGACGGAATGGCACAACGTCCTCGCTTGGCAGCGGCTGGCCGAGATCGTCGGCGAGTACGTCCATTCCGGGACAAAGCTGTTCATCGAAGGCCGGCTCCAGACCTCAAGCTGGGAAGACCGGAACAGCGGTGAAAAGAAATATCGGGTGGAGATCGTTGCCCGCGACATCGTGCTGCTGGGGTCACGAGAGGCTGACAGCGATGGGGACCGGGGCCACGCGGAAGAGGAGAGAGAACCTGTCGATACCGGGACTGGAGAAATCACGGACCAGGATATTCCGTTCTAAAACGGGTGCCCGGTGGGCGTAAGATCAAGTATCCATTCGACTTAAACTAGTGAAGATCATAGAACCAGGAGGTTATAATTGACCTTACAAGACATGGCGATCCCGACCAAACAGAAGATCGATGGCACAGAGCGGAAACTGCGAACCGAAGCGGTGCAGTATGGCTTTGGCAGTGTCCGAATGGAAGGTCTTGAGCCCGGTCCTGAGGCTGAGGCCATTGCCAATCGCTTCATTGAAGGTGAGCTGTCTCATGAGGAATACCATGCTGCAATGAGAAGCCTGGCCCTCGATATCGCCCGCAATGGCCACTGATCCGTACGTCTACCCTGACACCAACGTCCTGAAGAATCTGGCTGGAATCGAAGATCCGAATCGGCTCCAGCAGTTCGAGGCCGTTTCGACGGCCCAATGGGTTTCGGAGTTGATCTTCCATCCGGTCCCTGGGGCTTTTGACGCGCCCCACCTCCAGCGCATTCACCGGCATATCTTTCAGGATGTTTATCCGTGGGCCGGTGAGTTTCGCACCGTGGACATGCGCAAAGAGGGTGAATTCTGGTTTTGTCGTCGCGAATTCATCGAGCAATCGCTGATTGATTTGTTCAGCAAGCTGAGCGGCGAGAACCTGCTGAAAGCAACAACGCCCGAAAAGTTTGGCTCGCGAGCCGGCTACTACATGAGCGAACTCAATGCGATTCATCCGTTTCGCGAGGGCAATGGAAGAGCGCAGCGTGAATTCATCCGTGAGCTTGGCTTGCATCTGGGACTACACGTCAATTGGGCACACGTCACACAACAGGAAATGGACTCGGTATCGAAGGCCAGTTTCCAAAAAGGCGACCACCGTTTCATGGGCGACCTGATCACCAGGATTACTACAGTGCAGATGTAGTGATCGCAAGAATTTAACCGCCCAATTCTGCACGCTTCTCGATTGTCTTCCTGAACATCCAGAACATTTCAGCACTACACACCTTTGTTTCCTCACAACAGGAGAATTGCCATGAGCCCACCCAATGGTTACGCAAACGGGTTGGAGGGCGGCGCAGATCATTTAAGCAAATCTGTCCCACCCGCCGTCTTGCTCGGGATGAGTTCGGCGCCCCAGCTCACGGCGGAACAGATCAAAGAATTTGTGGCCCTGTTAGAAGTACCGTTTGATCCGTCTGTCATCGAGTGGCGAGTTACGAATACCACCAAGGGCAAGGAGCCTCTGCGCGGCCAAGTGATTCCATATGCAAACCAGCGAGCCTACACCGACCGGCTCAATGTGCTTTTCACTCCTGCCGGATGGACACGCAAATACACCGTCCACACCAGCGCCAATTTCCAGCGCGGCAAAGATCAAAGGACAGTCGCCAAGGTATTCGTCACGTGTGATTTGACGATCTTTGGTCTTGGCGGGCATTCAGCCACCGGCGAGGAGTGGACGGACGACGAAAACGCCGGCACCAGCGCCGAGGCTCAGGCGTTCAAGCGCGCCTGTTCGTGCTTTGGTCTCGGCCGATACCTGTATCACTTCACCGGTACGTGGGTGGACTTGGACGACAGAAAACGTCCCAAGAGCATACCGAAGCTCGGCGGTTGGGCAACCCCGGCTGGATGGCGGCAGGGCCTGCGGCCGCAACGCGGAGAAGGAGACGCCCGGCAATTGTCGAACCCCGCCGGCCCTGCTGAGACGGCGCCTGAAAGCCAAGTCCGCGAGAAGGGAAGTGGAAGTGTCGATCAGCGTGAGTGTGCCAAACTGGTTCGTCAGATTGAGGCACTGGCAGAGCCGCTGGGGCGAGGCA
Source organism: Saccharimonadales bacterium (SeqCode) (assembly GCA_035568495.1). GTDB lineage: Bacteria > Acidobacteriota > Terriglobia > Terriglobales > Acidobacteriaceae > Angelobacter. The sequence goes on along the minus strand of DATMNZ010000215.1, from coordinate 12,322 downwards.
TCTATCGGGGACTGCTGAAGACCGTGGCGCGAGCATGGAATCCACGCCAGATTCAGGATGCCGCACTCCTTCAGAGAGTATTGGCGCAAATGCAGTCGGCGGAACGCGGCTTACAGCGATTATCCGGTGCCCTGGAGAAGACGGGTTCCGAACCATTGGCGGCTATCCTGCGGTCGGTCAACCTCAGGTCCCTCAACGAGGTGAGTAATCTTGAAACCCTGCAAAAGATTGTCTTCGCACTTGAAGAGAAACCGGAAGCATGAACCTTCTGGGGATTATTGCAAGCATTTGAATTCTGTGGGCAAATGCTCCTGACTTTAGCTCCGCCAACTCGCAAATCACCAGTGATGAAACTAAGTTATCCAGGCTGCTATATTACTGCTCGAGGATACTGAGAGAAAATCCGGCCTGCAATGCTTTGCCATAATAATCACCGCAACCCTGACGATGGCCGACGTTATTGTGATCAATGTGGGGCTTATCTGGCGGTCACACCAGGCAATTTTCATAATGATTTGTTACAGCTCTCGCCGGATCAGTTTTTGGAGAACATCAGTGCGGGGCTGCCGCTGATCCATGCCAACGCCATTGAACTGTGGAATGAAGCCCAGGAGATCGCCCGATTGGGCAACCGACGGGCTGTTGGAATTCTGCAGCTATTTGCTGAAGAGGAGGCTGCGAAGTCCTTGCTGCTTTTCGATGCGGTAAGGTGCCCACAAGCTTGCAGAGCGCAATTCGAAGCGATGATTAGAGGCTTTGGCAGCCATCTTGCGAAAGGCATCTACGTTAAGTACTACGGCTCTCGGCTTGTGGACTTGGATGAAGCGAGAAGGATCGTTAACCAAGAACGTCCAGGGGTTTATCGGGAGGGCGATTACGGAGAATTCATAGCGCCGAACTCAATTCTGTACATGCGAGAGAAACGCCTCTATGTGAGTTATGTCAGACATGACGACAACAATCATGGTTGGGATACGCCGTATCCCCGCGATTTTCTTTTCGGTGACCTTGTGCCTTCAGCCATTATTCCTGTCATGGGCGCGTTGAACGACCTCGGGTTGTTTTCAAGAGAGGGCTTGCAGGTCGTAAGAGAATATTGGGGCCAGATTCATCTCCAGGAGCCGGTGTCGGGTGATCCGCCTCAAATTGATCCGGCGAAGAACGTCCACTGGGGGCAAGCCTGTCGCTGGAACGTTGAGATGTTGAACAGATGGGAAGAGAGGCGGGGGAGGCGTTTTACAGATGAAGCTGACGTGAGAAGCGCCGAGATCATTGCTGACGAATTACTATTCCCACTTTACCCGTTTGAGTTGACCCCTTCTGGGCGCGTAAGCGATCTGCTTTCTCCGGAGAATCCCGAATAGCTGTGTCTTTTCCGGCTTGGTAACAACCAACCAACAAACAACCGTCGGTTAAATTGTGACATCCACGCCAACGAGCTGCCAGAATTATTCATTCCGTCATTCCGGAAAGGACATTCTCATGAAAGCATCCGCCATTTCGGGCGCCCTTCGCCGCCGGGCATCCCGAATATCGTGGCCCAGCTTGCGCAGCGCATGTTTGACTGGGATGGGTAGCCGCGCTGATGATCGACTCGTTCTCATAATTTGCGCTCGTATGTATGGCGTTTATACTATTTAAAGTACATTATTATGAACCTTAAGTCAATAATCTTGACATCGGCCTGCGAGCCTGCTTAGTATATATTTAAAGTATATACTCCATTCAAGGATGCCAGCGATGAGTCGATTTGCAAAACTGTTTCAGAATGGCAGCAGCCAAGCCGTGCGTTTGCCGCAGGAGTTCCGGTTCGAAGGGGACAAGGTGCGCATTCGCCGGTCCGGCAATTGCGTGGTGCTGGAGCCGTTGATTGCCGATCCCGAAGAGTGGCTGGCGGCGCTGAAGAGCATTCCTGCCGATCCGGATTTTATGGCGCAGCGTAACCAACCACGCACACCGAAGCGCGAGTTCTTTGAATGAATTATCTGCTCGATACGAATGCCTGTATCGCCCTGATGTCGCCCAATATAAACCCTGTTCAGAAGCGCTTCGCACGCGCGTCGCGCAAGGGCGCCAAATTCTTTGTGCCATCGGTCGTTGCCTTTGAACTTTGGTATGGAGTGTTCAAGAGTGCGCGTCAGCAGGAAAACGCCAGGCGGTGTGAGATGTTCTTTGCAGGCCCGCTTGAGATGCTCTCTTTTCAAGATGCTGATGCCAAGATCGCTGGCCAACTGCGGGCCGCTCTTGAATCGGCCGGGAAGCCGATTGGAGCCTATGATCTGCTGATTGCCGGCCAGGCAGTGCGCCACAAGCTGACCCTGATCACAGCAAATGTGTCAGAGTTTTCCAGGATCAAGGAACTCGTTTGGGACGATTGGTCGAAATAGAGCTCAGACCCTTCTAACTCGCTCGGGCGTGGTTCGTTATTCCGTCTGAATTCCAAGAGCAGGCTGTCCTTAATTATTAGGTCATTCTAAGTATGCAATCTTGGGATGTATTTGTATAATATGCTATATTCTGGAGTGTTTTCGTAATCAATGGGATGATTTCATGAGTAATGAGGGGAATCGGCCCACTTCACTGGGTCTCAGGGCGGTGATTGATCAGCTTGGCCTCAAGGTTCCGTATCCGGTGGTTCGCTCGGAATTGACCGCCGGCGCTCGCAAGACCAGGGTGACGGACGCCGAGGTTCTGGAACAGTATCCCACATCGTACAAGCCGGCCGAGGGAGTGATTCCGCAACTGCGGTTTGCCCTCAGATATGAGCCGCTCGACCTGGGGGTGTACAAAGCGGCTTTCCAGCAAATCGAGAAGACTGAGATTGAGCGCTGGGTGCAAAGTGAGCCCAACGGAATCTTCGCCCGGCGTGCCTGGTATCTGTATGAGTTGCTCACGGGCGCAACGCTCGATGTCGCCGATCTTACATCTGGTCGATACATTGATCTGCTTGATCAAGAGCTGCACATCGCCGCGGCGCCACTGCGGGTGCGACGGCAGCGCGTCTTCGACAATCTTCTGGGCAACAAAGACTATTGCCCCCTTATTCGCCGGACGGAAAAGCTCAAGGCCGATTTCGCCAAAAACCTGGCCGAGCGGGCGCAGGCCCTGGTGGCCGAGGTTGAATCGGCGGTGTTGAAACGTGCAGTCCATTATCTGTTTACGAAAGAGACGAAATCATCATTTGCCATTGAGGGCGAGGCCCCGAGCAAAGACCGCACCGAGCGCTTTGTTGCGGCCCTGATGCGGGCGGAAAAATTTGACGCCCTGAGGAAAGAGGCGCTGGTTGAGTTGCAGAATGCCATCGTCGATCCCCGGTACGCCCAGAAGGACTGGCGGGATATGCAGGTCTACGTCGGTGAGACCCTGCCCGACTATTCCCAGGAAGTCCATTTTGTCTGCCCCAAGCCTCAGGATGTCGGCTCACTCATGGCCGGCTGGATGCAGATGATGTCCCGGCTGCTGAATATGGACTCGGAGAATCCGGTTCATCCGGTGTGCGCTGCGGCTGCCGGCGCATTTGGGTTTGTATTCATTCACCCGTTCCTGGATGGGAACGGACGCATTCATCGGTTCCTGGTGCATCACGTGCTTACGAAGAGGAACTTCACTCCGCGTGGTGTCCTGTTCCCGGTCTCGGCTGTGATGCTCAGGGATATGGCCGTCTACAGTCGGGTGCTGGAGAGCTTCTCCGGTGCGATTCATCCATTCGTCCAGTACTCCATGGATGCGGAGCAGAGAATGATCATAGCCGGTGAGACTGCGGATCTGTATCGCTATTTTGATGCAACCGTGGAAGCCGAGTATTTGTTCGACTGCATCGAAGACACCATCGACCGGGATTTGAAGACCGAGCTGGATTTCCTGAAGTTTTTCGATGCAGCGGTGCAATCGGTCATGGAGATCGTGGATATGCCGAACCAGCGGGCGAGCTTGATTGTGCGACTGATCCACCAGAACAAGGGCAAGCTTGCAAAAGGGAAGAGACCACTCTTTGCAGAGTTGACTGATGACGAAATCGAACAGATTGAGTCGGCGGTTCAAAGGGCAAATGCGCGTTGAGGTCACCCGTCAGGATGTTTTTCGGGTTCGATTATCAGAAACCGAGGCTCTTTCGCTCTTTCAGGCATGCCGATGCCCTTGGTCAAGGGCCGGCCAGGGCCTTCCTGTGAGGTCCACATGGCGTCGAAGAGCCTGTGTCCGTAGTCGATCAAAGCCTTGGTCGAGATGGTATGACGGTTGATCCAGCGCTGGGCGAAAACAATGCTCGCAGTCGGCGGGATTCCGGCTGTATCTTCTAGAGCTAGATATTGACGTAAAGCGAATAGCACGCCTACCCTGCGCAAGAAGAACGCAGGGTAGGGGAATACATCATTCATGTGGCGGAACCTTGGGCTACCGCTCTTGCGGCGGTTTTTCTTCCTGCTTCCTGCGTCTTTCTTTCTCATCTGGCGGCAGCGGCGGAGTTGGTTGCTTTTCGGGCGTCAGTGCCGGTTCTACCTTTAGTGGTTGCGGCAGTTGCGCGCCCGTCCGGTGGTCGGGGGGCTGAGCAGGCGGTGGTGGTGGCTCCGGAGAATCGGAGGGCCTCGTTCTGCGGTTGGCCGCGTCCGGCGGATTGTTGTTATTGTCCGACGGTGAAGGCGAACGATTCTCGCGAGGAGTCGTCGGTTTCCGGTCTGGCGCATCGTGAGGAGGATTTACCGGCTGATTTGCTGTATTCGAAGATTTAGAATTGCCGGGCTGTCCAGGGTCTTGCGCCCCACGGCGGTTTCCTGACTGCGGATTGTTCGGTTGGGCCGACGGCGGATGATCGTCACGAGGAGTCATCGGCATCTTCTCTGGCGTCACCCGCGGAGGACTTCCCGGTTGATTTGCAGTATTCGCAGGTTGAGCATTGCCGGGCTGGCCGAGGTCTTGCGTCCCATGGTGGTTACCTGACTGCGGATTGTTCGCTTGAGCCGACGGCGGACGATCAACACGAGGAGTCATCGGCATCTTCTCTGGCGTCACCAGCGGAGGATTTCCAGTTTGCGGATTATTCGGTTGGGCCGATGCCGGACGATCGTCACGAGGAGTAAACGGCTTTTTCTCTGGCGGACCCAATGGAGAATTTCCCTGTTGGTTCGCAGTATTCGGAGGCTGAGCATTGACGGGCTGGCTGGGGTTCTGTCCACCAGGGCGGCTTCCAGCGGCGGGATTTCCCGGTTGCGTCGATGGTGGACGATCGTCACGAGGAGTCATCGGCATCTTCGCCGGCGGAACACGGGAAGGATTTCCCTGTTGATTCGCCGTATTCGCCGGTTGTACATTCGCCGGTTGTCCAGGGTTCTGTGCCCCAGGCTTGTTGCCCCGGTCATTGGAAGGTTGCGCGTTGTCCCGCTGTCCGGGGTTATCAGCCACCGGCCGGGTGCTATTTGGGGTTGCCGGCTTACCTGGGGGCGCCTGCCTGACGTTCGGGTGATCGGCCGCAACGTTGGCCGGACGCAAAGTTTCAACTTCGTGACGGGCAAGCGGCTCACCCGGATGCGCAGCGAGCGCTGTCTGCTGTCTGGCAAAAGGCACAGGCGGCGGAGGCGGCGCCGACTTTACTACCACGGAGCGGTTAGCGATGGCCGCCGGTGGTTGAGCCACACGATTCCCTCCCGGGCTTGAAGCTCCCATCACGCTGTTTCTGGTGGGGGCGACTTCAGCTCGCGAAACAATTGGCGCCGAGGCGATCTGCTGGGAGTTCACCACGACGGCGGCCCTGGCCACCGGCTGGCCTCCCGTAAAAGCGCTTTGCGAAACGGCGGTCACCCCACCCGGCGCGCCCCGGTTCACATAAGTGATGTTGGTATTGTTGATGTTGTTGGTGGTTTGATTGTTGTAGACAACGGTGATGTTCGTGACACTGACGTTGGTGTTACTGACATTGACCCGATCCACGTACCCGCGGCTGGCCCTATATCCAGGCACATAAACCTCCCGCGGGCCCAGCGGGAACCAGCCTACATTTCCGTCTCGGCCTCCCCGGTCGCGTGAATCCCGTCCGCTAAACTGCGATCCGCCAATGAAGACCACCAGCGCGGGCGCATACACGGGCGCGACTTCCCTCGGGCCAGGCACCCAGCCCCAGCTTCCGCCCACAACGATCCAGCGGCCGTAGTGAAATGGCGCGTATCCCCAGGGCGCGTCATCGACCCAGGTCCAGCCCCAGGGCGAAATCCAAGCCCAATGCCCGTCGTGATACGGGGCCCAGCCGACAGAGACCCTGGTAGGCACCCAGACATTGCCGTAGCCGGGGTCTGAGCGCCAGGATCCGTAATCATCCAGGTCTTCGTAGCCGACGACATCGTGCGAGACGTAACGCGCCGATTGCGATCGGTCCTCATGGCGGTCGCGGCCCTCGCCCCAATTGTCAAAGTCATCGTTGCGGCCCGCGTTGTATATGTCTGCGGAAAGTGAGTTTGTGCCGGTGAATGTACCGCTCTCCCCGGCATGAAGGGTGAAGATCTCTCCGCCGCCGGTGACTTCACCTTCACCGCTGCGCACCATGACGAAGGTGGAATTTCCGTCTTCGCCGGCCTGCAGGCGGTATCGCCCGGGACCAAGGATGGTAAATGCCTGATTGGGAGTATCCACTTCAAAGATTTCGTTGCGTCCGAGCCGCCGCACGCGGATGTCGAGGGTCCCTTGCGTGAGCTGGATCTGAACAGTGCGGTCGTCGAGGTTGAGAAAAGAGAAACCGGTTCCGCTGTCGAGACGGATGGTGGCCGAGCCGGTATGCAATTCGGCGCGTGATCCGTTGTCGGCCCATAGCCGGTCGCCCGTCGTTATCGGACGGTTGGTGACCGCAGATACCCAGTCGGACTCGCCCGCCGGTTGAAACGAAACCGAGCCCTGAATATAGTTCAGCCGGGCCACACGGCCTGGCGGGTCGTCATCATCCGCTGCGGCCGTTTGAGGAAAAGTTAACGCTAGTATTGCCACCGCGACCAGCGCGGTCATCCAAATGAGTCTCTTCTTTAATTCTCTGTTCATGGCACCCTCTTTTCTGCTGGAACCTTGGATCTCAGGCACGATTATGTGGGGATTCCACTTGCGCCATCGGGACTGGGCTTACGTTTCGACGGCTTCGTCTTTGGAAAATGGAGAACAATTTGAGGGTACCAACCGGCAAGTTGGGCGTCTGAGCAAGAATGCTCACCAAGGCGGATCGGGTGATCGGTACATCGGGTGTTGGCCACGAATTGACACGAATCAACACGAATGGGAATTGGGTGGTGGTTTGGTTTGGACAACCACGGGAATCTTAGCGGCCTCGCAGCGGTCCGGCTTCCGGCTTCCGGGGAAATGCATCCAACATCGGAACTGCGGGGTTGCTTTTTTCCGAGGTTGCTAACTTTCCCAACGCGCGCAGGGGCGCTCATCGGAGCGAGCATTTTTGATCAGTTTTTGGATGCGCTTTGGCCCATGATCGAGACTGCAAATAGGAGATGCTATGTCGTTTGGACTCTACGCAATTGGGTTCGCAATCGTGATCGGGGGGCTGATTTACGCTGCCCACCTTGTGCATATGCCCGCGCACTGGATTGTCGCGGGTGCGGTCGTGCTTTTGGGTGTTGGGATTCTTTCGGGTGTCAAGGCAACGCGACAGAAAGACCCTGTGGGATAAACGGTATCGCTGCGCTGGCTCGTCAATGAGAAGTCATAGATTGCTCTATTCAAAGACTATCGGATACATCTGCCGGGGCCGACTCCTCCTTGGTGCTTTCCTTGGTTCTGGGGGTGGTTCACGACAGTGTCAGAGACCCACCTTCATCGTCCATTCGCAGCCGGGCCTCGTCATCCAAGCGGGTCTGGAGGGATGCGAAGGTTTCCAATGGGTTGCGGGCCGCTCTTCGCCAGGAGATCGTCAGTAAAATGGCGCTTTCTTCCAGGGCCTCGATTTCGTGCAACACGCCACAATCCAGCATCAGCAACTGACCAGCCGGAACATTTACCTTTTGCTGGGCCAAATGCAAGCAGACATGCCCTCGCACCGGCTGAATGGAAATCCTTCCCTCAGCTCTCTGCTGGCGCATTCTTGTGCCGCCCTTCATCAAAATCAGAACGATCCTGAAATCCGGATATTTCGCGAGCGTTTTGGAGCTTCGCCCGGTCTTCCGCTGCCATGAGTCTTCCTGGTGAAGTTGTTGCAGCTCTCGTTCCAGGTCGACATGCAACAGCGGCGCCGCCAACCCAGGAAGTCGATTTAATGTTTCAATGCCATCGCCGCGATGGCCAACACTGGGACTCGTAGCCATGATGAATACCTTCTCCTGTGGAGCGGTCAGGCCCCGTTCTGCCGCCTGATTTGTATTGTGAAGAGTGCGAAAACCAAATGTTGGAACATCGGCAGGCATGAGAAAATCATCGACGATTGGCTGCTACAAAACTGATCAACATTGCTCAGGTCTCTTGAACGCCGGCGTTGAAAATCTGGTGATCTGGTGATCTGGTGGTCGGTTGATCTGGCGGCCGGGAATGCGAGCTCACAATCTTCACCAACGTTACCAACATTGCCCGGTCACGGTACTAGCCCTAGAGAACCATGCTTTGAAGTGAGCTATGGACCTGCAACGCGCTCCCGGCGTTATAGTGAATGAAGCCTGACTTTCTGAACTTATTCATAAAGAAGCTGACCCGCGACCGGGTTGTGCCGATCATCTCTGCGAGGGTTTCCTGGCTGATCTTGGGGACTACAGTCTCGGGCACGCCTTTCTGGTTGAAGCCGGAAAGCAACAGCAGGACACGGGCCAGTCTCTTTTCGCTGGAATTAAAAAGTTGATCGACCAGGTCCTCTTGAGACCGGGTGTTCCGTGCGACCAAATGCGCCGTAAACATGTCGGACAATGTATGTTCCTGGCGCAGCGCAAGTATCATCGTCTTCTTGTCAATGCGCATGAGTTCGCAGTCCGTCATTGCGATCGCAGACGCCAGGCGTAAGGGTTGTCCAGCGAGGCTACCTTCGCCGAAAAACTCTCCCTCGCTCAATATGCCCAGGGTCGCTTCCTTGCCGGCCTGGGAGACGATCGTGAGTCTCACGTTACCTGAGCGGATATAAAACACCGCATCGCAGACTGCGCCTTGAGCGTAAATGGTTTGTTTCTGCGGAACCGCCAAGATTTTCCGTCCTTCACCGATGGTGGCAAGGAATTCTTTTGGGGTAAAGGCGTACTCTTTTTTGGCTGACATGGTTACTGCTATCATTTTGGTTCCTCCTTGATATTCACTTCGTTGAGAATTGGTAAGGCCGCTTGCGGACCCATCGCCCCCTCCCGCCCCGGCAGTCCAGGGCCGCAAATTTCGCGGTCCTGGCTGACCGCGCAGGAGGAGCGGTGGATGAATGCGTTACAAAACTAGTTCTGCTTCGTAACGGTGTTGGCTTCTAATGTGACTGCGCCATTTCGCGCAAACGCGCTGCCGTCCATCGTTGCGCCTGTAGCAAGCGATATGGAAGTAAGCGCCAGTATGGTCCCCTTGAATACAGCGGTCGTTCCTAGAGTGGCTGAACTGCCAACTTGCCAAAAGATGTCGGCTGCCCTGGCGCCGCCAGTCAGGACAACCCTGCTGCTGCTGTTTACCGTCAGTCCTGACGCAATCTGGAAGATGTAGACGCCTTTGCCATGCAGAGTGAGGTCCCCCGTTATCGAGAGCGTGGATGTGGATTTATACAGGCATGGGGTGAGGGTCCGCCCGCCCAAATCTCCAGACAAGCCGGTTGGGTTTACCCTTCCAGCGGCATCGTTATAAGCGATGGTCAAGGAGCCTTGCGCGTGCTGCGCGGCAGTATCGCCGGCGTGTTTCGTGCCGTTCACTACTCCGGGTCCAAACCCAGTGATCGCAGTACCAGGCCAAACTCCAAGGTCACCGTTAATGATGGTATGGCCGGTGTTGGTAACCGTGGTGCCGGCCAGAACCGCGAACGTGCTGGCCGATCCTAGAGACACGGCTTTCTGTGTCTGGGCTGTGCCCGCATTTAACTGGGGCGCGTCAGCCTCTGACTGCGCTGTCGCCAACGCCGGGCAAAGAGTGATCGCTGCACCGATAACGAATGCGCCGACCCGCTTCACAGTATTAACGTATGCTTCATTCTGATTTTTCATCTTGATTCGATCCTTCTTCACGATTGGGAGATTTTGTTGCTTTTTAGTGCCGAATTAGAGAGTAAGTCTCAGCGCCGATCATGCCCATCGGGCCCAGGCTGATTCTCTTGTAGGACGCAGGCTGAAAAATTTGTAGGTATTTGTCTTATACGGAAGCTGAGGGCGGGAAAGAAGTTACAGGCTGGAGGGCGGAGACTAAATTGGAGAGGGGCTCAAACCACCAGGCCGTTTGAGACGGCATATTGGACGATTTTTGCATTATTTTTAACGCCGAGTTTTTCCAGGACCCGCACGCGATAGGTGCTGATGGTTTTTGCGCTGAGCGACAGTTCTTCGGCAATTTCCGTAACGGTCTTTCCCGAGGCGATATGGGACATAACTTCATACTCGCGGTCAGAGAGCGTCTCGTGCGGAATGCGCGTGATGTCTTTTTTTACATCTAAGGCCAGCTTTTCGGCCAGCGCGGAGCTTACGTATCGCCCCCCGGCGAGGACCTTGCGGATGGCTTTCGCCAATTCCTCGGGAGCGCTTTCCTTCGTCATGTAGCCTCCCGCGCCCGCCTTCAGCACTCGAACGGCAAATTGGTCCTCCGGATGACCACTGAGAACCAGGACCGGGAGCGTGGGCCATTCGGCCTTCAATTCTTTAAGGATGTCCAAGCCGCTTTTTCCCGGCAGAGTAATGTCGAGCAGCGCGACATCCCACTCTTTTTTCCGAAGCTGTTCCAACGCTTGCCGGGAATCGGAGGCCTCTCCAAATGCGGCCCCGTGGAATTCATCGGAGAGCAGAGATCTCAAACCCCGCCGGAGAATGGCATGGTCATCGACGATGAGTATCCGCATCATGGTATGGCTCATAGGACAGCCGGGTCTTCCGGCGACGGGAACGGAATCCAGGCGGTTACGGTCGTTCCTTTTCCCGGAGCACTGGCGATCTTCAAGCGGCCGCCCAGAATGGCCGCGCGTTCCCGCATACCCAGCAGCCCCAGGGAATTGGCCAGGGACGGATCCGACTGATCAAAGCCGCGGCCGTTATCGCGAATCAGCAGGACCAAATGGTCCCGTTGCTTTTGCAGGACCACCTCGGCCCGTGTGGCCTTGGCATGGCGCGCGACATTCGTCAAAGTCTCCTGGAAAATACGAAACATGGCGGTCGAAGCGTTGGACGCAACTACTTCCCGTGTGAGCAGCCGCACCTTACACAGAATGCCGGATCGCGCCTGGAATTCCTGGATCTGCCATTCGAGAGCGGCCGCCAATCCCAAGTCTAAGACAGCGGGCCTTAGCTCGGTCGAGATCCTGCGAATGGATTGGATGATGCTGTCAGCCAACTGCTGCGTGGAGCGCACCCTTTTGAGCATCTGGCTGTTTTTCTCCGGCAGCCGCTTCGCCAGCCAGGCGAGGTCCATTTTCACGGCGGTCAACGACTGACCCAGTTCATCATGCACTTCCCGTGAGATCCGGGCCCGCTCCTCTTCGCGAATCGACAGCAGGTGGGCCGCAAGATTCCGCAACTGTTCGCTGGAAGTACGCAGTTCGTGCTCGGCGCGCTTGGTCTCAGACAAGTCCGAGGCGATCAGGCAGACAGCCCGCGTGCTGCCCAGGCGGAGAGGATTCAAGGAGAGCTGTACCGACAAAGAGGCGCCCTTTCGCGATTGCAAACGGACCTCGCCCCGGCAGCTCCTCTGGGCCGCGCGCCGGAGTAAGGCTTCCAGTTTGAGATGATCATCGTGACAAACCAAATCCAATATGGAAGCGCCGATGACGCTCTGGAGCCCCGCGCCCAGGAACCGGGCAAAACTTCCGTTGCAGTGCAAGACAGTATGATCGCTGCTGAGAACAGCCGCGCCTTCGTTCATCCTCTCCACAAAAACACGGTAGGTATGATCGGCGCCCTGTAGCGTGAACACTTTCTTTTCGCCTTGGCGGTCCACAACGATGGCATCTACTTCGCCGGAACGAATGGCATGGAGGGTTTCTTCGGCATCGCCCAGGCGCGCAACCAATTCCCGGCGCGAAAGGGCCGACAGCTTTTGCGGAGTACGGTTTTTTTTCCTGTCAGCCAACCTCTTTCCGCCTTCCGTCTGACATTATTCCCACAGTCCCAAGATCCAGTCCGAAGAGCACTTTTTTAAGGTTCGACAGGTCCCCCACCAGCCTGCGCAGCGGGGGCGGGAGCCGCTTGATGAGCGTGGGCAC
>DATMNZ010000214.1:0-25454 GCA_035568495.1 Saccharimonadales bacterium (SeqCode) | reverse complement strand
TACGAAGCCCGCAACCTGATGTTGCAAGCCGGACGGCGTGAGAACACCGTGCTCGAATCGATTGTCGCATTTTGCATGGCCAATCCGTATCAGGCTGCTGACGGAAGCAAATCATTGACCGAAGATGTCACCCGTTGGAATGCGCTGCTCGATGCCGCCGCGAAAGCGCGAGGCGTCAAGGGTGATGCGCCGGTAAGTCCCTGGGCTGGCGATGCCCTGGCTGCGCGCGTGCCGGTGCGCATCGGCGAGTTCGGCCCCCTTACTTACCAGAATGACAATGTTTTGCTCGAACGGCTGGGCGCGGAACGCTACGGCAAGATCAAACTATTGAACAGCGAAGCCACGCCACTGTTCAACGTCCAAGACCAGTCAGAGCTGTATGCCTACGAGATCGTGAACTTCGTCGATGGCACACGTACGGTAGGCCAGATTCGGGACGCGGTCGCGGCCGAATATGGACCATTGTCCCTGGATTTGGTGGCCGACTATCTGAATGCCTGCGTGGAGGCCAGAATCATGAGTTGGAAATGAGTCCGTGGGGCGACCCGCTGAAAGTTTCTGTTGCGTTTCGACACTTTTGTTGCTATTCCTTGGCCGAAGAGAACGGTGAGCAACCAGGATGAATCTGAGTGATGTAAGAACAAGCAGGCGCGGACTACCAACGTGAAATAAAAGGAATCTGAACGGCATTTGCAGGCTCTCACAGGCGGGAGGGAACGAAGGAATGGCCGATAAAAATCCGAGAAATCGCAGGACAAGTTCTAGGGATGGTGCGAATGCGAGTGCCTGTTCTGCGACCGGGGAGATCATCGCCTGTGCAAGAGTCCCGAGTTGTGCCATATGCCTAAGACGTTTTCCAAAGATGAGAAACTGCGCCCCAGCTAGCGCGGTTTTTTCTTGCGCATCTGTTTTTGGGCAGACTGGCGAAATTGAAAGCGGAATTCTTCTTCTGAATAAAACCCATTTTGAATCAGGAGCGTATTCATGGCGTAAACGGTTGCCCGGAACGCTTCCTCGGAACTGAGTTTCTTCACCGCTTCTTCGTAATCGACAAGGGTCTTGCCGGCGGGGATCATTTCGTCTCCCTGTTCTGCTTTTGAGATCATGGTCATGTCTACACCTCTGGTTGGGAAATCTCACTCCAAACTCGCTTTATGAACGTCTGCATCAAAGCTCCAGAACAATTGGCCGGAGACAAATATCCTTGTCAAGTTCTCTGCAACTTCAGAGGACCACAAGGTCCCTCAGCCCTACTCGCGCGCTGAAGAAAACGCGCGCTCCTGACGGGCTTCGGGATGACATCGTTTCTTTTTTTCGCTTTCCTCTGCGGTTGAAGGATTTCGGTTGTAGCTACGTTACGCTGTGCCTCCGTGATGAATTCTGGTTTTGACTCTACTTCTCCGCCAGCTTCCTTCCCACATTCAGATTATCGAAGTTCAGAATCGTATTCAGCACCAGCCCATAGCTGCCCAGCGTCTCTCCGCGATAGATGGGGTTAATTGAAAACAGCACGATGTGTCCATTTTCTACCGGAACGTCAATCACCGCGGCGTGTTGGGCGATTTCGCCCGCGCCTTCCGCCAATCCTGAGACCAGCAGGTCTTTCGTGTCGGAATAGCGCAGCACGACGCGCGGGCGGTTCGCTGGAGGAATGACCGTGATCGGGTTGCGGCGCTGTTCGTCGGTCAGCGGCAGGGCTTCCCAGGTTTCGGCATGAGGCTCTTCCGGGACCTCCACCAGCGGGCGTCCGGGCGTGAAATCCGAATCGTCCGCTGTGCCCCGTCCCGTGGGTCGTCCGCTGGCGTCCGGGCCCAGACGGCGGCGGCCACGGCTTCCCGAGAGGTTTGACAAACTGAAGATCGGGCCGTTGTCGCAGTAGACGGAAAGATTGTCGGTGTAGCCGTAGGCAATAGGGCTGGCGGCATCGACCAGACGCGAGCGCAGGATGCTGCCCACAATCTTCATTTGCCGGGGGGTATCGATGACCACGCCCGGCGCCAGCCGCAGGCTGACGGCGAAGGAGGCGGTATCCATGACGGTGAGCAACACGCCGCCCTGGCGGACGAACTCCTGCAGATGGGCCACACCGCTCCAGCTCAGGCCGGGACGTATGTCGTCAGTCGAATCTTCTTTTCCGATGTTCGGCGTTTCCGGCGTGTTCTTCCAGGGCAGTGGATTGCCCCAGTCCACCGGCAGTCCGTTGATGATGGCGCTGGCATCGCCCCTGCCGACCGGCGGAAACAGAATCACATCGTATTGTGAGCGGAGATTGGCGTTGCGCGCCACCTGCTGTGTATTGATGTAGGCGTAAGGAACTTCCATCTGGTCGAGCGCCTGCCGCCACCATCCCTCGGTCTGTGTGCTGAGCCACGTGTGCAGCAGCGCCACGCGCGCGGCGCGCACCGGATGCGACTTCACCGATGGCGCGCTGGCCAGCGCCACCGCCTGCAGGCCCAGTTCTGCGGCGGTCTTCTGGAAGGCCGCTCCATCGGCGTTGGTGATGAGGAAGGTGCCGCGATTGAACTTGTGTCCGGCCTGCTCGAATGGTTCTTCAGTCGCTTCGATGGCCAAGTCTTTCATGCGGAAGCGCAGGGTGGCCATGGAGTTTTCGGCGTTGGCATTGATGGCCAGCACCGGCCCGCTTCCGGTAACGCCGCCGGGCGCGCTGATCCCGGCCGCCTGCGCCATTTTCGTTTCGAGGACTTTGGCATCGGTCACGCGGGCTACACGCACGTTGAAAAGCTCCCCGAACGTCCAGCCGGTGTCGTCATAGGGGGTCTTCTGCGGATCGCTGGGGCTCCAGTACTGGTGATCGAGCAGGGCATCGGCCACCCGCGAATAGGGCTGGTCCATGCGGATGATGTAGCTGCCCGCGGGGAATGTCTGCGTGGTGGGCGCGGGTGGAGTCTTGTCTTTGTCCTTGGCGGCTGCGTCTGGCTGGCTGTCGCCATCTTTGGTCTCGGAGCTGTCGCTGGGTTTCTTCTTTTTGGGCGGAAGCTTTACGGTAAACGCCGCCTGGGCGCGGGAGATTTCAACACCCTGTTTGCGCAGCACTTGCAACAGCGCCGACTGCGCACCCGGGCGTGGATCTTCGGCGGTGAGCACGTAGGCGGCTGGGCCCTCTTTTTCCGGCTTGGTGATCGAGCGCTTGGACTTCAGATAAAAATTCTTGAGAAAGAATTTGCGGTTGTCGGCGAAGAAGTGCAGGGAGGTCAGCAGTCCGGTCTGCTGATAATTATTGTTGTTGCGCTGTGACCAGAGCGTCTTGGGCAGGGGTGGGTCCTGTCGGAACCATGTGCGTGAAAATTCGTCCGGATCAAGCTGCCGCTCGACCGTGTCGGCCCCGGCATTGCCGAAGGTTTCGTAGAGCCGGCTGATGCCGTTGTGCGTGGCGGCCAGAAACATCAGGTATCCGGGCGACCACGTGTCGAAGTTTCCGTGGGTGAAAACGCCGGGCATGCCGTAGCGGGTCATGTCAGCCACGTCGCGCCAGCCCAGAATCTCCCATTCGTTCGTAAGGATTGGATCAACCCAGGCATTGAAGGGTCCATCGCCGGCGGTGTTGTCATAAAGATAAGGCACGGATTCGTGCAGATCGTGCAGGGTCTGTGCCTTCCATGCAAGCAAGGTGTTGAGCACGTTTTCGGTGAGCTTTAGGGTCATTCCCATGGCGTCGCGGTTGTTGTCATGGGCCACGTATTTGCCCCAGTACAGGAGCGGCGGCCAGTTGTCTTTGGGATGCGCGAGGTGCCAGCGATAGAGATCGACCATGCGGTCGCGTCCATCGACTTCGACAATCGGTGTGATCAGGGTGATGACGCCGTTGCGTATGTCCTTCATATACGGACTCTCGTCCACGGCCAGGCGGTAAGCCATTTCCATGAGCGCCGTGGGCGATCCGGTTTCCGGAGAATGGATCGTCCCAGTGATGTAATAGACAGGCACGGCAGTTTCGATCAGGCGGTCGGCTTCCGCATCGTCGAGTTTGATGGTGCGCGGATCGGCCAGCTTGGCCAGGCGGGCGCGGTTCTCTTCCAGCTTCGCTAGATTGGCCTCTGAGGAAACGGCGACCGCGATCATCTCCCGGCCTTCCTCGGTCTTGCCGATGGAATAGACCTTGACGCGCGGACTGGCTTTTTCCAGCATGCGCATGTACTCGTAGACCTGCTTAGAGTAGGGGAGAATCCCAGGAGCTCCGGCCACGTCTCCAAGGACAGCCTTGGGTGTGGGGACGGTCTTCGAGGCCGGGAGGTAATCCACCAGCGGAGAAGTGAAGAACGGCTGGGTGGTATATTCGCGGATCTTCTTGGTGTACTCCTCATCCACCGGCTGATTGGGGTTGCGAATAGCAGCGTTGTCATCGGCCCGCAACCAGACACCGGAAATCAGCAGCCAACAAAAAAGAAAAGAGACAAGGTTTCTTACCACGTATCCTCCCAGGAAAAGTTCCGTATAAAACCTTACCACGGAGATGCGCAGTCACGGAGAATCGCAGGAAAACAAATCAGCCGCGAATGAACGCAAATGAACGCGAATCAAAACCAAACAGCAATGCATCTTAAGAGTTCGGTTTCTAAGTCTTGCTCTTGATTCGTGTGCATTCGTGTTTATTCGTGGCTGATTTGTTCTGTTCTCTTGTCTCAGTGGTGAAGCTCTTTGCATGTGAGAAACTAGCGCTGCTCTCATGCCATGCTCTCATGCCCGTCTTGACCACTTTCGTGGGCGCTTGCTAAACTTATGAATTACAAACCACTTATTCCACCCAAGAAGGTTTTCGCGTGCAAAGTTATACCCGCCGTCAATTGAAGGAAGACAAGTTTGCCGAGTCCGCTAAGGGCGCCATGCAGTGGGCCAGCGGACACCAGCAGGGAACGCTGTGGGCCGTTCTCATCGCCGTGGCCGTGGCCGCGCTCGGTGCCGGTTTGTATTTCTGGCACGAACGCCAGTCCGAGCAGGCCAATCTTGCCCTGACCAAAGCGATACGCACCTTTGAGGCGCGGCTGCGCCCTGCCGGAACGCCCGCCGGCGACGATCTGAGCTTTAACAGCATCGCGGAACGGGCCAAGCAGGCGGAAAAAGAGCTGCAGGCGGTAGCTGATAGCTATTCGATGACCAAGGCGGGGAGGATTGCCCGCTTCATGGCGGCCGCCGCAGCCGCTCAGGGCGGCGATAATGCCTCGGCGGAAAAACAGTTGAAGTCGCTGGCCGATTCGAACAACGATGTTGCCGGACTGGCCAAGATGGCCCTGGCTACGCTCTATCACTCTGCCGGACGTGATAGCGATGCGGCGAAGACTTATAAGGAACTGATCGACCATCCTACCGGCACGGTCGGGAAGGCCCAGGCGCAGTTTGCGCTCGCCGAAATGTACGAGTCTACCGACCCTAAGCAGTCCGAGGTCATCTACAAGCAGATACAGGATGAGAACAAGGACACCGCTTTTGCGCAACTGGCGGCCAGCAAGGTCGCCGGGGCCAAGGGCAAGCAGTAATTTAGTTCTGCAATACCTCGACCTTGTGGAAGTCGCCGGTCTTTATGATCGAGATGCCTGACAGATCCATGTCTTCGGCAATCCCGCTTGCATCGCCTTTATCGACGACGGCCCGCAATGCGGCAAGCTTCGCTTCGTATTCTTGTTTATCCACTGACGCTTCCTTTCTCTTCTCTTTTTAAACCTCATCTTAACAAGTAAGGAAAACTGCAACACATAAAACATTATATATAATCTATAAATTGACATAAATTGTATTATGGATTATATATTAGTCATGTTGACCCTGCCATCCATCAGTTCCCAAATCGCTCTTAGACGAAAGTCACTCGGTCTGACCCAGTCGGAGCTCGGGCTCAAAGCTGGAGTGAGCCGAGCGACGCTGGACTTATTGGAGAACGGACGCTGCAGGGAGTTGGGGTTTAACAAAGTCGCAAGGATCCTCTCGGTCATGGGGTTGGAATTGAAGCTGCAAGAGGCAAACATGCGCCGGCCGACTTTGGAAGAACTCTTAGAAGAGGACCGCAATGATCAAAGTGTGGACCGACGGGGCTGAAGCGGGACTGCTCGACCGTGACCGTGATCGCGGAAGCGTTTTTGCCTATTCGCCGCAGATTGATCTGGTGAGATCTGTATCGGTCACCATGCCGGTACGACTGGCATCGTGGAATACTTCCTACGGACTGGCGCCTATCTTCGAGATGAATCTTCCCGAGGGGGCATTGCGGGAGCGATTGCGGCTTGCCTTTGCCAAGGCGACCGGTACGTTCGATGACCTCGACCTGTTGACGGTCGTTGGCCGCTCCCAGGTGGGACGTATCCGGTACACTGGCGACAAAGAACAACTGGACGAAGATGTTCCTTTTCAATCCGTAGACGAAATACTGGCGGGCCGGCGGGATGGCGATCTGTTTCGATATCTCGTTGAGAAATTCTCCGTCTTCTCAGGGATCAGCGGCGTCCAGCCCAAGGTGCTGGTCCGGGACGAGAGTGCGTCTTCCAGCTTGAACGCGGGCAATCCGAAACCACGGATCTCCCAGAGTTTTCGAGGAGCTACCCACATCGTGAAATTCTGGGAGCCGCATGAATTTCCGCAGCTTGCCGCCAATGAGTATTTCTGCCTGAACGCAGCCCGGCACTGCGGGCTGGATGTCCCTCAGTACCGTCTCGCAGATGATGGAGCCGCTCTGGTCATTGATCGTTTTGACCTGCATCCGGAAGGCACTTACCGTGGCTTCGAGGACTTCTGTGTTCTGAACGCGAGAAGGACAGACGAAAAGTATCGGGGGAGCTACGAGACCTCTGTGATGAGGCGATTGGAGCAGTTTGCGAGCGCCGCCGGCCTGCCTGCTGATCTGGAAAGACTGTTCATGCTCATTGTCCTCAATTGCGCCCTGCGCAACGGTGATGCTCACTTGAAGAACTTTGGCGTCGTCTATGACCATGTGCAGGGTGAAGCGCGGCTGGCTCCGGCTTACGATCTGGTGACCACCTCGGTCTACCTGCCACAGGACCGCATGGCGCTTACCCTCAACGGTTCTACCCAATGGCCGGATACCAGAGTGCTGCGCCGGTTGGGTGAGACGCGGACAACCGGCGCCCCCGCCAGAATTGGACAGATCTTCGAGCGCGTTGCCGACGCACTCTCGCAAGCCGCGGGTGATGTTAGGGCGTACATGAAAGAGCACGCCGAATTCAGAGATGTGGGTGAGCGGATGCTACGGGAGTGGGAGAATGGGAGAGGGCATTCGCTTAGCAAAAGTTGAGGGTGCCGAGGAAATGTTCCAAGGGAAAGTCTCCGGTCAGAAGATCCGCATATGGATGGTCAGATACTTCTTGGGGTTTTCCCGAATGGCTTTTATCAGATTGCGGGTTTCGATCAGCATCTGGTCGGTGTTGTTGTAGATCGAGGGGTCCTGCAACAGACGGCCGGCCGTGCCTTCGCCGGCGTTGATCCGGTCCAGCATCTGCGACAGGCGGTTCACGGTATTTTCCAGCTTCTTGGCGAACGCTTCATCGTGCGTGAATTTGCCCAGCGCGCCGTGACCGGCATTGATATTGTCGAGCAAGCGATTGGCGCTGGCCATGGTCTGGTTGGCATTGTGGTAGAGGCTGGGATCTTTGATGAACAGCCCCAGGGAACCCTCGCCGCGGTTCATCTGGTCAACCATCTTGTCCAGCTTGTCAACCGTGTCATTGGCTTTGCGGTAAAGCTCGTCATCGGAAATGAGCTTGCCAATGCTTCCCTTGCCGCTGCTGATGCCGCTCACCAGCGTTTGTATTTCGGTGAGCATCAAGTTCAGCTTGTTATAAACGCTGGGATCGCTGATGAGCTTGCCAATGCTTCCCTTGCCGCTTTCGACCTGGGCGACAATGCGGTCGAGACGCCGGACCAGGATGTCCATGTTCTGAAGGGTTGACTGGCTGCTGCGCACCACGTCTTCGAGGCCCGGAGCATTCAGCGAAGGCAGAGTATCAGAGTCACGGACTTGTTCCCCGACGGCGCCCTTGCTTTCAAGATCGACGAAAGACTGGCCCAGCACGCCCGCGGTCTTAATGGTGGCGGTCGAATCACGGCGCAGGAAGAACTGGTATTTGGTGTTGACCTTCATCGCTATCTGAACAGGATCAAGTTGGCGGCCCGGGACAACTTTGATGCCCTTGACGTTGCCGATGGCCACGCCATGAAGGTTCACCGGAGCGCCCACCAGGAGGCCTTCCGCATTGTCAAAATAGGCGTAGAGGGTGATTTTGTTGGTAAGAAAACCGGCCGTGCCACTCATGAGGAATATCAGTACCGCCAGAGTCAGAGCGGCCAGAACTACAGTGATTCCGACTCTCACTTCGGACCACTTAAGTTGTTGTTGGCTGGGCACTTGGGTTCAAGTCTTCAACAAAAAAAATCATAACAGAAACGGGCGGGAACTCCCAGCAGGCAATCGCGGCAGGTGATGCAACGTGGGTTGAGAGAAGGAGCGAAGAACATGATTGTCGCCGCCTTCGGAGACTTTAGGGTCTTGATTTTGCAGGGCTATTTTCTTTTTGTCGCCTCCAGCGGCTGGAACCTGGCTGGCACAAATCTGTTCGTGTCTCCTCTGCTTTTCAAGCCGTCTGCGGGCTCCACCTGCGGGAAAAGCCGGCGGCCAGCAGATAAGCCAGGGCCGCGCAGGCCAGAGTCACCGTCAGGCCGAAATGGATGGCAATGACCATGGCCGCCACAGAACCAAGCACGCTGGCGGCTGCATTCATGGCCCAGGCCCATTCCACCGTCGCCCCTACTTCCGCGGCCATCAGTTTCAAGCCCAGAGGGAAAGGCATGCCCATCAGAAAGCCAAGCGGAACCAGGACCGCGGCGCTGAGGACCAGTTTCACCGCAAACACCTGTCCCACGGCTAGCGATAGCAGCATCGGCAGCAGGGCCACATGCGCGGCAATCAAGACCACGATGAGCGCCAGCACCCATCGCCTGTCGAGTTTGCGCGCCAGCACGCTACCGGCGCCGCTCGACAAGAGCATGAGGAATACCACTACGGTGAGGGCGTAGGTTGGATGTCCCAGGAACAACACGAAACGCTGAATCATTGAGATTTCGACCAGAATGTAACCCAGCCCCACGGCCACGAAGTAGAGCAGGCCGGCGATGCTAACGGGCTTCCTTTCGCTGCCGCCGCCGCGCGCCAGCAGCAGGGGAAGGACCAAAAAGGCGAGCACGGCCACCAGGGAAATAATCAGCACCATGCCCAGCACCACCACGGCCAGGTTGATGCGCCAGTCGATGCCGTGCCCCGTACCGGCCAGGATGTTTCTGATCACGTATCCGGTCTTGAGAGTGAAGAAGAAGAACGGAGCGCCATCGTCAACCGGGGCAACGTTGTAGGCGTAGCCTTGGGCGAACTTCTGTGGGTCGTTTGATTGAATCAGTGCCTGGAAGACGGCGGCCGCGGGCGGCAGTGTTTGCCTTCCCGCGTACTCAGCCGGCGGATTCAGCCAGACCAGATTGGGATTGGCCTGCAAGTGGCGGGCGATGGCTGCATACTCTTCCGCGGTGAATGCGGACTTCCTGGCCAGCACCAGCACCGGACGGCCATCATCGTCGAGACCGCCGTCGGCCACCACCACGAAGTTGTGGCGCGGGTCGGCGACGCCGTTGCGGTGCAGCGCCTCCACGGCCTGCGATACCACGCGCAACGCTTCCCGAGGCTTCCTGAATTCCCAGCGGGTGATGGCGAGCAGGCCATCGGGCTTGAGATGGTCAAAGTATTCGCGGAAGGCCTCGACCGTGTAGAGGTTGTTCTCGCTGAGAGCAAATGCGCCGGCGGCGGTGGAAGCCCATGTATCGACCAGGGTCATCTGCACGACATCGTATTTTTCACGGGAGTTGCGGACGTAGGAGCGGCCATCCTGAACGTGGATTTCCACCTGCGGGCGTTCGTACAGGTGATACACATAGGCGGCATAGCGTCCGCGCATGATGCTGTTGGCGATGGCCGGGTTGATCTCGATGCCCGTGACTCTGGGGCTGCCGCTGGCCACGGCGCGCAGCACATCCACGCCGCCGCCGGGACCGATGATGGCAAATTCACCTTGAGGCCGCAGAACGTTGGCCACCGAAGGGGCAGCCGACATCAGGCTTCGGCGCCAGTTGAAGCTCGACTGAGCAGGCAGGCCGGTCAGCGTCGGAGTTGGGTTCGCGGCTTGGTCGGCCCCCCAAGACGCCGGTTCAACGTTCATGATGGCGCTGGTGGCGTCGGCGTCAATGACAATGTAGCGGGCGCCGTTTTGGCTGTTGACTTCAATCCGCGAGATGGCATTCCAGGCGGCAAATTCCGTCTGCTGCGGATCATGGAACACGCCTTTGGCGTAAACAATGTCGATCCAGCGGCCGGAGTGGTTGGCGGCCATCAGTACGCCGAAGAGCGCCGCCAGCAACAACGCTGCCAACCGTAATCTTCCTCTGCCCGACCACAGGGCCGCCGCGGTGGCCATCGCCAGTGCCGCCATCAGCAGCGCGTTGGGGGCGCCTACGAAGTTTAACAACGGCACCACTGCGAGGCAGGCCGAAGCGCCGCCCGCGAGGTCCGCGCCGTAGAGCACAGGTATGGCTTCCTGGCGGCGCGCAAACAGCACGGAGAAAAGCAGTCCGGTAAAGAAGAAGGGAACGGCGGTGACCAGATAAATAACCGTGAGCTTGCCAAAGTTACGGCCATTGACTTCCAGTGTGACTGGCGTATGCAGAACAACTTCCAGCGCCAGCAGGATAAACACGGAGTTGCAGACGCACAACCACGCTCCCAGCGGACGCAGATCAAACCGCAACAGCCATGCGCGCCGCACATGGGCAAACACTCCGCCGGAACCCAGCCCCAGCAACGCAACGGAGATCGCGAAGAAGGCAAAGTGGTAAAAGAGCACCACGCTGAACAGCCGGGTCATGGCCAGCTCGAGCAGCAGGCTGGCGAAGCTGACGAGAGCTACCGCCGCCATGATGGTTGGCAGGGACATTGGTGGGACGGCGGGGCGAGTCTCTGGAGCGATTTCAGTTTCTGTGCTGGTTGGGATCATGTTTTGAGTGGGGTTCCCTCGTGAAAAACTTGCCACAGTGATTCAGCGCCTGCTGGATGCGGGAGCCCTCGGCAATGGTGGCTCCGGCGCCAACGATTGTAAGCTGGACGAACTAAAGTACCATACCTCGAAAGATTCCACGGTTGCTATACCCGGACAGCGTACTCTACAGGTTTCCGCCGGCTCCAGTCCGCTTCAGCCACCGCAGGTATCAGGGCACGGCTTCCAGCCGTGCCGCCTCTGCCAATAGATTTGGGCTTTCAGCCCCTGCTGCACTTTAGTGTCCCGTAAAGAATAGGGCACAAGCACTGCCGGATACTCACTGCACCAAGGCCGGGTAAAGCTAACACTGCAACCGGCAGTTCGATGAAGAGCGGAGGGGCACTTAGTGCGCAGGGGCTGGAAGCCGAATCCTCTCTGGGATCATGCGGCACGGCTGGAAGCCATGGCCTGATACCCGCAGCGGCTGAAAGCCGGTGAGATCCCACTGATGGACACAGCAACGTCGGAACCGCTCTAAGAGTCTGCGCAGAGCATAACTTCGCAAAGCGAAGGCCCAACCAGACTCTTGACTCTCATGTTCCTTACTCCGAGCGGACGCAGGTATGATAATATCCGCAAACTATTACGAGCGCCCCGGAAGGACACGATAGGCTCAGGGGATGGGCAAGCCCACGAGAAACCCGAAAAAAGTAAAGACTGTGCGGATCAAAATCCCATGGATCGGCGAGGTCGAATGGGGAGAAGATCCAACCGAACGCAACGCGGCATGGCGTCTTTATATTGAGCTGGTCACGCGCATTGCCGTGCAGCCGCTGGCCGCCGATCAAGGGCTCTTGCGGGAAGCGCTGTCTTCGCTCCATGAACTCTTCGCCGCCACGCGTGAGACATTGAAGCAGGCCGGCCCGGACGTTGGCGCTTCCACCGGCTCCGTAGGCGGAATTGCAATCGCGGTCCTGAATCGCGGACTGCGGCCATTCCTCGCCAAATGGCACTCCCGTCTGGCCGATTGGGAGCCGCAACGAGACCCCAGGACCGGCGCCGGACACCATGAACGGCAGTGGGCAGAATACTCGCAGATGCGGGCGGAATTGGAGGCGCTGCGCGTGAACCTCGAACTGTATGCTCAAGTGCTGGCCACCATCGCAGGCGTCACCATCCAGGTGAATAACTGATGGACGGAGCAGGACCATTGGCAACCACAAATACTTGGATATAGGGTAGCGAAAGCTCGATGCCAGCCGCCAAGCCAGAACCACGTTACGATGTTTTTATCAGCTATCGCCGGGGCGCCGCCGATGAGCTGGCCCTATTGCTGCAAACACGGTTGCAGCAGCAGGGCATATTGGCATTCCTCGACCGCGATCTGGGGCGCGGGACCTTCGATGACAAGCTGCTTCGCCGCATCGTTGAATCGCCAACTTTCCTTATCATTTTGACCCCCAACGCCCTGGATCGGTGCGCCGATGAAGATGACTGGATGCGCAAGGAGATCGTCCAGGCCATCGGCAGCGGACGAAATATCATTCCTCTCAAGGTCGATCCCTTTCAATTCACGCCCGCCGTGGTCAAGAGCCTGGAACCGGCGGTTCGCGAACTCTCCCGCTACCAGGCAGTGGAATATTCGCGCGCCTATTTTGAGCACACGGTCGACCGAATCGTGAAAATGATGGAGGAGGACAAAGCCGAGCGCCGGATGGCGCGAGAAGCGGTTGCGGCCGCACGGCAGGCAGAGCACAGGAAACCAGAGGCTGGAGTATCGAACAGCGCAGCAAAGGAGAGGAACGGCCAGCCGTATAGCCTGCGAAAGCTGCCTTCTGCCGGCCGCATGATGGTGGGCCTTGCGCTCGCCAGCCTGGTCGCCATCGGTCTGTGGCTCGGGAAACCGAGTAGCGGTAAAGGGCCAATCACCCAACCACCGCCGCAGGGAACAAGGACGATAGATTCTAAACCGACAGCGGAACCTCAACCTCGCGCCCCGGGGACGAAGACCGTAAACTCCAAAGACGGCCAGACCTATGTTTGGATACCGCCCGGCACATTCCAAATGGGTTGTTCCGCAGGCGATCACGCTTGCGAGAGGGATGAAAAGCCCTCGCATCCAGTAACGATCACCAAGGGCTTTTGGCTTGGGGAGACTCCGGTCACACAGGCCGCCTACCAGCGAGTAATGCTAGACAAGCCAAGCCAATTTCAAGGAGAGCAGCTACCCGCGGAATCGGTGGAATGGAGTCTGGCAATAGCCTATTGTGAAGCAGCGGAAATGCGGCTGCCAACCGAGGCGGAATGGGAGTATGCCGCGCGGGCAGGCAGCGATGCACCCCGTTATGGCAACCTCAAGGAGATCGCATGGTACGCCGGGAACAGCAACGGCAAGACTCACGAAGTGCGCCAAAAGCAGGCCAACCGGTGGGGGTTGTACGATATGTTCGGGAACGTATGGGAATGGGTAGGGGATTGGTATGATGCGGGATATTACAAGAAATCTCCTGCAGTGAATCCAACAGGACCTGCATCGGGGAAGTACCGAGTAGTTCGGGGCGGCTCCTGGATCGATGGATCGGAGGTCCTCCGGTCATCGTTCCGTTACAGCTTCGTGCCCGACTACGGCGTTGGCGTCGGGTTCCGTTGTGTCTGGGAAGTGGGTATGTGATACTTTGTCCCTTGCCGGGGTGAAGCGCCGTCGAGTTCTTTTGGTCTTGGTCACCGCAATCACCAGGCTCGCTTCAGGTTGTGAATGCACCCATTGCGGCACAACGAGATTTGCTGCCGCATTCATCTTTACATCTTATGCGGTTCTCCGGTTGCTGTACCCGGTACAGCGAACCCTATGAGCTTCAGCCGGATTCAGCCAGCCACCGCAGGTATCAGGGCATGGCTTCCAGCCGCGTCAGCGGATCTCCATTCCATAGAGTAGGAGGTTCGAAAAGTTTGTGGCGCTTCCGTGTGACCCAGTGAGGTGATCATTCAAGACCGCCCTTCCAGGGCTTTTTTCAGGTTGCGCTTGCCGTGCAGTACGGCGACCACCTGCAATGGTACGGGTTCGGGGCGGTAGACGATTACATAGTTGGGAAATTTCGGGAGGGTCCAGAAGCGCACGGCCAGAGGTGTGATGTCTTGTCGCTTGGTGCCCATCAACGGATGCTTTGCCAGCCGCCCACAGGTAGCAAGGATTTCCATTTCCACCCGGTCGGCGGCATCCCGGTTGCGTTCGGCGATAAACAACCAAATGGCATCGAGGTCTTCTGTCGCCTGCGGTGTGAACTGAAACGGCGAATTCATCCTTGCGACTTCAGCCGCTCGGCCCGCCGCCGCCGTAACATTTCAATCGCGGCATCCCCGTCAATCAATTCACCGCGCTGGGCCTGCGCAAAGCCCGTCTCGATATGGGCGGCGATGGCTTCTCGCTGTCCAAACATCCAGTCTTCAAGATCGAGCTGTTCGCGGATAATCTCGAATGCCTGGTCGAGGACTTCGCCGGGATTCTGGTATGCGCCGGACCCCACGGCCAAGTCGATCACGCGTTGTTGCTCGGGCTTCAGGTCGATGGTCATGAGGTGCCCCCTTCTCCAAAATAATCTTTTTCCTCCATACCGTCCAGATTCTAAACTGCCGTGGTCAGCCGCTGCTCGGCTCCAACATGCCCTCCTACAAGGCGCTTTGCTGTTTATTCACCCCCGGCGGACGCTCTAATGTTTGCTATTAGAATCCTCTAAATTATGGAGACAACCCGCTAAATGTGTGGTTATAATGTGTCCGCGTTGCTTCGAAGCGTTGTACAGGGGATTTGCGTATTGCACACCTGCCTGCACTACCCTCCGAAAGAGAAGCGCTAATTCAAAGAAATAGGAATGCGTGTAACACAATGGAACAAGGAACAGTGAAGTGGTTCAATGACGCAAAAGGGTATGGCTTTATCAGCAGGGAAAATGGGGAAGACGTCTTTGTCCATTTTTCCGCAATTCAGGCGCAGGGCTTCCGCAGCCTGAAGGAAGGCCAGCCTGTAACGTTCAACGTCGTCAAAGGTCCCAAGGGTTGGCAAGCAGAGAACGTGCAGTTGCTGTAGATTTTCAACTGATTTATCGGGGAAGAACGCAAAGGGCGGCATCCCCAGCGGGCCGCCCTTGATTTTTTTAACGAAAAGCGATTGGGCCGCTGATTTTCGGCGATGAACGCTGATGAACCTTGGAACACGAATCCCCCCAACAATTGCCCCGTGTGTAAAGCGCCAAATAGTTATAAAGACGATTTCGAAGCTGACACAAGCCAACGACGCGCCATCCCCCCTCGATTTCCTCTCTGTTTCTTCCTGCCATCCGCGCCCAGATTGCGTACAGGCGGGTGTACAATAATCACCTTCAGTGCCAAACAATGGGAAATATCGTTAATTTTCCATTAATTTCAAAGAACGAACGGAGCCAATTGAGATGTCCATGAAGCGCTCATTTCTTACTTTTTTTGCCCTTTTAACGGTGGTTTCTACCGCTTTGGGTATGGCTAATGACCCCATCCGCGTGGAACAGGGGCAGCTCTCGGGGACTACAGGCAAGGACCCTTCGGTTCACGTCTATCGCGGGATTCCCTTCGCTGCGCCGCCGGTGGGCGAGCTGCGCTGGAAGCCGCCGCAACCTCCGGCCGCCTGGCAGGGCATACGGGAGGCCAAGGAATTTGGAAGCGCCTGCTGGCAGACGCAGTACCCCAGCGGCTCCATCTATCAAGCTAAACTGCCGCCACTGAGTGAAGATTGTCTGTCTTTGAACGTCTGGACTACGGCCAAATCCGCCAAGGACCACCTTCCGGTGATGGTATGGATTCACGGTGGCGGCTTCACCCGCGGCAGCGGATCGAACAGCACCTACGACGGCGAGAATCTGGCCCGCAAAGGTGTGGTGCTGGTCACCATCAATTACCGGTTGGGAATCTTCGGCTTCTTTGCCCACCCGGCGCTCACGGCCGAGTCGGCGCACCACGCTTCCGGGAACTACGCTCTGCTCGATCAAATCGCCGCGCTTGAATGGGTGAAGAAGAACATCGGCGCTTTTGGTGGAAATCCTGATCGCGTCACCATCTTCGGCGAGTCGGCAGGATCATGGGCAGTGAACGCCCTCATGGCCAGCCCCCTGGCGAAAGGGCTGTTTCATCGCGTGATCGGCGAAAGCGGCGGATTGTTCTCTCCCATGACCAGCCTGGCCACCGCCGAAAAAACCGGCGAGCACATCGCTGCATCCCTGAACGCCACGCAGGATACGCTGAAGACATTGCGTTCCACGCCGGCGGAAGAGCTTTTGAAAGCCAGCAACACGCCCACCGCCAGCGCCATTGTCGACGGATGGGTCTTGCCCCAGGATGTGCAGACAATCTTTGCCCAGGGCA
Source organism: Saccharimonadales bacterium (SeqCode) (assembly GCA_035568495.1). Lineage (GTDB taxonomy): Bacteria > Acidobacteriota > Terriglobia > Terriglobales > Acidobacteriaceae > Angelobacter. The sequence continues at coordinate 9,027 of DATMNZ010000214.1, read as the reverse complement.
AGCAGAACGATGTCCCGTTGCTGGTTGGCAACAATGCCGACGAAGGCACCACGCTTGCGCCCCAGGGGGCCAGCCTTACCAGCGCGATGTTCTCGGGCGGCGTACAGCAACGCTATGGCAGCCAGGCAGATCAATTCTTCAAAGTCTATCCTGCGGGTTCGGATGCGGAAGCGATAGCGTCGTTCTATTCCGCGTACCGCGACCAGGTATTCGGATGGGAGATGCGCGCGTGGACGCGGCTGGCCGCCAAGACCGGCCACCAGCCGGTGTACAAATACTACTTCAGCCATCGGCCGCCGGGACCGCAGAGCGCCCGCCTGCGCGCCTTCCATGCCTGCGAGCTTCCTTATGTTTTTGGCAATTTTATCTGGCAGTTTCCATGGGAAGAGGCCGACCACAAACTCGCGGAGACCGTCTCTACGTATTGGGTGAACTTTGCCAAGACTGGCAATCCCAACGGGAATGGCCTGGTGAAGTGGCCCGGCTATGATCCGGCCACTGATCAGTCGCTCGAATTTGGCGACCCTATCGGCGTGCGCTCGCAGATCAATAAGGCAGGCCTGGATTTCTTTGACAGCTACTACCAGGCATTGGCGGCGCCACCGCCAGTTTCCGCCGGTGGAGGAACGCCGGCCAAGAAATAGCCCGCCCCTTAGGGATCTCCGCAGTCCACCTCTGGGCGTTGAATCGGCCGTCTACTTGGTTAGGGAAACTTTGAACGTTCCCTGGTCAACGTCAGCGCCGTCAGCGCCCAGGGTGTGAAACTTGCCCGATATTTCCTGGCCCTTGATCTCTCCCGAGACCGTGGACTGGGCGCGAATACTGGCTATCTCGAAATCGTAGACCAGATCCAACTTGCCGTCGTCGACTTTGATGGAGACGGTCTTGCACTTGATCTCGTTGTCCCCATACGAAAACGATACTTCCGCCTTCCACGGGCCTTTTTCTGCTGCCTGGGAGAGCGCAATCTTGATGCCGCCTTCAGCGGAGGAGCCCGTCCATGTGCCGGCGTACGATCCGGCAGGGGAAGTGGGCATCAGGGCGGAGAGCACGAACAGGAATAGAGCCGGGATCAATGGTCGCATGGTGGGTAATACTATCAACTCGGGTAACCGGCGTACAACCCCAAGGCATTAGGCGCCATTAGTCCCACTCAACGCTCACCGGCACCTTATTCGCTTCGTAGCTTTGGCGGGCCTCCATCAGCTTGCGGACTTCTTCCACGGGTATGGGATGGGTGGGCCCCAACTGGCGCGCCACCAAGGCAATCTTGGCGCAGTGCTCCACGCTTTCCATGTTCATATAAGCCTTGAGCAGATCGTGGCCACAGGTGACTACGCCATGGTGTTCCATCAGGATGGCGTCGTGTTTGGGAACCAGCGGGTGGAGCCCATTGGCAAGCTCCTGCGTGCCGGGCATGCCATAACGGGCCAGGGGGATTTTGCCAAAGGCGGTAACAACTTCTGCCACCAGCGGCTCTTCGAGGCTGATGCCAGCCGCCGCAAAGCCGGTGGCAGTGGGCGGATGCGCATGCACCACCGCTCGGATATCCGGGCGCAAGCAGTAGAACAACAAGTGCATTCCCAGTTCCGTGGAAGGATGGCGGGCCCCGTCTTTCTGATGCCCGTCCATATCCACGACAACCAAGTCTTCGGGCTGCATCATGCCCTTGGATATGGAGGTGGGAGTGCATAGGACCGTGTTCTGGGTGAGACGCACGGAGATATTGCCGTCTGTGGCGGCGACATAGCCGCGCTCATGCAGCAACTTTCCAATTCGGCATACTTCTTGGCGAATGCAGGGTTCGTTTCCAAGGCCCATTTCTGTTCTCCGTGCGCAGGTGCGGGGTGACCATGACCGGTAAATCCGGGGGAAAATTCGCAGCTCGATTGCCCACCAATATAATCTATGTCGTGCTGATTTCGGAGTTCGATTTTCATCTTCCTGGGGAATTGATCGCCCAGGAACCCTTGGCTCTCAGAAGCGCCTCCCGTATGTTGTTCTTACGGCAGGACAGAAGCCTGGAGGATTGCCGCTTCGTCGAATTGCCGTCTTTGCTCAAAACAAAGGACTTAATAGTTATCAACAATAGCCGGGTGCTTCCGGCACGGCTTTTTGGCCATCGCGCTGGCCTGAATGCTCAGCCGGTCAGCGACAGAAATGTCTCCGCTGGCAGCTTCCTTCGTGGGCAGGTGGAGGTCCTTCTGACCCGCCAGACAGCTCCATGGGAATGGCAGGCCCTTGTCAAGCCTGGCCGGAAAATCGCCATCGGAGAGACCATATACTTTGGCACAGAAAATGACCTTCAGGCAGAAATAACAGGCCGAGGAGAGTTTGGCGAAAGGACACTGCGCTTTCAGCCAGTGCCGGATTTCTTCGCCACCATTGGACGACTCGGCCACGTGCCGTTGCCGCCCTACATCGATCGCCCCGACCGGCCTGAAGACCGTGAGCGCTACCAGACTGTGTACGCCCAAAGCGAAGCCACCGGAAGCGTGGCTGCCCCCACCGCCGGCTTGCACTTTACACCCGAGGTCTTATCTCAAATTCGCGGGCGCGGTGTGGAAATCGCCGAAATCACCCTGCACGTCGGCCTGGGCACCTTTCAGCCGGTGCGCGTGGAAAAGATTGAAGACCATAGAATTCATCGCGAGCCGTTTTCCATCGCGGCGGAGGCAGCGGAAAAAATCAATCGGGCGCTCCGGGAAAAATGCCGCATCGTGGCCGTAGGCACGACCACGGTCCGCACCTTGGAGTACGCGGCGCGGCAGGGAAGCTCGAAGCCAGGGGATGTGCCGCAAATCGGCTCTGGCGCCGGTGAGGCCGATATCTTTATCTATCCAGGATTTGAATTTCGTGTGACCGGCGCGCTGCTGACCAATTTTCATCTGCCCAAATCAACCCTACTGATGCTGGTTTCGGCCCTTGCCGGAAGGGAGAATGTTCTGCGGGCCTATCGACATGCGGTGCAAGAAAGATACAGGTTCTTTTCCTATGGGGACTGCATGTTCGTGGAAGGGGGCGCCCACGGAGACACAGCGTGACGTAACTCACTAAAAGGAATTCACCGCAAAGTACGCGAAGGGCGCAAAGGAAAAACAAAAGACCGAACTGCGGAGCCCTCTGCTGTTCATCTTTTGATTTTCCTTTGCGCCCTTCGCGAACTTTGCGGTGAATTCCTTTTAGGGTGCGGCCCGGCTGCGCCGTGTCCAGGGCGCTTTATGCAAAAAACAAACCGGGGTCTCACATGAGACCCCGGTTTTGCGTAAATCGGCGATTGAACGAACTGGCTTTACAGGGCCCGTACGTTTTCAGCCTGCCAGCCCTTGGGGCCTTTGGTCACGCTGAATTCAACAGCCTGGCCTTCGGGCAAGCTGCGGAAGCCGCCGGCCTGAATCGCGGAGAAATGTACGAACACGTCCCCTTCACCACTGTTGCGGGTAATAAATCCAAAGCCTTTGGCGTCGTTAAACCACTTCACAATTCCTTGTTCCATTTGTATTTTCCTTTGTTTGTTTTGATATTCCTGCTGAGAAGATTGACTGGTGCTGTGAGGTGGGTTGTCGCTTTGAAGGCTGGACCGGCTCGCTAACCGCTGGTAAATCACACTTAACTGGAAGACTCAGTATACACGGTTGCGGACCTTTAACCTAATAAATTCTTTTGGGCATCAAAAACCAAGAACTTGCCGGGAGAGATACCGGGAAAGAACAAAAAACCGGTACTTGGTATCAGGTAGTTGGTATTTGTGATTGATTGCTGCCTTCCCGGACCTGGCAAGACCCGCAATTCCTCCCGCAAATACCAAGTACCGAATACCAAATACCCTTGTTCTATTTCTCTGACGAGCCGCTGACGGCCAGCAGTCGCTCCGCGCGCTGGCGGGCCATGTGCAGCACCCGGGGATCATTGGCGATCTTACGCAGGGTGGGAGCAATCAACTGCAACTCGTAGAGATCATGGTTTTTCTCCATGTCTTCCATGCCGCTCAATTCCGAGGCCAGCCCCAGTTTGTCGAAGCGGTACAGCCATTGCAGCTTGCGGCCGTGTTCCAGGGTCAGCGAGATACCCTGGAAGATCGCGGCGGTCTTTTGAATCGCCTTGTTCTCTGAGTAGTCGTAGGTGGTATGGAATTGCCGGCCCGTGCCGGTGTAGGTCAGGGTTTTCTTGCCGGTGCTGGCGACTTCGTGTTTCTTGAAGTCCCAGTTACCGTTGAAGAATTCCAGCTCCCGTGCCAGTTGGAAGATCTGCTGACGGGCCGCGCTGGAAACCGTGAATGCCATTTCAAAATCGTCAGGATCGGAAGGCGTGACCGCGCGCCCTTCGGCGGGACGGGAAGGAGTGTGCGCCTCGTAGCGGGCGCTGCCGGATTCATCCACGGTGATCTTGTAGCTCTGTGGTGTGGCGGTTTCCCAGAATAGTTCAAAGGTCACGCTGGGCCGGGAGGCCGCCTGCGGCCAGGCCGCACAGGGAATGCCGGCCAGCACTGCCGAGAGGACCAGAAGAAGCAGGTGGGGGCTCTTCATGAGGCCGTTGATTGATATCTCTTCAGGGTGGCCGCAGTATGAATGTGGCAGATGGCGACGGCCAGGGCGTCAGCCGTATCGGCGGGCTCGGGCGGCTCGGAGAGCTTAAGCAAGCGCATGACCATCTGCTGCACCTGTTGTTTCTCGGCGCGCCCGTAACCGACCACCGCGGATTTGACCGACAGCGGAGAATACTCGGCCACCGGCAGGCCCAGGGAAGAGGCAGCCAGCATGGCGACTCCGCGCACCTGTCCCAGCTTGAGCGCCGACTTGACGTTCACGGCGTAAAAGACTTCTTCGATGGCCACGACTTCCGGTTGATGTTCTGACATGATGGCCGTGAGTTCCGCGAAAATCTGGCGCAGCTTCATGGCCATGGCGTCCTTTGATTTCAGGCGTACGGCCCCAGCCGCGCGGCAAAGCAACTCCCGCTGCCCGTCGACCTGCTCGACCACACCGTAGCCAGTGTATTCGCTCCCGCAATCCACGCCCATGACACGCATTGAGGAAAGTGTAACTCATGTTCGCGACCGAGACACGAAGGGATTGGAAGTAGGTATTTGGGTATTTGGTACTTGGTATTTGAAAACCGCCGACCGCCGACTACTAAGATCGAGGCTTATTTAAGTACCAAATACCAATCACCAAATACCGCCCTCAGCAACACCTCGGCCGTTTCGCCATCCCCACCTCTCGTTCCTGCATGAAGGTGCGGTAGCTTTCCACCGAAACGGCGGCGCCTGTCCGCAGCAGGAAGCGCTGGTAGGCGTTTTCGTCGAAGATCTCGCGCAAGGCCGCGAGCAGGTGTCCAAGGAATTCGTGTATTGGTTTCATGCAGCCTCCTCCGCCGCGTAGCGTGTGGAAACGAACGGGGCCTCGCTGGTGATGGCTGCTTTACTTCCGGATATGACGCGCATCCACTGCAGCGCCGATTCCACCACGATCACCGTCACCAGCAGGACCAGGAAGCCGGCGAAGACCGCGTCCAGGCGGTCGTTGAACACCCTGCGCGCCAGCCCCGCGGGCGCCGGATTCAGCGCCAGCAACTGGTTCGCATGGGCCAGCAACCCGATCAGCGGATTGGAATGAAAGATCTTCTGCCACGAGGCCGTGAAGGTCACCGCCACCAGCCAGCACAGCGGCGCCAGCGTTACCCACATGTAGCGCGCCTTCCCCATTTTCACGATGATGGTGGTGGCCACACACAGGGCCACGGCGGCCAGCAACTGGTTGCAGATTCCGAACAGCGGCCACAGCGAATTGATTCCGCCTAACGGATCATGAATGCCCTGCCATAGGAAATATCCCCACGCCCCGACCACCAGGGCGCTGGTGGCCACAATGCTGGGATACCAACTGGTGCGCCCCAGCGGCGCCCAGATATGGCCGAGGGCGTCCTGCAACATGAAGCGTGCGACCCGCGTGCCGGCGTCGAGCACTGTAAGGATGAACAGGGCCTCGAACATGATGGCGAAGTGGTACCAGAGCGCCATCACGGCCTTGCCGCCCAAACTATCGGAAAAAATCTTGGCCATACCCAGAGCAAAGGCCGGGGCGCCGCCGGTGCGGAAAAACAAAGTATCTTCGCCCACATCTTTGGCCATGGTGTTCATTTGATCGAGGGTGACGGGAAAGCCCCATCCGCTGATCGTGGCCACCGCGGCCGCCGGGGTTTGACCGACCAAGCCGGCGCCGCTGTTGACGGCAAAGTAGGCGCCCGGTTGCAGGGTGCAGGCGGCAATCACCGCCATAATGCCCACCAGAGATTCGGCCATCATCGCGCCATAGCCCACCATGCGCACCTGGGGCTCGCGGGCGATCATCTTGGGCGTGGTGCCGCTGGAAATCAGGGCGTGAAATCCGCTGATCGCGCCGCAGGCCACCGTGATAAACGCGAACGGAAACATGTTGCCGGCAAACACCGGCCCGGTGCCGTCGATAAACCGGGTGAGCGCCGGCATCTGCAGCGTCGGACGAATCAGGACGATGCCAATGGTCAACATGGCGATGGTGCCCAGCTTCACGAAGGTGCTGAGGTAATCGCGGGGAGCAAGCAGCAGCCATACAGGCACCGTCGAGGCAGCAAAGCTGTATAGGATGATGAGCACCGCCAGCGCCGAACCGCTGAGCGTAAAGATGGCGGCTGCCGTATGGGAGTGCGACACCCACTGTCCGCCGAAGATGGCCAGCATCACCAGCAGGAAGCCGATCACCGAGGCTTCCATGACCCGCCCCGGCCGCAGATAGCGCAGATAGACGCCCATCAGCAGGGCGATGGGAATGGTCATCCCGATGGTGAAGGTTCCCCACGGACTCGACTTCAGGGCATTCACCACGACCAGCGCCACCACCGCCAGCAGGACGACAATGATGCTGAGCACGGCCGTAAAAGCGACCACTCCGGCGACCTTGCTGATTTCGTCGCGGGCCATCTGTCCCAGCGATTTGCCGTCGCGCCTCACCGAAAACGCCAGAATGACAAAATCCTGCACGCATCCGCAGAAGACCGCGCCGACGATGATCCACAGGGTTCCCGGTAGGTAGCCGAACTGGGCGGCCAGCACCGGACCGACCAACGGCCCCGGCCCGGCAATGGCCGCGAAGTGGTGCCCGAAGACATACCATTTGTTCGTGGGGATAAAATCGCGGCCGTTTTCAAGGCGCTCGGCTGGCGTGGCCCGCTGGCTATCGAGGGCCAGCACTTTAGCAGTCAGGAACTTGCTGTAAAACCTGTAGCCCAGAGAGTAACTGCACAGGGCCGCCACTACCAGCCACATGGCGTTGATAGGCTCACCCCGGCGCAGAGCAATCGTGCCCATGGCCAGCGCGCCCGCAATCGCCACGGCGCCCCAAATCAGAATCTTGCGCAACTCCCGCATGTCGGCCCTCCTGGAAACTCCGTGCTATTCTGCCGAAGCTGGGGCGAATGCGCAAATGGAGAAAAAGAGGTGACGGGAATTCGCTTCGAGCTGGCCAGGGCCTTTAGGGAGCCTCAGCCGTGTCGAGGTTTTGCATCGCTCGGCAATCAGGGCCAGCGGACACAAGTCCAGAAACAGGAAGGAATCGCGGAGCTGCAGCAGGTAGCGACAGCCCCGCTGTTCTTTAGAGCTTCTCGTAGAAGTCGCAGGCCGAGCACGATATATAGACGCCGCCGGGGATATTGCGTTCGCGGTCTTTGACGCGCTTCACGATACGGGTGGGCTTCGAGCATTTGGGGCAATCGGTGCTCTTGGATGTGTCCATCAGCTTCTTACGATCTGCCGTTTTGGCGATCTTGGCCATTGTCGAATACTCTCCTGGATCAGGGTTGTGCCGCAGGGGGCCGTGCGGTTGGGGAATTTCGGGCAGAAAGAATGATCGCTTTACACGCCTTACCGCAACACTTGATTCTACACTGAGGGCACACCGGATGTCTGTAACCACCGATTCAGAGCTTCAGAGCAGTGTCCCAGCAGGGCGCTAACGGGACTCTTTCGGCTTCAGAGACTGCGGAACATGCCGGTACAACTGTCAAAGAGGGCGGCTTTCAGCCGCCCGTAAAGGGCCGAGAGGAATTGTGGCTTCAGCCACGGTTTAGCTCCCGGCCCTAGCGAAGCTGTGAGTTCCCGCCCAAACGCGCCAGATTGCCATCAGAATGCTGTCACCCCGGCAGCAGGAATTCCTTTCTCCTCGCGCGCTGGCCGATAATGATCTCAGGGCTGCCCAGGCGCCTCTTGGGGTAGTAAGTCCTTGGAAGCTGAAATCACATGACTCGGTGGTGGCTAGAAAGAGGAAACATAAAATTACTTCTTAGTCTCGGTCTCGCCCAGCCGGAGAAAGGAGCACCGGTGCGTCTTCAGGCAAAGTTTTTGAAGACCCACCCCCCTGAACGCCAGCCCAGTGAACAATGCATCTGTGGAGGGTAGTAACTACGCCGCTAATCCCCACCCCCTGTATCACCTATATATCATCTATGTATCATGATCCGCATAGTTCAGTGATTAGCTTTTTCATAAGTTGTGCATTTTTAAGATATAGCTTGAAATAGTTTTAAAGCTTATGCTATGATCCGTATCAGATCGAAATAATGAGATCTGAGAAGCTCACCCAGGTTCGGAGATAGGTACATGAAGCAGATCCCCAGAGCGGCCCCTGCTGGCTAGCCGTAATCTTCGCTTTTGCCTTTAAGATCAAAAACCGCTTGATTGCCGGCGCTCAGATGGCCCGCATGGGCAGCGGTCCGACTCCTATGATGTGTGTAACGGAACCAGAACCAGAACGAGGTCATTTTGATGAAGAGAACCATAGCTGCAATCCTTTTCCTGGCGGCATTTGCGTGTTGTTTGAACGGCAGCGCCCAGGCCCAATACACTTCCTCCTGCCCTCTTTACACGACTCTTCAAAGCCAGCTCCCAACGGCCTGCCTGGATGGTTGGCCCCCGCTGGATTTTGCCCATCTGCCGCCCACTGCGGTATGTTGCAATCCCGCTGGAAGTCCTTTCGGACAGTCGTGCCTGGCCAT
>DATMNZ010000213.1:0-6154 GCA_035568495.1 Saccharimonadales bacterium (SeqCode) | reverse complement strand
CCAATCCGCCTCCACCGGGTGGCGCAGGAAAGCTGTATGTCACGAATGAGGACAGCAACCAGGTACTGCGGTTCGACGGCGTTCTGACGGCCACCGGAAATCTCACGCCCGCGGCCACCATCAGCAACAGCGCGCAGATTTCAGCTCCCCAGTATTTAGCGATTGATGCTGTCAACAACCGTTTGTATGTGGCGACCAGCGGAGCGGTGCTGGTCTATGACCAGGCGAGCACGAAGAACGGAAGTGTCAATGCAGATCGCACCATTGGCGGGCTTACAGCGCCGCAGGATCTAGCGCTCGATCGCGGGCACGATCTTCTCTACGTGGCTGACTCGGGGACGGTCCGGGTATTCAGCGGAGCTTCTTCCGCCAATGGCAGCCCGGCGCCCGCCCGCACCATTGTTCCACAGGTGGCGGGCTCGGGGATTGTGGTTTCCGCCATCTTTCTCGATACCGTCAATGATCGCTTGTATATAGCGGATTCCCTCAACGCTGCCGTGGACATCTATGATGGGGCGAACACGCTGAACGGCAACGTGAATGCCAATCGATCGCTCTCCGGCCCGAGTACCGGACTGGCCCGCCCCGAAGGCGTGCAGGTCGACGCGATCGGACGGCTGATTGTGGCCAACAACAATCCGCCCAGCATCACCATCTACCCGAATGCTGCCACCGTCACCGGCGATCTTGCGCCCACGTCGACCGTCCGCGGAGCTTCCAACACCCTGCAGGGACCTTCACAGATTTTTGTAACCACCGGCAACGAGCTGTACGTAGCGGATGGCGTGCAGGGTGCTGTGCCGATCTTCGCCGGCTTCAATGCTGCCAATGGGACCATCAGTCCCACCCGCAACATCACCGGCAGTAAGACCACCATCACTACCGCCGGACGCTCAACGGTGCGCGGGCTGGCGCTCGATGCCACGCGGTAGGGCATGGACGGTTTCGTGAATGGATTGTCGATGAAGCAAAGCGCTCTTATTCCGTTGCTGGTTCTCTCGTTGCACACGTTTCTTCCAGCTCTCGTCCGGGTTCCTGCGCCTCCTCTGCGTACCTTTGCGTCCTCTGCGGTGAAAGGGTTTTCCGGGGCCGAAAAATCTCCACTGGAATTGAAATTGGCCGTGGTCGATCGCGGCGGGCTATTCCCGTGCGCCGATGGGCCACCGCAGGAACTGGCTGCCGAAAGGGAACGCGCGAAAGCCGAATTTCCCGCCATGCAGAAAGACTCACCGGAATTCAGGGCAGTAGCCAGTTACATGGGCCTGGAGCGGGTGACACGGTTTACCGCCGATGAACGGCTGCTGGTGCATTGCTTCTACAGCAAGTTACAGGCGGTGCATCTGGAGCCGGAAGGTGACAAGTTCAAAGTCACCATCGACCATGGCGGGCGTGATGCGACAGGAACGAGCGGCGCCGCTTATATCGATCGCTTCGGACAGATGATGATCGTTGAATCATCGACAGCACAGCCCAGCGTTTCGCGGCCGCTGCGGGAGATGAACTCGCAAACCGGTCTCTCTTCGCTCCCACCAGTGGCGGCCGAGGCCCCAAAGCTTTTGGAAATCGGCGCCCGGCTTCGCCTGCTCCGTCATTACGGAAGAGTGGCTTCCTGTAACCCGATGAACCCGGTCCGGATCGGGGAGGGCTATGATGCGCTGGAACAGCGAGACCCGGTGGCTATAGCGGAGATCCGGGGCCAGTTGGGCATTCAAGATGACGTTCCGCTCACCGAAGGGCAGAAACAGAGAGTGTATTCCCTCTACTTAGACCTCCGGTCGATTCAGTTGGAAAAACTGGTCACCGGGTACTATTACGTTCTGGCGCTGCCGCCCAAGGCCGCTGGCAACACGAAGGCTCGCGTGGAAGGAATCCTCGGCGCGCAGGGAGCGATCAGGGTGTTGCGGCGTATGTCCATCGCTGGCTTCTGCCCGAAATAGATGGTCAGGGGTGCAGATCCGAGAAAACCTTATTCCCGTATTTTGAATCTAACCTTCTAAACGTTAGGATTTTCATCGAAAATAGTGCTATGTGTCAGGCCCCAATGGGCGTATTCTTAATGAAGAAATAAATACAAAGAAGCGTGTAGAGGCAGGAAGTCCATTTATGAAAACTCGATCTCTGTCCATTTCGTGTTTGCTGGCGTTGATGGTGAGTCTGGCCCTGCCCGCATTCGCTGCGCCCCAGTCGTCCAGCGAGCAGAAACCGGCGGATCAGGCTCCGGTGGCTAGCGCTCCTGCCAGTGCCCCGGATGACAAAAGCACTGATACTGACAAGGTTTCCGATACTGACAAGGCTTCCAAAGACCCACAGCCCAAGCACGACGGCAGCAAGAAAGACGTTGACGCTATCGGCAATCGCAAAGTAGGCGGGCTCGATTGGTATTCGATTGAAAAAGAGATTCGCATGGGCAAGGCCTACGCCCAGCAGGTGGAGCAGACGGTCCGCCTGATTCAAGACCCGGTCGTCAATGAATACGTCAATCGCATCGGTCAGAACCTGGTGCGGAACTCTGACGCCAAGGTCCCATTCACAATCAAGGTCATCGATTCCGACGAGGTCAACGCCTTTGCCCTGCCGGGCGGTTTTTTCTATGTGAATTCCGGCCTGATTCTGGCCGCCGATGAAGAATCGGAGCTGGCCGGCGTGATGGCCCATGAAATCGCCCACGTGGCCGCGCGCCATGCCACACGCGGACAGACTCGCGCCGACATCGCGAACATCGCCACGATTCCGCTGATCTTTATCGGCGGCGGCATTGGCTACGCCGCCCGTCAGGTGGCCGGCATCGGCCTGCCCCTGACCTTCCTGAGCTTCTCCCGCGCCTTCGAAGCGGAAGCCGATTATCTCGGCCTGCAGTACATGTATAAAGCCGGATATGATCCCAACGCTTTCGTTGCCTTCTTTGAAAAGCTGGAGTCCCAGGAAAAGAAGAAGCCCGGCACCCTGGCCAAGGCCTTCCGCACACACCCTCTGACTCCGGATCGCATTCAGAAGACCCAGGAAGAGATTTCCACCATTCTGCCGGGAAAAGAACAGTACATTGTGACCACCTCGGAATTTGACCAGGTGAAAGCCCGGCTGGCAACGATTGAAAACCGGCGGCGTCTGGACGACCAGAAGCAGGACAAAAACAAGCCTACCCTGCGCCGTACCGCGACCAACTCGCCCGGAAAAGATGGCGATCCCAATACAAAGGACGACGACCGCCCGACCCTGAAACGGCGCGATCAATAACTCGCGGTCAATGATTTTAGATTTCTAAATGCAGACCCAACAGCTTCGGCATCCGTCGAAGCTGTTTTTTCGTGGGGAAGATTCCAGCTCACCGCCGATACTCTGCACTTGGCATTCAGCACTCAGCATTCAGCCATGAAACCGTTACGCCGTATCGGCGAACACTTTCGGCATTCGAAGGATTCCCAATAGAACCACAAAGTTTCATGGCTGAATGCTAAGTGCTAAGTGCCAACTGCTATTTGCCAATTGCTATTCACTACGGCCCCACCGCCTGCTGAATCGTGGCCTTGACCTTGACTGCCTGCAAGCTGGCGGCGTCCCATCCACCGCCGAGAGCTTTGATTAGGCCCACCGAAGTTACTAAACGCTGGCGTAGGATTTGCGCTGCCAGACGTTGATTGTCGAGCAGAATCTGTTCAGCGGTAATCACATCAAGATATGTGACCAGTCCTCCGGTGTAGCGGTCGGTTGCGATTTGTAACGCGCGCTGGGCGGCTTCCACGGCTTTCTGTTGGGTCTGGGCGGCTTCCGTAAGAATGCGCAGACCGGCCAGCGCGTCCTCAACTTCCTGGAAGGAATTGAGCACGCTCTGGCGATAGTTCGCGACTGCGGCGTCGTAGCCGGCCTGGGCGAATTCCACTTGGGCTTTGCGCCGGCCGCCGCTCAACAGTGTCTGGGTCACGTTGGCGCCGAGCGCCCAGAATCCGCTGGATGCGGTAAGCAGGCTGGCCAGGCCGGTGCTTTCAAAGCCGCCGCTGCCGGAAATTCCAACGCTGGGAAAGAATGCGCTGCGCGCCACGCCGATCTGCGCGTTCTGTGCGGCCATCTCGCGCTCCGCCTGGGCCACATCCGGCCGCCGCTCCAGCACATCAGAAGGGACGCCCGCGGGCACCACCGGAGGCGCAGCCGCCAGCGGCTTCACCTGCACCGTAAACGTGGGCGCGGGAAGGCCGACCAGCACTGCAATGGCGTGCTCGAACTGCGCCCGCTGTTGCAGCAGGAGTGTGGCCTGCGTGCGGGTCGCATTGAGTTGAGTTTCCTGCTGGGCTACGTCGAGCCCGGAGGCGATGCCCCCATCATGGCGGTTCTGCACCAGGCGCAACGCCTTCTCCTGGTATTGCACCGCCGATTCCAGTACGGCGATTTCCGCATCCGATTCGCGCAGGTTGAAGTAGTCCACGGCCAACTCGGAGGTGATCAACAGGCGCGCGTTCTCAAGCGATGCAGCCTGCGCCTGGTAACGCGCTGCGGAAGACTCCACGCCCCGCCGTAGGCCGCCGAAGATGTCCGCTTCCCAACGCACGTTGAAGGGAATCGTAAACGTGTTTTGGGTTGTAGCGTTGGCCAGTGGAATTCCAGAAACCGTCGGCTGGTTGGCGGAATTGTGCGCGCGTTGCGCCAGACCGCCGGCCGCGGCCTGCGGGAACCATCCGGCTTGTGTAATTCGCACCGCTGCGCGCGCCTGTAACAGTTGATCGCGCGCCGCTTCCAGCGTCTGGTTGGCCTGCAGGGCTTGCGCTTCGTACTGGTCCAGGTCGGTGTCGCCGAAAGAAGTCCACCATGCGCCTTTGGGAAGCGAATCCTGCGGAGTGGCCTCCCGCCACGGAGGCTGCTCCTTCCATGTGGGCGCCAGAGGCACACCCGGCCGATGATAGTTCGGGCCTACGGTGCAGCCGGAAAGCAACAGAGAGAAAAGGGCCGCCAAGGGCAGGCTGACGCCGGCCTTCACGAGGTCCCTCCGCTGCGGGAACTCACGTTGACCTGCTGGCCATCTTCGAGGGAGTCGGCCGGGTTGGCGACCAGCCGGTCGCTGGGACCGACCCCGTCGAGGATCTCCACTTTTAATCCGAAATCGCGCCCAATCGCGATGGCTTTGAGATGTACGCGCTGGTCCTCACCGACCACGGCTACGCGCGGTCCTTCCGGCCTAAAGAGAATCGCGTTCACGGGAATTGAAATTCGCGTAGTCTGCACGGCCACGGCAAAATGGACCTGCGCAAAAGAGCCGGGCATCAGCCGCCCATGTGGATTGGGAACGTCTATCTCGGTGAGCAGGGTGCGTGTGGCCGGATCAATCACGCTGGCGGTACGCACCACGTTGCCGGAAAATTTCTGCATGGGATACTCGCTCAACTCGATGTGGGCGCTCATGCCTTTGTGGATATACGGCGCATCGGTCTGGGGGACGTTTACGTAGACGCGCAGCGGGTCCACCTGGGCGACGTCGAAAAGCTCTTTCGCTTGGCCGGCGCTGCCGGCGGTGATCAATGCGCCCACGTCGGTATTGCGCCGGGTGACCACGCCGGCAAAGGGCGCGTAAATGCGCTTGAAGGATTCCATCTGCTCCAGCCGGCGCACGTTGGCGTCCGCGGCTGCCATGTTCGCCCGCGCCTGCGCGTATCCGCTGCTCTGTTGATCGGCTTCCTGTTGGGAAACAGAATCGGTCTTGCGCAGATTGGCCCAGCGCTCGGCGGAAATTCCGGCGAGCTGCATTTGCGCTTCAACCTGCTGGCGCGTGGCCTTGGCTTGGGCGAGTTCCTGGTCAACTTCCGGCGTGTCGATTTCAGCCAGCAGTTCGCCCTTGCGCACCTGGCTGCCAATGTCTTTGTGCCAGCGCAGCAGGTATCCGTTGGTGCGCGAGTAGAGTGGAGACTCGGCATAAGCCTGCAGTTGCGCCGGTAGTGTCAGCTCTTCGCTGGCGGATTCCGTGGCCGGCTTGACCACGGCGACCGTGGGCACCGCCAGCTTTTCCGTCTCCCGCGTCAGCGCCTGCCGGTCAGAGAACCGCCGGGCCAAGGAAAACCCTCCGGCGATCAGCAGCAGCAACAGCGCCAGCACCACCATGCGCAGGCGGTGGGGGGCGGGTTGGGTTGATTGTGTCATTCGATAAATCCTTCAAGTAGATTCAGCGCGGTCA
>DATMNZ010000212.1:0-19496 GCA_035568495.1 Saccharimonadales bacterium (SeqCode) | reverse complement strand
GCGAGAGCGGATACATCGCTCCCGACCCGCGAGATCCGATGATTGTCTACGCCGGTTCCTATGGCGGCGAGATCACCCGCTATGACCATCGCAACGGGCAGATCCAAAACGTGACTCCATGGCCGCTGAACCCGATCGGTTCCGGAGCGGCCGACCAGAAGTACCGCTTTCAGTGGACTGAGCCCATCGTCTTTTCTCCCCATGACGCCCATACGCTTTACTTCGCGGCCCAAGTCCTGTTCAAGACCACGGACCAGGGCATGCACTGGAGCATCATCAGTCCTGATTTGACGCGCAATGACCCGGCGAAACAGGTCCCCAGCGGCGGCCCTATCACGAAAGACAACACCGGCATTGAGGTCTACGGCACGATTTTCTCGGTGGTGGAATCACCGTTGAAAAAAGACATGATCTGGGCCGGCTCCGACGACGGCCTCATTCATCTCACCACCGACGGCGGCAAGAGCTGGTCGAATGTGACTCCCAAGACCATGCCGGAATGGGGCACGGTCAGCATGATTGAATCCTCTCCCCACGATGCCGGCGCCGCCTACGTGGCGGTGGAACGCCACCGCCTGGATGATTCAGCGCCCTACATTTTCAAGACCGCCGATTCGGGCAAGACATGGACCAGCATCGCCGCCGGCATTCCCGCGGGCGCTTATGTACACTCGGTGCGCGAAGACCTGAAACGCAAGGGTCTGCTCTATGCCGGCACCGAGAAGGGCGTCTTCATCTCTTTCGACGATGGCGCCAACTGGCAAACGCTGCAACTCAATTTGCCGGTATCTCCGGTCAACGATCTGGCCGTGCATGGCAAAGACCTGATTGCCGCTACCCACGGCCGGGCGTTCTGGATTCTCGACGACCTCTCTCCCTTACAGCAGCACCACCAGCAAAACGCGGAAGAGGATGTCCACCTGTTCACGCCGTCGCCCGCCAGCCGCACCATCTTTAGCGGCTTCGGCAGCGGAAGCGCGGGACAGAACCCGCCTCCAGGCGCGGTCATTTACTACTCACTGAAGTCGGCGCTGAAGGACCAAGACAAGAAAGAGGAAGGCAAGAAACCGGCCGACAGTAACGCACCCAAGGCGCAGCCCATCACGCTGGAAATCCTCGATGCCAAAGGCCAGGTGGTGCGTAAATTCCCTGCCAAGAGCCAGGCGCCGGAAGCAGACTCCGACGAAGGCTTCGGACGCCGCCCGCAGGCCTCGGGTCCTCCCAAGGAAGCCGGCCTCAACCGCTTTGTCTGGGACCTGCGTTATGAACCTTCCAGCCGCGTTCCCCACTCACCGCTGTGGGCCGGAAGCACCGACGGGCCGGTGGCCCTGGCAGGCAACTACCAGGTGCGCCTGGCGGTGCAGGGTAAGGCCTACAGCACATCGTTGGAGATCCAGGCTGATTCGCGTGTGCAAGCCAGCCAGCAGGACATGGAAAAGCAATTCGACCTGCTTCTGAAAATCCGCGAACGGATCACCCAGACACACGATGCCGTAAACCAGATACGCGACATTCGCAGCCAGATTACGGCCCTGAATGCCCGGCTTGAAAACGATCCGCACGGCAAGGCTGTAGCGGAAGCCGGCAAGCAACTGGACAAGAAGATGACGGAGGTCGAAGAAGCGCTGATTCAGACCAAAGCCCGCAGCGGACAGGATGTGCTCAACTATCCCATCCGGCTGAACAACCAGTTGGTGGCCCTGGGAGGAGTCGTCGGTAGCGCCGATTCCGCGCCCACCCAGGCTTCCTATGATGTCTTCGACATGCTGAGCAAACAGCTCGATGAGCAACTTGCCAAGTGGAAGCATATTCTCGCGGTCGATGTGCCGGAATTCAACAATGTGGTGCGTAAGCAGGAAGTACCGGCCGTCATCCTTACGAAGGAAGGGCTGTAACTCGCACGACTATTAAAATGCTCTTAATTCTGTCATTTGCGGTCTAGACGCTCGCTACCATAGGGCTTGATACTTTTGTGACTAAAAACCAGGAGATTTAAAAGATTTATCTCGATAGCGGATTTTCATTGACGTAACCACCGGTGGCGGTTTAGATTCTTGTGACGTTTTATAATTTTCGTTTTATTTGGAGCTTTTAATACTCGTCATGTCGAATTTCTCGTTCTGGCTGTGGATCGCCCTTTCGGCCGGGTTGCTGCTGCTAATAGCATATGCAGCCATCACCAACTCTCGCAAGCATAGCGCTCATTTAGACTTTGACGAGATTGTCCTGTTGCTCCGTCCGGTGGATGTGCAGGCGTTTTCCCGCCTTCTACATCCACGCGAAGATGCGTACATGCGCGAGACCGGCGGCAAAACGGAGTACGCCAATTTCCGGCGAAAGCAGATTCGCATTGCCATGGAATACCTGCGGCGCATGAGCCACAACGCCGGGCTGATGCAATCCATCGGTCATAGCAGGATCCGGGCCGCCAACGGTCTGGTGGTGGCCCAGGCCGAAGAGCTAATCACGGCGGGCGTCAACGTGCGTCTCTATTCCATGATGGGGCTGGCGATCCTGCATTTCTGGCGTATCTTCGGGACTCCTTCCCATCCCCGCTTCAATCCTTTCCGTATTGCCGAACTACAGAAGCTGCTAATTTCCAGCGTGATTCCCGCCTATGAAGCATTCAAGGCAAAGACCACGGGACTGGCGGCCCTCCTGGATTCCACTTATCACGACGCCCTGCTTCAGAACCTCTGACCATCAATCGCTGGGCGTTTTGCCGCGCAGCCATGTCTTTAATGCATCTTCAGACTGTTTCGCCTCGGCCAAAACGGTCGGATCAATTCGCCCATGCAATCCGGAATATTCTTCTCTTCTAGGCCGGAGGAAGGAGACGAGCCAGACCACGCAAGCGAAGTTATAGGCAACCACCGGCGCATACCCAAAAATCATCGCAGCCTCGCCTGTAGGGGTGTGTCGCGCAAAGACCGCCAATACAATCAAGAAAACTGCTGCGTCGAGGCCGAATCCCAACGCTACGCCGAATTCGTATCTCGCCCAACGCCTGCCCATAAAAAGCGCCAGAGCAATAAAGAAAACGAGAATGGCGACCCGCGCCAGATCCAACACATGAATGAGCTTCGCGAGCGTCGAAGGATCGATGTCATTCCTCAGCGTAAGCACTGACAAAATCATGATCAGCATTGACGCACAGGCAAAAATATAGCGGTAAGCCTGCACCTTATAAAAAGCCCGGAAAAACCGCTTCACGAACAACTCGTAGACAGCCAGCAACGAAAATACTGTGACCAGCAGTTGGGCGAGCCAATAGACCGTGATATATAGACTTCGATCGCGAAGAGCGCTCAGGGTCGCTACGTGGTCCAGGCACACGGCGCACACGTAAGCCAAGAAGAAAGGAAACTCACGGTACAATTTGCGCCCTATGAGGACGCCTGCCAGCAATATCAGGGCCGGCAAGGGGAACCAGCCGATAATCAACTTAAAGCTCGTCATTTAAATCCGTGCGGCCAGCCTACCGCAGCCGCACGGATTCTACAAACTGCAAATGGCTCGTTAGATTAAATTCACTGCACTGAAGGAATACAGGGCAAACCGGGGGTTGGACAGGTTGGCGGTAAATCTCTGTTCGAAGGCGATGATGCTTGAACACCAGCATTCGAACCGATTGCAGCGAAGACCACCATCGCTAGGAGGACAACCCGGAAGAGTGTTTTCATTGTAGGAAAAGGCTCCTTAATAAAAATATGTTTTTTGGGATTTGTTTAGACAACGCGGACAAGGGTACACATAAACATTAGTAAATTCAAATTTAACTAGAAAACAGCCTGCCTGAAACACATTCTTGGTAAATTCAATTTTTGTCAATTTTTTTACTTTTTACCAGTAATTTCAATGAATTAAATTACTATTTAATGAAAATAATTAATTTTATTTTTCAATAATAAATTAAAAATTTACTAAATATTTAGGGACATTCTCTCAAAATATCGCCATATCATTAGAAAATTCAAATTTATTAATGGGAAAAATGCACCGATTCGGGAACTGACCATTCGTCTTTGGTTGGAAATAACGGTGGGAGCTGACTCAATACCCACCCCTCTTATTGACCTCATGCAGCAGTGGCCGACCCTGCAGGAAGCGCTCCAGGTTCTCACGGATCATCTCATAGTGGCGGTTCCAGAGCTTTTCGGTCACGGCTGCCGTGTGCGGAGTAATGAAAAGATTGTCGAGCGTCCAGAGGGGCGATTCCTTCGGCAGCGGTTCATGGGCGAATACATCCAGCGCTGCGCCGGCGATTACGCGCTGCTGCAAGGCTTGCAACAGGGCTGGCTCATCGACCAGGTCTCCCCGGCCCACATTCAGCAGGTAGGCATCAGGCTTCATCCGGGCCAGACGCGCATGGTTGATCATGCCGGTGGTTGCCGGCGTAACCGGAGCGCACAACAGGACGTAATCCGCCTGCGGCAACACCTCGTCGAGCTGCGCGCTGGCATACACCGCGTCCGCCCCGCCCATGCCCTTTTGAGGATTGTCACGGACGGCGAGGACGCGCATCCCCAGGGCCTTGGCCCTGGCGATAAACTCGCGACCGATGCTGCCCATGCCCACCACGGCTACCGTGCCGCCGGAAATCTCCCGCGGGCGCGGGCGCTCGTCCCACAGCGTCTGCTGCGCCCATTGTTTCCTCGCCTGATATTGCATGGCTTGAGGTAGCCGCTTGGCCAATGCCAGCACCAGCGCCAGCGCGTGTTCGGCCACCACCGGCCCATGCACCTCGCGGGCGCTGGTGATGACCACGTCGTTACTGATCATGGCCGGATACATCAACTGATGCACGGCGGCGGCCGGCGAGTGTATCCATTTCAACTTCCGGGCGGTCGCCAATTGTTCGGGACTGAGCCACGAGCCGATTAGGATGTCGGTATCGGTAATCTCTTGCGGCACGCGGTCATAATTTGGCATTTGCATGACCCGCAGATTGGGGAATGCCTGGGAAAGGCGCTGCTGCATCCAGGCGGGGGCACGCCACAATTCGAACGGATGATGGTGGACGATGAGAATTTTCATGATGGCTAGAAAGAACCTGAATTTTAAAATCTGGCTGCTAGGTCTTCAGCACCCTCAGATCATGGCCCGTCATATCTTCCGGCTGCTGGAAGCCCATCATACCTAGCACGGTGGGCGAAATATCCTGCAGCGAGCCATCCGGCCGCAGACTGAATCTCTGCGCCTCTTCACTCACTATGATAAAGGGCACAGGGTTCGTGGTATGCGCCGTATGCGGGCCGCCGGTGGCGGGATCGATCATCATCTCCGCATTGCCATGGTCGGCGGTCACGAGCATGGCTCCGCCCCGTTGCCGGATGGCCTGGTAAATCTCCGCCAGACTGGCGTCTACGGTCTCCACGGCCTGGATCGTAGGTGGAATCTTACCCGAGTGTCCCACCATATCGGCGTTGGCAAAGTTCACGATGATCACATCAAAGGCCGCATCGCCGATGGCTTTCACCACATTGGCAGCAATGCCGGCCGCCGACATTTCCGGCTTGAGATCATAGGTGGCCACCTTCTGCGACGGCACCAGGATACGGTCTTCGCCGGCAAAGGGCTTTTCCACGCCGCCATTGAAGAAGTATGTCACATGCGCATACTTCTCGGTTTCCGCCACGCGCAGGTTGCGCAACTGGCGCTCGGCCATCACATTGGCGAGGATGTTCTTCAATGAATCCGGCGGCACCACATAGGGCAGAGTGAATTGCCGATCATACTGGGTCATGCACAGATACTGCAGATTCAGAGGCACGCGGCTGCGCGGGATGGCGGAATCCAGGGCCGCGGAATCCGGCAGGTCGCGGCCGCCCTGGGCGGTGAGGCCGCTTTCCCGCGTCAGGCAGCGGGTAATCTGGCGGGCGCGGTCGGCCCGGAAATTGAAGTTAATCACCGTATCGTCGCTGCGAACCACGGCCAGCGGTCCGCCGCGATCACCTACGCATACAAACGGAAGCACGAACTCGTCCGTCACTCCACGCTCGTAGGATTCCTTCACACCCTGCACCGGATCGGCGAACGCACCGCCTTCGCCCTTGCCGGCGACCATAGCGTCGAAGGCCTTCAGCTCGCGCTCCCATTTTTTATCGCGGTCCATGGCGTAATACCGGCCACTGACACTGGCAATCTGGCCGCCGTATTCACGCATTTTCTGTTGCAATTGTTGCAGGTAGCCGGCGCCGTTGGTGGGCAGTGTGTCACGGCCATCCATGAAGCAGTGGACGAAGACCCGGTGCACATCGTTCTGCCTGGCCATGCGCAACAAGGCGTAGAGATGGTTCTGATGGGAATGGACCCCGCCGTCGGAGAGCAATCCGCAGAGGTGCAACTGCCGCCCGTCCTGTCGCGCGTTCCTGATGGCCTTCGACAGCGCGGGATTCGAAAAGAAATCGCCGCTCTCGATCATGAGATCGACCTTGGTGATATCCATCGAGACCACGCGCCCGGCGCCGATGTTCAGATGCCCGACTTCGCTGTTGCCCATCTGCCCGTTGGGCAGGCCGACAAAGCGTCCGCTGGTGTGGATGAGCGTGTTGGGAAACTCTTGCAGCAGCCGGTCATAGTTGGGTTTGCGGGCCATAGAAATAGCGTTGGCCTTGGAAGCCGGCGCATAGCCCCAGCCGTCAAGAATGATGAGGACGAGTGGTTTGGTCATGGAGTCAGTCGAAGAACAGTTTCAAGGAAGATCGCCCAGAACATGAGCCGACCTGTCTTTTCGCAAGTGCCGGAGGGCATCCTCAAGTATATGCGCAGGCAAAGGATTACCCGTACGGTAGACGAATAGCCCGTTCTCCCAGACCATGCCGCCAGCTTTCGAAGACGCGGATGGTTCAGATGGAAGCTCTCTCGCCACGAGTTGCTGAAGATAGCCCTCTATCGAAAGACCCTGGGCAGCGGCCAGGGCCTTCAGTCCGGCAGCAACTTCAGGTGTCAAATGCAAAGTCATAGCTCCCTCAGATTAGCTCAGAGTGCAAACGCTGTCACGGCAAAATTACCATCCGTGAAATTACCATCCGAAACTGCCCTTTGCTTGGCCCGAGGCCCTCACTCGATTTGTACAAATCGGGTGCCACATCAACTGACCGGAGGCGACTGCGACAAGAATAGCTCTTCAACGGCAGATTCCAACCGTTCGCCCACCTGCCAAGGCCACGGCCCCGGCTCATCACTCTGCGACAAGAGTTTCAGCAGATTCGCCATGAAGATCACCCGAGTATCTCCTTTCCCGAGAAATCTTCCAGATACATTGAGACGCTGCAGTTG
This sequence comes from Saccharimonadales bacterium (SeqCode), assembly GCA_035568495.1. Classification (GTDB taxonomy): domain Bacteria; phylum Acidobacteriota; class Terriglobia; order Terriglobales; family Acidobacteriaceae; genus Angelobacter. The sequence continues at coordinate 12,215 of DATMNZ010000212.1, read as the reverse complement.
GATATGCGCACCGGCGTGCGCTGCCGCCAGAACCTCCCCTGCAGAGCGGTCTTCTAGGGAGTGTTCCGGCCTCTTGCGGCAAACGATGATAATGTCAATATTGATCGGCTCCTTACTTTGCGCTTTAGGCGCCGCTACGGACATCTCGGACTTCACCGGATGGACAGCCGTAATCACAAACTTCGCATTCGTCAGTGATTTCAGCAGCGCCGACCATCCCTCCTGACGAGAATGGTGATAGGTAAAAACCAGCAGACCATTGTCTTTAAGGACTCGATGGCATTCCTTCCACACGTCCCGCAAGGCAGTCATAAATTGATCCTGGTTCCCGCTTTGAACTTCGGCAACTGAACGAGTTGTAGCCCGTTCATGTGCGCCATTGGCGCCACCCTGAACCAGCCTCTGCCAAACATGGAAAAAGTCCGCAAGCTCAGAATAATGCACATTGTCAAAAAAAGGCGGATCAGTCACAACGACATCGACGCTTCCTGGAAATATGTCAGTATGCTGGGAAGGCCCGCATGAAAGGTAAACGTTCTTTCCTGAGAACTCCGCATAAGAGGTTGCGATCTCGCTTACGACGGGGCGGCAAATTCCGTAGACTTTCGTTGCATCCTGATTGGCAGCCACTCGTATCTCGTAAGGATTGTGGGCGTATTCCACAGCCCGCAAAATCCTGCTCCGAAATAGGGTGCTGAAGGCACCAGAGCTCTTCGTGGTACCCCATGGATTTGCCTCTAGTGGGAGGCGCTCTGGTTTGAGAATGTGGTGCGAGAACATGTGCCTAACGGCGCCTGTTCCTTCACCCTTGAATGAAGCAAACATGTTATTAAACTCGAGCGCTCCGGAAAACAGGCAACAAAATAGATCCTTGTGATGAGGATCCTCAATCTCGCTGATTTTTTTTGCGAGATATCCCAGGCACAATAGCTGACGAGCGTTGAACATTTGATGCCAATGTGTGTAGTTATATCTCAATACCTGATTTGTATTATGCCCGGGAGAGATTTCATCTTGAGGGTAAAAGACCTCTGTTTTGGCGAGTTCGCGTTCAGCCTTTGCATAAAGATCCAGATCGAAATCATCGGCAGGAAGATAACACTTGTTGCCCAGACGGTCCAAGGCAAGCTTCGCGTAAAGGCGGTGCGGTGGAGGGCCTGCTAATCGTGAAGCCGCTTCGATTACTCGGAAACGTGACTCACACCTCGGGCAAGTAACTTGGTCGTGAGCGACGTTTCCTTTTTGTGGATCGAAAGTCTGCCCACAGCTTTCGCACAAGTGCGAACAAGAGTCGAACCTCACAGCGTTGATCGCTCCACAACCCGGACATGTGCATTGGGACCTAGGGTTCTTTTGTGGGTAGGCGTGCTTTGCAAAAATTCTGGAAGCAAACAGATCGACGAGAAACCCACATTGAACGCACGGAACTTGCTTGACCCAGAAGTAGTACAAGACTGGGACGCGATCAGAACCTATCAGAGCTTGATAATAGCCGTGAATCACATGCGAAACCGACTGCTCCAGTTCTGCAAACCTGGTTTTCAGGTCACCGTCAAGCGGTAAGGACAAGGCATTTCGAACGAGAGAGTATGCCACTGGGTTGATGTCACGGCCGATTGCGCGACCGCCTGCTTTTATTGTTTCGCCGAGGGTCGTTCCGCTGCCCATGAATGGATCAAATACTGTCACGCCTTCGAGATCCACTCTCTCATAAAAGAGACGGCGAATGTCCGCTCCCGCAGGTGAATTTGCGGCTATTATTATCGCGCGAAAAATCGATCCGAGACGCTGTGCCCACCATTTGTGAAGATGGTATGTGGGCCGGTGCACCTCCTTCCTCCAGCTTTCAGCTTCGGCAACTTCACTAACAAATTCAAACGGGAAATCACAATCCTCGATGGCAGATGTTCCCGGGATGGTATCTCGCAACCCGCCGATCTGGATGGTGGGCTCAACGAATAGCGGATAACTCTTCCCTAATCCCATAGTTTAATTCCCCTGAACCAGTGCTACTCTCATCTGCACTCGCGGGCCAGGCTGCCCAAGAGCCCTGTAGGCTCCGAAAACATGCTGTTGGCCTGCGTCCGGATTCGGTATTGTATTGGGCGTAAGCTGATTGGTTTTCAGATCGAATGAATATCCAACGACGAGATTCTGACACTCCGTTCGAGTCAGATCACCGACCTTTGTGAGCCGATCTAGATTCACCGCGATTGGGACAGGTAAGATCAACGTAACCTGGCCGGTTGTGCCTTCTGTCAGTGCGAACGGAGTCGGCGCTACGTACATTTTCCTGTCTCGAATCATGATGTCACCATAGCTGCCAAAACCTTTGATGTTCTTGTTTTCGTGCTCATAATCATGATCGGCATTCAAGAAGTCACCATGGCACATGACGAGATCAATCACGGGATATTCACTTCCGTCTGGATCAGCCGGATATCTTCCGAAGATATAAAATACTTCACGTCCATTGTGATAACCAGTCGGCACCTGGCTGTTGGAATCATAATTTGCTTCTCTCCCAGGATATGCCAGACCCTTTATCTCGTATCCCTCCGCAGAATGCACCAATCGGAAATCAGGATATGCATTTCTGCCCGGTGTATCAAAGTCGATCTGGAGCATGCGGAGCCTGTCTCCAAACCAATCTTGAAAGTGGAATTCTTTATCTTGTCTGTTTGCTCTCCGGACGAGGATTCCATCCCTAACAGCGCCGTGACAGGCAATAAATATGTCAACCACGCTCAAGCTTCGCCCTCCCAATCTTTGTGACCCGAAGACATTGTACGTTCAAACCAAGACAGTGTTTTTGCTGCGAGGGCTGTTGCCTGGCTGTTAGCCCAATTGCCATCCGCTACTGCTGCAAGTCCACCACCCCCACCGCATCCCCGCCCGCGGCATCGACGGCATGAACCACGATGTTGGCGAAGGTTTCTTTCAATTCCGGATGCAGTGCAACGTAAGCTGCGCCCAAGCTACGGGCCTCGGCCTGAGAGGCGCTAAGGTCAGCGGCGCTGGCCACCGAATAGCGGATGGAGAGATCATACGTACCACTGGTGCTGAAGACCGTCATTTCCGTCAGCTTGTAGGCCTTGCCACCGGCATTGAAGGTCACCGCGGCCCCGGCGGCGGGCACGTCCTTCGGCTGGATCGCGTTCGATTCCTGGGTGATCTTCGACAGCAGGCGCGTATCGATGAAGGTCACCGGGGCAAGCAGCTCCCAGGCGGTAACGTAGTAGAACCATGCGTTGTGAAGCTGGCCTTTGGATTTGAATTCCCTTGCACGTTGCAGGTGCCAAATGCCGTCATGACCATTGGCGGTCTCCGCGCGCACGTAAAGGCCCGCCAGCTTCCATCCGCTTGCATCCTGAAAGATCGTGGTGAGCGCGAAATTGCCCTGACTTCCGTTAAAGTCGTGGATTACGATGCCGTAACGGCCCGCTTGCAGGCCGGGAAGATTGAATTCGGCGCTGCCGGCGGTTGGTCCGCTGGCTGAAAAGGCTCCGCAGATGTAATGTCCGTCAACGCTAGGGGTGGCGCCGGTGTTGAGCAGGAAAGCGGAGCGCACCTGGGCTATCGCACCCGTAAACGCCGGCCGGCGGTCAGTCACAGCCGTGGCAATTCCGTTGAAATTCGACCGTAAGGAAGCGATCGCGCCGGCTTGCAGGGCCACGATGTCGCCGCGGCTGGATTGCTCGAAAGCCTGCTGGGCGGCGGATTCCAGGGCGCTACGCTCGGCGGCGGGCATCTCTTCACGCACCTGGCAGGTCTGGGCGCCCAGCGCCGGAGCCAGAGCAAGAGCGGTCAACATCAGGAAAACTTGGGGTCTCATGGCAATTTATCGACGATTCGCGAAACTTTGGCTGCAAACTTATAAATACAGCTCGATCTTAGATTTGGGAGTAGAATATTGGCAAGTATCTCAGAGTGGCGGTAAAAGAATATGGCTGGTGCTTTTTTCAGAATCTACGCAGTTTTCGTGTTGAGCTGCCTGTCCGTGGTCCAATTGCAGGGCCAACGCCCGGACGGCAACTCGAACGGCCCACGTGCGAAAGCCAGTCAGCCGGTCCCACAGCCTCTGGCGCAGGTCAACAGAATGGAAAGCAACCATGGGGCTGGCGTGCCCGTCAAAACGGCGGCGACCCCTGCATCCGTCAAGCTGGCGGCCGCTGATACTGCTTTCATCGGACCACAGTTGCCGCCACCGGCAGTGCCATTGACTCCGGAAAAGCAAGCGCCAATGCCTCCGCGTATTTCCTTCCAGAATGGTCTGCTGACACTGGAAAGCACGAATTCCAGGCTAGGCGACATTCTTAACGGTGTACGGACCAAAGCGAACATTCAGTTCGAGGGGCTGGAACCGGCCTCGGAGCGCGTCGCAGTCAAGCTTGGGCCTGCGCCCGCCGATGAAGTGCTCGGCAGCCTGCTGCAAGGCTCCCGCTTCAACTACATAATCCTGAGCCATCCGGAGAACCCGCACACGGTTGAGCGGGTACTGCTATCAGCCAAGGGCGGTGTTCAAGGAGAAGGCGGCGTGGGCCAGCCCTCGGCCGCGCCGCGGCCCTCTGATGAGGCGACTGACGAAGCATCGGAGGAGGACACTGTGGAAACGCCGCTGCAGTCAGTCCAGCAGCCATTGCTTCAGCAGCCCGTGGTGCTACCGTCGATTCCCTCGCCGGGTATCCCAACACCTGAAGAACTGGCAAACCGGGTGAGGGAAGAACAACAGAAACAGGGAATTGCCGGGCCCAACAACACGGCGCCGTTGAAGCGACGGTCGTTGCCACAATAAACAAGAAAATTAAGTCTTGGAAAAACCGGCGTTAGCCGCCGGAAACCGTGGTGGCCACCACCACGCTGGCGGGCGCCGCTTCCCGCCTCGCCGCAGGCCGTCCCAGAGCGTGAAGAATCGCATGGACAGCGGCATAACCGCAGGCGATGCCAAAGGCAAGCGAGAGCAGAATCGTGCCGAGCACAGTGGAAGAAGCTAGGAGTGTTCTCATCTTCGGAACCCGCTGGAATTAGTCCGATTATTCACTTGTAATCCTTGAAGAATTGTCACTCAAATCCGCCGAAATGTACCGGTTACGGTCGTACCTGCTCCAGCCCCGGATACCAATGTACTTCGGTCACAGACGAACCAGAAGCCAGGGGTTCAGCGGCTGCACCAGACGAATCTAATTTACAGCGTTCCTAGGCATAAGAGTATTATCAACTGAGATGCCTGTTCACGAATGATCTTGCCGTTGCTCCAAGAAGAGCCAATCATTCCCTTGGGACGCGGACGCGCAAGGTAACCGAAGCAGCAGACCGCACGGTCTTTGACAGGATCGGCTAAGAGCAGTTTAAGTATAGTCAGCCCAGGATTTTGGAACGTCGGCCGAGGCTGCGGTTTTCTTCCGGCAATGGCTTAGGCCGCCAGTGTAAAATGTAACGAAAAGCCTCTGTTGAAACCATCTATTAGGATCGTCCTTTTCGGGCTCGTACTGGTGGCTGGCAAGCTCGCGTTGCTTCCCTTCCAGAGTACCCTCAATATAGCTCTGTATTCGTCCCTAACCGACTGCGGCCTGATGCTGCTGCTGTCGTGGTCCGCGTGGCAGGCTTCGCGGCGCTCGGCGCCTTTTGCGCGCGCGCTGTGGCTGTGCATGAGCTTGGCATTTGCGATCCAAACCGCCGGGTTCGGCGTGGGCGCGGCTGTTCTGATGCGGAGTACGTACCACGATGCATTGAGCGCTTTCTGGTCGATCTCGATTATCTCCTACCTGATTGCCGCTGCCTGTGCGGCGCCCCTGCTGCTGAGTGAAGAATACAAAAGGCCGCGAATCGACTGGCTGTGGACGCTGGATATTGCGCAACTGGGCCTCCTGCTGTTCACGGCCTTCCTGGTTTTTTTCTATATACCAGTCATCACCGGCCTTCCCAATGCCTTGCGGCCCCGTTATTTCTTCATATTGCATCTGGCCCGTGATGGCTTTTTTGCCGCTGCTTATCTGTATCGGGGCTGGCGATCGCAAACCCGCGATTTCCGAAGGCTGCAATTCCGGCTGTCGGCATTCTTCGGCGCCTTTACCCTGACCGGGTCTCTTTATTGGCAGGCCGTGGAAGTATGGCACTGGCCCCAACTAGTCGTGGGCGTCGCCGCCGATCTCCCCATTGCCTATCTGTTGCTCGTGGCAACCACCTGGCAACAGGAGGACCGGACTCCGCCCCGCATCGTACCGTTGGCGCGCCGTAAGCAAACGCCCTGGCGGCGATTTCTTCCCTTGATTGTGCCGTTTTCAATTATGGGGATGGCGTCGCAGATCTCCCCCCAACACTTCCTCCTGGCCTGGATGGCAGTCACGGTATCTTTTGCCGGCTACGCAGCACGCTCGTTGGTGATACAGCACCATGAGAATGTAGCGGTCTCCCGGCTGACGGTGATGGAAGAGAAGTTCTCCAAGGTGTTCCGGTCGAGCCCGGTAGCCATCTCCATCAGCCGGCTGGCAGACGGAAAGTATCTTGAAGCCAACGACCGTTGGTTGGAGATGATTGGTTTGCCAAGGGAAGCCACCATCGGCAAGACATCCGTGGAACTGGGCATCTTCTCCACCGTGCAGGACCGCAACGTATGGATGGAGGAATTGCAGCGGAACGGACCGCTTCGCCAGATGGACCTTACCCTTCGCATTGCAGGCCAGACAGTGGAGACGCTGGTTTCGGCTGAAGTGATCGACCTTGATGGAGAGTCCGTTCTGATCGCATCCATGCTGGACGTGACCCAGCTCAGAAATGTGACGCAGCAACTTCATCAGGCGCAGAAAATGGAGCTGGTAGGCAGCCTGGCTGGCGGCCTGGCCCACGACTTCAATAACCTGCTCACGATCATCAAGGGATATTGCGAACTCGCCCGCGACAGGAGGCCGGAAAGCGGGCTGCAGGAAGACATTCACCAGATCGTGGAAGCCGCGGACCGGGCCGGCGCCCTGACCCGGCAGCTTCTGGCCTTCAGCCGGCGCCAGGTCCTTCAACCGCGCAATGTCGCACTGAACCCGGTAGTCGCCGCGACTGAGAGAATGTTGCGGCGCACGCTGGGCGTGCATATTAACTTGACCACCTCCTTCGCCCCTGACCTGGGGACGGTACATGTGGATCCGGCGCAGATAGACCAAGTGGTGATGAACTTGGCCATCAACGCCCGTGACGCCATGCCCAAGGGAGGAAGATTGGTGTTCGAAACCAAGAACATGGACCTCACAGCGCCCTATGTGCAGCGTGGATTCGAGATAGCTGCGGGCCGCTATGTGGTGCTGACAGTCACCGATACTGGAATGGGCATATTGCCCGAGCACCTGGAACGGATTTTCGAACCGTTCTTCACCACAAAAGAGGCGGGCCGGGGAACGGGATTGGGCCTTTCCACCGTCTATGGCATCATCCGCCAGAGCGGCGGCTACGTTTCCGTGTACAGCGAACCGGGCCTGGGAACAACATTCAACGTCTATCTGCCCAGAGTGGACCAGCCGGCCGAGACCTTCACCGCGGACTCCACGGCCACGGGGAGCCTGGAAGGGACCGAGACCGTCTTAGTCGTGGAAGATGATGTGCGCGTTTGCAAACTCACCGCCGACATTCTGGGCCAGCACGGCTACCGGGTGGTTACGGCAAATTCCGGAGAGGATGCTTTCCTACGGACCAGCGCATTTGAAGGAACCATCGACTTGCTGCTCACGGATATTGTCATGGCGCGGACTAGTGGCCCGGAGCTTGCCCAGCGGCTCAAGGAACAGCGGCCCGGTCTGCGAGTGCTCTACATGTCGGGCTACCCGCACTTCGCGCTGTCCGGCGCCAACGTAATGGACTATCGCGAAACGATTCTTCCGAAACCTTTCACTCCTTCCGAACTGGTGCTCGCTATCAGGACCTGCCTGGACCGTGAAGTGTATGGCGGCGCAAAAGGCCGATAGTGTAGTGCCGTGAGATTCAGGAATCATCTCGGATCGGGTGATCTGGTGATCGGAACCGCGAGCTGGCCTTTCCTATATCCCGATTACCCGATGTCCCGATGTCCCGATGTCCCGATTACCCGATGTCCCGATTACCCGATGTCCCGATCTGATCTGCCAGAATTGCTTTTTCACACAATCGCGCTATTAGACCGTCATTTGACCGCCACTCCAATGGGCACTTAAGATACGGAGTAGAGATGTGCGGCCCACTCTCCAGCCCCGCCTGTACGGCCCATGGCAGCCGGAGGGTTGACGCACCGCTCTAAACCAGAGCTACCGTTTCCATGGCCATCAGCAGCATTACTGTGCGTGGCGCCCGCCAGCACAACCTGAAGAACATTTCCGTCGAGATTCCGCGCAACTCCCTGACCGTCATCACGGGGCTGAGCGGTTCGGGCAAGTCATCGCTGGCCTTCGACACCATTTATGCCGAAGGCCAACGACGTTATGTCGAAACGCTTTCCGCCTATGCCCGCCAGTTTCTCGACCAGATGGAACGGCCGGACGTGGATTCCATTGACGGCCTGAGCCCCGCCATTTCCATTGAGCAGAAGACCACTTCGCGCAGCCCGCGCTCTACCGTGGGCACGATTACCGAGATTTACGACTACCTGCGCCTGTTGTTTTCCTCGGTGGGCGTGCCCCACTGCCCGAAGTGCGGCAAGCCTATCCGGCGGCAGTCCGCCGAACAAATCGTGCAGCAGGTCATGCAGCTCAAATCCGAAGACCGGGTCATGGTCATGGCGCCGCTGGTGCGCGGGCGCAAAGGAGAATTCAAGACCGAACTGGCGCGCCTGGTGCAGCAGGGCTACGTGCGCGCGCGCATTGACGGCAAATTGCGCCACCTGGATGAGGAACTCGATGACCTCCAGCTCGACAAGCGCAAGAACCACACCATCGAGATTGTCATCGACCGGCTGCTGATCAAGCCCGGCATCGAGAAGCGTCTGGAGCAGTCCGTGGTTTCCGCCATGAAGCTCGGCAATGGGCTGGTGCAAGTGGCGGTGGTGGGCGGAGAAGAGCGCCTCTACTCCTCGCGCATGGCCTGCCCGGATTGCGGCATCAACATTCCGGCGCTTGAACCGCGTTCTTTTTCATTCAACAGCGTTTACGGCGCGTGTCCGGGATGCAACGGGCTGGGCAGCAAATACGATTTCGACCCGGCGCGCATCATCACGGACTGGTCCAAGCCTCTGCTGGAAGGGGCCCTGGGGCCCGGCTCCGGCTCCACCTACCTGCAGCGCATGCTGGCCATCGTAGCGCAGGCCTTCAAAATCAACTTGGCGACCCCCTTCGAACAACTCCCCGAAAAGGTGCAGGGCCTGCTGCTGTACGGGCCGGGTGAGAAAGAAGCTCCTCGAATCGGGTTCCGCGGGATCATCGGTTTTCTCAACCAGAACCTGGAAGATTCCACTTCAGAAAGCTATCGCGACTGGCTTCTGGCTTACATGTCAGCGACTGCCTGCCCGGTTTGCAAGGGAAACAGGTTGCGTCTCGAAAGCCTGGGCGTCAAAGTAAGCGGCCTTTCCATTGCCGATTTCACCGCCCTGCCGGTGGCCCGGTCACTGGAAGCCGCGGGCAAGATCGAGCTCACGGACCGGGAAAAAACCATTGCCGGCCGGGTCCTGCACGAGATACGGGAGCGCCTGCAGTTCCTCAACGCCGTGGGACTGGGATACATGTCTCTGGCCCGTTCGGCCGCCACGCTCTCCGGCGGCGAAGGCCAGCGCATCCGCCTGGCCACCCAGATTGGTTCCAAGCTGCGCGGGGTGCTGTATGTGCTCGATGAGCCTTCCATCGGTCTGCACCATCGCGACAACGCCCGTCTGCTGCAGGCCCTCGAATCCCTTCGCGACCTCGGCAATACGGTCGTGGTGGTGGAACACGATGAAGAAACCATACGCCGCGCAGATTACGTCATCGACCTCGGCCCGGGCGCGGGACTGCACGGCGGCGAACTGGTGGCCTGCGGTTCACCCGCCGAAATCATCCTTCAGCCGAAATCGCTGACCGGTCAATACATTTCCGGCGCGAAATCCATCAGCGCGCGCTTTGAACCGCGCCCTTCCAATGGCAAGGCCATCGCCATACTCGGAGCGCGCGAGCACAACCTGCACAACCTCGACGTCGCCTTCCCTCTCGGGGTCATCACAGTGGTCACCGGAGTTTCAGGGTCGGGTAAATCGACCCTGGTCAACGACATTCTGTATCGGGCCCTGGCGCGGCAGCTTTATCGCTCCCGCGAGGAACCTGGGGCACACCGGGCCATCTCCGGCACTGAGCATATCGATAAAGTCATCCGCATCGACCAATCGCCGATTGGGCGGACTCCGCGCTCCAATCCCGCTACCTATACCGGCGTCTTCACACATATTCGCGACCTCTACGCCATGCTGCCGGAATCCCGGCAACGCGGTTACAAGGCGGGGCGGTTCTCGTTCAACGTGTCCGGCGGAAGGTGCGAACACTGTCATGGCGACGGCGAACGCCGCATCGAAATGAATTTTCTGCCGGACGTCTATGTGCTCTGCGAAGTCTGCGGCGGCAAACGCTATAACCATGAAACCCTGGCGGTAAAGTTTAAAGACCACTCCATCGCCGGCCTTCTGGAAACTTCGGTCTCCGATGCCCTGCCGGTCTTGCAAGACATTCCCGCGATCCGCCAAAAACTCCAGACCCTGGTGGATGTGGGCCTGGGTTATATCAAACTCGGCCAATCTGCCGTTACGCTTTCAGGCGGTGAAGCGCAACGCATGAAGCTGGCCAAGGAGCTTTCCAAGCGGCAAACGGGGCGTACTCTCTACCTGCTCGATGAACCCACCACCGGACTGCACTTTGACGACGTCAGCAAGCTGCTGCAGGTCATCCATCGCCTGACCGATCTTGGAAACTCCATCATCATCATCGAGCACAACCTCGACGTGATCCGCAACGCGGATTGGATTATTGACCTGGGTCCTGAAGGGGGCGAAGAAGGTGGCAGATTAGTAGCTTATGGAACGCCCGAGCAGATTTCGAAAAACAAGAGATCTCACACCGGGCAAGCCCTAGCGGAACACATAAACAAATCCCTAAGTTGCTGATTCTTAATATACTAGTCTATCTTGTTCCATTTTCAGAACAAAATAATTTAATTCTCATGATTCTCGCGAATTTCGTTAGAGTCTCTTCAACCTTCTCCTTATACCTGGGCAAAATAAGGGGTAGCAGTACTTTGGCGTTAGATTGAATTGCTACCCCTTCACCTTCCTTGGCCCACGTGTTTTCATGATTCGCCCGTTCCCTGTATAACTTGAGTGAACGTCCATTCACATCGCAGAGGTTGCAACGTCGATTTTGGATACCCTCGAACCCATTCCGCAAACTGAGCCTTATGAGGATGCTCCTCCGCCTTCGCCGCTTTCAGGGGAGAACCCCGTTTGGAACCTTCTGGACGTACTGCTGATCGCCGGGGTCACTGTGGTTGCGCTTTTCTTCAGTACCCTGGCGCTGGTCACTGCCACGCTGGTCTCGCATCACTCGCTCAATCTGGCGCCCGCCGATCTGGCCAAGAACATACCACTGCTGGTGGGGATTCAAACCCTGGCTTATCTGGCCGTGATGGGATTCATGTGGATCATCGTGAGGATGAAGCATGACAGAGCGTTTCTCCAGGCCATCTCCTGGAACATGCCTCGGCCGGGCCGCGTAGTCCTCCTTCTGCTGGCGGGCGCGCTGCTGGCAGCGTTCTCCGAAGGCGCTTCGCTGCTGCTTTCGCGGTGGATTCCCAAATCGCTGCCCATGGACGACTTTTTCCGGACCCAAACCTCGGCCTATACGATCATGTTTTTTGGGATACTGATCGCCCCACCGGCGGAAGAGCTGTTTTTTCGCGGCTTTCTGTACCCGGCACTGGCCCGCCCGCTGGGAATGACTTTCTCCGTGGTATTGACTGCGGCCGGTTTTGCCTTGCTTCATGCCGGCCAGCTTGCCCTTGCCTGGGCGCCCCTGCTGATCATCTTCATCGTGGGAGCGGTCCTCACCTTAGTACGCGCGCGTACGAAATCGGTGGCCACCACCATCATCCTTCATATGGGCTATAACGCGACGATCTTTACCGCGGTGCTCATCAGCACCCATGGATTTCGCCACCTGGACAAACCTTGAGTGGAATCGCCTCTGGAAAACTGATATTTTTAGCTGGCCGCTTATGACCACCGAATCGAATCGCCAGCAGCTCGTGCA
>DATMNZ010000211.1:0-46732 GCA_035568495.1 Saccharimonadales bacterium (SeqCode) | reverse complement strand
TCAACATGTTCGAGCAACGGCTGTCGCTGGAGATCTACCGTCTCTTGGCCGAAGGTCAACCTGTCCCAATTCCCAAGCTGGCGGAGCGAGTTGCAGGTGGGGCCGAGGTCATCAAGCACATCCTCAACCATTGGCCTGGTGTTTTTTTCGACTCAGAAGAACGGGTAGTCGGCTATTGGGGGTTGGCTCTCCCCTCTGCCTATGCGGGACCGCACCGCTTCACCATCCGTGGCCAGGCCCTTTCTACCTGGTGCGCCTGGGACACCCTCTTCCTGCCGCAGCTCCTTGGCGAGACAGCAATGATTGAGTCTGCGAGCCCCGGAGGCGGAACGGTACGTTTGAGAGTGACACCGCAACAGCTAGACCATATCGATCCTGCCGGCGCTGAAATGTCCTTCGTCGTGCCAGACGCGGATGGGGTCCAGAAAGACGTGGTCACGACATTCTGTCATTTCATTCACTTCTTTGCTTCCCGCGAATCCGGTAATAGTTGGACCAGCCGGCATCCCGGAACGTTCCTGTTGTCGATGGACGAAGCTCTCTTGCTTGCCCATCGCAGAAACGAGCTGCAATACCCCGATCTATTGCAACCAGATCGGAGAATCACCGGGCTTCGCGAGCGTGCTTAGAGGCAAAGCAGAGGTAATTTCCCCATGGCCGAACTCACTGAACGGATAGCCGCCCTCACCCCCGAGCAACGCGAACTTCTGAAGCGGCGCTTGCAACAAACAACGGCGCGTGAGGCGCTGGAAGCTGGCATCAGCCGGCTGAAGCGCGATACTTATCCCCTATCGTTTTCCCAGCAGCGTCTCTGGTTTCTTGACGCCTATCACCAAGGAAGTCCGTTCTACAACTTCTCGCTTGAATACGAGATTATTGGGCCATTGAACAGCGCAGCCTTACGTGCTGGCCTCGCCGAAGTTGTGCGCCGCCATGAAATCCTGCGCACCATCGTTGTCGTCAATCGCGAAGAGCCGCTGCAGACGGTCCAACCTGCCGAAAGCTGGCAATTCGAGAATATCGACCTCCAAGGCGGCGCCGGCGATTCTCAGCAATCTGAGGCAGATCGCCTGATGCGCGAAGCCGCCCGGCGTTCGCTTGACCTCGGCCGCGGGCCTCTATTCTGCGCTTGCCTGATGCGCATGGGGCCAGCCAAGCACCGCCTCCAGATTGTCGTCCACCACATTGCCTTCGATGGATGGTCGATTAAGGTCCTGGTACAGGAGTTAGAGGCACTCTACGCCGCCTTTTCTGCAAATCGACCATCGCCACTGAGCGAGCTTCCCGTTCAATACGGCGATTTCGCCGCTTGGCAACGCGAAAGGCTTCGCGGAGATTGGCTTAGCCAACAGCTTGAGTACTGGAAGAAAACTCTGGCTGGCTTGATACCCTTCGAGCTCACCCCAGACCATCCTCGCCCAGCGTTGCAGACATATGGAGGCGCGGTATGCCCATTTCGTCTTTCCCTGGCAGAGAGCCGGCTTCTGGCCACCTGGAGTCGAAGACAACGTGCAACGCTTTTCATGACGCTATTGGCGGCCGTGAAAACTCTATTGCTACATCGTTCCGGACGTGAGGACATTGCTCTTGCTACGGCCGTGGCCAATCGCAACCGGGTCGAGATTGAAGAGCTGATCGGTTTTTTCGTCAATACTCTGGTGCTGCGAACGGACCTAATCGGCAATCCATCATTCCAGGAGCTTGTGGGCCGCGTCCGCGATGTAGTTGTCGGCGCGCAGGCGCATCAGGATGTGCCTTTTGAAAAACTGGTTGAGGAACTGCAACCCGCTCGCGATCCCAGCCGGAATCCCCTGGTCCAGATATTATTCGTCCTGCAGGAACAAAGCGTAGTTGTAGCGCCTCGCTTGAATGGTTTGGAGGTCAAGCATCTCAGCTTCCGTTCGGTCGAAAGCACTCGCTTTGATCTGGAATTCCATCTTTGGGAAACCGATCGCGGGCTTGACGGGATCGTTGTCTACAACACTGACCTTTTCGAACCCGCCAGCGCCGAGCGGCTCTCGCTACACCTGCAGGCGATCTTGTCCGCCATCGTGGTCGATCCAAGCCAAAAGGTCCTCAGTCTGCCTCGGATGGATGCTGGTGAACGGGCCCAGCTATTGAACGTTTGGAGCTGTGGAGCAGACCTGGTCCCGATGCCGTGTTGCCTGCACGAACTGGTAGAGCAGCAGGTAAGACGCACTCCGGAAGCCGTAGCCGTCACCTGCCAGGGACTGCGCCTGACCTATTCAGAACTGAATCAACGTGCTAACCGGTTAGCACATCATTTAAGGTATCTGGGCGTGCGGGCCGAAACGCGGGTCGGGATATGTTTGCACAGGTCGCTCGACATGGTAGTGGCCCTGTTGGGAGTGCTGAAGGCCGGCGGCGCGTATGTCCCTATGGATCCTGCTTATCCGCAAGAGCGTCTCCGCTATGTGCTCGAAGACGCCCAAATTGCGGTGCTGCTGATCGGAAGCGAATGGCGGGAAAAACTGCCGGCGTCCTCGGATGTGGCTGTCATCGAGATGGAAACGCTCTGGGATGCGCTTGCCGGTCAAAGCAGCGAGAATCCCGCAGTGTGGCTGGATAGCGCGAGCCTTGCCTATGTGATTTACACATCCGGATCAACGGGCCGGCCCAAGGGAGTCGGAATTCAGCATGGCAGCGCGGTGGTGTTCTCACAATGGTCGCGGCAGATATTCACTGACGAAGAGCTATCCATGGTAGTGGCTTGCACCTCGATCTGTTTCGATTTGTCGGTATTCGAAATTTTCGTTCCCCTGAGCATGGGTGGAACAGTGTTTGTGGTCAACAGCGCTCTGGATGTGGCTGGAATCCCCGCAGGCGAGCAAGTGAAGCTGATCAACACAGTCCCCTCTGCTATGGCTGAATTGATTCAGGCAAATGCCTTGCCCGATTCCATCAGCACCGTAAACCTTGCGGGAGAGGCATTGCAGAACTCACTTGTACAGCAGATTTATCAACACAAGAATATCAAACGAGTGCTCAATCTGTATGGCCCTTCTGAGGATACAACCTATTCCACCTATGCCTGTTTGCGCAGGAGCAGCGAAATCGGGAGCGCGCCGATCGGTACACCCATTGCCGGCGCCCATGCCTATGTGCTCGATTCAGGTGTAGAGCAGCAATTGGCGCCCGTAGGCACGGTTGGCGAACTCTATCTGGGGGGCAGGGGCTTGGCCCGCGGTTATTTGAATCGGCCGGAACTGACGGCCGAGAGATTTGTTCCCGACTCATTCAGTAACACGCCCGGAGCGCGGTTGTACCGTACCGGAGATCGAGTGCGTTGGCTAGCCAATGGAGAGCTGGAATTCTTGGGCAGGTTGGATCATCAAGTCAAGATACGCGGATATCGAATCGAGCTGGGCGAGATTGAAGCGGCGTTACTGGTCCATCCAGCGGTAGGGCGAACAGTAGTGGTGGCGCGGGAAGATACGCTCGGTGTCAAACAATTGGTTGCCTATTGGGAGGGCCGGCCCGGTGTCGCGCCCCCCCAGTCCAGCCAGCTTCGAGAATATCTACTCAGCAGGCTTCCCGGTTACATGGTGCCATCGTTCTTCGTAGTGCTCGACCGGCTACCACTCAATCCGAACGGGAAAATTGATCGTCAGCAACTGCGCGCGCCGGCGGATATGCACTCTGCTCAGGACCACTCGTACCTGCCACCGCGCGATTCCTTTGAGCTGCATTGTGCCCAAATATGGGAGCAGGTACTCGGTATCAGCCAGGTTGGACTGCGTGACAACTTCTTTGAGTTAGGCGGGCACTCATTGAACGCATTCGTTGTCATGACAAGAATCCGAAAAGTCTTCGGGCGCGACTTGCCTATCTCGGTACTCTTTCAGGGGCCCACAGTAGAGCATCTTGCGGGCCTTCTGAGGGACAGCGGAGGTGAAGCCGAGTTCTCCCCTCTGGTACCGATCCAAACCAAAGGCACGAAAACACCTTTTTTCTGTGTCCATCCTGCCGGTGGGAATGTCCTCTGCTACATCGGACTTTCCCGTCATCTGGGAAGCGACCAGCCATTCTACGGTCTGCAATCAAGATCTCTAGTGGATGAACAGCTTAAGGTGCGGAGTGCCCAAGAGATGGCTGCCGACTACATTGAGGTTGTCCGCAAGCTGCAACCCCAAGGGCCTTACCACCTCGGAGGGTACTGTCTTGGCGGGGTGTTCGCCTTTGAGATGGCGTGCCAGTTGCGGCAGATGGGCGAAGAAGTCGCCGCTCTTGTGCTCATCGATACGTTCTCCCCCGAAGCGATGTCGAAGGAGGAGTTCGATGACGCGCAAGCGCTCTCGTGGTTTGGGCGCGATTTGGGAATGCCGCTGGGCAAGCGCCTGTCCATTCCCCCCGGCGAACTGCGCGGGCTGCCAGCCGGAGAGGCATTCGAGAAAGTGCTGGCCAAAGCGAAGCAGGAAGAGGTGCTGCCCATGGAGGCCAGTTCCTCACAGCTGCGGCGTTACTTTCATTGCTATCTCGCCAACAGCGTGTATGCCGTTACCTATGAGCCCCGCCCGTACCACGGACGAATCACACTGCTGAGCGCGCGCGACGAGGAAGACAAGCACAATTTTGGCGCAAGCCGCGGCTGGGAGTCGTTTACTGACCGCGCAATGACAATCAAAGAAATCCCAGGTGACCACGCAAGCATAATATTTGAGCCTAACGTCCAGATCTTGGCTGGGAACCTTAGGCAAGCCCTTGATGGAGCCGATGCAGCCAAGGACCTGCCTGCGGAACAGAACGATTTATTTTTCGCGGAGAAAAACAGCTTCGATGCCTCGCCGCTGTCCGCGGAGCGAGCTGCAGCCGTGTGCTCATCAGGCCCTGAGATAGAAGGGACAACTTGCGTGCAACACAGCTACATGGTTACGCAACCAATCAAGACGGTATTCGATTTCTTGGCCAACCCACGGCTTGAGCCGCAATGGAATCCTTGGATACAAGAAGTGAAGATGCCTCCCGGCCCCATGGTGACGGAAGGCACGTCATTCGTCGCGGTCTACAGTTTTATGGGACGTGAGTTCGAGATGAAGATCCAGATTGAGCGTCATGTGGCCCCCACAGAATTGACGTTGCAAGTGGTCGATGGTCCTTTTTTGGGCCGGACGGCCTATACCTTGGCTCGCGGGCCCGGCGATACAACTCATGTTGACGTGCGTTTTCTCCTCGACCCTAAAGATTTTTTCGGTATCATTCCCAAAGCACTCTTGAAGCCGCTCTTTCACAAATCTCTGAAGGATGACTGCCGCCGTCAAAAAGCTCTCATGGAGCGTGCCGCAACGACGGCGTGACAGGAGTCTTTTCCAAACGCGCACTTGAACTTACTTTGGGAAAACACGCATACCATGGATTCAGAGGACCAGTGGAGAGTCGCGTAGTCGCCGCGGCGGAAACTACTCAGCCACGCGTCTGAGCGTGTATTTCCTGCTTACTAGGGTCTGATCGCTACCTTGTTGCGCAATAAATCCAGCGGTACGTCGTTGAGTTGTCGGCAGGCCAGGGGAGTAATCGCTGATCCAGAAGGAAACGCCGGAAGGCGCATTGATCGTCAACTCCAGGTCCGCACCTTGAGCGCCCATTCCGTATAAAAGCATAGACAGGCCAGCCGGCTTCTGATTGGGATTCATATTGCGTCCCGAAATTTTAACGGAGACCGGCTGCACGCTGGGATCGAATCTGATAAGCATCAAGTTTGCATCTCTTTGTGACCTCACGTTCATGCGAATGTTGTGAAGGTCTCCGGTTTGTTCATCTGCTTTGATTTCACTCACCGGCGGCTGCAAGTCAACTACCGGCGCTGGTCCAGAGAACACCTGTTGTTGTGATCCTGCCAGATAGTTTGGGGCAGGCTGGCGCTTGAGCGTGCTCCTCGGAATCAACTGCGATGTATATTCATCCAATGTGTTGTCGTAGCTGATCCAAGCGGCAGTATGATCATCCGCATTGACGCTGTAGAGAATAGTGTCGTGCCGGGGATGCTGAGCACTAGAGTGGGATTGTACGATGCCAATCGCCAGGCAAGTCCCCGCTCCTGCAAGCAATGGCAGCACAACTGCTCGCCAAGGGCGTTGGGGAACGGCCACATCAACCAACGGAATGCAGATGATAAAGAAGGTCCCAAGAAGCAGACCGACAGCGGCGATGCTCAACAGATTCAGAGTAAGAAAGACATATAGAAGATAAGCAATAGGGGAGAAGATCAGAATGGTCGTTATCGCACCGATCAGCGTGCCCACCAGTCGGGAACGTGGAGACATCTTTCCTGCCAGCCCGAGCACCACCAACCCGGCCGTGGTGAGCAGCAGCGGCCAGAACAGCATGTAGCTGCCCGCAGGAAGCAACAGAACAACCAACCAATTCAGGATACACACTATCGCCAGCCCGGCCAGCGAGAGTTCCTGAAGATTGAAATACCTGCGACACTTTGCCAGAACGGCACTTCCTACGGCAGCCCCCAGCACAGTCAACCCGATCAGCAGAAAAGAATTTGCGGACGTGTCACCCCAAAGCTGGCGCCCACCCAGGAATTGGAGGAGCAACCAGCCTGCCGCAATCATAACAACTGGAATAACGAGGAGTATTGCGAAGGATGGAAGTACGGCCAAGACAAGACGTCCCGCCCGCACTTCCACTCGTAGTATACTTCGAACTATGGCCAAGGCGAGTAGTACGGAAACAAGTATCCCACCGATCATGACCCAGCTTTCGCTGTAGACGATCAAGTTGCTGCTAAACCAATCGAAAAATACTTCGTCACCGGTTTCCTGCCTGAGCTTGCTCAGGTCCATCTGACCGAAATGGCGTGCCAGCGACAGAACATATGAACCATGGTGCTGAAGAGATGCAGGATCCAGGTTGTCCGCCGTGTCCAGCCAGGAATGGTAGGCTTCGAGCCGGCCGCCAAAAGCAAAGTTGAGTCCGGGAGTACCCGCCAGACGAAACACGGTGAAGTCCGTATCGTTGGGCAGCAGTTTATAAAAAGCATAAAAAAGGGAGGACCCGGTAGGATAAGGGGCGGCACGGGCAAATTCTTTAATTAAGGAAGCATTATTCGCACTGGTCTCGAAGAGCAACGAAGGACCGCGGTTCCCGCGCGCTTCAAAGTTCATCACCAGGCCAACATCGTTCATCCAGGGGTGAGAAGCAACAAATGCCTCCGCCCCTAGCAAACCCGCCTCTTCGCCATCCGTGACAAGCACGATCAAGTCGTTTCTTAGCTGAGGGCCCCTTGCTAATGCGCGAACCGCTTCCAAGATAGCGGCCACTCCTGCCGCATCATCTGCGGCCCCCGGACCACTGGCGACAGAATCATAGTGGGCCACCAGCATCACAGCCCGGGAATTCGCTGTGCCGGAGAGGCGCGCAATAATGTTGCGAGTCTTCCCGGCGATCAAAACTCGGGAACCGTTATGGATACCGACTGCCGTCGTAACCTGCGGATTCATTCCCAGCGCCGACAATTGCGCCGTGAGATACTCACTTGCTTCCGCATTGGGTGTCGATCCAATAGTATGCGGCACACGGGCAATAGCACGAATATGGGCGAGAGCCCGTTCCGCCGAAAAATCACTTTGGGGCGAAGCCATCGGCAGAGCCTTCGGTGCTTTCAACTCGAATATTGCCAGAGCTGCCAATGCACAAATAAGACACCATGCCAGAAGCGTTGAAGAAAATGTTGACAATGAGGCTTCCTGCTGCGCGGCAGTGATTGAGTTGATATTCATTTTGGCGAGTATATATGCAAAGGGGCATTTCATTATAGACGTGGGCGAGGCGGAAGATGTGATTCCTCAGCTGCGACGGGTGTGCGATATACAAGTGGGGGGGGCGTGAGTCCATTTTTTTGCGGCCCAAATCCTAGTGTAGATCTACGCAAGGATCGAGGTGCCCCCCATGGCCGAATCACTCGCCACGTTAGGTGGCTCAGAGCTTTTGAGAGATCCACATCAGCAACCGTACAGATATGTCATCAACTTCGGCGATATGGATATGGAGACTTGTTCGAAATACCCCGCGCTGTTGGACATCTTACGCCAGAAGGTCCTGCCGGACGGATTAACGAAGGCCAAGGAGGTTGCAGCCTGGCCCTGGTGGCAATTTTGGAGAATTCGGGGTGAACTGCGGAAAGCAACCAGTAAAGTGAGCATTCAGCTTGTACATCCGTTTACGTCAACACACTTGGCATTTTCATTTGTCCCTACTTCTACGATAGTGGCATCGCCGCACGTAATTGTGGCATTGGACGATTACGCATCTTTTGCGGTCCTCCAATCACGAATTCGTGAGATTTGGGCCTGGATGATGTCTTCTTCAATGAATGACATCTGTTGAGATCAGAGGCAAACTGGTGGAAGCGCTCAATCTCGACTTGGCCGGTCCCTCACACAATCTCGGCAACCCGCAAGAAGTGCTAAGCATCTCATACAGACACTAGGCGCGCCGGGCGAAGTGGTTCGATTTCCATCAATTATTCCCGGAGCAACGACGACCCAATTCCCATTCACGTTCATTCGCGGCCAAATGCCTTTACCTGTGGTTAAAACCGCCGGGAACTATCAACACCCGGAGCTGGAGATTGTGCGCACGGCGATAAATTCACGGCACACTTTACGGCACACCCGTTTAAACGTTAACTGATAAGTTGTTGATTTTACTGGCTGCCCCCCAGGGATTCGAACCCCGATATGCTGATCCAGAGGCGGCTTACCGAACTCTTTAGGAAACCTGCCGAAGTTCCCGTACTATCCGGCAAGTTCCTTTCTTTGTATTAGGTTAGCTGAGGTCTGGCGACCAAAAATAACCAAGGAAAGTATAGCATAACGCTGGAAAAAGGGGGAAAATAATGCGAAAGTTACCAATCAAAGTTACCAATCCTTGTTACCAATTTAGTACGCGATTACCACTACTCCTACGGCGTAACTTTGCGACTCCGCAACCAGCTCGAACGGCATTGTCGAACGGTATGCTCTGCTTCGTCTTCCTGCGGCCTCCCGAACTCGGCCAGGAACGCGCGCAGTTCCTCTCCAGTCACAAACAAGGCATCTCCGTAGATTTCTACTTCGGGATCGGTCAGAGCGAATTGCGCTATGCGACTTGCTTTCTCGTTCTTTCCGGCGATGTCCATATCTGGCATAACCAGCATCATGTGACGATTGAGCGCCATCATTTTGACCTCGGCTCCTAGAATCCGAGTCAACTCATGATGAGTAAAGCCGTCCTCGCTCTGCGGCCTGACATCTTTCTCTGCGCCGCTAACTTCTATCAACTTGGCCATCGTTTGCTCACTCGTGCGTTGCTCGGGCAGTGGCAGGAACCGCGTCTCAGCCAGTTCCATACCCAGGCGCGGCCGGTCTTGCTGAACGTGAGCAGAAAGAAAATGACCACTCTCAGCGGGACTCTACGGGCGGGAGTGCCGGTCGGATCATCAGCTCCACGGTCTGCCCCAATAGCCCGAGGCTGAACGGCTTTTGCAGGAACTGGCTCCCGGCAGTCAAGCCGTTATAGCTGCGGGACACCTGCAAGCGGTCATGGCCGGAAGTCAGCAGAACCTTGACATTCGGAGAGTGCGCTTGAAACTCTCCCAGAAAGTCCACATCGGGATGCAAACACACCGCCTGGGCATCGGCCACTAACACATCAATCCGGTAGGACTTGGAAAGGGCGATTGCAGCCCAAACGTCTCCGGCCTCCAGCACCCGGAACTGGCGCTCCAGGCCCAAAGCCACGATAGAGCGAATCATTTCCTCGTCCTCCAGCAACAACACCGTTGGCATTGCGGATTCCCCATGAGGAGTCAAGGTTTTTTCTCTCCCCTTTTTTCTTCTTGTGGCTGCTTTTCTACGCCGTGTTCAACTCTAGGAGTGAGCATTCATTCAGGTGTTCCTATATCCGGTGATCGTCATTGTGTTTGTTCGGGTTCGGCTGCCGTTTGCAGCCAGCGTTGCTCCACGTCCGATAGTCCGCGTTTCGCGGGATGCCCCCGTTGAAAGCGGGTCACATTCAATGCTTGCGGGCCTCTCGGCCCCGGTCCCACGGTGTAGTCAACCTCTTCACCCTCGACTAGGTATTTGTAGCCTGTCCCGGTGATGTTAGAGAAGTGAACGAAAATGTCGCTGCCGTCCGGCTGGCGGATGAATCCCCAGCCCCGCCCCTTCTCGTCTTTGAAGCACTTGACTCTGCCTCTCATCGTTTCCCTCGTTGTTCAATCGAAGAAATTGTCAAACATGCGGCGTTCAAGTGGCCTTGCGGCCCTGGCCGCAAGGCCACTCCATGCGCCTTTCAACGCCATGCTTTGCGCTGTTTCCAAAGTGGTAGCTCTCTGCGAAACCGCAAAGGATTTCAGAAGTTCGGGCGATAATTCATCTTCCATTCCCAGGAGTTCGATTGATCGGTCAATCCCTTGTCGCTCATTGATCCGGTCGGCAAAGGCTTGCGGGGAACGCGCTTCGCCAAAGTCCACGAACAGCAGCCGGGTTACACCGCCTTTTTCCCGGATTACAAAGACCGCCGTTCTCTTCATTCCGCGACATCCCCGCGACCGCCGCTCAATTGAGGCATAGCGCCTGAACTCCCAACCGCAACAGCCGCGACCGCATCGGGATCGGGTCTTCATGCGGGGAAGCAATGAGGAAATCTACCTCCACGCAACCGAGATGCTGACCGTGGCGCATGTACAGCAGGCGGCTGTTCACAAATCCCCGTATGTCATCGGAAGTCCCGCAACAGGAACAGTGAACGGCCAACACAATCCACTCCAGATATGCTTCTTCCATCGCCATATCACAATCCATGAATATCGTCATTCGTAGGTTCCGACAGGTCGAAGTCCGCAAGGGGAAATGAGTTTGTGTTTCTCGTCGGCAAAACCGCGAATCGAAATCAGTACATTGACGCGGCTCTCCAGCATGACCGCCCACGGCATCAACGCCTCATTCGCCCAGCGGTCAATCTGCCAATAGCGCCTTGTTCGCAAGTCGAAAATCTGAAAACTGAGATCATCGCTCTGTCGTCCCAAACATCCTTTGCCGTGGATGATTCGCAGGGACGCCTCACGCTGAATGTCGGCGCAGTGAATCTCCAGGAGATAGCCCCGCAAGGTAATCGTGTTCTGTTCGTTGCACTGGCACTCGTCGCAACGCGAAGCAAGAAGCAAGAGCGCGGCAAACAAAAGTTTGGACATTGGCGCTTAACCCGCTATCCGTTCCGGCGCACAGCGGACGGTTTCGCGTCGAAACTCAATACTCGTGCCTGTTCCGTTGCGGGCTTCTGACGAAACACCGTTATTTTGGGAACACACCTTTCAACGGTCGCCTCCGGCGTGACAATCGCCAGCTCGTTCAATACGGCTGCGCAGTCAATCGGGGTTTGCAACAGCAGACACACCTTCTCGAAAAACGATTGCTCGTCGCCCGGTCGTCTTCCCCGGCTGCTTGTTTTCTTTGGGAATTTTGGCTTCTTGGCTCTACCTTCGGTAATCAATACAGGTTGGTTCAATGGATTCCCCCAGGTGCAGAAAAAGAGTGCGGCGGGGGGAGGACTAGGCGATTTCGTGACCGAGGGTCAGGTAGCCACAGCAGGTTACCACTCGCCGCACTCGCAGTTTAGTGAATGGTCAAAGGAGTCTCTTTTCTGTCCTCGCGTTGTTACTCGGTTATTATATACGCGTATATCATTTCTTTGCAATACAGTTAATAACATGGCGTCCAGACAATCGGCCACGCATTACAGGGTCCGCGTTAATGTTGGGATACTACAAAGAGAATGAAGGCGATGAACAACAGAAAAGCAATCCAGAGAATCATCTTGGGAATCACGGTGGAATGGCTATTATTGGCTGTTTTTCTCACGTATTCAGACCATAACTAAACAACCGGAAGTCGCTTCTGACAACTTCCGGTTTCCCATTACCAGGAGGAGTCAACAGTGGAACAACGTCCCCTTGTAAGTTCGTTGCACCGTTGCAGACGGCGTAACTTATAACATACGCGCATATCATTCGCAACCTTTCATAAACATTCTGCACTCTTATTGACGGCGACCTCGTTTAGCACCGTTCCATGTGTAACGTTTCGCAACGACGATACGCTTACGTGGGAATCGTGAGCCACCATCGCGCCAGACAAGAGTTCTCAGAATAGCTCTTGCATTAGAGGTTTTTTATAGCTGGATGCCCAGACAGGCATGGCCCAGATTCCTATTTCTGGAACTGGAACAAAGTGCAAATCAAGTTGAACTAAAACCTGAGATGCCTGATTATTTACGGTCTTTTGAGATTCATTCGGGGGAAAAAGGGCCTAAAGAATGATCGAGTGTCTTGTGATCGTCCTGGCGAGTTACTGTGTTCTGATGGGCGGATGGTTTTGGCTCAACCGGAAATCGGGCTTAACTAGACGCACGATTGATGAAGTCGGACCTTTTCTCAGAGATGCGAATCGGGAGGTCTTGCTTGCCTCACTTGACTCCGATCAAGACGACTTTTTGCAATCGAAGGCGAGAATCGGGAACTACCGTAGAGATCAGCGCGTCCGCCTCGCGCATCTGCGGGATTGCCTAGCGTTCATGATCCGCAATGCTCTCATCCTCTTTGATTGGGCAGACACCGAACGGTATGAGCGCCAACAACATCGCATAAAACACGATCCTGACCAGATGATAAAAATCAGGAATGTGATGCGCACGACCAGCACCTTCCTCCGCGTGGCCCGAATTGCCTATGGAATCATTTGGGTGCTTGGCCTTCTCCGCTTTGAGGAAGTAGACCTCATGCCATTGCCGCGACTCTCCCGGTTTCGCCGCCTGCTCGGCGTCGATCTGCTGGCGGCCTACATAGACGCAGCAAGGGCCGGGGAAGCCCTGGCACTTGCCAATCGAGACACACACGAAACAGTGGCCAAGATTCGCACCTGCATGTGGCTTGACTGAGATTTCCTGTTTTCAGGAATTTCTCCGAGAGAATCACAACTGTCTTTAGCAGTCCAAACCTACTCGAATATTAGTATTTTCTCATCTTTCTTTTCATGCCAGTCATACAGCAAAAGGGATATCCTTTGCGTTGACCGTCAGCCTATTGCGCCTCTAACTCGGCTGACAAGACTGAACATCAGTTAAGAACAGGAGAATGACGTATATGAGAAAAATCACGCTTCGGCTCGTTTTTGGGTTACTGTTTCTCGCTTTCGCCGCAATTCCGGCTCTGGGAGACGGTCCAGTACCTCCGCCCCCACTGTGTCCGCCTAACTGTATATGTAGCTAACAGAGTAAGTAACCGTTGGATTCTGTGGGCGGCTGGCTTATGCTGACTGCTCACAGATTAAAAACCTATGACAAACATGGATTCCGTACTGAGCATACTCGGCCTACTTCTGCAAGCACTCCTAACGGTCGTCATCGTCTACCGGAGAGCATACCGGGCATTTCCATTTTTCTTCACGTACGCGGTGTACTCGATCCTGACGACCTTCTTCCGCCTGTGGGCAAAACCAAGTACCGTTTCCTTTTTCTTGTGGTACTCCGTGACCGAGATTTTCTATGGCGCTTTCGCCTTACTCGCACTTCAGGAGGCATTCGGAGATGCGTTGGAGTACTACTATGAGCTTTATCGTTGGACTCGAAAAATTCCCTGGCTTATCGGTTTCGCGTTGATCGGGATTCCACTTTTCTGGGCGCTGTATCGCCCCTATGGACGCGGCGACAGATTTTATGCCTCTCTTGCCAGTGGAACTTACTCCTATGTGTTCTGTGTCCGCTGCCTGGAGATTCTCATTTTCCTGCTTTATCTCTCGCTCCGGGGGCGCTATAACTTCCGGCGCTATAAGGCAGGAATCATGGCTGGATTCGGCATGTATGCCGTCATTACGCTGCTGGCCTACGTGCTCCACTCGTATTACGGCACACGTTTTGAACCGCTGTACCGTTATACCGGGCCGGGTGCATACTTTGGCGAAGCAACGATCTGGCTGATGGCATTCGCTCCCGCCCAGAAGCCTGAACCACAAACCGAAACAGCCGAACTCGACGCCCAGGTGGATCATGCCAACGTGACTCTCGCCCGGTACTCAGAGACGTTGAGACAAATCTTGCGGACTCTTGGGTTGGATCGTTGGATCAAATTCGTCATTCTCTGACAGCCAGTATGCTTTTTGCATGATCCTTTCGGGGAAAGCTCCCCGGCTTCCTCTGCCTTGGGATTTCTGTACTAAGTCGCTATTTCCGACTGTGATTAGAAGGCGAAGAGCTTATTCTGTTTGTTCTTTGACAGTTCGCTTTCAGGAGATGTGCTCCCTCGTTTATCTGCTTGCCGTTGCTTGTAATCCGTTATGATACTCAGTCCCGCATCTTGGTTTGAATCGTGCGGTTACTGTCGGATATTCGGAAGGAGTACGGCTACTAAAATGGCAGGATCTAAAATTTACCCACTCGCTCTCGAAGCCGCGATTCGCCTCTTCAGCCTCCACGGGTACGAGGGTGTCACCATGCGGGATGTCGCCCAGGCCGTGGACACAACTGACGCCACTATCTTTCGCCTCTTCAAAAGCCGGAAGAAACTCTACGAACAGGCGCTTGACGCAGCGGTGACTCGCTCCCTCGAAGCCGTGGCCAACGCTGTATTTATCATGGTTGACCAGACAGGCAAACACGGTGATCTGCCCACCATGCTGACGGACGCTCTGCGGCGTTGGTATGAGGCGCTGGGCGAAGCCGAAACCAGACTCTTGCAGCGGGTCTTGACGCCCGGCTCCAAGCATTGGGAAATCGCCAACGGTACGCGAGAAAAAATGGTCACTCATCTCGCCACAGCCCTGAAGAAGAAGACAAAAACTGCCGCAAAACTTGACTCTCACAATATTGCAAAACTGCTTGTCTACGCGCTTCTGGAATTGAAAGTCTCGGCTCCCAATAAGAAATTTGCCAGTGAGCAAATGAAGGGCTTAGTGGTAGCGTGGCTCAAGATGTGCCTCGCCGCCTGAGTCAATCCGCTCCTGTTCCTCTCTCACTAAATACAGTTGGCCGGGGTCTGCTCCCGGCGATTGGATCACCGTTTGTCACCGTCTTGCGCCCGGTGTCTGGAGTGTGCGGGTCAATGCTCACTGCCGGCTTCAGGTTGTTCGCCACTTCTTGAATACAGCACAAGAGCATTGACCGCAGCACTCGCAACGGCTGTGTTCCCTGGGCAGGGACACATGCCGCCAGCGTTGGAGTGATGGCGCTGCACGTTATTTCATTTGCCATCAGTCTCAGCGCGATGATATGCAAGTATATTACACCACAAATGCTGCGCACTGCATGTTTCCTCAGTAACATGAGGCTCTTTCATTCGATACAGTTATGGATGATATAACTGTAGTATACTATCCAACACTTGTTTTACAGTTCGCGGACTAGATGCTTCCGGCTCTCGCGGGCTTGCAGGAGCCGGAAGCGAATTAATTTCAAGAGGGAGCACGGATGGGTTCTGAGCAAATCCTGAAAGATCTGAAAGCAGAGCGCGACAGACTTCAAACTGTGATTGATATTTTAGAGAAGCCTTCCAAGGGAAGCCGAAGCGGTAGACGGAGGAGAAGAAGAGTCTCTGCTGCGGCTCGACGGCGCATCTCAGAGGCCATGAGGAAACGATGGGAACTCCGCAAAAAGGCGGGAAAAACAAGCCTCTAACGAGAGCCGGGAAGCAAACTCGGAAGGACAGCGCAATGTTAGCCTGGAGCAATGAAATGATCCTGAGCGAGTTGAAGACGGCGCGGGATGCGCTCCAAAGCGTGATTGACATTTTCGCCACCTTGTCCAACCGACGAACTCCCCTCCGGCGAAGGCGGCGAAAGAAGTCTTCCCAGGCAGGTCATGCCAAACGGCGCATAGGTACAGCCAAAAACCCACAGTAAATGTCGGGAAACGCGAACGTCTATTGCCTCTTCATATCTCTTCATTGAGTGCCTGGGCTGCCCGATCTCCCTCCTTTGGCTGAGGGCATCGCTCATCTCATTCCCGGCCATTCACGAGACTCTGCAACTTACGCCGGGCCGCAAACAAAGTGTGATAAACCGTGGAAAGGCTGTCGCCTGTCATTTCAGCAATTTCCCTTGCGGTAAGCCCTTCGATGTACTTCAGTTCGAGGAACTCTCTCTCTTTCCGTTCAAGCGTTGCCAGCAATTCCTGAGTCCACCTCGATACTTCCGCCGCAACACGATTCGAGCGTTGAACGAACACGCTTTCCTCAAGTGAAGCAGAGGAGTAAAATCCGCGCCGGGACAGATACCTACGCTGATCCAGAGCGCGGCGCTGTGCCAGCTTTTTCACCCACGCGGCAAATTCACCCCTTCTGGGATCAAACTTCGAGATGTCGGAGAATATTTCCAGAAACACCTCCTGCGCGGCATCTTCTGCCTCTGCATCGTGCCGAAGTATCCGGCGCGTTATGCGCAACACCGTTTGCTCGTATCGCTCTATGATTGCTTTTAAGGCGTCCGGCTCACCCGCCACTAGTCTCTGCGCCAGCTCTTTGTCTGTCTGTTGACACAACTCGCCCTTGGTCCCGGAACAGCTCATGGGAATAAACATCCTTTACCTTGGCGAACGGTCGCGGCAACTTATTGCCACTATCGTAATTTGCACACAGCGATAGAACCTCCTGTTTTATGGGACATGTACTTAGTGTTAAGGATTACTAACCGGAATGGTTAAACCTCAATAAGAAACGACCATCCCGTTGTCTAAACTTTGGACGGCAAAACTTTTTCGCCTTAAGTTCGGATAATTTCTCTCGCCTCTGACGTAATTGATAGTAAGGGCGCTTGTTTGACATCGAGGTTGTTCAGGTATGAGAAAGCAGTTTAGGCCATTGGATCACAGTCTAAAAGCCAGTGATTTTGAAACTCCCAGGCAGCGCGTGTTCATGGTCGCTGATAACGATGGCGCGATTGTGCTTGATGTTAGCGGCCTCACTCAGCAAGGTCGGACGGGACGGCTGATTAAGTTTGATGGCATTGGAGCCGAGATTTGGAAACTCCTCTGCTCGGGCAACTCCCATTCTGAAGTGGTTGACCACATTCTGAGCGAGTACAGCGTCGATCGGGAGACGGTTGAACGCGACCTGTCCAATCTGCTTCGTGATACTGAAGCCTTGGGCCTGAAGCCGGACGGCGTGTTTTTAAATGAAGTTCGAGACGCGGAGCCGGGCGAGCAACTACCTTCCTTTCC
Organism: Saccharimonadales bacterium (SeqCode); assembly: GCA_035568495.1. Taxonomy (GTDB): domain Bacteria; phylum Acidobacteriota; class Terriglobia; order Terriglobales; family Acidobacteriaceae; genus Angelobacter. Next base: position 29,518 of record DATMNZ010000211.1, on the reverse strand, counting down.
TTGGTACGCCCAAGATAGCAATGCGCCTCGGCCAGCTCCAAGCCGGTTCATGGTTTTCTCGGCTTTCATCGGGCTATGTGTGTTCGATTTCCTGCTGTCGGCAGTGTCAATGGAAGCGATGTGCAATACCGTTCGCCGTTGCCCAGTCAAACGGCGCAAAGCTGCACAAGACGGCATGGAGTTGATGGGAAAGATATGTACTGCCGTAGACAGGAGCTGCGTGTGGTACAGGAAAAAGGCGTTGTGCTTACAACGGAGTGCCGTTACGTCATGCATGTTGAAGGCGTGGGGGATCGCTGCCGAAATGGTGTTAGCTGCGCGGCCCATGCCCGTAATGGCTCACGCCTGGGTGGAGGTTTCTCACGCAGTTGTCAATGACCGCCCAACGGTAAGGAAGTTTTACCGAACGCTCGCTCGATACTAGGGACTGTCATGAAGTTTCAATTTGGATTGGTGTACCGCGACCAACGAACCGCAAATGCACAGGACTTGGCGACTCTGCTAGGCGACTATAAGGCGTGGACTGCCGAGACTTCGGGCCACGCCTTTGATGGGCCACTGTTAATCGGTTATCGCGGGGATCGGATCACCTGGGAAGAAGACACAGAGACGCAGCCGTTCGCATTGGAGCCGTACAAGTTAACCTTCGACGGTCGGCTGGATAACCGGGAAGAAATAGCGTCAAGAGTTGGATTGAACGCGGACCGCAACCTTCCTGATCCAGTGCTGGTCGCCGAAGCATATGCAAAGTATGGACCCTCGATATTTCCAGATCTCATCGGAGAATTTGCGCTCGTGCTGTGGCGGACTGATACGCGGGAGCTGACATTCGTCCGGTCTGCTGACGGCTCGCGTCCATTGTACTTCGTGTTGGATGACAGGCGCTTGCTCTGGTGTAGTGATATTGCTCATCTAGTCCGCGTATCGGAAATTGATCCGAAGTTGAATGAACAATATCTTTTGGAGTTTTTGCTTGGCCATCGTGGTTTTGATCTTACACCATTTACAGCCGTGAGAGTCGTCGAACCAGGGACTGTGTTGCGTTTCGCAAATAATTCACTGCTACAACTGTCACAATTGTGGAACTTGAATGAGATTGCGCCCTTGCACTTGAGATCAGATGATGAATATGAAGAGCGGCTTCGTGACAAAATAGCGGAAGCAGTTCGCGTTCGGCTTAGAGCAAAAGGTACTGTCTTCTGTGAATTGAGCGGTGGATTAGACTCATCGTCCGTGGTGATGGTAGGCGATAATATTCTTCGCACCAACAAGAGTGACCCTCGCCGCTTGCTAACTCTTTCCACTGTTTACAGTCAGTCGGAGACTTGTGATGAACAGTACTTCATCAGACAGGTGGAAGTCCAACGCCAGATTGACAGCATTTACGTATATGAAGAAGAGCAAGAATTTACCGTAGGTCTAAGAGACATAACATTCACAGGCACACCTAATTTTCTCCAACTCACTCCCGGCAGATATCCCACGTTCATCAGACACATGGCACTTCACAACGCTAACCTGCTGTTAACTGGATTTGGCGGGGATCAAATCTTCGTTGCGGGATCTCACCCAGAAGTACTTGTTGCGGATTCGCTGCAAAAGGGAAGGCTTTGGGAGGCTTTTTGCCGCTCCAAATCATGGTGCCGCTTTACGGGCGCTTCGTTTCTTAGTCTTTTGTTGAAACAGGCTCTGCCTCTCTCGATTGGCTCGTTCATGCCACTCTCATGGCGGCGTAGGCGGCTGGAGATTCTCTCGTGGGTTAACCTCGGTGCTCAGAAAGATGCGATATTGGCGCGCATGATTGGTAGGGCGGTTGGACGACTTCTTCCAAGCCAGCAGCTTCGAGTAGCACTAACACACGGTTTACAGCGCAGTATCGCAGCGGGCCTTTGGAACGTGTACCCCGACATATATGTCTCACATCCATACTTCCATAGGCCTTTGGTTGATTTCTGTCTCGCTGTACCGATAACCCAGATGCAACGTGACGGAACGACCAGGTCACTGCTGCGGCGGGCACTGGCAGGACTGCTACCTAAAAAGACGCTCAACCGGAAAGGAAAAGCAGACATATACGAAGGTTTCGCCAGAGCCGCCCAGAGAGATTGGACAGAGTGGGGCGATATCGGCCGGTGGGAGGTTTGTAGGGCAGGCTTCGTTAAGCAAAAAGAACTAAGCGAGTTGTTACGCAACCTACGGATGGGCTTGCACGTTGCAGCAGAAGTCGGTTTTGCGCCGCACGTCATAGTCCTGGAACGTTTCCTAAGATCGGTTTCGCTGATACAAAGAGAGCGGAAACAAAGTTCTGCTCTAACTGCATAGCTTACCTACAGCAGTTTGGTGGCCGGGACACTCACCGCCATCCACAATAGGAACAAAGTTGAGTGAGAAAGGAGGAAGATCATGAAGGAATATCACACACCATTCGCGACCCTCGTCGGCCCCGCCGCTAGTTGCATTCAGGGTGGCGACAATACCGGCCCTGACGGCGGTGGAGATGGCTTTCTGCCTGAGAGCCCCCTCGTGAGCAAACTGGAGGAAGAATAACAGCTTGACTCTGAGCCGGGACGTACATCCCGCACGTTTCTGCTCATTGCACGAGTCGAAATACAAGCCGTGTCTGGCCGTGACACTCACGACCATCCACAATAGGAACAAAAGTTGAGTGAGAAAGGAGGAAGATCATGAAGGAATATCGTGCACCATTCGTCTCCTTCGTCGGCCCCGCCGCAAGCAGCATTCGAGGTAGCGACGTTACCAGCACTGACGCTGGCGGAGACGCTATGCAAGCAAACAGCCCTCTTCTAAGCAACCTGGAGGAAGAGTAACAGTCTGTCCGTTTAAGCGGAGCCGTACGGGATGCACGGTTCCGCTTCCCATCCCGAATCAAGAGGGGTGACAGGCAGGTTACACTAGCAGCTTGGTTGTCACGCGCTACAGACGTATGTAGTCCAATGCCTTATGCCCGATCTTGAAAGCCCTATACCACCGTTCCTCTTTATGTTCCAATACCTCTCTTCACCTCTTCACAGTAATTCTGAAAATCTGTAGCGGCAGTCTGGAACGGGAAAACTTGACAGACGCAAATAGCTTGCGGCCAGTGCATTAGGAGAGTGCAGTTAGATCGTGTTGCAACGGGTTACGGAGCAACGTTAAAAAGAGCTATATGCGGTTATGCGGCGTAACAGGATGTAACGGTTTGGGCGAGAGACAAAAGAAAGAGTTCGCGCCCGAAGCAGGCGCGAACCCTCAAGACTTGCGTTTACTGAACGGAAACTGACGCAGCAGGATTGTTAGCTGGCGTCAAAGCCTCGGCTGTGGCCAGGACTTCCACCAGTTCTGCCTCGATCAACGTCTTTGCCCGTTGCAGCGCACGTTGCTGAATGTGGACGTATTCGAGCGATGTTTCCCGATCCATGTGTCCTAATTGGGCCATCATCACTTCCAGAGGTACACCAGCCTCCGCGCCCAAGGTGCGGAACGTATGGCGCAGGTCATGAAAACGAAACCCTTTCATGTTGCACTGCGCTGTCAATCTTCGCCACGCCTTCACCCAAGTGACCATTGGCCGGGTTACGTCCCATTTCTGATCTGTGTCTTTGACCAACAGATTTGATTTGCGAATGTTGAGGGGCAATAGATAATGACTCGGCGCAGTCGCGCCCAATCGTTTCGCACGCTCTAACAGGTTCCGCAAGCCCCATGCCGCCAATGCCATTAGCTGCGGCTCACGCTCCTGCCGATTTTTCGCTATTTCCGCACGTACAACGATGATTCCTTGCTCCAGTTGGATATCGCCAATCTGAAGGTTACGAATTTCGCAGCCACGGCAGCCTGTACCCGCAGCGACCGCAGCGGCATACATGGCAACCTCAAAAATCCTGCGCGTCTTCGCGGTGGCCAGCAGGTGTTTAAGGCGCTCTTTGCCTGCGGCTTTTCCAACCTTGGGTTTGGCTTGGCGCAACGGCTTGTAGCGAGCTTCCAGCGTGTCTGTCCAGCAATCGGCATACGTCATTGCGCCCCGTAACAACTGCATCTCGTAATTGACAGTTCGAGCGGATACTGGTTTCCGCATGGTTGGGCTGATCTCCACTCGGCGCATCTTCTGGTACTCCTCGATCATTCCCAAGTTCACTCGTCTGATGGGTAGATTCGGGCCAAGGAATCGCAAGACGCGCTTGAACATCCTGCGTTCCCTTGCCACAGTTCCAGCGGCGTTGTCGGCCAGCTTCAAAGCGAAATACTTCTCGGCTACTTCCTTGAGCGGGAGCTTTCCCCGGTTCTCAGTCTTCTCGGCAACCTCTAACAGGTCGGGGTCTTCTCGTTGATGTTCGAGAAATTGCAGTTTATAAATCAGAGCTTGGGCTGGATCGGAAGTCCCGGTGCATTCCCGGTGCTGCGTCATGCGCGAATCGCGCCATGAGAAATAGATGTGTGGGGAACCCTCTCGCCATTGCAGGCCCCTTGGTAGCTTCTTCTTCTTTGTGTCCACGGCTATGTTGTCTTGCCGTCTTGAAAGTCCGTCAACTTCACCTGTTACCAGCGTCTTCCCAGGTGTTCCCACGCAAGCCAAAGGCAAAATGTTACCAATCTCTGTTACCAATCGGCTTTTTTGGTGGTTTTGCAGGTTTCCAAGAGTGGTAAGCTATTGATTCTATTTGGCTGCCCCCCAGGGATTCGAACCCCGATATGCTGATCCAGAGTCAGCTGTCCTACCATTGAACGAGGGGGCAACAACCGTGCGGAAGAGCCAGCACTAAACTGCTGACTGTTATGATTTTATGACGCTTCCGGCGCACAGGTCAAATTACCTGAACCGGCGAAGCCACGCCGACCGCACCCATGGAACCCATGGAAATGGGCGGTTGACCGCTTCAACTCCCCTGCCATTACAATCTTCCCATGGCCCTGCTTCCTTCGGACACGCTGCCTTTTGCCGAGATTGCCCGGCGGCCTTTGAATCCACAGGAGTGCGCGCTGGTGGTCATCGATCTCCAGGAAAAACTTCTGCCGCCCATTCATGAAAAAGAACGCATGGTCAGCAACAGCAAACTGCTCATCCGGATGGCCCAGGTGCTTTCACTCCCGGTGATCGTTACCACCCAGTATGCGAAAGGACTCGGCCAGATTGTCCCGGAAATCGCTGCCCTGCTTCCGCAAGTCACACCGCTCGATAAGATGGAATTCGGATGTTTCGGCAACGGTGAATTCTGCTCGGCCGTGGCCCGCTTGAGCGGCCGCAATACCCTTCTGCTGTGCGGCATGGAAACCCATATTTGTGTCTTGCAAACGGCCCTAGGCGCTCTGAGTCACGGACACATCGTCCACGTGGCTGCCGATGCGCTCGGCTCGCGCGCCCAGCTCAACTGGGAGATCGGCATCGCCCGCATGCGCGACGCCGGTGTGGTCATTTCCTCCACCGAAATGATGATTTACGAACTGCTCGGCAAGGCAGGAACCGGAGCCTTCAAAGAAATGTTGCAATACATCAAGTGATTGCCAATATTGGCAATTCCTCTACCCTTTGCCATCGGCCTTCTTCACCCTCACCACCGTGATCTTCGAGAAACCCTCTTCGAATCCCGGGGATTTGAGTTTGGCGGCCATGCGCGTGATTACATCTTCTTTGACCTGGCGTTCGCGTCGGCGATTACGGTCGAGACAAACTTCAACCGGCACATCAAAGAATACGGCATGCACTTCATATCCAAAGCCTTTGGACATCTTGATCCACTGGCGGCGCTCGTGCGAGGCCAGGTTACTGGCATCTACATAGTTCCAGGGCATGCGCGCAATGAGGCGGGCGCGCAGCAGCGACCGCAGGGTTGAGAACACCAGTCCCTGGTAGCGCTGTTCGGTGATGTCATCAAACAGTATCCCGCGCAGCATGTCGCTGGAAAGCGGCGTTACACCCCGGCGCTTGAACCATGTGGTCTTGCCGGAACCGGGCAGGCCGATCGCCAGGACCACCACCCCTTTAGGTGCGCGCGCCTTGCCCAGCTTGGGCACCGGCTTGTGTTCCGGCGCTCCTGCGGGCGGTGTCGACGGCGATTCCGGCTGGACTTCCGTTTCCATCCGCGGATCGGCCATGGCGAAACCTGGTTCGTCCTGCTCAGGCTGCGCAGCCTCAGGTTCCCTGTTATAGGAAGGAATCAGCGGCTGCGGATGGTGCTCATCCACTGGGGGCTTTTGTTGGCCTACTTTACCTGTGGCCTCGGATTCGTTCTCAGTTGTTTTTTTCTTGCGGCGCTTCATGCGCTCGCGCATCCAGTTGCGCATGTCTCGTGTTTACCATACAGATGCGTTAACTTGCAACCATAAACGGTATATCGTCCGTGGAACAGCGGCAAAAAAGACGGCTCCAGCCCCGAAAACCCGGCAAAAACCGCAATCCCTGCCCGAATCGGGCCCCTGACGGTAAAACACCCCCATCCCCGTTCCTCAATGGCCGCCAGCCGCTCCGGCGCCCATGCGTCTCCGCCCGTCGCAGATCCAGCTCCGATCTGCCATACAATAGACCACGGATTTGCAGATTCGGTTCGCCCAAGTACGGTTCGAATAATTTCATCCAAAAGGACCTTTTACCGTGGACCAAAAGCTACGCCCCTGGCGCTCTCTGCAATTCTATCCTGCGGCCCACCCGGTTGCCGCCCAGCGTCTTCGTTTCAGGGAACATAAAGGCCGCCGCATTCCGGTCGTGGACTCTTCCCACGCCGTTCTCGTGATCGTCGGGGCGGTCGCTGAATGTATCAAACGCTGAATGACCATCGTGCCGTTTCGTAATGTGCTCCGAACAATCCACTCAAAGGACCATCGCTGTGACTGACTCACAACTGCCCTGGTATTCACCACTCTTTTACACAACCGCGCACTCCGTTGCCGCCGGGCGAGTCGGTTTTATTGAACATGAAGGCCGCCGCATTCTGTCCGCCGACCTTTCCCACGCCGACACCGCGATGGTCAAGGCCGTGGCCGCTGAATGTTTCCATCTAATGTCGCAGGAACCTCCCGATTCCGTCCTGGTAATGATCGCCCTGGATGGGACACCCCTCAGCTCCGAATCTTTGCAAGTGGGGAAGGAATTGACCGACCGGGTACGTCCCTACGGCCGCCGGACTGCGGTGACCGGCGTGACCGGTCTCCGTTCTTTCGTGATGCAAACCTTCGTAGACGCGGCCCGGCGTCCCATCAAAGTCTTCAAAGATCGCCCGCCAGCCCTCGAGTGGCTCATCGCCAGCAAAGATTGAGAATCCTCCGTTCAGAATGCCCATATATATCGAACGTCGATTTACCCTGAAGCAGGACGTCTCTTTGCCCCTGGACGAGACGTGACTTGTTACGTCTAAAAGCCGGCTGTCTTAATCACCGCCGGAAGGACCGTCAGAGAACACACCCATGCATCGGCAATCAACTCTTGCAATGGGACTATCGCGTACGGGTGCATCTTCGAGTACTTGGCGAGATAGCCCATAACAATTCCACTGAAACGATCCTGAGTTGAGACGGACAACGGCACGCTCTCCACACCGCACGATCATACTGGTAATGTTGAGCGGCGTGGGCGTTCCACGACAGGCAAAAGCATTGTTGATCCGCAGCACGCGCTGCCACGCGCTTGGGCCTTCGCTGCCGCGAAGACCCAGAGACGGTGCGGAGCACCGTCTCTACGGCCACCTAGATCATCTTCATCCGTGTGCATCAGTGCTGGTTCTCTGGCCGCCGCGCACGACTTCTGCTAACTTGGAAACAGGAATGATTTCTTTCTCCAACATCAACAAGCAGTACGGCAAGCAACTCGTATTCGTGGACGCCTCCTTTCAGCTCAACCCTGGCGAAAAAGTTGGCTTGGTTGGCCCTAACGGCTCGGGCAAGACCACGCTCTTTCGCATGGTGGTGGGCGAAGAGACGCCCGACGATGGCGAAGTCTCCGTCCCCAGGAAGCTGACTATCGGCTACTTCCGGCAGGATGTCGAAGAGATGAAGGGCCGTTCGGTCCTCGATGAGGCCATCGCCGGCAGCGGACGCGTCGGCGATCTGCACCATGAACTCGAAGCCCTGCAACATGCGATGTCCGACCCGGAGCAAGCCGGCGCAATGGAACGCATCCTGGCCCGCTTTGGCGAGGTGCAGGAAGAATACGACCATCTGGGCGGCTATGCGCTGGAAGCACAGGCGCGCGAAGTCCTGCACGGGCTGGGCTTCAAGGACGACCAGATTGACGGCGACGTAGGCGCTCTCTCCGGTGGGTGGAAGATGCGCGTAGCGCTGGCCCGTGTCTTACTGGGGCGTCCGGATGTGCTGCTCATGGATGAACCCACCAACCACCTGGATCTCGAATCCATTATCTGGCTGGAGCAGTTTCTGCGCTCCTACAGTGGAGCGCTGCTCATGACCTCGCACGACCGCGAGTTCATGAACCGGCTGGTCTCGAAGATCGCCGAGATCGATTCCGGCGAGATCGTCACCTATTCCGGCAACTACGACTTCTACGAACGCGAGCGGGCCACGCGCGAGGCCAACCAGCAGGCGGCCTTCTCGCGGCAACAATCCATGCTGGCCAAAGAGCAGCGCTTCATTGACCGTTTCCGCACCCATGCCGCCAAGGCCGCCCAGGTGCAGAGCCGCATCAAGGCCCTCGACAAGATCGAGAAGATCGAGCTGCCCCGGAAGCGCCAGGTGGTCAAGTTCGACTTCCGTGTGCCGCCACGCTCCGGCGAGCAGGTGGCAGTCATTGAAGACCTGCACAAGCGCTTCGGCGCGCGCGTGATCTATGATGGGTTCAGCCTGAACATCCGCCGGGGCGAACGCTGGGCGGTGATGGGCCGCAACGGCGCGGGCAAGACTACCCTATTGAAGATGATCGCGGGCGCGCTACCGCCGGATGCAGGCAGCATCCGCCTGGGCGCGAGCCTGCAAATGGGATACTTTGCCCAACAATCGCTCGATGTGCTCAACGCCGGCCTCACCGTCATCGACCAGTTGCAGCAGGACTTCCCGCAAGACAGCCTGGGAGCATTGCGCACGCTCGCCGGGGCCTTCGGCTTCTCCGGCGAGGATGTCGATAAGAAGATACGGGCCTTGAGCGGCGGCGAGAAATCGCGGCTCGCCATGGCGCGCATGCTATACAATCCGCCCAACTTCCTGGTGCTCGACGAGCCCACCAACCACCTCGACCTGGCCACCAAAGAGATGCTGGTAGATGCCCTCAAGAATTTCGAAGGCACCATGATCTTTGTATCGCACGATCGCACGTTTCTGCGCGGGCTAAGCTCGCGTGTTCTGGAACTGGGCGGCGAGAGCGGAACCGATCGGGAGCCGCGGGTCTATCCCGGATCGTATGTAGAGTACGTGCAGAAAATCGGGCACGAGGCGCCGGGGATCTACGCTTGATTGGCCACTGATTGGCCGCGAATGAAGATCAAAGTCAAATGCGGAAAATGAGGACTGGACCAAAATTCCAATCGCCTGCTTATGCCCCTGATTTTGCTTTTGATTCGTGTTTATTCGCGTTCATTCGTGGCTGAATTGTCTTTTGCCAAGCCCATCGTAAAGCTATAATTCGCCCCGTTTCCGTCTCATTCCGGCTAGTTCGTATGCATGTGATCCGGAGATGGAATATCCAGGAGTATTCCCATGCGTAAACATTTAGCGGCGCTGCTGTCGATCTTTGGACTGGCCGGTTCGGCGGTCCCCGGCGGGGCCCAGGTCCTCAAAGGGTCGAAGCCGCCCGTAACCAACGAGAACAGCAAAACTACACAGAAAGTCCAGCCCGGTGGCCAGAACAAAGGACTGAAGCTCAAGCAGCAAACGGTGCGCAAGCAAGAGAACGATGCCACCAAAGGCCAGACCAAAGCCGCTGCGCCCGCCCAAAAACTCACTTTGAAGCAGGAGAATCTGAGGAACGCGACCGGCAAGAACGCCGGACAACTGACCAAGGGTAACCAGCAGATTACCAAGGGCAACCAGCAAATCACCAAGTAAGAGTGGACGCGCCACAGCGGACGTGCTTCTTCCGCGCGTTACGGAAAATCCAAATGACAGTAGAGACGGTGCTCCGCACCGTCTCTGCGCCTGGGCGGCCAAGCCCAGGCGCATTGGGCCCAGATCACGCATAGTGCATTGCCCGCCTGGGGTTTTTGTTGACAAAAAAAAGAGACGGTGCGGAGCACCGTCTCTACCGCAATGATTCCGGCGAACCTATCTGCCCACCACAAACAGGTGTCCATCGTTCTGCGAATAGATTTTGCCATTGCCTCCGATGGAAACCGGAGTGTAGGCCGCGCCGACCGCCAGTTGCTGGAAGATGCGGGTCGCGCCCGTGCCTCCCTGCGGAATGGCGTAGAGGTTGCCGTCTTCGCTGTTGGCGTAGACGGTGCCGTTGGCATCCACCACCGGCGCATTCACGCACCATTCGAAACCGTTGGGATGATCGCTAACGCAGGTGATGGCGCCGTTAGGACCCGTGGTGCAGCTTTGGGTGTTGGTGTTCTGGAAGCTCCACTCGATGTTCAGATTTGGGTCAAGCTGGGAAACGAAGAACGATTCCGGCCCCAGCAGGTCGGCTTTGGTGCGCGCAGCCGGGCACCAATTGGGATCAACACAGTAAGATCCGCCCGCGTAGTGATTGTTCTTGATCACGACCGAATAGGTGTTGCCGTGAGGAAAGATGGCCGGGGTGCTGTCCCAGCCGAAAAAGAAAGCGCCGAGGAAGTCGCCGTTGGCGCTGAAATGCAGCAGATGTCCCTGGGCATAGTTGTAAGCGGTATAGGCGCCATAGAAAATGCTGCCGTCAGGAGCAAGGGTCGGTGTAGAAGAAGAGTCGTCAATCACGCGTCCCGGGGGCGGTTCGTTGGTCGCCGGATCGACGCCCAGAGTCGCACCCGCGCTGCAACCTCCGTTGGCATTGACACCGCCTGGATTGCCGATCGGGAAGCTGACGCCGCATCCGTCGCTGAGCCGGCCGCGCATGGAGGCCGCCCATTTGCCGGTGAGATTGGAATTCACCGCCAGCAGGTAATTGTAGCGGCTCACCAGGTGGGATTTGCTGACGAGATAGATGGTGCCATCGGGGGCAATGGCCGGGGCCACATTCAGCGCAGCACGCTGCGTCCCGCACGCCACGGTCGGCGGATTGGAGTTGGGCTGCGGCGGCCAGGGTAACTGCTTGGCTGAAAACGAAACATTGCAGCGGCCATTGGCGGGCTGCACCGCTTCTCCCTTGATGACGGCTTGCGACATCAGCGTGGTGAAACTGACCATGCTGATCGAATCATCCGGCGCTACCCTGACCAGCCAGGAATTGATCGCGTCGCTGGTATAGAAGCTTTGCGTAGGACTGCTGGAAACCTGCACAACCGTGTACAAGAGGTTGCCACCGGCGTCCACGGAGATCGGCGAGGCCGTGTAGGTATTGGTATCAATGACTGTGCCAAACGGATTGATGCGTTTGACGGCCGCGCCCGTGGTGGTGTTGATCTTGAAGATCGTGCCGCCCTTGCCTGGATCATACAAAAATCCATTGGCCAGGGCCGCATGATACACCGGCTCCCAGAAATCGTTCGACGATCCCGCGGCAAACCAGTCGGTGTCAAAGGTCCACACCTTCACCAGGCTGCCACCCTGCCATGTGAATTTGTTCTGGTGCCACTTCTGCGTGCTGTAGGTATTGTTGCTGTATACGCCGTCTTTCGACGACATATAGACGCTGTCGCCGTCGATCAGCGGCACCTGGTAATGCACCAGCAACGCCCCTGTGGCATTGGGGTCGGCCTGCTCGGCGGCCACGTTGAAGTCGTAGATGATGTTGGCCTGGTTCCTGCTCAAAGGCTGCGCCACGGTTACCGGGAGATCCAGGGAGTGTTGCGGGTTAAGGGCCCATTGCGGCCAGTCCTGGGCGCGGAGACCGGCTGGAACAATCAGCATCAAGACCGCCAGAAAGCACAGGCGGCCCACGGAAATCTGCTTACGGACGTGCATCATACTCACACCTCGCGCACTAGAGTTTTTGGGGGGGCCCGTCAATTCTGTCTCGACCGTACTTGCGCATAGTCGTGGAACTTCCAAATTTTGCATCTGTGGACCATGAGCGTTCCTGATACATAACGAGACCTTGGCCCTCAAATCCCGATGATTGTACCCGCCCTGGCGCTTTTTCCGCTTGGCAAAAGATAAGAATTTTCACAAGACAAACACAGGGTCGCCGGAGTATGATGACGCCGACAATCCCCTGTGGATCAGGAGGTTACATGGGTCTAAACCGACGCCAATTTTTCAAGCTGGGAGTCACCGGCGGGGCGGCGGGCCTGCTTTTCGGGTTTGATGTAAAGCCCGCGCTGGCCCAATCGCGATCGTTAAAGATCGCCCGCACCACCCAAACTCAGTCTATCTGCCCGTACTGTTCCGTCAGTTGCGGAGTCATCATTCACACGCTGGGCGACAAAGCGAAAAATGTCACCCCGCAGGTGGTGCATGTCGAAGGCGACCCGGATGATCCGATCAATCGCGGCACACTCTGCCCCAAAGGCGCTTCCCTCTTTAACGAGATTAAGAACGACCGGCGGCTGACCAAACCGCAGGTGCGCCGCCCCGGCGGCACGCAGTGGGAAGACATCACCTGGGAGCATGCGATCGACGAAATCGCCCACAAGATCAAGAAGACCCGCGACGACACCTTCATCGAAAAAGACGATCAGGGCCGCACCGTGAACCGTTGCGAAAGCATCGCCTGGAATGGCGGATGCACCGATACCAATGAATTGAACTGGTTGGTCGTCAAGACCATGCGCAGCCTGGGGGTCTGCTACCTGGAAAACCAGGCCCGTGTTTGACACGGCCCAACGGTCTCCAGTTTGGGGCCATCATTTGGGCGCGGCGCAATGACCAACGGCTGGATCGACATCAAGAACACCGACATGATGTTGATCATGGGCGGCAACCCCGCCGAGAACCACCCCTGCGGTTTCAAGTGGCCGATTGAGGCCAAACGGGTACGGAATGCAAAGATGATTGTGGTGGATCCTCGATTCACCCGGACGGCTTCGGTTGCCGACCACTTCGTGCAGATCCGTGCCGGCTCGGATATCGCATTCCTGGGCGGCATCGTGAACTACGCCCTGCAGAACAACCGCATCAACAAAGAATATGTAGTCAACTACACCAACGCCGCCCTGATCGTCCAGGAAGGCTTTAAGCTTCCTGACAACATCGACGGCGTTTTCTCGGGCTACGATCCGGTGGCCATGACGTATAAGAACGCCTCGTGGAATTATGAGGAAGGCGGCGACCTCACTCCGAAGGGCGCGGTGCCCATCGCGGCCGTTGCCTCGACGCTGGTGAAGCCTCCGGCGGCCAAACCGGCTGCGGGCGCGGCCCATGCCGCTCCGGCGGCCAAACCAGCCAAAATGGCCAAACCTGTGGCGAAGCCCGCCGCCGGCGCAACGCCCCCTGCGATCATTGCGTCGCTTCCAGCCAACACCGCTTACGATCTCTCCCTGACCCATCCGCGATGTGTGTACCAACTGCTGAAGCAGCACTTCTCGCGCTACACCCCGGAGATGGTTGCGAGCATCACTGGGGCCAAGGCGGACGCATTCACGAAGGCCGCCGACATGTATACTTCCGTCCGCAAAGATGGGGACACGAAGAAGGTCGGCACCATTATTTACTCGGTGGGTTGGACCCAGCATACGGTGGGGGCGCAGATCATCCGCACCGCCGCCATCATCCAGTTGCTGCTAGGCAACGTGGGGCGCGCCGGCGGCGGCGTAAACGCCTTGCGCGGCCACTCCAACATTCAAGGCGCCACCGACATGGCCGGCATATGGGACAACCTGCCCGGCTATCTCAAGGTCCCTGTACCGGCCGACACCACACTCGACGCGTATCTGGCCCGCATCACTCTCAAGTCAGCCAAGCCTAAAGAGTGGGACTCATTCAACTACTGGAGCAACACTCCCAAGTTCGCGGTTTCTCTCTTGAAGGCCCTCTACGGAGACAAGGCCACGCCCGAAAATGAGTTTGCCTTCCACTATCTGCCCAAGGCCGACCGTAAATACTCATGGGTCGAAATCTGGGACGGCATGTACAACGGCAAAGTCAAAGGCCTGATGGCCTGGGGCATGAACGGCGTCGCCATCGGACCCAACTCGCAGAAAAACATCGATGCCCTGAAGAAAGCCGATTGGCTGGTGGTGTGCGACATCTATCCAGAAGAAACCAGCTCTTTCTGGGAAATGTCGAAAGAAGACGAGCAGAAGAAAATCATGACCAGCGTTTACCGCCTGCCGGGCGCTGGCTTTGCCGAAAAAGACGGAACGTTCGTCAACTCCGCGCGCTGGCTGAAGTGGAAATACGCCGCGCTGCCTACACCAGGAGACGCCAAGCTCGATCATGAGATCCTGGCCCGCATCTTCCTCAAGGTCCAGGAACTCTACAAGAAAGAGGGCGGCAAATTCCCTGACCCGATTCTCAACGTGAGCTGGGCCTACAACAACCGTAACGTGCCCTCCTTTACCGAGATGGCCAAGGAGATCAACGGCAAGGCCCTCGCTGACCTGAAAGACGCCAACACAGGTCAGGAAATCAAGACCGGCCAGCAGGTCCCTGGATTTGCCTGGCTCAAAGACGATGGCTCCACGAGTTGCGCCAACTGGCTGTATGCGGGTTCCTGGACCGAGGCCGGCTCGCAGGCGCAGCGCCGTGGTCTCGACGATCCCGGAGGCCTGGGCACCTACCCCTCCTATGCCTGGTCGTGGCCGGCCAACCGCCGCGTCCTCTACAACCGCGCTTCCTGCAACATCGATGGCAAACCCTGGGACCCCGACCGCCGGCAAGTCTGGTGGAATGATGGCACACAGAGATGGGCGGGCAATGACGTGCCCGACATCAAAGTTGACGCGCATCCCAAAGACCACATGGGACCGTTCATCATGACTCCGGAAGGCATGGGACGCCTCTTCGTTCCGCTCGGCGGAATGGCCGACGGCCCTTTCCCTGAGCATTACGAGCCCATGGAAAGCCCGACCGACAACCTGTTTCATCCCAAGCAGGCCAACAACCCGGTGGTGAAGAAATACAAGACCGACAAAGACAAGTACGCTGTCACCGGCTCGAAGGGCGGTGAATTTGATGTGGTCTGCACCACCTACCGCCTGACCGAACACTATCACTACTGGACCAAGAACAACCCCGCCAACGTGCAGCTCGTTCCGGAACCGTTCATCGAGATTTCCGAGGACATGGCGAATGACCGGGGCATCAAAGGCGGCGACAAGCTCAAGGTATCGAGCGCACGCGGCGAATACTACGGCAAGGCCATGGTTACCAAGCGGATCAAATCGCTGATGATTAACAATAAGAAGGTTTATCCCATCGGCATCCCGATCCACTGGGCTTACAAAGGCATACGCGAGGACAAAGAAGACAAGGCGACCAGCCTGAACCTCCGTCCGCTCAACAATCTGTCACCGGTTGCGATTGACCCGAACGCCTACACCCCGGAATTTAAAGGGTTCCTGGTGAAGGTGGAGAAGGCCTAAGGAGCAGACACCATGGCAAACGATAACCTGCAAATCAAAGCGATTTCGGCCCATCCCGGGGCGGTGGCCAGCGGCGCCTCTCCCGAGAGCAGCTATGAGGTCTGCAAACTCATCGACACCACCACCTGCATCGGCTGCAAGGCCTGTGAGGTGGCGTGTCTGGAGTGGAACGGCTATGAGTTCCGCGAGACCACCTTCGACAATACCTACCAGACCATGCCCGACACGGAATGGAACTACTGGAACCTGATCCGCTTCAGCGAGCGTGAGAAAGACGACGGCACCGGCCTCGAATGGTTGATGCGCAAGGACCAGTGCATGCACTGCGCCGATCCCGGCTGCCTGGCAGCATGCCCGGCCGACGGCGCCATCGTGCAGTATGAAAATGGCATTGTCGACTTCAACCAGGAACATTGCATCGGCTGCCAGTACTGTGTCACCGGCTGCCCCTTCAATATTCCCCGCCTGAATCCCTCCACCAAAACAGTCTTCAAATGCTCGCTGTGCTCCGACCGTGTAGGCGCGGGCCTCGAACCGGCCTGCGTCAAATCGTGCCCGACGGGCTGCCTGCATTTCGGCAGCAAGGAAGACATGAAGTTCGAGGCCGAAAAGCGGTCCAAGCAGCTACAGGCCAATGGATTCCCCGACGCCGGCGTTTACGACCCTGCGGGCGTAGGTGGCACACACGTCATCTACGTGCTGCATGACGCCAAGAACCCCGAAAAATACAGCGGTCTGCCCAAGAACCCCACCATTCCCATCATGGTGACGCTCTGGAAGCACCCGCTGAAATGGCTCGGCAACATCGGCATGATCTTCGGGATTGCCGGTGTGCTCACGCACTATCTGCGCGTGGGACCAAAAGACGTCAAACAGGAGGCCAAACGATGAGCACCAACACTACCGCCCTTACGGAAGGCAGCGTTACGGCTTCGGGCGAGATTGTCCGTTATTCGTACAAGGAACGTCTCTGCCACTGGACCAACGGCGTCACCTACTTCTTTTGCCTGTGTACCGGCTTGGCCTTCTATTCGCCCTATCTCTACTGGCTGTCGGCGGTAGGCGGCGGACCGGTTTCCGCCCGCATGTTGCATCCATGGATCGGCGTGTTCTTCTATCTCGCCGTGGTCTGGATGCATACCATGTGGAAACAGCAGATGACCTCTATTCCCGAAGACCAGCAATGGAAGGACAAGATCAAAGACTATGTAGAAAACAACGATTCGGCCCTTCCGCCCCAGGGACGATTCAACGCCGGCCAGAAGCTCTTCTACTGGGTGATGTATTACGGGGCCCTCTCGCTGCTGATCACCGGCATCCTCATGTGGTTTCCGGAAAAGTGGCGCAGCCTGCACTGGCTGATGACCATCGTTATTCCCCTGCACGCGGTCGCCGCCCTGTTCACCATCGGGGCCTTCATCATCCATCTATACATGGGCATTCTGATGGTCACCGGCGGCCTCTCCGGCATTACCACCGGCACGGTTTCAAAGGAATGGGCGCAGCATCACCATCGCCTGTGGTACGACAAGATCAAGCAGGGGAAGTAGCTGTCTGTGTGACTGGATTACCGTGGATGGCAGCCTACGGAGAGGTAAAATCGATTGCCGGGCCAGCGCTCCATCTGGTGACTGCCGATGACACAGAGGTGATCATTCCGCATTCCCGGCTTTGGTCAACGAGCATTTTCAACGCCAGCAGTGGCAATCGCAGCCTGCTGTGCGTGACGAACTTCTACCTTCATCCCGACCATGATGCCTCTTGACGGTTGTGCAAGCACTTTTTCCGCAGGCTGTTCCGCTGCGGTCTACTCGCCCGTGATTGCCCGGTAGCGATGCACCGGAGGCGGCATGGGTGAGTCGGCGCCCTTTACGCTCTTCCATAGAATCTCATTGAGGGCATGCATCGGGGCCCGGTCCAGGCCGGAAAAATCCATCTGTTGACTCAAGCGCGCGCCAACGGACTTCTCCGTGTTCTTGGCCGAGAGGTCAACCATGGCCGGCAACAAGGTGTACGGCGTGAGGTCCGCCTCTGTGCCGAAGGACGCATACATGGGCATGGCGGCAGCGTCATATTGGCTCATGGGCGGAAGCCCCAGCAGCAGTTCCATGGTGCGCAGCATGGAACTGGTTGAGTAGAGCGTGCTGTCCACCATACCCCGCTTGATATAAGGGCTGATCACCAGGCCCGTGGTGCGGCGCGCATCTACGTGGTCGGGCCCGTCTTGGGCATCATCTTCGATAATAAAGATGGCAGTCGTCGCCCAATACTTGCTGTGCGAGACGCGCTCCACCAGCATCCCCACGGCGAGATCATTGCTGGCAACCATGGCCACCGGAGTATAAGATCCGGGACGCGTACCGTTGGTGTGGTTCTCCGGCAAGCTCATCACGATGTAGTTGGGCAGCCGCTTTTCCGCGCTGGGATTGTCGAAATTCGCCTCATACTCATCGAACTCACGCAGGAACACCTTCATGTTTTCGGTATCGCGTGTGCCTGATCCGCGGTAGTCTTTGGCTACGTGGCCAAACAGCGCATCGGCCCCGATCGCCGCTTCCATGGTCGTCCCGTCACTGGCCCGGGCCGCGTACTCGCCGTAACTGCGATAGGTTAGTCCCTTGCGCCGCGCTACGTCCCACAGGCGGCCGGCCGAGGGCGTGTTGGCGGGCGAGTTTGTGGCCTGGCTGAAACCGCCATACTCGGGCGGCCAGCGGCGCTCATTGAAGTCAGTCGCATAAGCGCCGTTCGACCATGAATGTCCGTCGATGCTGACCTCGCCATCGCAATATAGATTGTCGAGGATAGCAAACTGCTCGGCCAGCGCATGCTGGTTGGGCGTGACTTTGCGCCCGAAGATCGTGAGACGAGCATCGCCGTTGGCCCGCGGCAGGTCGCCGAATACCTGGTCGTATGTGCGGTTCTCTTTGATGATGTAGATGACGTGCTGAATGGGCGACCCAGCGCCCACCTCGCGGGGAATGATTGAAGGCGTGCTGGAAGGCCGGGACTCAGTCAACTGCGAGTCGTTGTACGGAGTATTGGCGACGACCTGCCGGGTGTACACAGGAATCTTGGCGCGCAAACTGGTGAGCGGCAGAAGTTCCACACTTCCCTTTTGCAGCGACTTCACCGAGCCATTGCCTTCCGGGCCGGGCGGCAGCGGGCTCTCAGGGCCACGAATATTGGAATGCCCGGATTCACCTTTGCTGTTGCCAATATAAAGATCTCGCTTCAGCCTGGCCAGCGCCAGTGCGGAGGGATACCAGCCTGTAGGAACAAATCCCAGCACTTCGCTGTGGGGCTTCGCGATGCTGATCACGGCCAGAGAATTGTTATCGGCATTGGCCACGTATAGCAGCTTGCGCACCGGATCGATCTCCAGCGCATCGGGCGTCGAGCCTTCGGGTGACTGCGGATAGAGCGTAGTGGAGAGCCGCTCGATCACCCGGCGCTTCTTCGCATCAATCACGTACACGGTGTTGTCATTGGAGCAGGCCACAAAGAGCCGGCCATCGGCCGACATCTTCATGTCGTTGGGATTGGCGCCCACGTGAATGACTCTGGTGACGCGGTTGGCGGCGGTGTCAATCACGCTGATCGAACTGCTACCCCAGTTGGAGACAAACAGTGTCGCGCCGTCCGGGCCGAAGACCAGCTCGTAAGGGTTGATCTCCACCGGAATGCGCGTAACCATCTTGCGCGTTTTGGTGTTGAAGACCACTACATTGCTGGGCCCAGCGCTGGTGCCCCGGTTGGCCGCGTAGAGTAAATCCCGTTTCGGATGGTGGGCCAGCCCCGACCAATAAACCTGGTTCAGCGCAATGGTTTCGTCAAGCTGGCCGGTAGGTGCAGCGCTCAGGCGTCCGTTGGCATAAGAAAATTCGTACACCGGAGCGAGCGTGGGTTTTACCCTGTTCCCGTTGGCGTTGCCCCCGGAAGCATAAAGGGTCTTGCCGTCCGGCGACCACGCCAGGCCCAGCCATGTGGACTTCAGTCCGATCCTCTGGACGGCCTGGTGCGTGCGCGCATCAATCACCACCAACCCATGCGGATTGAATCCGCCATGGGTCGCAATCACCGCCCGCCCGTCGGGCGCCACCGTCATCTTGAGCACCATGTCTTCGGTTTCGACAATGGCTTTTCCGGCAGGCGTGATACGCCACCCATTGGGCAGGTCGAACCCTCCGGGTACTGGCCGGGGCAGGCGATTGGTTTGGGCCACGCAGTTCATGGCAGAAAATCCCAACCAGCCAGCCACGAAGAGCAGAACAGAGCG
The DNA here is from genome assembly GCA_035568495.1 of Saccharimonadales bacterium (SeqCode). Lineage (GTDB taxonomy): Bacteria > Acidobacteriota > Terriglobia > Terriglobales > Acidobacteriaceae > Angelobacter. The sequence continues at coordinate 9,706 of DATMNZ010000211.1, read as the reverse complement.
ATGGATCATATGTGGGTTGATATTCATAAGAATCGGGAATCTTAGGCAATCTATATTAACGGAAGATGAAGAGCGCCACCGCAAAGTACGCCAAGGTCGCAAAGGAAGATCAAAAGATTGAACCGCGGAGTGCGCAGAGATCGCGGGGGGCGCGGAGAAAACCAAAGACCGGGGGAAAATTGCCTGCCCGGAAAATTTGCGCAAGAAACGAAGAAACTCGGGGACAGTAATACAGAGGAACTGAGACAGCGGAGGAAACCAGAAATCAAATAAGAAAGGAAAAGCCAAAGCCCTTAATAGATGGTCTTCATTGATCACAAAAGCAACACCCCCGTCACTCAAGAAAAATCAGCCTCAATCCGCTCTTCCGCTCATGTCGTTGAAAAACAACAAAAAATCGGTAGCGGATGGCCGTTTTCGATCCGTTTCGGTAGCGCTACCGATTCGATAACCTCTTAGAGCCTTCGCCCAAACTGCGGGCCCAGGATTTCGCCTGCGGGCTCCCGGCCGTTGAACCGCGCGGCCTCACGCCCCGCAAGACGGCCCAACTTCATTCTGCAGTGTGACCGTGAAGTGGAAGCGAGTCAAGACCTTGATGTCGTTGAGCTGTCAGAATGGCAGCGAAACTTGGTTGGTTACGGCTTACCGGTCAGCACTCTCTCGCGGGTGATTCTCAGCTTGCCGAAGTAGGCCCAGTCGTCCTGCTCAACGCCCATCATGCCGCCCAGGACAGCATGATTGATGCCGGCGCGGGACTCTTCCATGACAATGCGCCAGACTTCAGCAAAACCGGGATTCAGCATCCGCCGGTCCTCAAGGCGCTGGAGGTGCTCTGCGATTTCCTGAAAAGCGTGGTTGATGGAATACAGAGAACCATAGGTGTGTATCTTCATCTCGCCTGCGTCGAGGCGCAATTCTTCTGATTTCATTGTTTGTCTTTCCTGTTGTCTCGAGTCCGCTGAGAGTTCTCAGGGTGCGCGCGGGCAGCGGGCAAGGCCGTGGTCGTGCATGGGGGAACCCATGGCCCCGGCCCGCTGGCCGCTTTCCTGGATGGGCTCGAGCCTTCTCGCCGCTCATCGCTCATCCTTCTCCTGCGCACCCGGCCCCGCGGCAGGCCGGTTATTGGCAGCTGCTGGTTAATAATATAATTATATTAATACCTGTTTGAATAGGTGTTTAAAATAAATATTTACTGTACGTAACGAGTCTAGATATAAACGTCATGCTCTTGCTTCATTACGAAAACCGGACAAATCATTGCCGTCTGTATGAAAATATCTACGCCCTATTGTCGTGGCCGCTAACGTCTCTTGGAAGAGATATATCGCAAATAAATTCCTTATTTGAATGGGTTTTGCCTCTATTGATCCTTGGCGGAAGCCAACAGGCCGGGCCTTCAATCGTTCCGTTTCCAGAACGAAGCTCATTTTCTTGTCTCCGAACAGGCGGAGAAATGGCAGAATCACACGTTTCTCATGAGGTACCCTTGCGTGGTCCGCAGCCTGCGGAAACAAAGGTGCTTCTCATGAAAAATATCGGTGTTGTTGTAATCGGCACGATTTTGCTAGTTACCTCTCTTGCCGTGTCAGTGGGCTCGATGGTCGGGCAGGTGGGATCAAGGGCAAGTTTCTGTTGTTCTCCACCTCCAGTCTGCTCACCCGAACGGCCATGTATAACTGGTGTAGGGGCAAGCTTTGGTGGTGATCCACCACCAGTCTGTTCGCCGCTATGGCCATGCATCCCTGGCTCGCAGCTCTAGCTTGAAGGCAGACCCCCGGGGCTGCCTGCGAAAGGCGGCCCCAAATGAAACAGTTCTTACATGCAATCGATTATCTGCTATGGGGGCTGATAATCGTCGGGGAACTTACCCTTTTTGCTGGAGCCATCCGACGGCATTTGAACGCAGACTTTCCGCGCTTTGTCCTTCTATTGTGTTTCATTTGCGTTCGATCGATCGTGCTGGTTTTTGTCAATTTCCAGTCAGGCTTCCAGATCTATTTCTATACCTATTATTGGGGCGTCGGCATTGAGGCAGTGCTTCTGGTGCTTGTGGCATCAGAGATCTTCCAGTTGGTATTTGAGCCGGTTTCCGCTCTTCCTGGCCACGTGCTATCCCGGATGGCGGGGGCGGTGATCGGGATTGCCGCCATGTTGGTCGCAGTTGTTATTTCGGGGCCATTCAGAGGTTCCGGCCCCGCAACTCCAGTTCTCTACGGCGCACGAATGGCGGTGGAGGCTGTCCTCTGTTCTGCCTTCTGGCTTCTGGCGCTCTATTCCCGTTTCATGGGTCTGCCCTGGCAGTCGAGGGCAGCCGACATCCTGAGCGGCTTTCTGTTTTATATGACGATCCAGGCCATGACTCATGCCCTGGTATGGATTGCCCCGCACTCCTATTCTGCCCTGATCTCCCGCATCGAGAGCGCCGCCTATTTGGGCGGGCTCGGTTTTTGGTTCGCCGCGCTCCGGAGGCAAGAGCCGACGTTTGCAGCGGCCACCCAAGGGCAGCTTTTGCTTCTGAGAGTTCACATTCAACGATTGCATTCCGAGATGGCCCGGCTCGACGCCTTGGAGATACAGGACGAATTGAGCCGTGCGCTTCCGCCACCGGGAACGCATCCGAAGCCGCAGACCTTCGACGAGCTGTTGACCGTGCTGCGCCGCGTTGAGTTTCCCGAGTACGAGCCGGTTTCCTACCGGCAGATGCTGGCCTTGCGCCGGGAGATTCGCCACAACTGCGAATGGCTGCTGCGCTTTGTCCGCGACCAGTACAGACCGCTGGTGCGGCAATTGGAGCTGCTGGGCGAGGTGGAGACATTGCAGGGAGACGTGTTGCGGGCCATGGCCGAGTGCCGCAAGGTGTTCTTTGGATTCTCCCGGCAAGCGCGCCTCAGGCGGCTGCGGCGGCTGGCCAAACTCTACCACGAGGTGCAACTGGCAGCCATGCTGCTCTGCGATGGCGCCCAGCCTTATTTAATGGATGACCTGTCGCTGGCCTTATAATTCCAAAAACCCCATGAGAAGAAAACCCTACGTCCCGGATGAAAACAAAAGCGTGGCCGCCATGCGCAACAGCGCCCTAGAATTCCTGGTGGCCCAATACATGGACGCGCAACGCTACACCGCGGAGTTGAAGCGGGCCATCGCCTCGTTGCGCGGCACCCTGCCTCCCGACAGTCCCTACCGTTACGTGGGCAAGAGCGTCACCACGGCGGTGTTCAGCTACCTGGAGCGCGTGCAAACTCCCCAGACCATCGAGCAACTCATCGCCGAACTTGAGGCCGGGCGGCGCGTCATGGGCGTCACCAAGGGCGCGGAAGAAATCGTCATGAAATCCGTGCGCAGCAACATGAAGCTGGGCCGCTTGGTGTGGATGGACAGAAAGGAAACCTTGGTCGGCCTGCCGCAGTGGAGCGGCAATCCGGCGATGAAGGCTGCGGGAAATGTCCGGCGAAAAGAACCTTTGAAACAGCGTGCAACCTAGCCGCAACCAAAAGCTTTACCACTGATGAACACTGATAAAAGCACTGATACACATGGATGAAGGTTGGGAATGCGCGGCTGTCGCCATTTAACCATGATCCTGGTAAATCCACTCGAGCGGAGGCAGATCGGCTGCGTCTTGATGACTAACATTGTTAGCTGACGATCCATGTGATTGTAAAAACCCTCTTTCCATTACAATGCGACTCCGAATAACGCCAGATACCATGTCCATGTGCGTTTGCAATGGCATTTAGCGCCTCTCGGACAGTGACATTTTGCAAATGGAGCCTGATTTCAGTACCGGGAGTAACCCCGCCGACATATATTTCAAGATCGTCCTTCTTCAGCCCAAGTTGTGCCGCCGCTCGCTGCACGTCCGAATTCTGAAGCAGGATTCCGCTGGCGAAGAGGACGGTTGTTCGTGATTCATCGATCTTGAAATCCTGAATTTTAGTCTTTAGGAATTCTGGTTCCCCTGAGGCAGGCAGGAGATTAGCCGCTCCACCCTGCATTTCCCACCGGTAACGCTTATCCATAGCCGTAATTGAATTGAGGGCATCCTGCACCCTTGTCGTCAAAGCAGATATTGAAAACTTGGTTTCATCTGGGCTCACGCAATCAGGAACCGTGACCACCCCGCCCGGCAAATGAGCGGAAGAGAGAATATCCGTGAAGAGTGCAGACAACGAGGAGCCATGGCTCTCATGCACTTGCACCATTTTGTTGAGACGTTCTGGCACATCATTTTGTGAAGACGCACTTAGACTCAGCATGTGCATCCCGCCAAAGGCCCACAACACAAATAGAGATATAAAGTGAGACTTCATGATGTTTGTCCTCATTCTAGCTTTACTGAGAATCTTTGCAACTAGTCGTCTCATTTAGAGTTCCGGCAAAGTTCCCAAGGCTAATTGCACATGTTGTCTTGAGATTATAAGAATTGTTTCCAGTTGTAACCGTAAAACTCTGCTGAACAGATCGATTTTCATTTAACGCCAGACAGACCCCGGCACTATGAGTAATGCTGTGAGTGTCGGAAATGATTCCAGCCTCGTTGGAATCTATCTGTTCTAGTGACGGGCACTGATCGGCGTTAGCCTGTATGCACGCCGGTGTCCACCCAGACAGATTCTCGGCGGCGTGATACGAGTCGTTGATCGGCTGAGGCGGCGAGTCTTGATCCATCAACTGAAACGCATAATTTCGGTACACTCCACAACGATGCGAATCTGGAGTGAGAGGTACGCCGCTGAGAGTTATCACCGGTCCGTCCGTCGGCGTTTGAAGAGGAGCGGCTCCACTGCTATCGGTTGCTAAATTCGGATCGGAGTTCTGCAATTGAGCGCCCTTTAGCGAAGTTGGTATTTGAACAAAAAAGTCTTGCTTACTCACGATCGTCTTTCCGTTCTTGAGGGTTGCTGTGACCTTATGCATTCCTGGGGTGGCGCTAGGGTCAATGGCGAACAGGGTAGGCAGAATCGTATCCGTCGCTATACGGAACTGGTCAAAACTTACCTTGATACCCGGGCCGGCATCAATGGAGACAATCTGTTTGAGCTGTGTCCCTTTCAGGCGCACTTCGATCGTGACACCCGGAACTTCCCGCGATTTTGAGAGACTGGTGATCTGCGCCGGAACCGGAGCGCGCCGTCTGTGATTGCCGCCGGCGTCCTGCCAAAGGGACGACGCCAGCGACGCGATGGCGGGCTGCAGGACCTGCGTGCCAACGTCGTTTAGTCCCAGTAGGCTGCCGTCGGGGTTAATATCGGAGAGGAAAAAAGTGAAGGTGCCGAACACTGTGGGATTTCCCAACAAATCAAACAGCGCCAGATGGCCAGCATCCAGATTCACCAGCACTCCGCCCTCCTGGGTGGCCGCGATCAGCTTGTTGTTGAAGTGGCTGGTCGGCACCTGCGCCGACCACAGGGGTAAGCCAGTATCGGTCTGGAAAGCGGTAAGCTGTGGTCCATTGAAGGCAAACGCGGTGTTGCCGTTGCCCAGCACCAGAGAGGCCCCAGGATCGAAAAAGCCATCCAGCGGTTGTAAGCTGTATTCGCTGGCGCCGTGAGTAATACGGGCATCAAACCCGGATGATCCGGTCCGCGTACATTGTGGCTGGAAGGGAGCGGGAAATACGCAGTCTATTCCTTGGACAGTCTCAAGAGTCCAGGCATCCAACAAGCCGGATGTTCCATCCGGAATGGTTTCTGCGGGAAAAATAAAAGTATGCGGCTCGACAATCGTCCTGAGAACGGTACCATCGGAAGCACTGAAAGTGGTCGCCGTGCTCGTAAGATTCTTCAGGGGCTGAGTTGAGGAGCCACCCGTTCCGTCCAGCGTGAGCTGGTTGAGCGTACTGGCCACAGTCGTGATCGAAGTTGTAGCGCCCAGGACAAAGTTGGGGAACGTGATAGTTCTAGCGGCGTACGTGACCTGCGCGTTTCCATCTTGGTCAATCGCGATAGGGCCAGATCGAATACAGGGACATTCGAACACAATGTCGCCGAGCACATCCTGAAGAATGAACTCACCCGGCGCGGGCATACTGAATTTCTCTGCTCCGGTGAGCAAATCCACGCCGACATAAGCGTCGCCTGTGGTTTCAGGTTGTTTGACTGCGAAGTTAGTGCCGGGAATTCGCTCGACAAAATAACTGACAAAGAACTTGAGCGCGAAAATTGTGCCATCGTCCCGGACAGCGAAATTCCCGTTCATGAAGTCGGTGTCATAACTCCAGGACATGCGCTGCGTGACCGGATCGATCCGCACCAAGGAATCTTTCGATGTTTCGTCGGTCATTATGCGTGTTAAATGCACTAAAAGACCACCCTGTGGATCAGGCGCCTGCTCTACAAAAAAAGTAAACGGAACGAAAGGAAGAATGATAATTGAAGAGGGAGCATCGGCCCGAGTGCCGGTTGTTGCTCCTGGCGCACTCAGGCCTTGTGCGACCGGCTGGCCTAACCTGGCTGCCATATCCACTGCGGCCTTTCGGCGCTGTTCCACAGGAGAAAAGATGATATCTTTGGCCGTGCCGGAGACAAAGTCCGCCTCTACGGCCGATATTCCGCCTGCGGACCGCATCTTTTCGAGTACTGACTGCAGGTCATTTGCGCCAGTGGCATTGCCAGCAACGCCCACCGTGGAAAAGTTTCGTGGCCCCCCGGACGCCGCCGCGCTTGTGGCGATCTGCGGTTGCAGAGAGTCCGCCGGGATAGGAGTTGTCCATAACTGGCGTCCGTCGCTGCTCAGGGCGCGCACCACCAGGTTGGTGGCATCCACCCGTTCCAAGGAGTAAATATCCGGCCCGGTTCCCGACCGATTGTCCGCGAACACTCCTCCCAAAGCCTGGTTGCCCGGCAAGGGCGAATTGGTCCACAGCGGCGTGCCCAGCGGCAGTTGGGTTCCAGAGAACACCTGCACCGTGGCGCTGGCGGTGTGCCCCTCCAAGCTTGCCGTGATGGTGACCGTGCCGGCTTGCAAGGCCGAGATTTGACCGCCCGAGATTTGCAAGACCGTTGGATCGCTGATGGTCAACGTTGCGCCGTGGACGGGCTGGCCCTGGTCGCTGACCACGGTGAGCGCGCGCGTTTGTCCGGTGAGGAGATTCATCTGGCCGGGCGTGATGAAGATCGCGTTGATCGGGACCGGGGGCGCAGCCTGGAACGTGACGGCCCGGCTGCTGCTGGCCTGGTTACCGGCAACGTCGGTGGCGGTGATCTGAAGCGTGTTGGAACCGGGATTCAGGGTAACTTGGCACAAGAAAGTCCCGGAAGAAACCGGGGCGGAAACGCCATTGCACTGTACCGAGCTGACGCCGGAAAGCGCATCGGCGACCGTGCCGCTGACTGAGAGACTGGCCACGGTGACGGTTGAGCCATCCACGGGCAACGTGATCGCCAACACCGGCGGCGTCAGGTCGATGTTGAGATTCAGGCTGGCGCTGGCGCTGTTTCCGGCCTTGTCAATGGACGTCCCGGAGACCGGCTGGTTCGCGCCCTCCGAGGAGACGGTTTCCGGTGAAGGGCAGGAAGCCACACCGGACAAGGAGTCCGCGCAAATGAAACTGACTGTGACTGCGGATTTGTTCCAGTTGAAAGCATTGGGTGGCGGAGCCTGGCTGGCAGCAATCGTCGGCGGCGTCCTGTCAATGCTGATTTGAATGCTGGACGTCGCGCTGTTGCCCGCGCGGTCAAAAGCCGTTCCTGCCACCACCTGATTGAGGCCCTCCGTGGCCAGCACGAGCGGATTGGGGCAAATTGCAATGCCCGAAGTGGCATCGCCGCACGTGAAACTCACGCCAACATCGGTGTTGTTCCATCCGAACGCATTCGACGGCGGCGCAGCGAACTCGGCGATCGACGGCGGATCGCTATCCACGCCAATCACTGTGACCGTAAGCGACGTTCCCGGCTTGCTGCGAAGCTCCACGGCGACCGTATTGTCTGTCGCCAGGGTGATGGCTCGGTCCAGACTGGTCCCATTGGGGGCGAAGTCACTCGGCCCGAATACCTGCGCGCCATTGACCGAGACCACCGCGCTCGACACGCCGTTATTGTCAATGTGCAGCATGTACTGCGTATGGGTATTCAGCACAGAAAAAGCGCCCGCGATAGTTTGTGGCTTGCCCGGCTGCCGCGCATATAGGCTTGCCGAATGCATTCCACGTACACACCGGCTTGCCACAGGTAGCTGTGGTCAGCTTCGGAGACAAGGACGGCGTTGGGCTTTGAGCGGTGCTGTTGAATGTGACGGTTGTTGTTTGTGCCTGCGCAAAGAGTGGCTGGAAAACAAAAACGTGAAAATAAATTCCACAAAAAAGGACAATCAAAAGCCTTGCAGTCTTCATCCGTCGATCTCTCTTGCTGTTGTATGGAAGTCTTACGTACGCCGGAGGGAGTGGCGGCAGGACTTACCCTGCACAAAGTAGTCCAATGTGAAAGCCAGGGTCAACGACCGGCTGAAGGACAGTGGTTACTTTAGTAAGCGGAAGAGTTCCAAAATGGAACAAGGGAAGGAGATTAGTTTAAGGACCCTTAATGAATCAGAGCAAATCTCTCCGGATGGGTCTCTGATCCCAAGTCCGATCTCATGGCTGGAGAATGATCTTGAGATCGGTTCGAGCAGCGCGTAGCACCGGCATGAGCGCCGCGAACGGGGACCTGTGAAGGGACGACGGTGCCCGCGGATCCCAAAAAAGCCATCGTGAATAACAAAAGAACTATTTGCATCCTCATGGAATTTCCCTTTTACACGATGGCTCGTTGGCTGGTGACCGACCCGTTATCGTTCACGATATTTCCCTGAAACACCAGGTTGGGCCAACCCCGTCATACTACGCTGTAATGCAGCCCCAGCGCTCCATCGCTTCTCTCAAATCTTCCAACTACCAGGCGCCAGCTTTAAGAAATGCTCAGTTCTTTCTGGATCATACCGGCGGCGGTCCTCTTCGGGATCGGGGAGGGAGAAAATGACGATCCAGGTCAGCATTGGCGTCCGTGGATGCAACGAATGGGATATAACGAACGACATCTTCAAGGATTGGACCATGCTGCGCATGCAGGATGTAAGCCGTAACCACGCGTGCTCCGATGATGCCGAACCCATCCAGCACACTCAGGCTGCGGCCGCCGAAGATGCCGTACCTGTGCCGGAGCACATGGAAGCGACGAAGCGGCCGCAATGGCGGCTTGCAGAAGGGGCCGAAAAAGCCGATTGCGCGGAGGCGCGCAGTGCGAACAGGGATAACTTAAGAATCGCGTTATTTCATTGCGGTTGGAGGTTTAGGCCGGTGTGCGTCGCACCACTCCCGAACTTTGGCCTGTAGCTTATTGCGGCTCCCGCGCTTCTTGACCCACTCAAAATATGCATATACTCCCTCCTTAGGAAATCGCGCGACAAGCTCTGGCGGGAACATTTCATCATAGGGCAATTCAGCGATGTCTTTGACCACCCAAAATGCAACATCCCCCACTCGAACGTCGCCATATTGCGGTGCAGAACGGGGGTCTGGAGCTCTGCGCGTGCCGGTAATATGACGAATCAGGCACGGAACCGCAGCCCAGGATTTCTTTCGCAGGTTGTTATAGGCTTCATCATTGACGCTATCCGTTCGGTGAAAGGGAATTCTCCGCACAGACGCTATCTCCGCACACGAAACATCGTTTGAACGAGGTGTGGCATACACCAGGGACTCCGCGGTGATCAGTAGAAATATGATAAG
>DATMNZ010000210.1:0-10743 GCA_035568495.1 Saccharimonadales bacterium (SeqCode) | reverse complement strand
TCTGGATTGATCTTTACGCCGGAATAGCCGATGGCGGCCAGCAGGCGTCCCCAGTTGGGGTCGGCGCCGGCCCAGGAGGTCTTCACCAGGGGGGAGTTGGCAATGGCTCGGGCGATCTGGCGGGCTTCTTCGGTGGTGCGGGCCTGTTCGATCTTCAGACGGACGATGTGTTCTACGCCTTCGCCGTCGGCGATAATCTGTGCGGCCAGCGATTGGCAGACATCTTTCAAAACGCCCTCAAATTGTTTGCTGATGGCTTTGAGCGCTATATGGCTTTTACCGCTGGCCAGCAGCAGCACCGTGTCGTTGGTTGAGGTATCGCCGTCGATGGAAATATTGTTGAAGCTCTGATCGACTGCGCGCTTGAGGCACGATTGCAGCTCTTTGGGGTTGGCTTTCACGTCGGTGAACAGATACACGAGCATGGTGGCCATATTGGGGTGGATCATCCCCGCGCCTTTGGCCACTCCTGCCAGCCTTACGTGGGAGCCTTTGTAGCTTATCTGAGCGCTTGCTGCTTTGGATTTTGTGTCCGTGGTCATGATGGCGGTGGCGAAGGCCATCAGCTTATCGGTGCCGGCTTCGGCCAGCAGGCGGGGAATGGCCGCTGTGATCTTCTCGAAAGGCAGGGGCACGCCGATGATGCCGGTGGAAGAAGGGAAGACCTGCGCCGGCGATGTCTCAAGATACTTGGCCAGTTCCGAGCACACGGTCTTGGCTGCGCTTAAGCCGGGCGCACCGGTGGCGCAGTTGGCATTGCCGGCATTGACGATCAGCGCCCGAATTTTTCCCTGGCCGCGCCGCAGGTTTTCTCGCCCTATTGTCACCGGAGCGGCTACGACCTGATTGCGGGTGAACATGGCGGCTGCCGTCGCCCCTTCAGGAGCTAACGCCAAGGCCAGATCGGGTTTGCCGCTGGGTTTGATTCCGGCGGTGGCGGCGGAGAAGAGAAAGCCTGCTGGGATGTGAGATTCGGTCATGATGCCGGCCTCGTCGGTTTATCGGCAAAGGAATTTAGCCGCGAATGAACGCAAATTAACGCGAATATTCTGAGAGAAGATCTAGCTTGAAAGATATTCCTAACAACGGCGGCTTTGGAATCGATCACGCGGTCAGCCTCACCAATGGAATGGAAATCTGATCATCGCGGTGTTCGGTCTTGTCCGGCAGCTTGCCTCGCACCATGGCGATTTCATCACAGTTATTGAGGTAGGGACAGTGAATGCAATCCTTGTAGATCTTATCGGGCAGTTCCTCGCGCAGGGCGATGGTGAAACCCATGTGGTGGAAGAAATCGGGCACGCGCGTGAAAAGGCAGACGCAGGTCACATGATGACGCTGGGCTTCGGCGAGCAGGGCCTCGGTCAGCAGCCGCCCCGCTCCCAGTCCCTTAGATTCGGGCGGTACGGCAATCGTCCGTATCTCCGCCAGATGCATCCCGTACAGATGCAGCGCGCCACAGCCGACGATTTTTCCATCCAACTCGGCCACCATAAAGTCGCGGATGTTCTCGCATAACTCCGGTTTGCTGCGGGGCAGAAGTATGCCTTTTTCAGCGTAGGGTTGAATGATGGCGTGGATGGGCGCCACGTCGGGCAGCACGGCGTTACGAGAAATCACCATTGGTCCTCTGTAATGCGGTGACCTTCTGCCGGGCCTGGCTCAATGCCTGCTGCACCCAGCGGGGCGAGGTGCCGCCGAAAACATCATGGCAGCCGACCACGCTATCGGGTGACAAGCTCTGGTAGACTCCGGGGTCAAACTTGGGGCTGAAGGTCTGCAAGTCTTCGAGCGGTAGGTCGGCTAGCTCGCAACCTTTTTCCAGGCACTTTTGCACTGCCTGGGCAACGATCTCATGCGCCTCGCGGAAGGGCACGCCGCGCTGGGCCAGATAGGTGGCGGCGGCCAGGGCGTTCATGAAACCGGTGTTGCAGGCGGTGCGCATCCGGCGTTCATCAAATTTCACGCAGCGCATGAAGCCGGTGGCGATTTCCAGGCAGTACCTGGCGGTGGCCGCCGCTTCGAAGAGCGGCTCCTGCATTTCCTGCATGTCTTTGTTATAGGCCAGCGGCAGGCCTTTCATGGCGGTGGTGAGGGCCACTTGGTTGCCGATGATGCGCGCGGCCTTGCTGCGAATCAGTTCCAGAGCGTCGGGGTTCTTCTTCTGGGGCATGGCGCTGCTGCCGGTGGAATAGGCCTCCGGCAATTGGACAAAGCCGTGCTCTGTGGTGGAAAACAAAATGAACTCCTCGGCCCAGCGGCTCAGGTGAACGGCCAGCAGCGAGAGCGTGTTGACGAACTCAATCGCGAAGTCGCGGTCGCTGGTGGCGTCCATGCTATTGGCGGTGGGCCGGTCGAATTCCAACTGGCGGCCCATCAGTTCGCGGTCCAGCGCCAGGGGAGCGCCCGTAATCGCCCCGGAGCCCAGCGGACACTCATTCACCCGGCGGCGGCAGTCGTTGAGCCGCTCCAGGTCGCGCGCAAACATCTGGAAATAAGCCATCAGCCAATGCGCCACCAGCACCGGTTCAGCCCGCTGGAAATGCGTGTACGCCGGCATGACCATGGTCTTGCATTCTTCCGCGCGGGCCACCAGCACTTCCAGAAGGCCGGCGACCATCGACCGTAGCGCGTCAATGTTGGCGCGCACGAACAGGCGCAGGTCGGTGGCGATCTGTTCGTTGCGGCTGCGGCCGGTGTGCAGCTTCTTGCCGGTTTCACCGATCAGACCGACCAGTTGTTTTTCCACGAAATGGTGTATGTCTTCGGCCTCCGGGTCGTTGAAGAACCCAGGTTCCTGGCCGGCGCGCCGGGCGATCTGCTCCAGACCGGCCACAACCTGGCCGTATTCTTCCACGGAAAGAATCGCGGCTTCGCGCAGGGCGTGCGCGTGGGCGCTGCTGGCGGCCAGTTCATAGAGCAGCAGCTTCTGGTCAAACGGAAACGATCGTTGCCATTCCTCAAACACCGGATCGAGCGGCTGCCGGAACCGGCCGGACCACATCTTCACTTAGTTGCCTCCTGGCGGACAAACGCGCGTGACCGGGCGGGCAGGCCAAGAATGCGGATGAAGCCCGCCGCGTCTTTCTGGTCGTAGGTGTCTCCCATGGTGAAAGATGACAGATCGGTGCGGTAAAGAGAGAACTCAGATTCACGCCGCACTGCCTCGATGTTGCCCTTATACAGCTTGAGAGTCACCGTGCCTGTCATTTCCTTCTGGGTCTCGGTCACGAAGGCGTCCAGGGCTTCGCGCAGGGGCGTAAACCACAGGCCGTAGTAGACCAGTTCGGCGTACTTGAGGGCGATCTGCTGTTTGAAGTGCATGAGGTCGCGGTCCAGGCACAGGGCCTCAAGTTCGCGATGGGCAAACAACAGCAGGGTGCCGCCGGGAGTTTCATAGCATCCACGGGATTTCATTCCTACGAAGCGGTTTTCCACCAGGTCGATGCGTCCGATGGCGTTGCGCCCGCCGGTTTCGTTGAGTAATTCCACCAGCGAGACCGGATCGAGTTTTTTCCCGTTGACGGAGACCGGTGTGCCGGCGGCGAAGCCTATGGTCACGATCTCATTTTCATCGGGCGCATCCTGGGGTGAAACCGTCATCTGCCATGTGGAATCAAGTGGTGGATTGAGCGGGCTTTCCAGTTCGCCACCTTCGTGGCTCAGGTGCCAGATGTTGCGGTCGCGGCTATGGATTTTCTCGCGGCTGGCGGTCACGGAGATACCGCGCTGTTCGGCGTAGTCGAGACAGTCCTCACGCGATTTTAGGTCCCACTCGCGCCAGGGTGCGATGACTTTGAGTTCGGGGGCGAGCGCCTGGAAGGCATGTTCGAAACGCACCTGGTCGTTGCCTTTGCCGGTGCATCCGTGGGCGAGAGTGCTGGCGCCCTCGCGTATGGCGACTTCTACCTGATGTTTGGCGATCACGGGACGGGCCAGCGACGTGCCGAGCAGATATTTGTGTTCATAAACGGCGCCGGCGCGCAGCGCCGGGAATACGTACTCGTTCAGGAACTCGCTGCGCAGGTCTTCTACACATACCTTGGCGGCCCCGGTCTTGTGCGCTTTTTCGGCGACTTCGTCGATATCGTCGCCCTGGCCGACGTCGGCGATCATGGCGATCACCTCGCAGTCGTAGTTTTCTTTCAACCAGGGAATGATGATGGAGGTGTCAAGCCCTCCGGAATAGGCGAGGACGACTTTCTCACGCATGGTTGCTCCTTGAAGGGAAGCGGCGAATGCCGCCGCCCAGCAGTAAAAGAAGAATGGCTTTCTGCACGTGCATACGGTTTTCCGACTGGTCGAAGACCACCGAGCGCGGCGAGTCGATCACGCTGCTGGAGACTTCATGCTCGCGATGGGCGGGCAGGCAATGCATGAAGACGGCGTGTTCCGCGGCCCGCGCTATGAGCGCGTCGTTGACCTGATAGGTGGCAAAGATCCGCGAGCGGAAGGCGGTTTCTTCTTCCTGGCCCATGCTGGCCCACACATCGGTGTAGACTGCATCGGCCCCGTGGACGGCCTCACAGGGATCTTCGGTGACGATCAGTTGCGCCCCGGTGCGGGCGGCGATTTCGAGGGTGGCGGCCGTGATTTCCGGGTTCGGCGCGTAGCCGGCGGGCGTGGCGATGGAAATCTTCCCGCCCATACTGGCCGCAGCCAGCATCAGCGAGTGGGCCATGTTGTTGCCGTCGCCCACGTAGGCCAGATGAACACGGCTGAGGTCGCCGAATTTTTCCTGCAAGGTAAATAAATCGGCGAGCGCCTGGCAAGGGTGTTCTAGGTCGCTGAGGGCGTTGATCACCGGAATGCGGGCGTATTTGGCCATCTCCACGATGGTCTGGTGCTCGAAGGTGCGCAGCACAACGGCATCGACCCAGCGTTCGACATTATGCGCGATGTCGTGCAGCGGCTCGCGTTCATGCAGGCGGCTGCGGGTCTGGTCGACAAACATCGAGTTGCCGCCCAGGCTGGCCATGCCCGCTTCAAACGTCACGCGGGTGCGCAGTGAGGCCTTCTCGAAGAACAGCACGATCTGTTTCCCGGCCAGCGCGGCGCGAAAGTCCGCGGGCCGGTGCTTGATGATGTTGGTCAGTTCGAACAGCGAACGTATCTCTTCCGGAGAAAAATCCTGCACCGAAACCAGATCGCGGCTGTTCACCGGCTGCTCCACAGGCGCGCTCAAGGCGGCATAGTCGTATACCCGTGTTCCCATCATTCAATTCTCCCGTTCCGCCGGGTTTACTGCCGGCTGGGTGAGTTTTTCCAAGGCTTGGTCTAGACGATCGACTACGATATCCACGTGCTTCCGGCCGATGATGAAGGGTGGCAGGAAGCGCACCACGTTTTCATCCGTGCGATTCAGGATGATGCCTTCTTCGAGCAACCGGTTGACGACGGCTTTGGCCAGATCAGGCGAGTCCAATTCCATGCCGATCATTAGCCCCAGGCCGCGCACTTCGGCGATCTGCGGATGCTTCTTCTGTAGTTTCTTCAGTTGGCCGGCCATGTAACCGCCCACCTGTTGCACGTTGCGCAGCAGCTTTTCCTTCCGCATGACGTTCAGCAGTTCCAGGGCAACAGCGCAGGCTAGGGGGCCGCCACCGAAGGTGGTGCCGTGCATTCCCGGGTGGATGCACTTTGAGACTTTCTCGCTCACCAGCAGCGCACCCAGCGGTAAACCGCCGGCAATGGGCTTGGCCAGCGTGACCAGGTCCGGCTGGATGCCGAAGTGCTGATAGCCAAACCATTTTCCGGTGCGTCCCAGACCGCTCTGTATCTCATCGGCGATCAGCAAAGCGTTGTGCTTCTGCGCCAGCCGCTGGGCGGTATCGGCAAATGCCTGGCTTACGGGACGTATGCCGCCCTCACCCTGTATGAACTCAAAGCCGATGGAGCACACGGTATCGTCGAAATGGCGTTCCAGGTCTTCCACGTCGTTGAATTTCACGAACTGCACTCCGGGAAGCACGGGAGCAAAGGGCGCGCGGTATTTTTCCTTGTGAGTGGTGGCCAGCGAGCCGAAGGTGCGTCCGTGGAAGGCATGTTCGAGGGCCAGGATGCGCAATTTCGGTTCTTTGCCTGCGGCGCAGTTTTCGCGCGCGTAGGCACGCGCCACTTTGAGCGCGCCTTCCCAGGCTTCGGTGCCGCTGTTGGTGAAGAAAGCGCGGTCCAGACCGGAGATCTTGGTGAGGGCTTCGGCCAGTTTGCCTTGATATTCGTGGAAGAACAGGTTCGAAGTATGCACCAGCAGCTTCGCCTGCCGGGTCAGTGTGCGGGTGATCGCCGGATGGCCGTAGCCTAGCGCGTTGACACCGATGCCGCTGAGAAAGTCGAGATAGCGGCGGCCGCGGTCATCGTAGACGTAGACGCCGCGTCCTTTATGCAGCAGCAGCGGATGCCGGTCATAGGTCGCCAGCAGCAGCCGGGCTTCGAGTTTGCTTGCCTGGTTAAGGTTCAAGCGACCAGTACCTCCGTTCCGGATTCGATCTTGCTGAAATAAAACTGCGGCAGGGCCTCGACTTCGCAGGCGGGAAGCATCCGCACCCGATGTACGCCGTGCAGCAGCGCGTTGCGGCAGGCTTCGAGCTTGGGCAGCATGCCTCCGCAGATGACGGATTTCTCCGTCAGTTCCGAAGCCAGATTGAGGTTGAGCCAGCGGATGACCAGCCCATCGGCGTCTTTCACGCCGGGCACATCGGTGAGAAAGATCAGCGAGTGGGCATGGCAGGCCACGGCGCAGGCGGAAGCCATCTGATCGGCGTTGACGTTGTAATACTGGCCGTCGCCGCCCAGGGCGAGGCTGGAAATCACCGGCACCGAACCTTGCTCCCATATGGTATGTATCCAGCGGGGATCGACAGCGCAGATTTCACCCACGAAGCCGAGATCGTGGCCGTTGCTGGTTTTCTTGCGCGCGCGGAAGGCCATACCATCGCCGCCGCAAAGCCCGACAGCGGGCTGGCCGGCGCCGGCCATGGCCGCCACCAGCTTCTTGTTCATGTGACCGGCGAGCACCATCACCGCGAAATCACGGGTCTCGGCGTCGGTCACGCGCAGACCGTCGATGAACTCACTGACCTTGCCGACCTGGCGTAACATGCGGGTGAGGGCGGTGCCGCCGCCATGCACCACCGCCACCTGGTGCTCGGCCGCCAGTTGCCGAACGGCCACCACGGCACGGCGCAACAGGTCAGGATTGTCGAGCGTCGCTCCGCCGAGTTTTACGATGATTCTCACTGCAGGCCCTCCTCTTCGTTGAATCCAAACATCAGGTTCATGTTCTGCACCGCTTGTCCGGCTGCGCCCTTCATCAGGTTGTCGAGACAGGAAACCATGACCAGCCGCCGCTGGTCGGCCGCCAGGGCGAAGCCGATGTCGCAGAAATTGGTGTGCAGCGAATACTGTATCTGCGGCAGGCGGCCATGCTCGAAGACACGCACCCACGGCGATGTGTGGTAGAAGCTGCGCAGGCAATCTTCCACGACCTGCGCCTCGTGGGGTGTTTTCAGGCGGGCGTAAATCGTGGAGAGAATTCCCCGTGGAATCGGCAGCAGATGGGGTGCGAATACCAATTGGTCGCCGGTGAGACCCAGTTGTTCCAGAATCTCGCCGGTGTGCCGGTGATTGAATACCGAGTAGGCGGAAAGGTTACCAGCGACTTCCACGAAGTGGGTCTTCTGCGTGGGCTGCTTGCCCGCGCCGGAAACGCCGGACTTAGCGTCACACACCACGCCGGAAGAAAGATCGAGCAGGCCGGCGCGTACCAGCGGCGCCAGCGCCAGAATGATCGAAGTCGCATAGCAGCCGGCGTTGGCCACCAGCGAAGCCTGCTTCAACCGCTCGCGATGCAGCTCGGGGATTCCATAAACCGCCTGGGCGGTGAGCCTTCCGGCGGCCGCGGGGTCGGCGTCATGGAATTCATAAACGGCCCGGTGTTCAGGCGAGGCAATGCGCCAAGCTCCGCTCAAGTCGATGACCTGTACGCCGCGCCGCAGCGCTTCCGGCGCCCATTCCCGCGAGACTTCATGCGGGGTGGCCAGAAAAAGCACGTCTACGCCCTGGGTCCGCAGGGCTTCCCACTGGAAGGGCTGGAGTGGATACCCGCCGTTGCCACGAATGTGCGGATAGATCTCGTTGAGGTCCCGGGCCGCGCCACTCTCACCCTCGCGGGCAAAGAGCACAGGCTTCTTGGCCTGCGGATGATGCAGCAGGAGCCGGGCCAGTTCGAATCCGGCATAGCCGGTAGCGCCGACGATGGCAGGTTGTATCGACTGGGCCATCATGAGCGCATGCCTTCCATGCGTGTTTGTAGCTGGCGGGCGTGGCGGTTGTTGGCGGTGATAATGAGCAGGGTATCGTCGCCGGCCACGGTGCCAACGACCTCGTCGAAAGATTCGGCATCCAGGGCGACGGCCACCGGCTGGGCGCTGCCGGGAACGGTCTTGATTACCAGCAGGTTCTGGGCCCGGCGTATGTCGCGGACAAACTCCCGCACCACGCGCGAGAGCCCCGGCGCCCCCTCGGCCGGGGCGTCACCGTTGGGAAGAATGTAGCCTTCCGGGGTCTTGAGCAGGCGAAGTTCGTTGAGGTCGCGTGAAAGCGTGGCCTGGGTCGTGCGGAATCCGCGGCGTGCAAGCACCTTGCAGAGCTCCTGCTGGTTGGGCAGGGGCCCTTGGTGCGCGAGTTCCACAATCGCCTGCTGGCGTGGCAGCTTCGACATAACGAATAATTATTCACTAACTATGTATAAATATGCATTGTGGAGGCAGTCGTTGTCAATTAAAAAAATCAAAATTTCAACAGGGAGGTATGGTCGTGACGTAGCCACAACCAAAAACAATTAGCCGCGAATTAACGCGAATAAACGCGAATAAGAGTCGGATTGTCGTTGCTCCCGGAATCGTCATGTACCGCGAAGATTCTGGGGGACAGTAATACAGAGGAACAGAGGCAGCAGAGGCTTCTGAAGCTCATTTCCATCGGTCTGATCCGTGATACAGTTTTCGCATGGAAGCGTCACTCCAGGCTTCAATATGAATGTTGACGGTGTGGGAACGAGAATACGGAAGCGACGAGGAGATCGACATGAGAAGAGTCAAGAGAATTGGCGTACTTTCAGCGGCGAAGATCCAAGGCGCAATTGCGGCCTGCATCTCGCTCATCTTTGTTCCATTTGTACTGCTGGCGGTGTTGTTTGGCAGCTTTGCATCGATCGCCGAGCGGAGCCCTTTCGGGGCAGTAGGAGCCGTGGCGGGTATCGTGCTTGCGTGCCTGATTCCGTTGTTTTATTTCGTGGTGGGTTTCATCGCGGGCGCCATACAGGCGTTCGTCTATAACCTGGTGGCCGGCCGCATGGGAGGCATCGAGATCGAGTTAGATCCGGCCTAGCCGGTCCCGGCACGAGACCGCAGGCCGGGACATGAAGGCCGGCCCTACCCCGCGCGCCGGCCTTCGGCTTTTGTGGCTAATGCCTGAAACGAATAACCGGAAGATTCACGAAATCACCAAGGACAGTTGATATTGTTGGCGTCCGAGTTCATTGGGTGGCGAAATAGGGCCTGGCCAGATCGAAATAGATGGATCTGACAAACAGCTTCATGAAGGGGGCCTTGTCGAAGACGGCCCTCTTTTTTGCCGTCCGCTGTTTTATATAATTGTCCCGGAGAACCCATGTCGACGCCGTCCTCTGCAGTGGCGCAAATTGCAAAGCAGTGTGAACCAGCGGGAATGACCGCCGAGAACGGCGCGCTCATCGCTTCCGAGCTGGCGAAGACCTTCGCCGTCAAAGACGACGAAGTGGGAATGCTTTGTCTGGAGAAAGACAGCCTGGTCTTTGTTTATCCGGCGAAGCTGCATAACGTTGGCAGAATTCCGTTGAATTCGCCGGCATCGCAGGCGGCCCGCACCGCCCACAGCCGCCGTCCGGAAATCAATAACGCCTTCTTCCACGCCAAACACACCAGCTTCTTTGAGACCGTGGATGTGAGCAGCCTGGACAAGGGCAAGCATACCAAGGAAGAAATGATCATCCAGAAGCTGATGTCGGCCCCGGTGGTCCTGATGAATCAGGTGGTGGGCGTGATCCAGATTTGCCGCAAAGGCAAAAATGCGACCGAGGCCGGCCCGGATTTCGTGCAAGCCGACCTGCTCAAGCTGGTGGCCGCGGCCGCAGCCCTGGCGGTGTGTTTTGGGCCAAAACCAACCAAGAGCAAAGACAATTAGCCGCGAATGAACGCGAATGAACGCGAATTAAAAACAAGAACAAAAACAAACAATTGGCCGCTGATTTTCGCTGATGGGCGCTGATCTAAAAGAGCCAATTGACGCATTTTTTTATTTCTATTCGCGTTGATTCGCGCAATTCGCGGCTGTTTTTGTTTTTCTCCGTGACTCCGTGGTAAATTTTGGTTTTTATCGCGGCCCGGTCTTGCGCCCGTTTACCTTGCCGGCACGGTCAAATCACGGTCCAGCCGCACTTCCAGATGTGTCTCTTTGGGGAGTTTGATTTCCTGTTTACTCAGCAGGCCGGCCCCAGTTCCGAGTCCTGCACCCACGGCTGCGCCGACAGCCGCTCCTTTGCCGCCGCCGATGACCGCGCCACTGACGGCACCGACGCCCGCGCCGATGGCGGCTTCGGTGATGGTGCGCTTTTTGTCGCGACCCTTGCGGGTGATTTCGCCTTCGTTCTCGGTGGATTTAATCGAAGGATCGCCGGGTACGCCGGTCACGACGCCGACCAGG
>DATMNZ010000209.1:0-6077 GCA_035568495.1 Saccharimonadales bacterium (SeqCode) | reverse complement strand
ATCGTAGCGTTAATCTGAGAAAACGCTAGGCGCGTAGCGTCCTGGATGGAGTATGGGCACCGCCACTAAACTGAGTTTCGTGGAATTCCAGAAGCTGCAAGAAGCGGATGAGGACAACGCCCGCTTCGAACTGGACGAAGGAGAGCTGGTTTTGACGCCATCCCCAACCCCCCGGCACAATCTTGTCTCCTTTAAGCTTAGACGCGCCCTTGGCGCTTTTGTGAAGGCCAACGATTTAGGCAGAGTGACCGCGGAAGTGGATTTCCGTCTCTCCGCGAATGTAGTCCGCAAGCCGGACGTTGCGTTCATCGCCAAAGAGCACCTGCAGGGATTTGATTTTGACCAGACACCTATTGAGGGAGCGCCGTCTCTTGCCGTGGAAGTCATTTCTCCCAGCAACCTGGCCCAGGACACGCTCAAAAAAGTGCGCCAGTATCTTGCCGCCGGTAGCCATGCCGTGTGGCTTGTTTATCCTGCGCTCGGCGTGGTGGAGATACATGAACGCAGCGGAGTCCGCGACGTAAACATGCCGGATTCACTCAACGAAGAGCGCCTGTTCCACGGCCTTAAGTTTTCTCTCTCTTTGACTGGACTGTTCGATGAGTCTGAATGATTCACCGGCGATCTATTTGGTTTCAGCCTTCTTGCGCATATCATTGAATATTTGCTCGGTTTCCAGTATCTGAGGATCGTCCGCCGGCAGCCCATCTCTCTGAATTGCAAGCGCCTCTCCCAGAAGGGCCAGCACCGCGCCGGGCCCCTCGAAAGCTGCCCTAGCTAAAGCCAGACAAACCAACGTTTGCGCCATCGCCGGATCATTGGTCTTTTGAGCGCGCCGCTGAATCGCCAGGGCCTCTGAAAAAAACGTCTCCGCCCGTTTTGGTCCCCGCTCTTCGTACCAATACACGCCCAGGAAGTAATAGCTTCGCGCCAGGATCGCATCCTCTCCTCCCAGAACAGCCCGCGCCTGGGCAAAGAATTCATCTGCCTTGTTCGCGTCCTTTTCGATGGCGCTGTAGTAAACGCCCACGTTCTGAAGTGACCGCAATTCGATGCAAGGATTTTCGTCTCAGCCTAGGGGGTCACCCCAGCGGCTGCTGTCACTCTGACAGCCGGACGACAGCAAAGTCTTGACTCGTCGCCGTTTGACGGTCACACTCAAGATTGGAGCGGCTGTGTCTCCAGAGACCTGTGTCTCCAGAAACCTGTGCCTCCAGAAACCTTGAGCCGCTTTGCTGGTTGTGAAGCCGCGTTCTTCAGCGGCGGGAGCCCGCAGCCGGAATACCGAGCGCGTACTTGAGCGAAGGCCCCCTCGGTAGCGCTACCGATCGGATCGAAAACGGACCATCCGCTACCGGTTTTTCGTTATTCTTCAATGACATGAGCGGATGAGCGGATAGAAGCAGGAATCTTCGCGGTTTACGATGATCCGCGAGCGACGACAACCCAATTCCCATTCGCGTATATTCGCGTCAATTCGCGGCTATGCCTTTGCTTTTGGTAATCTAATCCACCACCGGAGGCCCCATGCATTTCCCGCGTCTTACCGCCGTCATGATTGTTTTCGCCGCCCTTTGCTTCTCTGCTGCTAACGCCCGCGTGGTGCGGATCAAGGTCATTTCCCGCGCCGACCTTCAGCAGGGCAAACCCTTCGGGCTGGCCGGCCCTTACGAGAGAATCACAGGGCGGGTCCATTTTGCGGTGAAGCCCGGCAATCTGCACAACCGTCAGATTGTCGATCTCGACAAAGCGGCGCGCAATGCCGAGGGGGAAGTTGAGTTTTCCGCTGATCTATATCTGGTGCGCCCCAAGGATGCGAACAAGAGCAACGGCGCGGTGCTGTTTGAGGTGTCGAACCGCGGCGGGCGCGGCATTCTCAACATCGTAAACGGCGCCGGAGCCGGCAATGAATCCGGCGACGGGTTCTTTATGAGCCACGGCTATACGGTGGCCTGGGTGGGCTGGCAATACGATGTTGCCGACGTTCCGCAGAGCCTCAAGCTGTATGCGCCGGTTGCCCACGGCGAAGGCGGCTCGGAGATTCACGGTCTGGTGCGCTCGGATTTCAATCCCTCGGAGAAAGTCAGCGACATGCCGGTGGGCCACATCCTGCTCGGCGCGAATGGCGGGCAGAGTTACCCGGTGGACGATCCGGCAAGCCCGCAGAACGTGCTCACCGTGCGCGACACGCCCAACGGGCAGCGCCAAGTCATTCCGCGCGGCCAATGGAGCTTTGCCCATGAAGTGCAAGGGCAGGTGGTGGCTGACACCCACTTCGTCCACCTGAACAGTGGATTTTTGCCGGGCAAGATTTATGAATTGGTTTACACCGCGAAGAATCCCAAGGTTGCAGGGCTGGGATTGGCGGCGGTGCGCGACTTCCTCTCCTATCTAAAATACGACCCGCAGGCCGTGGCCCCAGTGCAGCGCGCCTACGCCGTCGGCATCTCCCAAAGCGGAAGGTTTCTGCGCCACTTCATCTACCAGGATTTCAACTCCGACGAGCAGGACCGCCAGGTGATGGATGGCGTGCTCGCCCACGTAGCGGGCGCGGGGCGCGGCAGCTTCAACCATCGCTTTGCCCAGCCTTCGCGCGACTCCCAGCCGATGTCGAGCATCTTCTATCCTACCGACCTCTTCCCTTTCACCGACCTGCCGGAAACCGATCCGGAAACCGGAGAGACTGCGGGCGTTGAGGATGCCATCACTCCCTCGCACCACGCGCCCAAGATTTTCTACACCAACACTTCCTATGAATACTGGGGACGCGCAGCTTCGTTGGTCCATACTTCAGCGGACGGAAAGGCCGAAGCGCCATTGCCGGAAAACATCCGCGTTTACTTTCTGGCCGGCTTGCAGCATTTCTCCGGGGCGTTTCCTCCGGCAAAATCCCAGCAGGGAGCGGTCCAATACACCGCCCAACAGCCGCACAATCCCAATCCCGTTCGCTGGTTCTGGCGGGCGCTGATCACCGACATGGACCAGTGGGTGCGCGAGGGCGTCGCTCCGCCGCCCAGCACCTATCCGAAGCTGGCCGACAATACGCTGGTTCCCTTTTCGAAGTGGACGTTCCCAAAGATTCCCGGCGTCAACCTTCCCAGCGAGATCGTGCTCGCGTGGCATCTCGATTTCGGCCCGCAATGGAAACAGGGCATCGTCTCGATTGAACCGCCCAAAGTCGGCAAGCCGTATGCTGTGTTCATCCCGCAATCCGATGCGGATGGCAACGACCTGGGTGGAGTGCGCCTTCCGGAGCTACAGGCGCCACTGGCTTCCTACACCGGATGGAACCTGCGCTCGCCCGCCATCGGCGCTCCCGAACAGCGCCTCAGCTTCCTCGGCTCGTTCATCCCGTTCACCCGCACCGCCGAAGAGCGCAAGGCAGCGGGCGACCCACGGCCTTCGATCGCTGAGCGCTACAGCTCACGGGACGAATACCTGGGCAAATTCGCGGCCGCAGCCGTCAAGCTGATGCAGCAACGGTTCCTGCTGCCGGAAGATGTGCCGTCCCTGCTGGAACGCGGAAGGCAGGAGTGGGAATATCTCACCGGGAAGCCTTAACTGTGTTTCAAAAGTCTCGGTTGTTGGCTATGTCACGTTCTCTGTTAAGTTTTATTAATCCTCAGATGGTTAATCGCGGTTCGGGCCGCACAGCGGCCCGAATTGCGATATCATTCCCGGTCAGCCTTCCATATTGCCGATTCGCTGGAGTTGAATCCGATGAAGTCCTCAATCAAGTTTAGGTCCCTGTTTGTATTCGTGTGCGCGTTTGCCGTTCTGACGATCGCCCAAGAGAAGAAAGCGCCCAGGGCCTCTGAAGAAAAAACCTCTGAGAGTAAGCCCTCTGACGCCAAGCCCATCGACCCGCTGGAGCACCTCCGCTTCCGCAACCTGGGCCCGGCTGTGGGTGGCGGACGTGTGACTGCCGTTGCCGGCATTCCCGGCAAGCCCAACGTCTATTATGCAGGCGCAGCCGGCGGCGGCGTGTTCATCACCCGTGATGGCGGACTCTCATGGAAGGCAATCTTCGAGAAGCAGAGCACCGCCTCCATCGGGGCCATCGCACTCGCGCCTTCGAACCCGAATCTGGTCTGGGTAGGCACCGGCGAATCGAATCCGCGCAATGACGTGACGACCGGACGGGGCGTCTATTTCTCCCCTGACGCCGGAACGACATGGAACTTCATGGGCCTGATCGATGCCGGACAGATCTCCAACATCGTGATTGATCCCCACGATCCCAACATTGTGTATGTGGGCGTGCTGGGGCATCTGTGGGGGCCCAACAGCGAACGGGGCGTCTTCCGCACACGCGATGGCGGGAAGAGCTGGCAGAAGGTGCTATACGCGGACGACTCGACCGGCGTGAGTTCGCTGATCATGGATCCCGGCAATCCTCTGGTGCTGTTCGCCGGCATGTGGCCACTGAAGCGCCATCCGTGGATCCTTGAAAGCGGCGGAACCACCGGCGGCGTGTTCCGTTCGGTCGATGGCGGCAATACATGGAAGAAGCTCACCGAAGGCCTGCCTGAAGGGGCCACAGGACGCATCGGGCTGGGCGCAGCTCCCAGCAATCCGCACCACGTCTACGCGCTGGTGGAATCGAAGACCGGCATACTGTGGGATTCCAACGACCTGGGCGACCACTGGAAGATGGTCAGCAATAACCACACGCTGAATGCGCGTCCGTTTTACTTCAGCCAGTTGGTGGTGTCGCCCAAAGACGAAAACAAAGTCTACTTCCTTTCTTTCAACATCGTGTATTCAGAAGATGGCGGCAAGACGGCGCACACCGTCGGCGCCCGCGTACACCCCGACCACCACTCGATGTGGATCGACCCGGAAAACCCCGATCGCATCATCAACGGCAACGACGGCGGCGTCTATATCAGCTCCGATGCCGGGCGCACATGGCGCTACCTCGACAACCTGCCCATCGAGCAGTTCTACTCCGTGGCCCAGGACGACAAGACGCCTTACAACTTGTGCGGCGGACTGCAGGACAACAATGGCTGGTGCGGTCCTTCCAACAGCCTCAGCCGCGGCGGCATCACCGGCTTTGACTGGTTCACGGTGGTGGGCGGCGATGGCGAGTACATCGTTCCCGCGCGTGGCACCGACACTAATATCGTCTATGCCGATTCTCAGAATGGCGCGATCCAGAAGGTCAATGTGGGGAACGGCCTTTCCGGCGGCATCCGGCCGTATTCGCACGGCGTGCAGTATCAAAAGCCGGCCGACCTCAAATACCGATTCAACTGGACTTCGCCCATCGGCGTTTCCTACACCGACCCCAATGAGGTCTACATCGGCGGCAACGTGCTGTTCAAGTCCACCGACGGGGGCGAGCACTGGGACCCGATCAGCCCCGACCTCACCCGCAACGACAAATCGAAACAGCAGACCAGCGGCGGCATCATCGAGTACGACATCAGCGGAGCGGAAACTTTCGGCACGATTCTCTCTTTCTCGATTTCGCCTCTTGATCCGAAAATCATCTGGGCGGGCACCGACGATGGCTTGGTTCAAGTAACGCAAGATGGCGGAAAGAGCTGGAACAATGTCACCACCAGCATTCCCAACCTGCCGCAGTGGGGCCGCCTACAGCAGATCGAAGCCTCTCCTAACGACGCCGCTTCGGCCTATATCGCCGTCGATTTCCACGAGGTCGATAACAACAAACCCTATGCCTACAAGACCCATGACTTCGGCAAGAACTGGACACCGATCATGCAGGGCCTTCCGCAGGAAGATCCAGCGCGCGTGGTCCGTGAGAATCCGAATCAGAAAGGCTTTCTGGCGGTGGGAACCGATACCGGCGTCTTCTATTCGATTGATGACGGCGCGCACTGGACGGCGCTGAAGAACAACTTCCCCACCGTGCCCGTCTACGATATCAAGTTCATCAAGAAGACCCACGACCTGGTGGTGGCCACTCATGGCCGCGGCCTGTTCGTGCTCGATGACACGACTCCGCTCGAAGAAGGCGGCGCGGACCTGGCCAAGAGCGACTTCCATGTATTTAAGCCGCTGCCGGCCGTGAACTGGCACTTCTGGAACAAGCACGGCTTCACCTC
>DATMNZ010000208.1:0-20910 GCA_035568495.1 Saccharimonadales bacterium (SeqCode) | reverse complement strand
GGCAGCGACTGGAACTGGTGGTATGGGCCGGAGCATCATTCCGCCAATGACGGCGACTTCGACGATCTCTATCGCAAACATCTTTCCAATGTCTATCACGCCCTGGGCGCCGGGCCACCCGAAGCCCTGGCGCATTCCATCATCAGCGCCCAGGCCCGTTCGCGGATCACCTCCCAGACCGGCTATATCTCACCCCGTGTGGGCAGCCCGGCCGCCAGTTATTTCGATTGGCTGGGAGCGGCCTGCTATGTCGCCGAAAGACGCTATGCGGCCATGCACGGCGGGGTCTTCCTTCTCGATACCGGATATGCCGGCATCGATGCCGGCTACTGCTACTGCCGGCTCGATTTCATGGCCAGCTTGCAGGACTGGGCATGCACGGGCGCCATGCTGCTGGTGCATATTGAATGCCGCCCCAGAAACGCGCCCGATGCCCTGGCCTGCAAACTCGAAGTCCGCATCCGGGGTGGGGCGATTGAGGGCTGGCGTCTCGATGATGGAGGAAACGTGTTGAACAACGTGGAAGGCCTGCTCACCGCCTTGCGGAAAGAAATGTCCTTCGAATGCCGGATTCCGCTGCCCGCCTTGAGCGCCGCCGAGGGCACGGTCCTGCGCCTGCGTTTCTCCTTGTGGCGCGACCATCTGCCGCTGGACGCGCTGCCCCGTGAAGGAGCGATTGAGTTGAACGTCGTCCCGGAAAACGAGCTAAGCGCCCTGGCCTATGCCAAGCCGTGAATTATCATCATGCAGTGAACATCCACAGTTTCTACCGTCCGATTCTGCGCCACTTCCGCACCCGCCGGATGAAGACGTTCGCAGACCGCTTTCATATAACAGATAGCACCAGCATTCTTGATCTCGGTGGCGGGGCCTTCAACTGGATTTTGCTTCCTGTGCGTCCCCGGTTGACCATCCTCAATGTCCAGGAGCAGGCGGACAAGACCGAATGGGCCACCTACGTTGTGGGCGATGGCTGCCAAACCCGGCTGCCTTCCGCGGGTTTCGATGTAGTGTTCAGTAATTCAGTCATTGAGCACGTGGGCGGCGTCGAGCGCCAGCGGCAGTTCGCGGCGGAATGCCGCCGTTGCGGACGGGGCTACTTCGTCCAAACGCCGAACAAGTGGTTCCCGTTCGACACCCACACCCTGATGCCCTTCGCGCACTGGCTGCCCCGCCGGATATTCAGCAAACTGGTCCCGATCGCGCCCAGGTTCCTTCTCTCCCGGCCTGCCCCCGGAGAAATCGAAGACTTCAGCAACATGCGCCTCTTAAGCAAGCGCGACCTGCAGGAACTCTTTCCCGGCGCGGAGATTATTCAGGAGAGATTTATGGGGATCACCAAGAGCTTGATCGCTGTTTCGCGAGTGGATAGTGCGACGTAGCCGCAACCCCAAAAAACAATCCACCGCAAAGTACGCGAAGGGCACAAAGGAAAAACAAAAGATTAAACCGCAGAGATCGCCGAGACTCTGACACTGTTCCTGATTCTTGCTGCCCTCGGCTTTGTCATCCCGAAAGTTACGGCTCGCGGGGCGAAGCCCGCGAGCCGTAACTGAAAGACCTGTTCCGCTACCTGTAAGTAAAGACCATGCGAAGCCGGTCCCGGGTTTCGGGCCACTTGGCCAGCGGGTTATTCCTTGGTCGATTTCAGTGGGTAACCACCGCGGTCGCTCACGGCCCACATGGAGTCGAGGGTAAGCAAGCCATTGAAGATCGGCGCATTCCCCGGAAAGACTTCCAGTGGATTCGGATTGGGTGGTGTCTCCTGCAGATAGGAGGAGGCGCGACCCTCGTCGGGCTTGTCTTGGGACAAGAGCGGCGGCCACGCGGCCCGATGATGGCAGTTCATGCAGTTGGTAGTGATAGGATGCGATGCGGCCAACTCGATGTAGGGGTTGTAAGCGACCGGCCAGATATCCACGCCGGGTTTGGTGTTCGCAGGAGCGTAATAATTTCTCTTCCCTGGCTGCTGGGTCGTGCCATAGGTGGTGGTGAGAAGGTAATGCCGGAATGTCTTGTCTTTGATATTGTTGGGCCGGCTCTTGCAATAGCGGCAGGTTTCGGACTTATTGGCGTCGGGGTGATACCACAGCGATTGAAAAGTCCAGTCCTGCTGCTCCTTTGTCATGATGTGCATGGCGATAAGGACGATATAGTCGCCCTCCTGAAAAGCCCGGTTGTAGGCCCAGTAAGCAGACGCATCCAGTAAGGCGCGGTCACACTCGGAAAGCTGTGCCAGTTCGATCTTGTTCAATTGGCGATGGTAGAAGTCGTTGACGGAGACCACCTGGAAGGCAGGCGGCGAAGTCTGTGCCGTGTTGCTATAGGTGATCGGCCCTATCCGTTTCGTGCCCGCGTTGTCGTAGACACCATAGAGATAGCTGATACTCTGGGGCGGCTTTGGATTTGGGAGATCGGTAATGGCGACGGCGCGCTTCCAGATCGACTGTATTTCGTAACCCGCGTATTTGCCATCGGCCGGGGAGCCGGGTTTACTGTCGTCCCAAACGGGTAGAGCTGTGAACCCGCCTTTCTGTACCGGCCAGAACATCGGCTTGAGAACAATGGAAGAAGCGGGGAACTGGGAGATGGCGTCCGGAGGATTAGTCTTGTCCTTGGGCAAAAGGCCATTGAGGGTGACTGCATTGTAAAGGTTCGTTCCGAGAATCTTATTGATGGCGGCATCGTTATAGATCACACCGGCCACCATGATGTCCCCGTTGCTCTGCATGTGAACGCCGTCCTTGAGTTGATACCAGTTCACATGGCCAAGAATAGGCTCTCTGCAAGACGGGTATTTCTTAGCGACCGCGGCGTTGATCGGGTACATAGGTGGTGGATTATTAATGGGATTGGCGCCGCCGGATTTTGCGTTAGCAAAGTTCCGGGAGTTCAGCGGGGAAGGGCGATTGGCCAGTACTGTGCCGCCAACGCCTTTCCAAGGATTGTATTGATAGGGAAACGCCTGGGTAGAGGTCTTCCATCTCTGCCAGTGGAGTTGCCCATTGGGTACGAGGACCCTGTTCAGGCCGGCGAAAAGGCACCATCCATGCAAACGCATGCGGTCCCCATTGCCTGGCTGCACCCAGCTTTGGACTTGCTGGGGGTAGTCGAACCCCTTGGGGAAATTGGAATCCCGAGGAGGCGTAGTTGTTGTATCGCAGCTCAGAGTAACAGATGCTCTCTTCCCGGAGGCTTGGGGCTTGGATTCAGGACTGGGTTGTTGGGCGCAACATGTGGACAGGCACGCTAGCATCAGGAGGGCAATTCGTATCTGGAACATTCCAGCACCTCGCAAAATTTCCGAGGCCAATTTTACCTAAAGAGTCAGTCTTTACAAGACATTCTCTTGTTCGGGACTGGTCCAATTTGGGAAAGTCCAGGCCCTAATTTAGACCAATCGTCCCAAACGAGCCCCTTGATTCTGGAGAACTCTGACACGTTAGCTGTGATGTTATGATCCGAAGGATTGTGCTCGACACATCGGTGGTTGTTGCCGGCCTGCGTACCAGGGCAGGGGCTGGGAACGCCGTCCTGCGGCTCGTGGCCAATCGACAATTGGTCCTTCTCGCCAGCCCACCATTGTTCTTACAATATGAAGATGTGTTGAAACGGCCAGAGCAGCGGCTCGCACATGGATTGACACTGGAAGAGGTCGATGAGTTTCTGGCTGAGCTTGCGGTCTTGATTGAGCCGGTCGAGCTTCATTTTAGCTGGCGGCCCCAGTCCAACGATCCAGATGATGAGATGTTCCTGGAATCTGCCATCAATGGTCAAGCAGATGCCTTAGTGACGTACAACATTCGGGATTTTGCGGTAGCAAGTGCGCGGTTTGGAATTCCAGTTGTCCATCCAGCCGATCTCCTTAAGAAGGTGTAACGATGAGCAAAGCGACATATCCTTTAAAACTGCCTCTGTCGATCAAAAAGGCGGCGCAGCGATTGGCGAAAGAGGATGGCGTGTCCTTAAATCAGTGGATTGCCGCGGCCGTGGCGGAAAAGGTTGGCGTGGTGGAAGCGGCCGCTGAATTCTTCAAGAAGCGCGCAGGCAAGGCAAGCGGCAACGGGATGATGAAGTTCCTTCGTAAAGCGCCCGAGGTTGTGCCGGAACCGGAAGACAGAATCAGGTAGCTTCAGTCCCTTCAACACTCACGATGCTGATGTGACCATTCCACTCGCGTTCGCTGGCCAACGCTTGCCGGACGAAGGCGGTGACCGAATCCGGCGCTGCCGGCTGGATGCGCAGGAGCACCACACCGGCCTTCTGCAAAGGCGGGCGTCGTTGTAATGCGAATTGCCAGAGATTCTGGTCGAACGTGAGCACGATACGGCCTTCCGCTTCCGCAATGTCGAGCAGGGAAGGATCGCGCTCGATGGGGCAAGTGGTCCTCACGTACCGGACGTCATGGCCATCATGACGCAAGGCTTGAATGGTGGCCTCAGAAAAATTCTCGGCGAGCAATTTCATTGTGGGTCTAGTACTGTGACCAGGAGATTCAGTAATCATCGCTGATCGGGACATCTGGACATCGGGTAATCGGGACATCGGAACTGCACGCCCGCTGTTTCGTCTACATTACCAATTTTAGTGGTCACGGTACTAGCTGCGTCCCCAATCCGCGTTCATCCGGGCAGATCCGCGGTAGGGTTCTTTTCTCTTCATCAGTATTGATCAGTGCTTCTATCAGTGTTAATCAGTGGTACGGTTTTTGGTTGCATCCATGCGCAGCTAAATGTTCACTGCTGCAGCCATGTCGGGCTGCTTTGCGATCTGACCCTGAACGCGATGCAGGACAGGCGTCCATGTTTGCTCTAGTGGACACGGGAGCCGATGCGGCTGCAATCGCACAAAAGGCAGGGGCGCGCGGGAACCGAGCAGCGATGCAGCGCGCGGACTCCCCGTGAGCCGGCGGTGCTTCTTCAATACATAGCGCAGCATCTCGTGCTCTTCCTTCGAGCATTCCGCCATGCGAAGAAACTCGTGGTTGAGAGAGTGATTTGCGATTTGAGCGGGCAGCGCGTAGGCCAGGCCCCCGGTCATTCCGGAACCAAAATTGATGCCCGCCGGGCCCAGCAGGACCACCACGCCCCCGGTCATGTATTCGCATCCATGATCGCCGACGCCTTCGACGACTGCCAGCGCGCCGCTGTTGCGCACCGCAAAGCGTTCGCCGGCTGCGCCGGCGATGAACAACTCGCCCGCGGTGGCCCCGTAAAGGACAGTATTGCCGGCCAGCACGTCGCCGCGAAGCGAAGCTTCCTCTCCGGCGCTGATGGCGATTCGGCCGCCGCTGAGCCCTTTGCCAACGTAGTCGTTGGCGACCCCGGAAAGATGCAGCGCGACGCCCGAAACCAGAAAAGCCCCAAAGCTCTGACCTGCGGTCCCTTGAAATTGAAAGTCAAAGGATGCAGGGCCCAAAGAATCGGCGCTGGCAAGCCGCCGGATTTCTCCGCTCAGGCCGGCGCCAATGCTGCGGTCGGCATTGGTGATCGGAAATGTGCGCATGGAAAAATGAAGATGCGCGCCCGGCTCAAGCGCGCGGAGAAGCTGCTCGGCCAGCCAGTTGTCCTCGGCGGATGCTCGCGGTCTGCCGGCGGATTTTTCCACGGGCTGCAACAGATCGGTAACCCAGCGCGCGCTCTCCAGATCGCGAGGCGCCAAATATTCGGTGCGGCCGGTGATTTCCTCGATGGACGCGGCGCCCAGGCGTGTCAGCAGCGCCTGCACCTCAGACGCCAGTGCTTGGAAGTAGGCCATGACCATTTCCGGGTTCCCGGTAAAGCGTGCGCGTAGTGCTTCATCCTGGGTGGCGATGCCCACCGGGCATGTGTTGAGGTGGCACTGGCGCGCCATCACGCAGCCGATGGCCAGCAGCGCGGAGGTGCCGAAGCCGAACTCGTCCGCGCCCAGGCAGGCGGCGATGACGATGTCACGCGCGAACTTCAACCCGCCATCGACGCGCAAACGCACATGCGAGCGCAGCCCGCATCGCGTCAGGGTCTGGTGGACTTCGCGGATGCCCAACTCCCAGGGCAGCCCGGTATTCTTGATGGAACTCAGGGACGCCGCACCGGTGCCGCCATCGTGTCCGCTGATGGTGATGACATCGGCCCCGGCTTTGGCTACCCCAGCGGCAATGACTCCGACCCCCGCGCCCGCCACCAGCTTGACCCCAATGCGGGCCTGCGGGTTGACCTCGCGCAGATCGTGAATCAACTGCTCCAGGTCCTCAATGCTGTAAATGTCATGGTGCGGAGGCGGCGAGATCAGCGCCATGCCGGGGACCGCATGCCGGAGCCTGGCAATATAGGCGGTGACTTTGCCTGCGGGCAGTTGTCCGCCTTCACCGGGTTTGGCTCCCTGGGCGATTTTGATCTCGATTTCTTCGGCATGCGCCAGATATTCCGCAGTCACGCCGAAGCGGCCGGAAGCCACCTGCTTGGTTTTGCAGACCGCTTCCGGATCCGTGCCATAGAGATCGGAATCTTCACCGCCTTCGCCGGTATTGCTGCGGGCGCCCAGCCGGTTCATGGCCACGGCCAGTGTGCGATGCGCTTCCGGGCTGATTGCGCCCAGAGACATGGCCTGGGTGCTGAAGCGGGAAAGAATTTGCTGCGGGTGTTCAACTTGCGCCTGCGCCAGAGTTGCCGCCCCTGGGGCCGCGGGTACGAGAGTGAGACGATCACGGATGGCCAGTGGTTCGCGCCGGGAAACGAGCTCTTCAAATTGACGGTACTCGCCGGGGTCTTCGCTCTTTACGAACGCATGCAGAGACCGCAAAATCTCCGGGGATGTGCCGTGCAACTCGCCATCTTTGCGATAGCGATAGAGCCCTGCATCCCGGATGCCGGATTTGCCGGGGCCCGGGCCGTTAGAAGATTGTCCGCCGGAGAACGTCTGCCGGTGATTGTAAAGACAATCGCCGAGGACCTCTTCCAGGGTGATGGCTTCGGCGTAGTGCGTAGCGCCGGAAAAGAATTCCGCGCACATTTGTTCCGAGAGCCCTACGGTTTCAAACAACCGGCCGTTACGGTAGCTGGCGAGAACTGAGATGCCCATCCGCGACAGGATTTTCCGCAGCCCCGTCTGCATGGCGGCCAAGTAATTGGCAGCGCTGCCTCCAGGATGCCCACCGGCCAACTGCAGGGCCAGATACGGATGTACCGCTGTTACACCGGTTGCGAGCAGCAGGGCGATGGAATGATTGTCGATGACCTGCGCGGTCTCCACCACCAGCGGCACGCGATAGTTGCCATCTTCCGTCATGGTCTGCCAGACACGGGCAGCCGCCAGTAGGGCCGGCAAGGCCGCGCGCTCCACTGAAGTATGGCGGTCGGTGAGTACGATCATGCCCGGCGCAGCATCCGCCGGGAAGTGCGATTCGATCTCCAACCGCTGAAGTGCCTCCAGTGCCGCGTCCACACCTCCGGCGGCCGGAAACGTGGCATCCAGGGTCCTGACCGGCGTGAGCTGCTCACATAGGTACGCAAGCTGTGTTTCTTCGAGGACTGGCGATTGGGAAATGACTTTTCCCGCAAAGCGGGTTTGTAGCGACATGACATGGGCTTCACGCAAGGGATCGATGGGCGGGTTCGTCACCTGGGCGAAGCGCTGCTTGCAGTAGTCCCACAAAGTGCGCCGCATCTTCGACATGAACGCCGGTGGCGTGTCATCGCCCATGCTCCAGACGGCCTCTTTTCCTTCCGCCAAAGGAAGCAGAAGAAATCGTATCTGGTCTTCGCTCCAGCCGAGGGACGCCGCAACTCTACGAGGGTCTTCCTGTGGCGGGTCTTGTGAATCTCGCGTACCGGCCGCTGCCGGTGGCAATGCTCGATGGGGCGGCGCCAGGGGAGCCAGGGCCTCGAATGAAATCGTATGCAGTAGTTCATCGTTGCGCAGCAGTCGACCGCTGACCAGATCGACCACGAACATTTCACCCGGCCCCAGCCGTTGCCTTTCAATGACCTGCTGGTCGTTGAAATCCGCGAGGCCGATTTCAGAGCCGGCCACCAGCCAGCCGTCGGTGGTGGAGATGGTGCGCAGAGGACGCAGACCATTGCGATCCAGTTTGACGCCGGCAATCAGGCCGTCGCTGAAGGCGATCGCCGCCGGTCCGTCCCATGGCTCGTATTCCTGCGCCATCGACTCGAGCCAGTTGCGGACAGGCGTGGCCATCTGCAGGTCCTTTTCAAAGGCAGGCGGTACAAGAGCGAGCAGCGCCGATTCCAGTTTCAGCGGCGGGTCCTGGCGCGTGAGCAGTTCCACCGCATTATCAATGCTTGCGGAATCGCTGACATAGGGTTCGAGGCAGCGGAACCATGCACCCGCCCGAAGCGAGCGCCGCACTTCCGGCTCGCGAGCGTGCATCCAGCGGCGATTGCCGACAATGGTATTGAGTTCGCCGTTGTGGGCCAGTATCCGGAACGGCTGCGCAAGAGACCAGGAAGGTTGCGTGTTGGTCGAAAAGCGCTGATGAAACACCGCGAAGCGGCTTTCGAAATCGGGGTGGCCAAGGTCCGGATAGAAAGCCGGCAACTGCCGCGGCGAGAGCAGGCCCTTGTAGACGACCGTCCGCGATGACAAGGAGCAGAAGTAAACGCTCTCCGCAAGTTCAGCTTCCACACGTTTGCGGAAGAGAAACAAACGCGCTTCCAACTCGTCCCCCGGGCCCTGCTCTGAAGCCGTGAAGAAAGCCTGCCACACCGAAGGCATGGTTGCCGCGGCCTTTGCGCCCAGCGCGGATTCATCGGTCGGCACCTCGCGCCAGCCCCGGCATTCCAGACCCATCGCAGGGGCCAGCGCTGCGATAGCTGCGCGCAGGGCCTCAGGGCCGTGCAGCGGCAGGAACATCATGCCCAGGCCGAAGTCTTCAGGCAGGTGAAATCCAATCGTTTCCGCCTGATGGCGGAGGAAGCGCCGGGGAATATCGATCAACAGGCCGGCGCCGTCGCCGCTGAGTCCGTCGGCGTCCACGCCCCCACGATGCGAAAGCCGGCGCAAGGCCAGCAGGGCGCGCTCAATCACCCTGTGCGAGGCTGGTTTACCCCGCTGCACAAGCAAGCCGGTTCCGCATGAATCGTGGTCGGGATGGCCATGGAACACGTTCGTAACCATGATCCTATTAACTATTCTGAATTTGGGTAAAAGTGAAATCGTAAATTCTGATGCGATGTATCAGTTTTTTTAGTGCCCCGCCACGAAGTCACGGAGAAGAACAAGAACATGGTATTTGGTATGCGGTATTTGGTATTTACGGGAGAAATTGCGAGTCTTGCCAGATCCGGAAAGGCAGAGATCAATCACAAATACCAACTACCGAATACCAAGTACCTGTTTTTGCTCTTCTCCGTGTTGAAGCCTTTGCTTTTCGGCCTAAGGCTTCAATTCCTCGCGCGCCACTTCCACGAAGGCCGAGGCCGCCAGCGGGAGGCTGCGGTCGCGGCGATATACGAGGGCCAGTTCGCGGGACAGTTCGAGGCCTTCGACCTTGAGCATTCGCACTTCGTCCCGGCGGATGTTGTCACGGGCGAACGCCGGACAGATCAGCGATACCCCAAAGCCGGCGGTTACAAACCGCTTGATCATCACCACACTGGTCAACTCCATGATGATGTTGAGGTCTTCGCGATAGGGCCGCAGGTATTTTTCCATGATCTTGCGAATGGAGCCCGACCGGGGCACAATCAAAGGCTGCTGCGCGAACTCCTTCAAGGTGATCGAGCGCCGGTTGAACAGCGGACTGTGCGGCCCCACCATCAATTGAATCTCGTCGCGGAAGATCGGCACGGAGATAAAACTGGGAGACTTCACCGGCGTAGTCAGTATCCCGAGATCGACTGCCCCGTCTTCCACTTTCTGGCTGACCTTGGGCGTAAAGCTGCGGTATACGCTGATTCTCACCTGCGGATATTTCTGATGATACTTCGCAAAGACCTTGGGCAGCACATACAGGAACGTGGCCTCATTGGCCCCGATGTGCAAAGTGCCCGTGGGGACCCCACCCAGGTTGGAAATCGACTGCAAGGATTCGGCGCGCAGCTCCGTCAGCCGCAAGGCGTACTGCAGCAGCACCTCGCCCGCGGGCGTGAGGCGCACCCGCTTTGCGCCCCGGTCAAAGAGCCTCTTTCCATATTCTTCTTCCAGTTGGCGTATCTGGGCGCTCACCGCCGGCTGCGAACGCAGCACCTTCTCCGCGGCCCGGGAAAAATTTCCGAGCCGTGCGACTTCCATGAACATCTTGAGCTGGTCGAAATCCATAGGCTGTGCGAGTTGGTCTTCGCTGGTAAATGACAATACATCAAATAAAAAAAACAGACAATCGATGACAATCGGTGATTGATCGGTGATGACAATCGATGTAGAGACGGTGCTCAGCACCGTCTTCTGGAGTTCCTGCAATTTTGAAATGCTGGAGATGATCGCCACGAACCGTGGCGTAGTCGTAACTTGTTACGTCTAAAGGTCTGCGCTCTTAAATGGCACTTTTTGCGCGCGATGAATCCGGCACAAATTTTCTCCGCGGCATTTTTTTAAGGTCGCAGATTTTTGAGATGTAACCAGTGACAGTCTCTACGCTGCGATTCGTGTCGAAAATGTAAAAACTCCAGGAAACGGTGTCAGCACCTGCCCCGTGCCGTCTCCTCCAGCCAAGGCCGGTTCTAAACCCTTCACAGCACTTTTTGAAAGCGGTATCTGCCTTTGATTCGGGAATTCAGATAAGCCGTTTTTGATGGCTCTTTGAGAAGGCCTTCGTATTCCGCCGCAGGCACTCCGAAATAGCGATAGATTTCGCCAGTCGTCTGGAGTTCGACCTCGAGGACTTCTAAAGCCGGATCGTAATGAATGGCAGCGAGGGTGGTTGATCTGGGCGTCTGGCTGAATTGATCTGCCTGGGATTTCTTATCCAGCGCAATTTCCGGCAAGGGGTCGATCACCAAGAATGACGATTCGTGGTCCAACTCGAAGTGTTGAATGGCCGTTTCATATGCGCGTAGGGTGTTCGCGATCTGTGCTGTAGTGCAGTTCCCCAGCCGGACCCAAATCACCTTTGGTGGAAATCCCAGCAAGAAACTCCTCTGGCTGAAGTCGGTGTCCTTGGAGACAATTGCGAAATCAAACTGCTTCGCGTAGTTCCAAACTTCATTATCGGATGCCGATGCCAACCCAGCCTCGCGCACATGCCTGGATTCCGGAAACTCCGAGGACAGGGTGAGAGTCAATCTGGGCGAAAGATTCTGATCGAAAAGCAGTTTCAAGCGGAGACGTTGGAAAGCTTGCGCTCGCGATCAGCCGCGAAAGACAGGCAAGCCCGAATGTCCTCAATGGTCAAGTCGGGGAAATCATGGAGAATTTCTTCCTGCGACATGCCCGAGGCGAGATATTCAAGCACTTCATAGACGGTGATACGCAGGCCGCGAATGCAAGGCTTTCCGCCGCGTTTACTGGGTTCCATGGTGATGCGTCCACCGTAGTTCATAAAAATAGATTACGTTCTCCAATGCCTATGGTCAAGTATCCAAGGATTTTGGAGTTTACCTGGAAATTGAGTAGACGCTGTGTTCCTGGGCCAGACGGTGGGCGTACTCCAGACAAGTAAGGATGACAAGGGTGAGAGAGAGCGGGCAATCCGGGAAGGTCCGCTGCTGTCATTCCGCCAGCATTGCGACAGTACGTTCCACGTGGAACAAATTCACCTCGGGAAAAAAGTCTTGAAAGGTAAAATCACCGCGCACCGCCTTGCAACCACCGCAACGCCACCCGATCCTGGCTTCAAGCCGTAACCATCGGCGGCGCGGCCGGCTTCTTGGGCAGCATCTCTCCGATGCGCTTCACCTGCGCGCCCGCGCCCCGCAGCTTTTCTTCGATGCGTTCGTAGCCGCGGTCGATGTGATACACGCGGTCGAGGATGGTCTCTCCATCGGCCACCAGGGCGGCGATCACCAGCGAGGCCGAAGCCCGCAAGTCAGAGCACTGGACGGCCGCGGCGCTGAGCGGGGTCTTGCCCTTGATGGTTGCGCGGCTGCCTTCCACCTTGATGTTGGCGCCCATGCGCACCAGCTCTTGGGCGTGCATGAAGCGGTTCTCGAAAATGTTTTCCGTGATCGTGCAGGAGCCTTCGGCCTGGGTGGCCAGCGCCATGTATTGTGCCTGCATGTCGGTGGGGAAGCCCGGATACTCTTCGGTGCTCATGTCGAGGGCATGAATCTGGCCCTG
This sequence comes from Saccharimonadales bacterium (SeqCode), assembly GCA_035568495.1. Taxonomy (GTDB): domain Bacteria; phylum Acidobacteriota; class Terriglobia; order Terriglobales; family Acidobacteriaceae; genus Angelobacter. The sequence continues at coordinate 8,697 of DATMNZ010000208.1, read as the reverse complement.
CCCGTTGCTTACCACACGTACCGAGTCTCCGGTGTAGCTGAACTTCACCCCACAGGTCTCAAGTTTGTGGAACAGGGCCCCCAGATGCTTCGGTTCACAGTTGGTCACCGTGAGGTCGCCGCCGGTCAGCGCCCCGGCAATCACGAACGTCCCGGCTTCAATGCGGTCGGGAATGATGCGATGGCGTGCGCCGTTTAGTTTGCTTACTCCCTGAATACGAATGGTCTGCGTGCCTGCGCCTTCGATCCTGGCGCCCATTTTATTGAGCAGAACGGCCAAGTCGGCGACTTCCGGCTCACGCGCGCAGTTCTCCATGAGGGTCTCGCCCTCTGCGAGTGAGGCCGCCATCATCAGGTCTTCAGTGCCGGTGACGGTGATCTTGTCGAAGTGGATGTGTCCGCCTTTGAGGCGCGTGGCCCGGGCCTCGATGTAGCCATGCTCCTGGGTGATGGTGGCGCCCAGTTGCTCCAGGCCGCGGATGTGCAGGTCGATGGGCCGCGCCCCGATGGCGCATCCTCCGGGCAAGGAAACGCGCGCCTGGCCCATGCGCGCCACCAGAGGGCCGAGCACCAGTGTTGAGGCGCGCATGGTTTTGACCACTTCATAGGCGGCTTCAGGATTGACCAGATTTTTACAACAGATGGTGGTGCGATGGTGGGCGCGTCCGTAGCCCAATTCAACCTCGGCGCCCATCGATACCAACAGCTTACGCTCGGTCTGAATGTCGCGCACGTCGGGAATGTTTTCAAGGACCACCGGCTCATCGGTAAGGATGGCGGCTGCCATGGCCGGCAGGGCGGCATTCTTGGCCCCGCTGACGCGAATGGTCCCAAGCAACGGGTTGCCGCCGCGGATTACAAATTTATCCATCTGTCACCTTTTACGAACGAATGCTGCGTAGAAGAGCACGGCTCCGGAGCTTGCTGAAAAATGCCGACCCAACTGTCCAAGAGGGCGGCTTCAGCCGCCCGTAAGGAGATAGGAGAATGAGTGGCTTCAGCCACGGTTTAACTCCCTAATCTGTCGAGAAGACCTGAGTTTCATCCCTTTGAACGCAACAGCTTCCTTCGGAGGCTCATACACGATTACACGCTCTAAACTGCGGCTAAAGCCGGGTACTTAGCACCGCTTCTACGGGCGGCTGAAGCCGCCCTCTTTGACAGTTGTGCCGAGACAGTTGTGCCGACCATGCTTCCGTGGTCTGTGAACCGCCCTCTTTGACAGTTGTGCAGGCATGCTTCCGCAAACTCTGAAGTCGTTCTCTTTGACGGTTCGTCAGGCAGTATTCCCACGGCCCGCAAATCCGCTATCGCCACACTATTGCAAACAGTCATTAGAATTTCAACCCTCATTCTAACCCACCGTCATATCTCCTTGAGTACCGCGAAGGCCCAATGGAGCTGCTCGTTTCTGGGTATTGCCGCTCGCCGGCAGTGACATGTTGGCGCCGTTGTTCAGAAAAAATCATTCCAGGGTTGCATTTGTTTTCGGTTTATAACACACTCGCTTGATAGATGAAATTCACGCTTAGATGCGCTTTCGTTTCTGCCTTTCTACTGGTCCTGACGCCGGCGTGGCCACGGCCTGCCTTGGCGTTCAGACCCGACAAGACTGCGCCTGGCTTCTCGGTGGTCGATGCCCTGGTACAGCGCGAAGTGGATGCCGATTCCATTACCGGCGCTGTCGTAATGGTAGGGCATCAGGGCAAGGTGGTCCATGAGCGGGCGTTTGGGGCGCGGGTGCTGTCTCCCAAACGCCAGCCTATGACCCTCGACACCGTTTTTGACCTGGCTTCCATGACCAAAGTGGTGGCCACGACGCCCAGCATCATGCGGCTGGTGCAGTTCGGTCAACTGCGGTTGAACGAGCCGGTCGCGCACTTTCTTCCGGAGTTTGCGGCCAACGGCAAGCAGTCAATCACGGTGCGCGAGTTGTTGACCCACTATTCCGGGCTGGCCCCCGATCTGGACTTGGTAGAGCAGTGGCAGGGGCCCCAGGAGGCTTATCACCGGGCCCACGAGGAAAAGCTGCAGAACCCTCCCGGCGCGGAGTTTGTGTACAGCGATATCAACTTCATCATTCTGGGTGAGTTGGTACAGCGGATTGGCGGCCTGCCGCTCAACCAGTATGCCGAAGCGCATGTCTTCCAGCCGCTGGGCATGAAACATACACGGTTTCTTCCGCCGCCGGACTGGCATTCAAGATGCGCGGCAACGCTGGCCACCGACAACAAGCGTGTGCTGCGTGGCGTGGTGCATGATCCCACGGCCGAGCGCATGGGCGGCGTGGCTGGACATGCCGGGCTGTTTTCCACGGCCGGTGATCTGGCGCTCTATGCTCAGGCCCTCATCCGCCGGGACAAGATTCTTTCTCCCGACCTGATCGAAAAGATGACCACGCCCCAGCAGCCTCCCAACGCTCTGGCCGTCCGCGGGCTGGGCTGGGACATCGACTCGCCGTTTTCCACCAATCGCGGCAGCCTCCTGCCGGTCGGCTCCTTTGGACACACAGGGTTTACCGGCACATCCTTATGGGTCGATCCTTATAGCGATACCTATATCATCCTGCTGACCAACAGCGTGCGTCAGCGGCAGGCGAATAACCCGGTGGTTTCGCTGCGTTCGCGGGTGGCCAACGCCGTGGCTTCGGTGCTGAACCTCGACGTAACCGACGCCACCAATGACCGGCTGTTGAACATTACCGGCTACAGCGAGGCGCAATCCGCCAGACGCCACCTGGAGGGCCGTAACGGCCAGGTGCTCACCGGTATCGACGTGCTCGAAAAGGAAGACTTTGCGTCGCTCAAGCACGGCCGCGAGAAGGTCACAATTGGCCTCCTGACCAATCAGACCGGGCTTGATGCGCAGGGCAACCGGACCATCGATGTGCTGGCCGCTGCGCCAGGCGTCAAGCTGGCGGCCATTTTCAGTCCGGAGCATGGAATCAACGGCATCGTCGATACCACCGCCATCGACAACAGTGTAGATAGCGCCACCGGCGCCACCGTCTACAGCATGTATGGAGGCAGCGAGGAGAAGCGGCGCCCGCCCCTGGACGTGCTCAAGACCCTCGACATCATCGTGATCGACATACAGGACGTGGGGGCCCGCTTCTACACCTACGCAGCCACCCTTGGTTATGTGCTGGAAGCGGCCGCCGCAAGCGGCATTGAAGTGGTGGTGCTCGACCGGCCTAACCCCATCACCGGATCGTTCGTCCAGGGCCCGGTTTCGGAGGCGGCTCGCGCGGGCTTTACCAACTATCACCCGGCGCCGGTACGCCACGGAATGACCATGGGAGAGCTGGCGCAGATGTTTAACGCCGAGCGCAAGATCGGGGCCAAGCTGCAGGTCATTGCCATGCAAGGGTGGGTGCGGGGCGATTGGTTCGATGCCACCGGAATCACCTGGGTGAATACCTCGCCCAACATGCGTTCACTCAATGAGGCGATTCTGTATCCGGGGGTGGCGCTCATTGAAGGCACGAACATGTCGGTGGGACGGGGAACGGATACGCCCTTCGAAGTGATCGGCGCGCCATGGATACAGCCGCGGGCGCTGGCTGCGGCCTTGAATGCGCGGTTGATTTCCGGTGTGCGCTTCGTCCCCATCAGCTTTACTCCCAGCAGCGGCCCTTATGCCAACCAGCGCTGCGGCGGCGTGAACATCATCATCACCGGGCGCAACCTGCTGGATTCCCCTGAGATGGGCCTGGAACTGGCCTGGGCGTTGCAAAAACTGTATCCCGACAAGTGGAAGATCGACCACATGATTACCGCGCTCGGCAACCAAGCAGTGTTGGATGAGTTGGCGGCGGGTGAAGATCCGCGCACCATCGCCCAGGGCTGGCGGGATTCCGTGGAGCAGTTCATCAAGATGCGGGCGAAGTATCTGTTGTATAAGTAACGCGATCCAGCGACCGGGAGAAATAGCAATTCTGGTAGATCGGGACATCTGGACATCGGGTAATCGGGACATCGGAGCGGGCAACCAAAGCGCCGGCAGCCCGCCGTGGGAACGAAAGTCAATCGTGCCTGTCACTGAGGTAATGTCTCCATAATGTGCCGGGCACGCATTTCGATGAATCTAACCGGTGTTCCCGGTACTCCAATACTCTGCCGGTTAGAGCGAGTTTGAGCTGAAAGGGGAAAACGGGCGTGAAAAATGAGGTCTATGGCGACCAAGGTGGCGGCCAGGATGTTTTCCACACCCTCATGCAAGACCTTAAGTACGGCCTGCGGATCTTTCTGAAGAAGCGCAGTTTCACTATTTCCGCCCTGCTTACACTGGCGATTGCAATTGGAGTCAATGCTGCGATTTTCAGCGTGGTGAACGCCGTGCTGCTGCGGCCTCTTCCGTACTTGCAGCCCGACCGGCTGGTCATGGTCTGGTCGGTCCTCAAGACTGCCGGAATGCAGAGGGCGCCGGTGACCGGGCCCGAATTGCTGGAGTTGCGCGCGCGCAGCGAGAAGTTCGAAGACTTCGGCGGGATTTGGGCCGGCAGCGGTTCGCTCACCGGAGACCGCGATCCGGAAAGGATCAAGCTGGGTTTTGTATCGGCGAATTTCTTCAGGGTGCTGGGCGTGCAGCCGGAGCAAGGCCGCACTTTCATGAACGAGGATGAAGGCGCCGGAAAGGACCCGGTAATCATCCTGAGCGACGGCCTGTGGCGGCGGCGCTATGGCGCGAATCCATCGATTGTCGGTTCGCGCATTCAGATGGAGGGCACGACCTACAGCGTGGCAGGGGTGATGCCCCGCGATTTTCAGCTCACCTTCCCCGCGGACGCCAGCATCCCTGCGGATACTCAGGCATGGATTCCATTTCCATATAACTTGGCAGAGCGTCCGAAGCAATTGGCGTTTATCCGGACCATCGGACGGCTGCGTCCGGGCGTCAGCGTCGAGCAGGGGCAGGTGGAGCTCGACAAGATTGCCACCAATTTGCGCAAAGACTTCCCAGAGTTCGCCGATCGTGGACTTGGACTATATTTGCACGGCCTGCCACTACGGGAAGATGCCGTCAAAGACGTGCGCACGACCCTGCTGACCTTGTTTGCCGGCGTCACGATTGTGCTGCTCATTGCCTGGGTCAACGTAACCAATCTTCTGCTTACGCTGGCCAATGAGCGGACTGCAGAGATCACGGTGCGCTCTGCCCTGGGCGCCCCCCGAAGAAGAATCATCGTGCAGTTGCTGACCGAGGGCGCGCTGCTGGCGGCGGTGGGGGGCGTTGCCGGTCTGGCCTTCGCCTGGGTGTTGATGAAGTGGTTGCTGGCGGCCTGGCCCGATGCCGCCCCGCGCATCAATACCGCGGACATCGGCATAGCGACCCTGGCGTTTACCCTGGGCATTTCACTCATGACCGGGCTGACAATGGGCTTGGCGCCCGTCCTGGGATTGGTGCGGCTGAGCGTGACGGAATCACTCCGGGAGGCCGGCCGCGCACGGGGCATCGGCAAGCGGGGTCTGCGCAAATTGCTGGTGCTTTGTGAAGTCTCCATGGCTTGCGTGCTGCTGATTGGCGCAGGGCTGATGGTGCGCACGCTGGCCCGGCTCATGCACGCCGATCCCGGATTCAGTTCCCGCCAGGTGATGACTTTCAAAATCACCCTGCCGTCGCGCTACCCGACCGACGAAGTCCGTGTCAATCTATTGCAGCAACTGGAAAAGGACTTGGCTGTGGTGCCCGGCGTGGAGTCTGCGGGCTTGACCTCCCATCTGCCGTTTGACGATTTCCCTAACTGGTTTGGCTCGTATGCGCTCAAAGAAGCATTAGCGGATGACGAGGAAACCCTGCTGTCGGACTATCGTTCGGTTTCGCCGGGATTCTTCCGTACTCTGAATGTGGCGCTGATTGCGGGCCGGGAATTCAACGAGATGGACGATCGCAACCATCCACGGGTGGCGATCGTCGATGAGTCTCTGGCGGAGAGGCACTGGCCGCCTGGCGAGGCCCTGGGGAAAAGGCTGTGGGCCCAACTGGTGGACAACGGCAGCATCAAGCGCAATTGGGTGCAGATTGTCGGGGTAGTGAAGCACGTCAAGTATCACACGCTCTTCAAGCAGGTCAGGCCCCAGATCTACCTGCCCTATTTCCAGAGCCTGCCACAACGTCCGCAGACTGCTTTTGTGGTGCGCACCGCCGGCTCCCTGGAGTCGCTGGACACACCTATCCGCGAGATCGTAAGAAACCGGGACAAGGACCTTCCGGTGTCCACGGTCCGCATCCTGGATGAATACGTAAGCGAAGCGAGGGTCAAGACGCGCTTTTTGAGCCTGCTGGCGGGCACGCTCGCGGGCATCGCTCTGCTGCTGGCCTGTATTGGAATCTACGGCGTTACTTCCTATTCAGTGACCCAGAGGGCCAGCGAGATAGGATTGCGCGTGGCCCTGGGGGCCGAGCCGAAGCACATTTTGATGATGGTAGTCGGCGACAGCATGACGTTTGCGGTAGTGGGGATCGTCATAGGCGTCCTTCTGTCTTTCCTGCTGACTCCTTATATTGCGAGCTTGCTGTTTGAGATCAAGCCGATTGACATCCCGACTTTTACCGTGGTGGCGTTATTGTTGTTTTCAGCGGCGCTGCTGGGTTCCTATTTCCCCGCCAACCGGGCGAGACGAATAGATCCCATGATGGCGCTGCGGTCTGAATAAATGCTCGATCGCTGGCAGCCTGCGGCCTTTGGGCGGCAAAGTGTACCGGAAAGAAGGAGACATCTGTTCGTCCGCTGGCTTTAGAGGACAGGACAGAATCCAGGAGTTTCCCAAAACGGGAAGATGAAGCCTGAATTGGAACATTATCTTGGCAATTCGGGAACGTTCGGTAGGAGAATAATCGCGGCGCACGCCGGGTCTGTCGACGTGCTCGCAAAGCATAGAAAGGAAGTACTTCGATGACAATAAAGAAGCTCATTCTGGTTGCGTCGCTAGCATTGGTTTTCTCAGTGTGTGCGTTCGCAAACCAGGTCCCCAGCACCGTCTCCCCGGGCAGCCAGATAACTGGCGGCCTACCTCTAACGGGGGCGGGAATGAAGGTGCTCCCCCATCAACTGAGCGAGAAGAACGTTGACGCAGTCGCGGCCCGGGCCGGCGACATCGTCATCGCTTTCCATGCCGTCCAATATCCTGCCGCGGCCAGAGCTGGCGACATCGTTATCGCCGTCCATGCCGCGAATTATCTTGCCACCGCCAAAGCCGGCGACATCGTCATCGCTTTCAACACGGGAGAGTATCCGTCGCTCGCTGTCTAATGTCCCAGCAGTGAACGTTTACGGAAGCGCCCGTCAGTCACAGGCACACCCACAAGAGAGAAGATCGAGAGCGCTGCCGCGGTGAAAGCCGCGGCAGCGTTTCTTTTCATGCCATGCGGGCCAGTATGTGGATATCGGCGATTTCCGGGCTGGGGTTCCGGGCCAGACGCCCATTTCTTTGCGTGTTAAAATAATCAGGCTAATTTTACGAGGTCAAGAGAATCTCTTTTATGAATTCAATACGTCGAAGGACTGCCCTGCTCTGCCTTTGGGGGCTCATTTTGGCTGCGCCGAACGCCGGCCAGATATGGGCGCAGAATCCGAAGGCAGAATCCGCACCTGAACTCAAATTCAAAGTGGGGGACATGGCCCCCGACTTCACCCTGCTCGACCAGAAGCGCCAGAAAGTCCAGTTGAGCAGCTTCCGGGGAAAGAAGAACGTCGCTCTGGCGTTCTACATCTTTGCCTTTTCCGGTGGTTGAACCATGCAGATGCAGGCGCTCCAGAAGAATTTAAGCAGACTGGACGCCGCAGACACCCAGGTTCTGGGTGTGAGTATGGATAGCACCTTCGCCAACTCCGCATGGGCCGAGAAAATCAATGTTAGTTTTCCGCTCTTGAGCGATTGGGGCGGGGACGTTACCAAGCAATATGGCCTCTTTAACGACCGTTACAAAGCAGCGCGGCGGGTCAATTACCTGATCGACAAAGAGGGCAAAATTATCGAAGCGCAAATTGACAATGAAGCGATCGATCCCGCCAAGATCGTGACTGCTTGCGAACGCAAGAAGCTCAAGGGATAGTGGGCGCAGTCGCCGCCATGAAGATGACAAAGACCCGCCGGGAAGGCGATTCCCGGCGGGTCCTTTTTTTACTCTCAACCGCGGAACTGCTGGCCATGTCGCTGTGGTTCACCGGCACCGCGGTGCTACCGCAGGTCACCGGACTATGGCATGCCAGTCTCGCCCTGGGTTCGTGGCTCACGATTGCCGTACAGATCGGCTTCGCTGTGGGCGCCATTGCCTTTGCCATGTTCAACCTGCCGGATGTGTTCAGCCCGGTCACTGTGCTGGCGGTGTCTTCTCTGGGGGCGGCGGCGGCCAATGCGGCGTTTGCATTTATGGCGCAAGATCCGCTGCCGGCGATTCTGCTGCGTGGCGCAACGGGGTTCTTTCTCGCCGGGGTCTATCCCACAGGGATGAAGCTGATTGCCGGCTGGTTTCAGAAAGGCCGCGGCTTGGCCCTAGGTATCATGATTGGGGCGCTCTCGGTGGCCTCGGCTGTCCCGCATGGCGTCAACTCTGTGGGCGCCATTCCCTGGCGGGGTGTGGTGCTGGCGTGCAGCGCCATGGCGGTGCTGGCGGCAGCGATTGTGGTGCTTGCTGTACACGAAGGGCCTTATGCTACACCCCAGGCCCCGCTGGATTTCTCGCAGATGTGGGAGAT
>DATMNZ010000207.1:0-5047 GCA_035568495.1 Saccharimonadales bacterium (SeqCode) | reverse complement strand
CCATCGGAGGCACTGATCAAACTTCTTGTAGCCGGATCAAAATTGGAAAGACGGTTGTCCTTCTCATAGTAAGGCGTTGCATATTCGTAGCGGACGCCCAGGTTGAGAGTAAGTTGATTGTTGATTTTCCAATCATCCTGCACATACGCGTAGTGCTGCTGTTGGCGCACATGCGCGATAAAAAACGTGCTTAACGCGAACTGGGAACGGGCCCCAAAGATAAAGTCGGCAAGGTTGTAAACGGGCGCGCAAGTGGCTGTGGTAAAGGGCGCAGTACACGCCGCAGCCGTTCCGGTGCGCAGGCCGTTGGAGAAGTGGCTGAACCCGCCGGCATAAGAGTCTCGCCCGTACAGCGGATTTACGTCCTGCACCGTCGTCCCGATCCACTGGTATTCATATCCAGTCTTGATGGAATGGCGTCCATGGAAAATGCTGTAATTTACTTTGGGGTTATAAACCAGCGGATATTGCCATTGCGGATTGGTCGCCTGCCGCCCCAGGTCGGAAAATCCGGAAATAAGCTCTGTCGGCAATCCTCCTGAGATCTGCGAACTCGTGGGCAGACCCGGAATGCCGAACTGAGTCAGGGCATCGGGTGTGTGCAACGCCAGGGGAAACTTTCCGCCTTTGGTATACGAGACTCCGAAACGGGCCTCGAGAAGCTGACTTGCAGTGCGCGTCCAAGTCCACCCTGTCGCAAGCTGCTGGTTGAGGACGCGGGTGTTGCCGTTGCCCGCTCCGCCCGATGGCAGTGGAATCGCCGGAAGGTCCACGATGTTGGCCTTCCTCTGGCTTAAGCGGAGGAAAGAACTCATCGTCTGGTTCACCTGGTAATCAAACTTGGCGTCATACTTATCTGTGTTGTTCGTGAAGCGCTGTGTGGCCACATAATTGTTAGAGAGTCCCGCATTGGTGGTTTGTGGCAATCCGGCAAGCACCTTCTGCGCAAAAGCCGTGAGTGGAAGCTGCGTCCCTGCGGGGAACAGTGTGCCGGTGAACGGATTGAAGACGTCGATCGGCAGGATGCCTGAGCGCTCTGCCCCGGTCGCGATGGTAGAGTTGGTAACGATTCCCCTGGCCTGTCGGAAGCCTTCGTAGTCAACGAAGTAGAAGGCCCGCCCCTTCACGATCGGTCCGCCCAGCGTGGCCCCGAATTGATTGCGATTGAACTGTGGCTTGCGGCCGTCCGGCGGCTTGAAAAATCCCGTACCGTTGAATGCAGCGTTACGTAGAAATTCATACAAAGTTACATGGATCTTGTTGGCGCCGCTGGCAAAGGCCAGATTGATGGTAGCGCCTACGCCGCGCCCATATTCGGCGCTCTCGTTGTTGGTCACCACCTGGAACTCAGCGACTGAATCAGGCGAAGGCTGCACCACCTGGTTGGAAAACCCCTGGTTGCTGGTGCCGTAGGCATTGTTGTCCAGGCCGTCGAGCAGATAATTATTGAAGGTGCTGCGCAGCCCGTTGATGTTGAACGAGCCTTCCCTATTGGTGGAAATGCTGCCCGTTCCGACCGCCGACTGGCGCACGCCGGTGGTCAGCAGGACCAGTTGCGAGTATTCCCGCCCGTTGAGCGGAAGCTCAATCGCCTGTGTCCTGGAGACGATCTGGCCACGCTGGCTCGAATCCGTTTCCACCAGCGCCGGCGTCGCCACTACATCGACCGACTCACTGGCCTGCGCCGGGCGAAGCTGCAGGTCCACCCGCTTGCGCGTGCTCACATCCACCCCGATGTCATTGACCGCCGCCGGCGCAAAGCCGGATTTTTCCGCCTTGACCCGATAACGGCCCACACGCACTGCCGCAAAGCTGTAATCGCCGGTCTCATTGGTCATAGTATTGGCGGCGATGCCGGTTTCCAGGTTGGTCAAGGTGACTTTGGCGCCGGCCACCACCGCCCCGGAAGCATCAACGATGGTGCCCAGAACATTGGCGGAATCAAACTGTGCGTGAAGCTGTATAACCAGAAACAGCATCATGAAGGTGGCGAGCAAGCGTCGTGTCATAGCGGTTCTCCTGACGGCGGAACGCGCTATCATAGGAAATCCACGGCACACGAGAATAAAGATCTGATGAAAAGATAGTTAAATAAACGGCTGGAAAAGCGACATCCGGCCACAACCTACATCGCCATCTTCCCCACCGGCATAAGGTCCCAGATCTTCCAGAATTGCAGCATCTCTTCTGGCGTGCCCAGCGAGACACGAAGATATTTGCTCATCTCCGGCGCCGGCGGCCCGATTTGAACGTTGTTCTTTTGCAGATGCGCGAAGACCTCTTCCACCGGCCGTCGCGGATCGAGCATAACGAAGTTGGTATGGGAGTCGATGGCGCGCATCATGCGCGCATTGATCTGGTTTCGGAACTCCTGCCGGTCGGCGGCATTTCGACGGGCTGCGAGAGCGGCGTAATCGGGGTCATCGAGAGCTGCGGCTGCTGCCCGGGCCGATATCACTCCCACGCCCAGTGTGAGGTGTCCGGCGGAGAGCCGCCGTGCAGCCTCCGGGGACGCGACGGCGTAGCCGATGCGCATTCCCGCCAAGCCGTGGACCTTTGAGAACGTCCGGGTCACGATCACGCGGTGATCATCGAGTGGCCTGTCGAGAAATGAAGCATAAGCCTTGGACTGGCCCGCGAACTCGTGATAAGCCTCATCCACCAGCACCATGGTTTTCGCCGGAAGCTTCGCAATAAAGCCTTGGATTTCGGCCCGTGGCGTGATTGTTCCGGTCGGGTTATTGGGATTGCACACATACACCAGGGCGGTAGATGCGTCACTTCGAGCCAGCATCATCTCCAGATCGTGTTCATGACGGCTGTTCAGAGCGACACTGATCACATCCGCCCCGGTGTTGCGGGCCACCTCGCCGGGTAGGGGGAAGGTCGGCGAGGCCTGGACAAACTTTTTGCCCGGTCCGAGAAAAGTTTCGGCAGCCATGCGCAGCAATTCCGACGAGCCGCATCCCAGAACAATCTGCTCCGGGTGTACGCGGTGGAGTGCGGCGAGCTTCCGAGTGAGCGTGTCGTATTCACCTGCCGGATACCGGTTGGCTCTCGCAGCCGCTTCCCGCATCGCCGCCAGCACCTTCGGTGACGGGCCATAGGGGTTTTCGTTGCGCGAGAGGACCAAAGGGCCGGCGGAAACGGACCGGTTCTCCGCAGGCCGCGCCTGGGCGAAGCCAAGTTCCCCGAAGGCCCGGAGGGCCGCCGCCGAAGCTGCGCCCGCGGCAAACTTTCTCAGAATGTTACGACGTGTGATGGGCATGTGCGTGGACCGCCGTTACTACATCCAGAGTTACGTTGACCGTGTGAGTCACACCCCCGCTACTGCCGGAAATGGTGAGCTGATAAGAACCGATCGGAGTGAGCAGGCCCGTGCTTACGCTCATTGTTGCGGTGCCGGAACCCGGCACTGAACCGGGAGTAAAAGTGGCAGTGGCCCCCTGAGGAAGCCCGCTGACATCGAAAACGACCGTGCCTGTAAAACCCTGGCTGGGGACAACGGTGACGTTATAGCTGGTGCTTCCACTTGGCAACACCAGTTGCGAAGAAGGATTCACCGAGAGCGAGAAATCCGGCGAGGAGAGCCGCACAAACTGCGCTACCGACGGCACGCCCGCGCCGTTCAGGATGAAGAGCATGTAATAGCCGGGAGGCGCGATCTGTCCGTTCGGAGGGGCAGTCACATTGAGTATGCCGCTACCGGCAGTGAATGACAGTCCCACCAGCCTCTGTTCCATGTCGAACGAATGGGTTGGCGCGCCCGGCCGCATCAGGACCACAGAGCTGATGCCGGCCGCATCCGGCGTATTCACCTGGAACGCGCCGCCGTAGACCAGCGCCCCCGGCGTCACGCCGTTGATGGAAGGCCTCGTGGCCAGAGTGCCGTCAAGGTTGAACAGATATCCCGGCGAGTAAATCTCACTGTGCTGTTCGTAGGTGCCGCGCGCCGGATTGCTGCCCGTGACCAGAATGGTGGCATTCGGCAGAAGCAGGGCGTTGGAATGATACAGGCGCGGGAAGACGTTGGGCGCGCCCATAATGAAGGTGTTCGTGCCCGGATCATAGATATCGGTATTGAAGCTGGCGGTGGAGCCGTTCTCGTCATTGACTGAGCCGCCGAGCGCCACCGCTTTGCCGCTGGGCAGGAGCGTAGCGTTCATCTCGATCCGCGCCTGCGACATTGGCGGTCCGAAGACCCAACGCGGAACGGAGGCCGACAGATCGATCAGTTCAGTTGTCGGCGTCGCCGGATTTCCGCCACCCATAATCATCACCGTAGGTTTGTAGCCGTTGGCGGGCGTCAGTGGCAGCAGTACAGATGTGCCATAGGTCCGCTCAATGCCATAGTTCGTCTGTGCGACATTCAAGGTCCATGTATGGGACACCGGATCGAAGAGGCTGGAACTGGTGGTGGACCCGGAATAGAACACGGAGCCATTGGGCAGCAGGTGCAAACGCGGATAAAGCGGCGGCGTCCAGGGTGCGGCAAATTCCGGGCCCCAGCCGGCGCCCACCTTGAAGATCTCCACGGACGTATTGGTGGCGCCGGTATTGCTCAAACCCGAAAATGTCATCAACGAGCCGTCGCCGAGTGAAATCACCGTCGGGTACCAGCGGCCGTGCGCCATGTTCGCCTGGTTCGTGAACGTTCCCGTCACAGGATCAAAAGCGGCCGTGGTCACCGCTCCCAGGAATGGGTCATACTGTACGGTCCCACCTACGACCATGGGCCGGCCATCCGGCAAGATCGCCATCCCGTTGCAAAACATGTCCCAGGCCACCGGTTGCGTCGTAAGCGCGCCGCTTTGCGGGTCCCACACGGCAGCCGCAAAGCTGGTATTGGTGGGCACATTCCCCGAGCCGGAAACGATCAGGACTTTGCCGTTGTTCATCAGCGCCATATGAACAGGGTTGATCGGCATGAGGAAAGGCAGCGTCGTCCATTGCCCCTGCGCGGCGGCCTGCCCCACCGCCATTGAAGGCAAACTGGCCAGAATCGCAAGCAAAACCAGCATCTTGATACCCGCAAAACACTCCGTTC
>DATMNZ010000206.1:0-21843 GCA_035568495.1 Saccharimonadales bacterium (SeqCode) | reverse complement strand
CCCGGATGCATGGATGACCTTGAGGTGGTGTATGAAATGGCCGCCTTGGTCAGAGCGCAGGTGAATAGCCTCAAGATTGACGGAAGGAAAGCCCATCTGGGAAGCGCGCGGCTTGAGCGTAGGATAGTTGGCGTCAATCGTGAGATCTGATATCTCGATGCCCGGCGACGTATCGGAAACCGTCTGGAACACCACACCATCCCCCGAGTGGAGCCAGCGATTGGCCGGACTCCCGCTGACCGGGACATAGAAAGAAGTCAGTTGCACGGTGGTCGTATCCACGCCGGCGCCGTGAATATGCCAATACGGCCCTATGGCAAATCCTCTTTCGGACGGACGGTGCAGGTTGATCACGTAATCTTGAGAGCCCTCAGTCTGAAAAACGCCGGGTCCGAGGCAGACGATGAGATGACTGACTGGAGCCACCGCGGGCCTAGCGCCGTCGCCCACAGGATTGCCGGAATAGCGCCGTAGAATGGCGTCGAACTTCGATGCCGTACTGCCATCAAGCGGGAGAGCAGCCGTTTCTCCGGCGCCAAATCGATGGCCACCATCGCTGCCGATGTAAATGCGGGCATAGCGCTCTACCGGATTTGAATCGCGTATCACGGGTGGAACCGTAGCGGTGCAGTCTTCCGATGCGCCATGAACGGATGCGGCCTGAACTGACGTGGCATGAACAGACGCAGCTTGAACCGATGTGGCGTGACCGCCAGGTCCAGATGTCTGCGCAGTCAAATCAAGGCGCAGGACACCCATCAATATGACTGTGAAGACAAGGGCAAGAAAGAATCGCTGCATCAAGCAAAAGCATATCACGGGCGATAAACGCCAGATAGCCGCAACCGGGAATAATGCGCGCGGAGTTTCTCAACACACGGACAAGAGGCTGTGCCCATTGTACTCTGCCTTGACCGTTAAACTTGATCATCCATTCATCAGCGGCAACCCGCGCAGCCTCCCGCCACCGGCGCTGAAGATGGCATTGGCCACCGCCGGCGCCAGGCCAACAATCGGGGTCTCTCCGGCGCCGGCGCTGGGCAGGTCTTTTCTGTCGATGATTTCGACTTCAATCTGTGGCGTGTCCCGAAAGCGCGGGACACGATAATCGCGGAAATGCGGGTTGAGGATACGCTCGTTGTTGAAATGGATGGCTTCAAATAGCGCCCCGCCCAGGCCTTGCACGATCGATCCTGAAACCTGGTTTCGCAGTCCGTCAGGGTTGATCACAGCGCCGCATTCAAACGCGGCCACCACGCGCACGATCTTGGGCTTTCCGGCAGCAGCATCGGCAGATTTGCTGCCGCCTTCCATGGCTACTTCCACACAGGCCGCGATGTATCCGCCTTTTTCCACGCCGCCGGCGATGCCGAATCCGTGTCCGGGAGCGGGTTTGAGTTTGCCCCAGCCGAAGCGTGCGGCGGCGGCTTCGAAGACAGCACGCAGGCGCGGGTCCGTGAGGTTCTTGAGCCGGAACTGCAATGGGTCTATGCCGAGTAGGTGGGCGAGTTCATCCATGTGGCACTCGCGAGCGAAGTGGTTGGCGGTGGCAGCCAGGCCGCGGTACGAGCCTTGGCGCAGAGGATACTTCGTAGGATGAAACTCGATCTTCTGGTTGACGATGTTGTAGGGTGTGGCAATGCCGGAAGGGCCGGAATTGTAGTTGTGATATTCCCAGGCCGTAACCGCGCCATCGTCACGCACAGCGCTCTTCACGTCGATCACTCCCGCAGGGCGGTGGTAGGCCCATGTGAATTCTTCTTCGCGGGTCCATACGAGCTTTACCGGTTTACCGGCAGCGTGCGCCAGGCGTGCGGCTTCCACGGCGCACTCGCCGGTGTGTTTGCCGCCGTAGCCCGAGCCGGTGTCGGGAACGATCACCCGGACTTTTTCGAGCCCCAGATGAAAAGCCGATGCCAGCTCTTCGCGCACGCCAAACGGACGCTGCGTACCAGTCCAGACCGTCAATTTGTCGCCGCTCCACTCGGCCACCGCTGCCCGTGGCTCCAGCGGCGCGTGCTGGATGTAGGCCACTGTGTAAGTTTGCGCCAGGGTCTTGCTGGAGGACGAGGCCAGGGCTTCGCTGACCGAACCTGTCTCATGACTCGACCTTCCACCGAAGCCTTCACTGGCCGCCGGGTGTTTGCGGAAGTATTCGAACAACCCGGCTTCTGTGGGCTCCTGGGGAGCGGTCTTCCATTTTGCAGCGAGCAAGGCGACCGCATTGGTGGCTGTCTCCACATCAGGAGCGGCGACCCCGGCAAAGTCTCCGTCGCGGACTACTCTTACGCCCTGCACCTTTTCAGCAGTCTTAGTCTCCAGAGAGACCAGACTGGCATTGAAGCCGCTGGGGCGCAGCACCTTGCCGTACATCATGCCGGGCCGCGTGATATCGGAGGTGTAGCGGTGCTCGCCGGTAACAAAGGCGCGACCATCCACTTTGGCGGCCGGCTTGCCGGCCACGCGCCATTCCGTTGCGGAAGCCATGGCTGCGCCCGCGCCGATTACCTTCATCAGTTTCTGGCCATGGGTGAGTTCGCCGTAACTTAGGTATTCCGAGGTCTTGGGATTGCTGACAGTGCCGTTGGCAGCTACAAGCGAGGCGCGGTCGGTCTTCCAACGCTCGGCCGCCAGATCGATCAGCATCTCACGCGCACTGGCAGCGACCTTGCGCAGTTGCGCGCCCATCTGCGGCGTCGAGCGGCTGCCAAAGGTGCCCGCATCAAACGGGACAAGATCGGTGTCGCCCATCACCATGGTGATGGTTCCGAGCGGCACACGCAGCTCTTCGGCAACATGCTGCGCCAGAGAGGTGCGGATGTTCTGCCCCATCTCGACTTTGCCGGTAAAAACCGTGGTCCTGCCGTCTTCGGCAATATGCAGCCATGAAGCGATATCTTCGGGGATAGCTTCGCCACGGGTGCGTCCTGATTCCTGCGCTAGTCCCGGGGTAGCGCACAGACCTACCACCATGCCGGCGCCCAGAAGCTTGAACAGATCGCGGCGCTTCACTTCGAAGAAATGCGGCAGGCGTTCAACATTGTGCTGGGCTTGCTCGTTGTCGCCGGAAGAAGTATCCACCGCAAAGGGCGCTAAGGGCGCAATGGAAATCAGGGATTGGGCCACGAGATGCCCGTTTATTCCTTCACCACCGCCCCCGGATAAACCGCCGGACTGTCGTGGCTCAATGGCACGGCGTATCGCGGCCACAATCCGTGGATAGGTTCCACAGCGGCAGATGTTGCCGTTCATAGAGTCGACGATTTCCTGCTCTGTTGGCTTGGGCTTCGCGCTGAGCAGACTACAGGCCGACATCACCATACCGGGCGTGCAATACGCGCACTGGAACGCCTCTTCAGCGAGAAACGCCTGCTGCACCGGATGCAGTTTGCCTTCCTTTTCCAAGCCCTCAATGGTGATGATCTTCTTACCATCGGCGGACGCCGCAGAAACCAGGCAGGAACGCACAGCCTTCCCCTGCAGCAGCACGGTACAGGCGCCGCACTGGCCTTCGCCACAACCGTACTTTGTTCCGGTCAGGCCCAGACGGTCGCGCAGGAACGAGAGTAAGGTGGTATCTACTGGGGCTTCAGCTTTACGCTCGGCGCCGTTGACTGTCAGAGTGATGATTGGCACAGAAGGATTTTAACTCTGCGATTCGCGGGCGGATTGTCAAAATTTGTAAGTGCCGGGATAGGGCCAAAAAACAAAAAGCGGCTTTGGCCGCGAATTAACGCGAATGTACGCGAATTATTGCCGGGGCTCTTCAGGCCCCGCGTCAATCTGCCCTTCATACAACTGAGTCAGCAGTTCGAACGCTGCCGAACAAAAACAGGGGCCTGCATGGCTCAGGCCCCTCCTTGAGGTACTGCATGGCGGCAAGATTTACTTCGGCGTACAGTCCATGGCGGGCGGCAGCGCCACGCCAATCTTGGTGTTGAGCGAGGGAGAGCGGTTGAAATCAAACATGTCTTCCAAGGTGCTGGCGTGCTGGTCACGCTTGGTTAGGTGCGGACGGGGAGCATCCTCTTCGTCTTCGCCGCCGTCTTTATCTTTCGAGTCTGCCGGCGTCATGAATACCTTCTCAATCAGCGCCAGAATGGAAGTATGGTCACCCACGGTGTGGGAAACGTAGCTGGGTTTGGAAAACGGCGAGATGACTACGAACGGCACGCGGATGCCGTACTGGTCAAAGTTGGCGCAGGCCGCTGGGAATGGTCCCGTGGGATCGGCGGCAAATTCCGGACAAAGATCGGCAGCGTCGTTGACTGTGGTGTCGTTTCTGCTCAGCAGGTTCGCCGAGCACTCAGCGCCTTGGCCCGGTTGCAGGCTCAACGGCGGATTGGAAAGATCGGCGCACTGTCCGGGATTGATGCCATCCGGGTTGGGCGCATGACCCTGGCGGGCGCGCGGCGGGGCAACGTGATCGTAGAAACCGCCATGCTCGTCGTAGGTGAACACGATGATCGAGTCTTTCCAGAAAGGGCTGTTGCGCACGGAATTGACCACCAGGGAGACAAAGGCCTGTCCGCGCTGAATGTCGGTCGGCGGATGTTCGTCATTCTCATTCTTGCGTCCCAGCACACCCAGGTTCGGATCGACAAACGAGACTTCAGGCAGTGGCGGCAGTCCCGGCTTTCCGGCAAGCTGCCCAAGAAAGACCGGCAGCGGCAGGAAGTGTGGATCGAGGGGCGAAGGAAACGAGCGGAAGCTGCCACCCGCAGGCACATCCTGAAAATACTCAGACCATGTGACTTGGTTCTTTTCCATCAGATCAAAAATCGTCCCGGTGATCGGTTTGTAACCACCCGGAGGCGGGAAGCTGTCGCTGGTGGTGAGATGGCCGAACGAGGTGGCCGCCAACAGGTAGGAGCGATTGGGGAAGGTGGGGCCCAGGACCGATGCGAAATAGCGGTCATTGATGGCAAACTTCTGCGCCAGTTCGTAATAGAACGGGACCTCATTCTGGTTGTAGAAGGCCATCGCCTGGTCGTCGGTCGGGCTTTCACCCTTATCGATCTGCTCGGTCTGGTCGTTGATGAGCACAAAGCCGTTCATCAGTCCCTGGAAGAGCGTGTCATTGGGGTGTTTGAAATTGGCTTCGCGATGAGTGTTGGCCCATCCGTGGTCAAGATCGGGCGACACGCAGCGGCGCGGGTCGTGGAAAGCAAAGACTGTGCTGCCGTTGTCATCGCGGTTGTGGTTCGAGCACGTGACTTTGCCGGTGGCTTCCACCCGGCAGGTTAGGCCATCGACACAACCATGATCGCCCTTGCGGCAGCCGCCGCTGCGTTCATCGCGGTCTTCACGCCCCGGCGAATGATACGGACTGCCGGGAGCATAAGCCAGCGCGCCGAAATAGTTATCAAAGGAATGATTTTCCTGCATGATGACGATGATGTGCTTGACCTTGTGCGGGTCACCTTCCGCGCGCGCAGGTGTTCCCGCTGCCAGGACGAGACTGAACATCAGGGCCAGTACCGCCGGGCGGATTCCGATAAGACGCATAGACTCTCCTCATTATTATTTCTTCTGTATTGTTTTATGGCGGGCTCGCAGCACTCAATCTTGAATCTCCCACCAACTCCTCATTACACAATGGCCTTGAGAATGTAAGGTAAATATAGGATGAAAATCTGGTTAGGAAACCCACCCGAAATCCACCACTGCGGTTCGACATAGGCCCGCGGAGAATTTACAATTCAGGCTGACTATCTTCATCGAAAGGAGAAACAAGCATGAAGAAGCAACCCCCAAAGCTGAGTCTCCACCAGGAGACTTTGAAGAACCTAACCCATGGCGCGCCTGCTCCACTGAGATGCTCAGTTCCGCGCACCGAGCCGTTTACGGTTTGCTTGACCTGCAGTTGTTTTGGGTAGAGTCGTAACCGATGGGACTACTCCATCAACGGCGTCTCATCCTTTATAGAATAGACAAAGCATGAGACGCCTGAATCCAGGCAATATCGTGAATTTCCCCCACACTTCTACCCGCTACCGGTTTGCCCGCTTAGCAATCAACGCCACCAAGTAGCTCTTCACGTTGGCGCTGAGGCGGGAGTTGGCCAGGACTTCTTTTAGCGCGCGCGGGGAAAGACTTTCGGCAATCTGCAAGACCTTGGCCAGCGGAGTATTCTGGTTGCCCAGCAAGGCCATCTTCACGTCGTGGCGCTGCGACCATTTTTCGTGGCGGCTGATGGTGGGCGCCAGAAGCTCGGTTGGCTGTGGCGACCGCAAGGCCTTCACAATCAGGGTCTCAGTCATGCGCGGATTGATGAGGGCGGCCTGCATAATGCGCGGCTCCGGGTCATGCAGCAGCGCGGCGGCCACTCTTCCCGAGCTTTGTTTAGCCAGCGCCATGCGCTCGCCGGAAGAGACAGTACCCAGGCGGCCGATCAGCGATTCTTCCGCGGCCCTCTTGATATCGGCGGCCACCGCCGGCAGCAGCGCCACCTGCATGAGCTCGAAGGTGTAAAGGTGACGGATGGTGGGAACAGAAATATGGCGGGGGGCGTGCGGATGCATGACAATCGCCAGTCTTACCTTGCGGAGCTTGGCTACGCTGGTGTTCTTGTTCAGCTCCTCCAGGCCCTCGCGAGGAAGATCGCGGCGGTTGAGCAGGGCCAGGGCCAGATCTTCGGTCAGACGGTGGTCGGCAGCCACCGCAATCAGTACTTCGGCTGAAGAATCGTGGACCAGGGTTTCCAGGGGAGCATCCGGCAGGACCACTGGCTTTTTTTGCGGACCGGGTGAGAGATCAGACATGCGCTGGAACCTGCCGGGCAGCCAGTTCGAGAGCACCCAGTACGGGCCGCACCTGGGTGTAACTGACGGCAACCTTCGAATGCTTGGCCTGCAAAGAATGCTGTAAAGCGCGCCGCACCAGGGATGATCCTTGAAGCACGCCGCCGGTCATCACGATGCGGACGGTGGTATCGGGCGGCCAGAGGCGGGTAATGACCGCACCCGCCAGGGCTGCAAGTTCCTGCCCGGCCCTCTCCAGTATCCTCCGAGCGGCCTGGTCGCCCTGCTCCGCGGCCAGGGCTACGGCCCCGGCGAGTTCAGTAAGGCGCTGATTGGGTTCCGTGTTGGCGATGCGGACCACGTCTTCAATGCCGGCGCACCCCCAGCTCTGAACGATGAGACTGAACAATCCGCCTCTGTGCCCCTGATCGAATTCCTGCAAGGCAGCGGTGACCGCTTCTCGTCCGATCCAGAAAGCCGAACCCTGGTCGGAAATCGACGCGCCCCAGCCGCCCGCGCGTCCGCTCTCACCGCGGTCATTGCATCCATACGCAATTGAACCGGTGCCGGAACTCACCAGCACTCCGGGTAACCGGCCAAAGGCCGCCTGATGAGCAATAATGTGGTCCCCGACGACGTTCACGTTGCCCAGCGTCAACTCATGGATGACCTGCTTGACCCAGTCAGCGCTTCCTGGAACAGAGGCCCCGGCCATGCCGATGCAGACTTGGCGAATCTCTCCCGGAGGAAGAGCGGCGGCTTCGCAGGCCTGCAGAATCGTCCGGTGGAGATTACCGCGCGCATCGTATTCCCCCACCCGCGCCAGCTTGCAGGTCGGGCCGGTTGCCTGACCCAGCAATTCAGCGCCATTGCTAATAGCGCAATCCGTCTTCGTGCCCCCAGCATCAATTCCCAGATAAATCGGCATTGGCTCGTGAGTTCCCACAAACTTTATTTTTGCCTTAAAACGATTTTACTGATACTGATAGTGGCGGTCGTTCTGAAGCTTGCCCCCATGCGCCTTCATGCCATTGACGTCACGGTGATCGTGGTCTACCTCATCTGTATCACACTTTTCGGGCTGCGGTTCCGGAAATCACAGAGGTCACTGCGTGATTACTTCCTGGCGGACCGTAATATTCCGTGGTGGGCCATCGGTCTTTCCATTGTGGCCGCCGAAACCAGCACGCTCACCATCATCAGCACCCCGGCCGGCTCTTATGGCGCTGGCGGGAACTTTGGCTTTCTGCAGGTGGTCTGCGGTTATCTGCTGGGGCGAATCATCATCTGCCTGGTC
The DNA here is from genome assembly GCA_035568495.1 of Saccharimonadales bacterium (SeqCode). GTDB lineage: Bacteria > Acidobacteriota > Terriglobia > Terriglobales > Acidobacteriaceae > Angelobacter. The sequence continues at coordinate 13,803 of DATMNZ010000206.1, read as the reverse complement.
TTCATTCCACAATACTTCAAAGGCGAGATGTTCACCGCCTACGAGTTGATTGATCGCCGGTTCGGCAAACAGTTACACCGCCTGACGGCCGCCGTGTTCCTGATCACCCGCGCGGCGGCCGAGGGCGTAAGGATTTTTGCCGTCTCCATCGTGGTGAGCATCGCGCTGGGCATCAGCGACGTGGCCTCCATCGCCATCATCATGGCCCTCACCCTCATCTACACCTTCGAAGGCGGACTGGCGGCGGTGGTATGGACCGATGTGGCGCAGATGGCGATCTACGTGACCGGCACGATCATCGGCGCGCTGACGCTGGCCCATCTGGTTCCCGGCGGATGGCACGCCATTCACTCCGCTACGGCCCAAGCCGGCAAGCTGCAAGTCTTTGATTTTTCGCTGAATTTTTTCAAGGCCTATACCTTCTGGGCGGGCCTGATCGGCGGAATGTTTCTGACCACTGCCAGCCACGGCACTGACCAGCTTATGGTCCAGCGGCTACTGGCGGCGCGCAACCAGCGGGAGTCAAAGATGGCGCTGCTGGGCAGCGGCGTGGTCGTCCTTCTGATGTTCTCGCTGTTTCTGCTGGTGGGCGCGGGACTGTGGGTCTTCTACACGTTTTACCATCCGGAAGCGCAGTTCGCTTCCGGAGACCGCGTGTTCCCCACGTTCATCGTTGAATACATGCCCCACGGAATTTCCGGACTGCTGATTGCCGCGATTCTGGCCGCGGCCATGTCGAACCTGAGCGCCGCGCTGAACTCCCTGTCTTCCACCACAGTGGTCGATTTCTACATGCGCTTCCGGCCACAGACTCCGGACAGCAAGCAGATGGTGCTTTCCCGTGTGGCCACGCTTCTATGGGGCACCGTACTATTCGGGCTGGCCATGATTTCCCGCCAGAGCCGCAACGTGCTCGAGACCGGCCTGGCCCTGGCCTCAGTAGCCTACGGCGGCCTGCTGGGCGTCTTTCTGCTGGGGCTGTTGACCAAACGCGCAAGACAAACCGGAGCGATTGCAGGTATGCTCTGTGGTCTGGCGCTGAATGGCTATATATGGAAGTGGACGCAGATCGCCTGGACCTGGTATGTGACCATGGGCGCGCTGGCCACATTTATCGTAGGCTATCTGGCGAGTCTGGTGGAAACTGATGCAGACACAAAACAGCAGTCCTGAACTCACGCGCGAACTCAATGTTTGGCACGCCACCGCCATCGTGGTGGGGACCGTCATCGGCAGCGGCATCTTTCTGGTGCCGAGGGAGATGATGCAGGCCGTAGGCTCGGCCGGGTTGGTCTATCTCGCCTGGATCGTGGGCGGACTGCTTTCTTTTTTCGGGGCGCTTACCTACGCCGAGTTGGGCGCGGTGCGTCCTTGGGCGGGCGGCGAGTACGTCTACATCCGCGACAGCTACGGGCCGCTGGCCAGTTTCCTCTACGGATGGACTTGGTTCCTGATCGCCAAGCCCGGGTCGATTGCCACGATCACCGCCGGACTGGTGCGCGTGCTGGGAGAATTTCCGGGGCTCCAGGGTCTCTCCGATACGCTGTTCACCTGGCATATCACCCATTCCCGCGACTTCACCGTCACCAACGGCCATCTGGTGGCCATAGCGGCCACAGTGGCCATCACCGGCCTCAACTATGTGGGAGTACGCAAGGCCGGAAATTTCCAACTGGCATTCACCGCGCTGAAAGTTGTGATGATCCTGGGCATCACAGTGATAGGCTTCACCGCTGCGGCTGGAAGCTGGAGCAACTTCTCCACACACTTCTCTGGGGCCAAAGGCGGGATGGCCGGCTTCATGGTGGCTCTGGTGGCGGCCTTGTGGGCCTATGACGGCTGGAACGATCTGAACATGGTCAGCGGAGAGATCAAGAACCCGGAGCGCAGCATTCCGGTAGCGCTGATCGCAGGTGTGGCCCTGGTAGCGGTGCTCTATATGAGCGTGAACGCGGCAGTGCAGTACACCATGACTTCTACTCTGGTGGCAACGGCCCAGGTGCCAGCCTCGGCGGCCACTCAGATCGCCATCGGAGTCTTCGGTACCCTGCTGGTGCTGGTAGGCATGGCGGTCTCGTTGCTGGTCACGCTCAATGGCACCATCATGAGCGGGGGACGCATCCCCTATGCGGTGGCCCGGGACGGATACTTCTTCCAGTCGCTGGCCAAGGTGCATCCGAGGTTTCACACGCCGTCGCTGGCACTCGTGGTCCAAGCTCTGGTGGCTATTGTTCTGCTGCTGGTGGGTGGAGCGTTCAAAGAGCTGCTTTCCCTGACCATCTTCGCCGAATGGCTCTTCTACCTGGTGGCTGCCAGCACCATTTTTTATTTCCGGCGATACGAGGCGGACAAGCCGCGTCCTTATCGCACCTGGGGATACCCGGTGGTGCCAGGACTGTTCGTGATTACATCCACAGTGCTGCTGGGTTACACCTTCATGGACAACCTGCGGCTCTCATCGGCCGGGGTGATTGTGATTCTCGCGGGTGTGCCGGTCTACTTTTATTTTGCGAGGAAGAAGAAGGCACGTGAACAAGAATAGCCATCTCTGAGGTGCATTTTCGCCTCGTGGATGTTGACTTCTTTGCCGGGAGGCTTTTTGCGGCTGGCCATGGTGTACTTAGTCTACTTGGTCTAATAACTTAGTTCAAATAAAATTTGATGAACTGCACGGCCTTCTCAACACTCATGGATTGATCCACCGTGAGGAGCACATGCACGTGCTCAGGTATCACGGCGAAATCATGAACGCCGAACCTTCCGGCGGCAACATAGGTGCGCAATACATCGATGAACAACGTGGCCATGCGCGCAGATTGCAGCACCGCCTGCTCCTGTACGGTCTTTGAGGTAAGAGCTAAGAGCTAAAGGCTAAAGGCTAAAGGCTAAGAGCTAAAGGCTATTTGCTAACTGCTATTTGCTCCCATCCACCCGCAGAATATCGTATTCCACTTCCACCTTCCGTCCCGGAAACTCAGATTCAATCCGTTGCTTGAGTTCTTCCACGGTAGGCGCGCCGTTCTCGCCATTGAGGCCGCGGGCATCATCCATCAGGATTACATGCTGTACCGGATGCCGCAGGATTGCCTCGAATTCACTCGTGAGCCGCTGCTTGTCGCCTAGCAGGCCGGCCCATCCGTAGTAGCCGGCGTCCAGCCAGAACAACGCCGGAGCAGTGATGGACTTGAGCAACTCCGGTACAACCTTCTGGCTGTCCCCTTCGTGGATGTGGATGTGCGGGAATCGCGCGAATTTCCCCGCCGCCCGCTGCGCCAGTTGCGGGTCATACTCTACCGAATCGATACGGTCGAAATCCTTGCGCATGGCGGCCACCATTTCGCCATAGTATGTGCCGGTTTCCACCAGGTTGCGGAGTCCGTAGCGTTGGGCGTAGGCGCGCACCGTGTGCTGCTTGAGCAGGTGCGGAGAACGCACGGGCCGGCCGCGTAACTGCCAGTACCAGTAATCAGGGTAGTGCCCTGCAGACTTATACAGTCCATAAAACCTGGTGCGTTGCAGAAGTTTTCTCAAGCTCTTCAATGGGTCCTTGTCGGCTTCGCTTGCCATCGCCGGTCGTCTTAAGTCAGAATGCTTAGGCTTCTCATTTCCACCGTTCGAGGCTTCGAGGCCAGCGGCAATTTGCCAGCCGCTCAGCCGCTCGACAGGCAGAATAGGTGACCGGAGAAATCCATGTCAAACCCCAAACACCGGCTGGCGTTCTCGCAGCTTGACGTTTTCACTTCAGAACCGCTGGCCGGCAATCAACTGGCGGTCTTCAAAGATGGCCGCGGCCTGAGCGATGACCAGATGCTGGCGCTGGCCCGGGAGATGAATTTCTCGGAAACCACATTCATCCTTCCTCGCGACGCGGCCACCGAGCGTGAACGCGGCGTGCGTGTGCGCATCTTCACCGTCGACGAGGAATTGCCCTTCGCCGGGCATCCTACCCTGGGCACCGCCATGGTGATTCACGCTGCCCATAACGTCGAAACCGTCCGTCTTGACCTCAATGCCGGCATCATTCCGGTCAGGTTCCAAGTGAGAGACGGGCTGCTATTCGGAGAAATGACCCAGCCTGCGCCGGAATTCGGTCAGCTCCATGCCCTTGAGGATGTTGCTCGCGCCGCCGGACTGGCCTTGTCTGACATCGCCACTGACGTGCCCATTCAGACCGTCAGCACCGGCAACGCCTTCGCTATCGTGCCTTTAAAGTCTCTGGCCGTGTTGCAGAAGTTGTCCGTCTCCTGGCCGGTGATGAGAGACTATCTGCAGAAGACCGACGCCAAGTTTTTTTATTTTATTTCCCGCGAGACGTTGAACCCCGGCGCCCAACTACAGGCACGCATGCTTTTCTACAACGGCGAAGACCCAGCTACGGGATCAGCGGCCGGCCCCTGCGCCGCCTGGGCCGTGCATTATGGCGTAGTTCCACCGGAACGGCAGGCCTTGATCGAGCAGGGCGTCGAGATGAAACGCCGTAGCCACATCTACATCACCGCCGGCCTGGATGATGGCAAAGTCGTCAACATCCGCGTTGCCGGCCATGCAGTGGAAGTTGTGCAGGGTGAAGCTTTTTTCTAGTTGGCAGACCGCAACCATCTCTCGTATGCGCTTGATTTTTCAGGGCGCTTGCAGTTTGTGAGCGTCCGCTAGAAAAAATTCTTTTGCTGTTGGCGTTCGCGGTACTTTACAGGGCGATTCCCGCGGGCCTAATATGCGTCTACTGTTGCAGCAAATAAACTTCCCAGCCAGTTTGAAAAAATAATCAGCACCCGCAGGCGGCTTCCTCTAGCCCGTCGTGGGCGCACATCGAATTCAGGGAAAAATCATGCGGCCAAAAAGAACCATTCTGTGTGTAGATGACAATGAACAGTCCTTGTCGATTCGAAAAGTAATGCTGGAAACTCGCGGTTACCGCGTGGTGACCTGCACTGGCGGGCGGGACGCGCTCGAGATCTTTAGAAAGGGCGGCATCGATCTGGTGCTGAGCGACCTGATGATGCCCGAAGTCGACGGGGCCAAACTGGTGGAGAGAATCAAAGAATTGTCGCCGGAAACTCCGGCCATTCTTTTTTCAGGCAAGGTCAAGTTTTACGACAAAGAGACCCGCGCCGACCTCTTTCTGCCCAAGGGCATGTACGCCCCGGTGGAACTCCTGGAGCGCATCCGCGTGATGCTCATAAAGAAACGCGGACCAAAGAAGAGCACGGTATTGCCTCCGGAACGGCTCCGGCAGGCAAGCTAAAAGGGAAACAAGAAACCAGCCACGAATTACACGAATGAACACGAATAAAGAGTAGCCACACGGGACAACCGCAAGACTGTTTTCAGCCGGAAATGGATTTTTGCTTTTGCTTCTGTTTTTGATTTTGATTCGTGTAATTCGTGGCTGTTTCAGGTTTTTCTCCGTGCCTCCGTGGTGCGTTTTGGTTTTGTCCGTCCTGTAATTCCACGTAAAACCACGGCAATCTGCGGCAGCAGGAAGCGTAGCGTCCACGCTTTCCGCTGCTTCTGTTAATATCAAGAAACGCAGTGGCAGCCATCATTCAAGTCGAAAACATCACAAAAATGTACCGCATCGGCAAGGTCGATGTGCCGGCATTGTCGGGCATCAGTTTTGAAGTGCAGCGCGGCGAGTTTGTGAGCATTGTCGGGCCTTCGGGCAGCGGTAAATCCACGCTGTTCTACGTCATGGGTGGCCTTACCCGCGCCACCACCGGACGCGTGGTCGTTGACGGCGCCGACTTTGCCCAGATGTCCGACGCCCAACGCACCCAAATGCGCAAACACAAGATCGGTTTCGTCTTCCAGAAGTTCAACCTTCTGCCGACGCTGACCGCCCAAGGCAACATCGACATTGCCCGGGAGATCGGTGGCGGCAACGGCAACCCTGAAAACGCTGCCTTCATGGAAAAGGTCACGCAGATGCTCGGCATCGCCGGAAGGCTCGACCATCGCCCTTCAGAGATGTCCGGCGGCGAGCAGCAGCGTGTGGCCCTGGCCCGCTCCCTGGTGAACCGCCCGGCAATCGTGCTGGCCGATGAGCCCACTGGCAACCTGGATTCCAAAAACTCTGATGTCGTGCTAAAAATGTTGCGTGAGGCCAACCAGCAATTTGGACAGACGGTCCTGATGATCACCCACAATCCGGCCGCCGCCAGCATCGGCGACCGCATCATCCATATGCGCGACGGCCTGATCGTCAGCCCTGAGGAAGACCCGCAGTGGGCAGTGCATTAGGACCTCAAGCAAAGCAAGAACCAAAAGCACACCACGGAGGCACGGAGAAAAACAAGAAAGGTAGTTGGTATTCGGTAGTTGGTATTTGTGATTGATCGCGGCCTTCCGGATCTGGCAAAAACTCTCAACTCCTCCTGCAAATGCCAAGTACCAAGTACCAAATACCAGTTCTTGTTTTTCTCCGTGCCTCCGTGGTGAGCTTTTGCTTTTGTCTGCGGCTACGTCGCAGTATTTCAAGTATCTCCTGTGAGGTGTTTCGATGAAAACCATCACTCTCGGTAAAACCGGAATCCCCGTTTCCATCATCGGTCTTGGCTGCATGGGCATGTCGGAGTTTTACGGCGCCACGGACGAGCCCGAGTCTCTCTCCACCATCAACCGCGCCATCGATCTGGGCATGAATTTCATCGACACCGCCGACATGTACGGAATCGGCGAGAATGAAAAACTTCTGGGACGAGCGATCGAAGACCGCCGCGAAGAGATTTTTCTGTGTACCAAGTTCGGCGTGGTGCGCAATCCTGAGACCCGCGCCATCGCCGGCATCAGCGGCCGTCCTGAGTATGTAAAATCGGCGTGCGAAGCCAGCCTCAATCGCCTGCGCGTGGAATCCATCGATCTCTATTACCAGCACCGTGTCGATCCTCAGGTGCCGATTGAAGAGACGGTGGGCGCCATGGCGGAACTGGTGCGCGAAGGCAAGGTGCGTTTCCTGGGCCTGTCGGAAGCCAACGCCGCGACACTGCGCCGCGCCTGTGCCGTACATCCCATCGCTGCCCTGCAGTCGGAATATTCGTTGTTCAGCCGCGATGTGGAAGGCCCCATCCTGGACGCCTGCCACGACCTGGGCGTCACCTTCGTGGCCTACAGCCCGCTGGGCCGTGGATTCCTCTCCGGGGCGATCCGAAGCCTTGACGATCTCGATCCCGGCGATTTCCGCCGCAACGCTCCCCGCTTCCAGGGTGAGAACTTCCAGAAGAACCTGGAACTGGTCGCCCAGACCAAAGCCATGGCGGAAGCCAAGGGCTGCACCGCGTCCCAATTGGCCCTGGCCTGGGTGCTGGCCCAGAACAAGTTCACCATCGGACTCATGGGCACCAAGCGCCGCAAATACCTGGACGAAAACGCCGCAGCCGTGCAGGTAACCCTGACCGCCCAAGACCTGGCCCAGCTAGAAGCCGTCATGCCCAAAGGCGCGACCTCCGGCCCCCGTTACCCGGAAGCCTCCATGCGTTTCGTTCAGCAGTAAGAAGGGAATGTGGAATTGTGAGAACGGTGGAAGGGCTCTTCCGATGTCCAGATGTCCCGATCTGGAATCCCGTCGGCCCTTGCGTTATAATAAACCCTGGCTCTGAGCGGGAGTAACTCAGTGGTAGAGTGCGACCTTGCCAAGGTCGAAGTCGCGGGTTCAACTCCCGTCTCCCGCTCCATAAAAAACTTTCGGTCTGATTTCCCCTCGCAGCAACGGCGAGGGTTTATGCTCTTAAGGCCGTGAGTGACCGGGGCGCGGTACCCAAGTGGTAAGGGAGAGGTCTGCAAAACCTTTACGCGTCGGTTCGATTCCGACCCGCGCCTCCAGCAATTTCCCCGCTAAAACAGGCCTTTTTTTTAGCAAGACTGCTGTGTACGAATCGCTTTCCCCCATAAATCGGGCAACTGACAAACTTGCCGAACAAATTGAGCTCTGAAATCTACCTTTCGGCTCAAATTCGAGATGGCCGATATCTTCAGGCTCACCGCCGAAGAGCGACGGTCACAAATCAATCAAAGCGTGGTCATACATATCTCCGGACATGAGATGGCAGACGCTGCCCGGTTTCAGAAACAGCGAACGGCGAAGGACGAAGGACTATGTCGAGGGATGAATCCCGGGATTTACATGGCACACTGTTTTTGAAATCGCTCTGATGGGCACCTGCCAAGGTGTCCTTTTTGGTGCAGGTATGCCCACGATACGCAGGCACTCTCACGGCTTATTGAATATTGAATTATTGAACGGTTAGGCGTCGGGGTTGCGTCCGAGCTCTAATCACCCTCCCCCGAGATTCTGCCAGCAATCATTTTCCAAATTGGCAGAGAAAATGACCAAGTAATTCTTAATGCGGTTCGGAAGTCAAGCTAGTAATTGGCGGGTTTCCACTGGCGGCAAGAACACTCATTGCATCCAGATTCTCCATCGGGTCGATCTGAAAATATGTCATACCCTCTGTCCTTACCGAGCAGTGCATCATCAATTCTCATTCCTTCGGACTGACGGACATCTCTAGTGTGTGATGAGAATGGGTGTCCGCACTTACATGGGTCTTTAGCTTCGTTCATGTTACAGCGACCTCCCGGTCATCGGACTAAGAGATTATAGATCAGGCAAGCACCATTGGCCATGCATGGAAGAAACCTACAGCACTTGGCGCAAGATGACCAGATGACCCAGAGATGTGAAAACGATAATCACGACCAGTACCACGATTGTGGGGGACGAGGGATTTCTGCGTGCTACAGATGGCGGAAGAGCTTCCCCGCGCTTCCATCGCGAAGCCGAGGGTGAGGCCAGAGGGCAAGACACTCGACCGGCGAGACCCCCAATGGCCCACACAAGTTTGAGAATTGCCGTTGGAGTGATGCAACCGAACAAGCCAACAATCGCCGTCGGACGGTTTGAAGCCGAAATCCATAGGGCCGGAAGAGCAGCGACTTTACCAATTTCGGTACGGCACTCCTGAAATGTTTACCGCGCAATCCCACAATTGTTGGCTAACCAGAAAGTTTGAGGCAGAGCGAACTGATTGAGCCGAATTCGGTGTCGGTCCCACCACCACCTCTTGAAGTTGGAATTTTATGTCGCCATCGTGCAATGGAAACCGGTAGTAAGGGATAATCATCGATCTACCTTCTCGAAATTCAAACCGCTCTGAGCTGCTCGCCAAAGGGCGGGAAATGATCCGCCACTCCTGTTCTTCAGCGAATTTGTGACTCTTGAGAATCGGGGCATAACGATTTAAGTAGGCATCTAGATTTCCACCAGGAGGCAAGTCATCGTGCTCCTCCGGAAGTTTATCTTGCCGCTCGCAATTCTCCTCGAACACTTCAGCAACGAGAGCAGCGATAAGTTCTCGCTGCTTGTCAGGATCATAGAGGCATTGCGCCAGATAAAACTGTCGTCGCAACACTAGCGCTTTGATATGAGGGCCAGGAATTCCGACCGCAAACCCTGCTGTTGGGCTTCCATACGCACGCCATTGAGAAAGCGAATCGCGATCAAGCGAGAAAGATGCAACGCAGACATTAATGCGTTCTTTCCCGTCCAGTCCGTTGAGCATATCTTGGAAGATTGCGGCGTGTCTGCGCTGCGTTGCCTCAGACATCTTGCGCTGTATTTCTTCGCGAACCAACTGCAGGGCATGCAGATACTCGTTCTTGTCGTTCAGGTACTGAGTATGAGTGGCCCAAATCTCTTTCTTCTGGACAATGCCAAGAAGACCCTTTTGGGTCGTGTAATGATAAAGTGCCATCTCAGGTGTCTGGGAGAAAACTTCAGTAAGGATTTTTCTTTTCATTCAGCGTTATCTTACAGTTTGGCAGAACGCGCTTGCCAGTTTTTGTGCTAATTTGTGCTAACCCCCTTGGGACTCCTGCAACTGCCGCCACTTCTGCAACTTCTAGAATCAATAACTTGCGTGTTTTCAATGCGTGGCACAGGTGCGATTCCGGCACGCGCCTCCAGACTTTTCAAGCGATTGCACGCATAAATTCACATTAGAACCACTGCCCAGCCCGCAGCCTTCGCCAAGCTGCTGCGATGCGCTCCGAGGCAAAGGTTTTTCGTTTGTGGTCGTTCCACGCAAGCACACCTGAGATCGCCTGCTCAGGATCAGTTCTCGCCCCGGAAGCCTCATGGACTGCGATCCAGTGGACAGTCGAAAGTAGCTCCAGGCCATATGGAGTTTCGTAGCCCTCAATCAAAGTCGAAACACGTTCAAGCCGCTCCAATGTTTCGGTTGCATCTGCCAGGAATTCTTCCGCCTCACGAATCGCATCGGGAAAAAGATGCAGCGACACATCCCGGCTGCGGTCGCCGTATCCACGTACGAAATGGCCTTCCATGCGCTGTAAAACGAAGTGGAGATTCTCGGCATACGGCCCATACTGTTGCTTTTGAAAATCGAGTTTTAACGGCTGACCGGCCTCTTGCAGGAAATAGGCGAGTTTTTGAATTTCAAGGAGGGTGAGCCGGTATCCTGGCAACGTATATCGGCTGAGCAATCGAAGAATCACGGCCCGTCCTGGTGTCATAGCGGGTCGCTTTGTTGCTACTTTCATCTCTTCTGACTTTGGAGCCCCTTCTGGATAGAACAATTGGACTGTGACTTCAGGAACCTCGGAAAACGCCTGTTCGATTCTCGGACGAACCTGATTCCAATCTAAGCCGCCGTTGCCACATCCAAGCGGTGGCACGGCGATTGAATGAATATTTTCGCTTTTTACGAAGTCGATCAGAGCACGGAGCCCTGTCTCGATGTCCTCAATCTTTGACTTTTCCCGCCAATTTCTCTTGGTCGGGAAATTGACGATGATCTTGGGATTGTCGAAAGCGTTGCGGTGAAACACGAACATTTTCCCGATCTCGACCCTGCCTCGCTTGCAGGCGGCCTCGTATGCTGAATAATTGTCCGGGAATGCTTGTTTGAATTGCAAAGCAATACCCTTCCCCATTACTCCCACCGTATTGACCGTATTGACGAGCACCTCAGCATCGGCGCTAAGGAGATCACCTTCTGATTTGTAAATCATCAGTAATACCAACCCCGTTCAATGCCGATACTGGGGTTGCCTCCTTCTATTATTCCGCCGACCGTTTCAGCAATGGAGCGATCATACACGCCGATATAAGATATCAACTCCCAGGGGAAAAACTTATGAACCAGGAACTCTGCTTGTCGCCGCCGCTTTCGATCTGGGTCGTCATTGGTGTCATTCCAGTATTTTGCCCGCATTAGAGGCCAGTCTACCTTGTCAAGGTCTTTGAGATCATCGAAAAAATCCGTAAAATTCATATCCGCATGCCCTTCCGTGAAGACCCAGCGGAGGCCAGCTATTTGCACCGCCTCAACTGTGGAACGAAGATACACCACCGGCTTCTCCCCGTCCTTGTAGCCTTCCACCCCTCCACTATTGATCGCGAACAGCATTGGAGAACGGACCGCGAAATAGAACGGAACGTACTCGCCGACGGTTCCCTTGGGGCCTAACGGCACTACTCGATTGAGTCGGCGTTCCTTTATGTGCATGTGGCCAATATTCACGGACTTCAGCTCTTGCGCACTCCGGTCACAATGTACTCCCCCTTCAGCAATGATGCGTTTCAGATTCATTACATGTGTGATGTGGTAGATGGAGGTCACGCCCTGAATTCTAGCCTATGGGGACATCGCCACCCGCTCCGATTCGTGCAGATGGAGTCTGATGCGAATTATCCCTTGCGTTCAAAGAGCACATGGGCTATCCTCCAATCTCGTCATTCCTTCAAAACCTTCTCTTTTTTGAAGTCCGCTGAGCGGGCAGGGTCGTAGTCTGTCTGCCGCGGGCCGCCTGTCTGAATCTGATTTCCAACTCTGAAAGGGAAATTCTCTGAACATCAATGACTCAAGCGCCTCGCCGGATGGCGGGAACCGCGAGCCCGCCGAGGTGCGGCTGCTGGCCTCATCGAACAACTGGATCGAAGGCGCCGCAGTGCAGCAACTGGAAAAGACCGCGCGGCTGCCCGGCATGAGGCTGGCCGTAGGACTACCGGACCTCCACCCGGCAAGGGTAGCCCCATCGGTGCGGCGTTCGCCGTGGAAGGCTGTATCTATCCTGCGCTGGTGGGCGATGACATCGGCTGCGGGATTGGCCTGTGGTCAACCTCGCTCAGCGCTGCGAAGGTCAAACGCGAAGCCTGGGCGGAAAAATTGCGCCAGATGGATGGAGCCTGGGAAAACGACAGCGCACAATGGCTGGCCGCGCGCCAGGTGGAGCCCAGCGGCTTCGAGTCGTCGCTGGGGACCATCGGCAGCGGCAACCACTTTGCCGAGCTGCAGGCCGTAGAGCGCGTGGAGAACGAAGCCGAGTGTGCGCGGGCCGGGCTGCACGCGCAGCAGGTGCATCTTCTGGTGCATAGCGGATCACGCGGTCTGGGCGAATCGATCTTGCGCACCCATGCCGGCCAATTCGGCGCCCAGGGACTGTCTGAGGCGGGCATTGACGCTGCTGAGTATACGCAGCGGCACCAGCACGCCGTGCGCTGGGCCAAGGCTAACCGCGAATTGATCGCTTTGCGAATCCTCGATCGTCTGGGAGCGTCAGGCAACAACCCGCTGGATGTCTGCCATAACTCGGTTGAGCGGATACAAATTGCAGAGCGCAGCCTGTGGCTCCATCGCAAAGGCGCAGCCCCTTCCACGCAAGGACTAGTGGTTGTTCCCGGCTCGCGTGGCGCTCTCAGCTATCTGGTTCTGCCTCGGGATCCGCGTGTGCATTCGGCGTTCTCTCTGGCCCACGGCGCCGGACGGAAGTGGGCGCGCTCCGACAGCTGTGGACGCCTGGAAAAACGCTTCACAGCCAAGCAGCTCACACGCACCCCACTGGGCAGCGTCGTGATCCGGTGATCGGAACGCGATGATTACTTAATCTCCCGGTCGCCGTACTCGCATTGCCCGTCTGTGAATTCATTCAGCTCTTTCATGCAGTCTCAGCAGCCCAAAAAACTCCTGCCTGGTTTGGCCCCGACACGGCTGTTTTTACGCTTTAAGGAACAGGAGTCTTTTTCAGAACGAGAGTCTGGCTCTGGAAAATCGATAAGGCGGATAACCCATGAAAAACATATTGTTCAAATTGCTTCTGTCTTCAGTCGTCCTGTTGCCGTCTTCACCAGACTTTTCCCAAGGGTCTCGAATTCCTCGCGTGGAAATGGCGCGGCCGGAGATACAGAGGACCGAGGCACCCCGAGCGAAACTGCCCCGGGAAGCGGGCGCAGAAGCTGCAAGGCGAGAAACTGCACCCGGAAGCAATTCCAAACAAGACCGTACACAGGATGAAAAAGCCGGGGAGGACAGACACGAAGCTGGAGAAAGCCATAGCCATCCGCATGTGCATGCGCATCACGAGAAACCTGACGAAGGTGTGGAGCCACAGAAGGATTCACTGGGCGATTCGTGGGTAGGGGTTGTGGGAGGGATGATTCTGCTCATCGGAGTGATGACCCTTGGGGATTGGACTAAGGGCCGGTTTCTGAGCATCGTGAAGCATTTCCGGAAGGCTGAATGAGCGCGGTTCGCGAAGAGGCCGTGAAACTTCTTCGTAGACCGGCGAAAAAGCTACCACCGCAAAGGACGCTACGGACGCAAAGGTAAGACAAAGGATTGCTCTTTTGGGTCCGCATAAACGTTCCAGGGCTCTCCAGAAACTGCTCATGCCAGTTGTTTAATTTCAGTGAGTTGGAAGCCAAGCTCTGATGCTTTTTTGGTGAGTTGTCGTAGTTGAATTTCACGGAATTTGGTTTGATATTCGGTTACTCCTTTGTCGACGAAT
>DATMNZ010000205.1:0-5330 GCA_035568495.1 Saccharimonadales bacterium (SeqCode) | reverse complement strand
CGGCATCACCGTGAAGGCGATCAATGCCAGCCACCAGTTCATCTTCAGCATGATGATGACAATGCCGGCCAGCACAAAAATGTCTTCGAAGATGGCCACCACTCCGGCGGTGAACATTTCGTTGAGGGAATCGACGTCGGTGGTGACCCGCGTGACCAGCCGCCCGACCGGGTTCTTGTCAAAAAAACCCAGGTGCATGTGCTGCAGGTGGCGGAAGATCTGGCGGCGCAAGTCGAACATGACCTTCTGGCCGGTCCACTGCATCAGGTAGGTTTGCGTGTATTCCAGAATAAAAATGAAAAACAGCGAACTCACATAGACCAAGCCAATCTGGCCAATGCCCTTCAGCGGATCGGAACTCAGCCAGGAGTCGAGCATTCCATGCGAATGCCCGGCGCTGGAAGCCAGATACTTGTCGATGGCGGTCTTGGTCAGATATGGACCGATTACATCGGCCCCGGCCTTGAGAATAATGGCCGCCAGCGCCAGCGCCACCTGCCACCCATAAGGCCGCAGATAGCCGAGCAGCCGTTTCATCAGGCGGCTGTCGTAGGCCTTGCCAAGTATTTCTTCGTCCTGCATGTCAAAGTGTCCTGGTGATTATTTTATAAGGAAACAGGATTGGCCGCGAACGAGGGAAAGCAAAATCCACCACGAAGACACAGCGTAGTGTAGTCACAATCAAAACCTTTGAAACACAGAGGAACAGAGGCAACAGAGGTTTTTGGGGTTGTGAGGCGCGGAAAAATTGCTGCAAGCCGCGAAGATCTTGATGGATAGTTGCCACAGCCAAGAATGAGCACCAAGAACCCGAAACAAAATCAGGTTTTTGCTTCTTCCTGGTTTATTCGTGTCATTCGTGTTCATTCGTGGCTATGATTTTTCTATGCCAGCCGCCGCAGTACCAAAGCGGAATTCTTCGATCCAAAAGCAATGCAGTTGCACACCGCGTGCTCGATCGTAGCTTTCTTCCCGGCGTTGGGGATGTAATCCAGGTCGCACTCCGGGTCTGGTGTTTCCATGTTGATAGTGGGCGGCAGTTGCTCTTCGCCCATGGCGATCACGGTGGCGGCCACGCCGGCCGCGCCGCAGGCGCCCTGCGGATGGCCGATCTGCGATTTCAGCGACGACATCGGGACGTTATAAGCGTGACCATTCAGCGCCATTTTGAGCGCGCGCGTTTCGATGCGATCGTTCAACTGGGTGGACGTGCCATGCAGATTTACATACTGGACGTTCTCCGGCGCGATGCCGGCCTCTTTCATGGCCAGCGTGATGGCGCGGGCCGGTTCTTCTCCGCCCTCGGCCAGGCGCACGCGATGAAACGCCTCGCAGGTTGAACCGTAACCGGCAATCTCGGCGTAGATCTTTGCGCCCCGGGCACAGGCATGTTCATAGTCTTCCACCACAAACATCCAAGAGCCTTCGGCCACCACAAACCCGTCGCGGTCGAGATTAAACGGACGCGATGCCCGTTCCGGTTCGTGGTTCCACGATTGGGTCATGATCTTCATCAGCGTGAAGCCCTTCATGATGCCGAACACCAGCGGAGCGTCGGCGCCGCCGGCCAGCATCAACGGCTGCGTGCCCAGTTGCACCTGGCGCATGGCATAGGCCAGCGCGTCGGTGGAAGATGTGCAGCCGGTGGTGATCACGTGGCTCAGGCCGCGAAAGCCGAAGCGCATGGAAATCTCGCTGGCCAATGTGCCCATCGTCCCGCTGGGGACGCTGTAGAGGCTCACCTGGCGGGTCTTGCCGGTGTAATAAAGGTGATACTGCAACTCTGAGAAGTCCTGAGCGCCGCCCCCGGAGCCCAGGGCCACTCCGATCTGCTGTTTTTCCTCAAGCGACAACTTCTGCGGATCGATTCCGGCATCGCTCAGCGCCTCAGTGGAAGCGGCAAAAGACAGCGGTACGGTGCGGGAGACGTGCTTGCGTTCCATGGGGTCCATCCAGTCAAGCTCGTTAAAATCCTGGATTTCACCCGCGATCTTGACTTCCAGGTCTGTGGTATCAAAGCGCGTGATGAGCTTGATGCCGCTCTTGCCTGACAGAGCTGCGCGGCGAAAGGCCGCATTGCCGATACCATTGGGGCTGACTACGCCCATCCCTGTAATGACTGCGCGACGAAGCATGCAAGAGATTCTATAATTGAATGGCGACTTACGTCTTAAAATTAGCTAACGGAATTTTGTGTCCCTTGGTGTTTATATCTCGGTGCCCTTTTGCCGGACGAAATGCTCTTACTGCAACTTTGCTTCAGGAGTGTTTTCCGCCGCACAAATGGGGCGTTATGTCGAACGTTTGTGCGCTGATATGACTGCCAGCCGCACCCTGGCGGCCCGCCACGGGGCCCATGTGCCGGGGGCGGTCGATTCCATCTATTTAGGCGGCGGTACCCCCAGCCTGTTGCCTGCGGATGAGCTGGCCAAGTTGTTCGGAACAATCAGGGCCGAGTTTCATGTGATGTCCGAGGCCGAGATTACGGTTGAGTGCGCGCCTGGAATGATCTCGGATGCCGCATTGGAGGCCCTGGCCGCCTGTGGGGTCAACCGTGTGAGCCTCGGCGTACAGTCCTTTATCGACCAGGAAGCGGCCTCCGTGGGGCGGCTGCACACACGGGAAAAGATCTTCAACGATATCGAACGGCTGCGCGGCGCCGGCATCAGCAATCTCAATGTAGACCTCATCGCCGGCTTGCCCCACCAGACGGAAGCCAGTTGGCAGGAATCGCTTGCCGCGGCCCTCGCTTCAGGCGTTCCCCATGTCAGCGTCTATATGCTGGAAGTCGATATGGATTCGCGTCTGGGCCGCGAACTCATCGCCGGTGGAACACGCTACCACGCGCACTCTGTGCCTGATGAAGACTTGACCGCGGGATTTTATGAGGAAGCCATTGCGCAATTGGGGGCCGCCGGAATTCCGCAGTATGAGATTTCCAACTTTGCCCGCTCCGGATTCGAATCCCGGCATAATCTGAAATACTGGCAGCGGCAGCCATATTTTGGTTTCGGCGTGGATGCCCATTCGATGCTTCCGGTGGCTGGTCCATCGCCACAGCCAGACGCAGAATCGGTCCGGTTGGTCACGACGGATTCCTATGACGGTTTCTTCATCGCCGCGCAGACAGAGGCTTTTCCTGTCAGTCACAGTCAGGCGGTGGAAGAGAGCTTCTTTCTGGGCCTGCGGCTCAACCGGGGAGTCAGTCTAGACGTCCTGCGCAGCCAGTTCGGCAACGCTGTGGAAGATCATGCTTCAACGATTCAGGAAATGCTGAACGCCGGAATGTTGGCCCGTAGCGGGGAGACTCTACGGTTGACGCCGCAAGGCCGTTTGCTCTCCAATGAAGTGTTTGAGAGGTTCATCATTGTGGATGAGAAGCCGCAGCCAGAAGAAGAATTAAAATTTCAAATTTGAAATTTTAAATTTAAAATCTTGTTCTTCCTCTGTGTTTCAAAGGTTTTTGTTGCCCCACGAGAAGGATAAGATCAGACTATGGAAACCAAGCTGGCCCCCCCCGCGGCCTCCATCCCGGAAGAACAGAAGCCGATGCGCCCTGTCGACCTGCGCAGCGACACCGTCACCCGTCCGACAGCGGAGATGCGCCGCGCCATGGCCGAGGCGGAAGTCGGCGATGACGTTTATGGCGAAGACCCCACGGTCAACCGCCTGGAAGCAAGCGCCTGCAAGATCTTCGAACGTGAGGCCGCGGTCTTTGTCCCCACCGGGACCATGGGCAACCAGATCGCCATCAAAGTCCATACCCATCATGGCCAGGAAGTCATCTGTGAAGAGCGGGCGCACATCATCAATCTTGAGTCGGCCACGCTGTCGGCGTTCTCGGGCGTCATGCCGGCGCCCATCCACGGGGAAGATGGCGTCATGACCTGGGCGCAGATAAAAAGAAGAATTGCTCCAAAGGTCTACTATCGATCGCAGACCGGGCTGATTGTCCTGGAAAACACCTTGAATCTCGCGGGCGGGACCATCTTTCCGCAGAGTGTGGCGGATGAAGTCTGCGACCGCGCCCACGAGGCGGGTCTTCCCGTGCATCTGGATGGGGCCCGAATCTTCAATGCCGCGGCGGCCCTGGGCCGGTCGGTGGCCGAGTTGAGCCGCAAATTTGATTCCGTGATGTTCTGCTTCTCCAAGGGACTGGCGGCGCCGGTAGGCTCCATGCTGATGGGAAACATGCAATTTATCGAAAGGGCGCGTGCGGTCCGGAAGGCCATGGGCGGCGGCATGCGCCAGGCCGGTGTTCTGGCGGCGGCTTGCCTGGTCGCCATGGAAAAAATGCCGGCCCGCCTGAAGGAAGACCACGAGAACGCCCGCGTATTGGCGGAAGGGCTGGCGCAGATTCCCGGCATCCGGATTGACGCCCAGAAAGTCGTCACCAACATCCTGGTGTTTGATGTCAGCGGCACGGGCATGGAAGCACCGGTCTTCAACCAGAAGCTGGCGATCAAAGGTGTTCTGGCCAACGCCATCGGTCCGGAACAGATGCGTCTGGTCACCCATTTGGATGTCAGCAAGGAAGATTGCCTGCGGGCATTGAAGGTAATCCAGGCGCTGTGCGCCAAATGACCGAAAATTCCCGTCCTTTGATAAACTTTGGTGACGCCAGAAAGTCGTCCCCAAAAGGAAATCGAATATGACTACCAGGACCAGGACCGAGACCGCTGCGGAAGTTTCGCTGGCCGAGTTCAAGGAAGCAGCGCAAGCTGTCTCCTCGTTTGCTTATCACACGCCCCTGCTGACCTCGCGGCTGCTGAGCGAGCGCACCGGCTTCGATGTGCGGCTGAAAGCGGAGATATTCCAAAAGGGCGGTTCTTTCAAGCTCCGTGGCCCGCTGAACAAATTCCGGCACCTGACCGGCGAGCAGAAGCAAAGGGGTGTCATCTGTTCCTCCGCCGGCAATCACGCCCAAGGAGTCGCGCTGGCCGCTGCCTTCCACAAAGCGCGGGCCGTAGTGGTCATGGCCAGCAATGCCACACAATCCAAGGTGGACGCCACCCGTGCTTACGGCGCCGAAGTTGTGCAGCATGGAATGATCTGGGACGAAGCCAATGAGAAGGCCAAGCAACTGACCCAGGAATTAGGATTGACCTACATCCATCCCTTCGACGACATGCAGCTCATGGCCGGCCAGGGCACCCTGGGCATGGAAATCTACCAAGACTTTTCAAATGTAGACGTGGTGATCGCGGGCATCGGCGGCGGCGGCCTGCTCGGTGGAGTGTCCATGGCGCTCAAGGCATTGAATCCCAAGATCAAGGTCATCGGCGTCGAATCCTCAGGCGCGCCCGGCATGAAAAACAGCATCGCTGCCG
>DATMNZ010000204.1:0-52122 GCA_035568495.1 Saccharimonadales bacterium (SeqCode) | reverse complement strand
GAAATCGTTAGGTTCGGGAAGTGTTCATCGCTGGTGGGAGCGAAGATTAGCGCGGCAACCCTGAAGCCGTCGGCTGTTGTTTAAACACCGTACTTCGTCTGCACCCGCCTAAATCTGATTCACAGCATCCGCCGGACGCTCGCCCCGCAACGCCTGCAGGATATTCCCGGCCGCCGCCAGTTCAATCTGCAACCTAGCCTCTGCCACCGCCGATCCCAGGTGGGGCGTGAACAGCGTGCGATCGGCGTGGCGCAACAGGCGCGCATCGATGCTTCGCGGGCGATCAGGACGGGCCCAGTCTTCCATCTCAAAAACATCGGCGGCGTAGCCGGCCAGATGTCCGCTATCCAGCGCATCGGCGACGGCCTTTTCATCCACCACCGACCCTCGGCCTACATTCACTAGAAAGCTACCGGGTTGCATGACGGCGATAGCTCGCGCGTCCATGAGATGCAGCGTAGCGTCTTGCAACGGCAAGAGCAGGACCACGATATTGCTGTGCGCCAGCAGTTCGCCGAATTCCACGCGGGCCACTCCCAGTTGTGTTTCTTCCGTGGCCGCCATGGGCGCAGGATCGGCATAGATCGTCCGCGTCCCATGTCCATGGAGCATCTGCGCCAGCACCCGTCCGAGTTTTCCCATGCCCACGATGCCGACCGTGCGGCCATGCAAGCCGCTGCCGTACAGCACTGGACGCCATCCCCGAAAGCTGCCGCTACGCACCAGCCGGTCACCGGCGGCCAGGTTGCGGGTAAGGCCCAGGATGAGCGACATCGCCAGCTCCGCCGTGGGCACAGTCAAGAGATCGGGAACGACTGAAAACCACACACCCCGGCGGGTACAGGCGCGAACATCAAAATTGTCGTACCCTTTGAGCGCCGCAGCGATGATCTTCAGCTTCGGGCATCGGGCCAGAAAAGCATCGTCGACGCTGTCTGGCATGAACACCATCAAGGCCGCGGCTTCCGCCGCATGAGCACGCAGCTTCTCCATTGGCCAGCTTTCGAGAGTGTCATTGGCGGTCACCGTGCAGGTCGCGCTGAGTAGATCGATCACCTGCCGGTGCGGCTGGTGCGTAACTACCACTCGTGGCCGCGCGGAAGTCACAGGCTTTGCACCTTGGCGACGCCCCAACGGCGGCGCACCTGCGTGTTTATCAGATCGGTGGTCATCACCAGTCCCCAGGTCACGATCAGATAGAACGACATTTCCTGGTAGTGAAACAACTGCTGGGCGTCAAAAAGAGCCTGGCCGATGCCGCCCGCGCTGATCAGGCCGACGACCGCAGCGGCGCGCATGTTCCATTCCAGCCGGAAGAGGCTGTGTACGCTCATGGGCCCGAAGGCCAGCGGAAGGTGCGCGAATGCGATGATGGCAATCCGCGATGCGCCGGTTGAGGTCATCGATGCAACTGCCTGTTCCGGCACGTTCTCTAGAGACTCGGAATACAGCCTGCCGAGGCTTCCCGTGCTGTGCAGGCCGAGCGCGAGGATGCCAATCCTCGGCCCCAGGCCGGCCATCCCAATCAAGATCAGCCCCCACACCACTTCGGGGATCGCGCGCAGAAATTCCAGCACCCGACGTGCGGGAAAATGAATGAACCATGGCGTCAGGTTGCGGGCGGCGGCTGCGCTCAACGGCAAAGCAAACACCATGGCCAGCAGTGTGCCGCCAAAGGCAATTTCCAGCGTCTCCAACACCAGTCCCGGCACCCGCAGCAAGCTCTCAGGCATCTTCGGTTGCAGCATCCGTTGATAGGTCTCGGCGGCGTGGCGGATATAGCCTTCTTCCGGAAGGCATGTCCAGAGCGCGGCCGCGCCGCACACCATGAAGATCAACAGCAGTTTGGGATAGCGGCGCACATACAGCGATATCTGGTCCACGATCGCCACCAGCGCCACCAACATCAGCACCAGGGTTGTGACCCGCGGATAGTCAAACTGGTTGATGGAGCCTATCAGCTCCGTACCCAATCCGCCGGCGCCCACCGCGCCCACAATGGTCGCCGCCCGAATCACACTCTCAAACTCGTAGGCGCCGTAACTCAGCATGTCTTTCAGCCGCAACGGCAGCAGCCCGAATAGGGCGACCATCACGCGCGTGGCCCCAGTGGAATGCAAGGCTTCCACCGGCGCCGGATCAGCCGACGCGAACAGATCGGAAAAGATCTTGCCCAGCGCTGCGGTATAGAACAAAGCGAGCGCGGCCGTACCCGCGGCCTTGCCCAGTCCCAGCAGGACCACACAAAAAATGGCCAGCGTGAGATCGGGCACCGCCCGCAGCGATGCCAGCGCTGCATACAGCAGCCGCGCGCCTGGAAGGCGCGCTCCAATGTAGAGTGAAATCAGCAGTCCAAACAGTATCGCCAGAAACGTGGCGGCCAGAGCAATCTCGACCGTCTCCAGCACAGTCCCCAGGGCCGCCTTCAGATAGCTGGGATTGATTTCCGGAGGAAAGAAATGGCGCAGGTTCGAGAGCGCATGATTGAGACCGGAACTCATGTGCGCGCTGGCGCCGCCCCAGCCTCAGCCTCTGTCGAAGACCGGCGCGCTCCGTTCGATGAGTCAATGGCGCCCGCATCCAGACGGACGACCCGGTCGAAGTAGCGATAGGCATATTCCGGCTGGTGGAGCGAGCACAGCAGCGCAAACCCATTTTCGGTGGCCAGGCTGCACAGCAGCGAGAGTATCTGATCACTCAGTTCAGGATCGAGCGAGGCCACCGGCTCATCGGCCAGCAGCACCTTGGGATGCTGCACCAGGGCGCGCGCGATGGCGACCCGCTGGTGCTCGCCGCCGGAAAGCTCAGAGGTCTGCACTCGCAGCTTTTCCTCGATGGCCACACGCGTCAGGGCCCGGCCTGCTTCGGCCATCTCTTCGGGCTTGGGCCACAATAGGAAGCGCAGGGCGCGCGCCGCCGACCAGCGGCCCAGCGCCCCGGCCATGACGTTCTGGTAAACGGCCAGCCGCTCGACCAGATCATGGCGCTGGGAAACCATGGCCACGTTACGGCGCAGCTCGCGCAAACTGCGGCCGCGCAACCCCTGGATGGAGACGCCGTCAACTTCCACCGAGCCGCCCAGAATGGGCGCAAACCCGGTGATCGCCCGGAACAGCGTCGTCTTGCCTGCACCGCTGGCCCCCAGAATCGCCACCTTCTCACCACGCTGCACACGCAGGGACACGCCGTTCAACACCGGCGTGATCCTGCTGGAAGGCGCGGCAATCAGGTCGCGTATCTCCAGCATCAGAGCATCTTCAATTCCTGAGCCACCGAATGGAGCAGCGAATAGGACTGGTCCGCGGCCCGCACAAAAGATTTGCCGCGCAGGATCTTCAGCATCTCGTCATCCTGGCCCTCTTTCAGCCGGGTAAAGGCCTGCACGAATTTTTCCTGGATGGCCGGGTCCACGCCCGGGCGCGCGGCCCAAACGTAGTCCACAAACGGCTTGGAAGTATAGAAGACGCGCACCCTGGTCTTGTCGAGCTTGCCTTCCGCGATCATGGCGTTGAAAACCGATTCGTCCAAGGCCCCGGCATCGGCCGCCCCCGATTCCACCGCCTTGGCCGTCGCCGGATGGCTTCCGCTGTAGCGGAAGCTTTTCAGGTCCTTATCGACATCGATGTGCGCCTGTTTCATCTCGAAAAACGGCATGAGGTGTCCGCTGGTGGAGTTGATGTCCCCAAACACGAAGTCCTTTCCCTTCAGGCCGGCCAGGGAGGTGATCGAAGAATTCGCGCCGGTGATGAATAGCGAATGGAACTCCAGATCGCTGGTCCGCTGCACCAGGGGCAACACCCCGTACAAGGCATGGGCCTTAACGTAAGTAAGCCCGCCGAAGTAAGCAAAATCCAGCGAACCATTGCCCATGGCTTCCACCGTGGCGTTATAGTTCGTCGGAATCACCAGCTCCACTTCCCTGCCGAGTTGCTTTGTCAGGTATGCCTTGAGCGGCGCTTTTTCCAGCACCGAAGCCTGCGTGGCCCCGGCATCTGGAATCATGCCCACGCGCAGAGGCTTGGATTGGGCCGAAAGGCCGATGGAAAAAATAGCGATGGCGACAATGGTGAAAAGTCGAAGGTTGAGCTGATATGTTTTCTTTTGATCAATCCGCATTGGGGATACGGCCTTTCCCGGCCTCACATAGTGCGGGTGAGGCTGGCTGGACGCAATCGTTGCTCGGCTAGTATATCAGCGGCCCGCCACGTAGCCAGGCGCCGCTCGTGGGCAATCTTGAAGATTTCCAACAGGCAATCGTAAATCGCCTCCACGCGTTCCAGCATGCGCGCTTCTTCCCAGCCCAGCATCTCCATGCAGCCGCCGCTGATGATGCCGCCCGCGTTGGCAGCATAGTCGGGAACATAAAGGATGCCCCGCTGTTCCAGTAGATCGCCATGGCGGGTTTCGAGCAGTTGATTATTGGCCCCCCCGCATACGATTTCCACGCGTAACCGCGGAATCGTATGGTCGTTCAGGATTGCGCCCAGCGCGCACGGAGCAAATATATCGGCCTGGACGCCATAGATTTCCTCCTGGGCTACAGCCAGCGCGCCGCACTCCCTGACTACACGGGCAACGCGGTCCTCGTCAACGTCCGTCACCACCAGCTTGGCGCCGGCGCGATGCAGCTCCGCCGCCAAGTGGCTGCCAACGTTCCCGCATCCCTGTAGCGCGATCGTGCGTCCGGCAAGACTGTCTCTTCCCCAGCGATGCCGGGCTGCTGCCTGCATGGCGCGAAATACTCCCCGCGCTGTGCGCGGTGAAGGATCGCCCGACCGTCCCTGCAAGCCGGCCACATACGTAGTCTCTTGCAGCACGAATTCCATATCTGCCGGACTGGTGCCGACGTCCTCGGCCGTAATGTACTTCCCGCCCAGGGCGTGGACGAACCTTCCATGCGCGCGGAATATCTTCTCCCGCTCCCGCGTGCGGTTATCGCCCAGGATGATCGACTTGCCGCCGCCGCACGGCAGGCCCGCCAGTGCGCTCTTGTAAGTCATGCCTCGCGACAGCCGCAACGCATCCTGCAACGCATCTTCCTCGGTCCCATAATTCCAGAACCGCGTGCCGCCCGCAGCCGGGCCCAACACCGTACTGTGGATAGCAATGATGCCGCGATAACCGGCTTCCCGGTCTTGGCCAAACGCCACCAGTTCGTAACCAGGGACAGTTTTTTCCGTAATCTGCATAGGGATATTTCCCAAATTTAGCAGAGACTGGAATCAAAAACAAAATCACCACGGAGGCACGGAGAAAAGCAGGAACTGGTGATTGGTATTTGGCCATTGGTACTGGGCATTTGGTGTTCATCTTCCGGAGGATCGATGAGCGCCACAGGTTACGCGAGCCGTGATCGGCCCGCCAGTACAAAATACCAACTACTAACTACCAAACACCGATCACCAACTGCCGATCATCAGTTCCCGCTTTTCTCCGTGCTTCCGTGCCTCCGTGGTGAATCCGGGTTTTTGCTCCAAAGCTGCACAAGCTCCAGCACCAGCTCTTGCAGCAAAGATTGCTGCTGGGGCACGAGGAAGAAATGATCGCCGGCCATGATCTTGCATTTGAATTCCGAACTTGTGTGTTCGCCCCATGCTTCTACATCGGCCTGGGAAACGTCAGGATCTTCACTGCCACCGAAGGCGCTGATGGCGCAGTCCAGTAGAGGCCCCGGCTGGTACTCATAAGTCTCTACGGCTTCGAAATCAGCGCGCAGCAGGGGCATCATGATCTCCATTAATTCGCTGGATTCCAGGACTTCCTTGGGCGTGCCATTGAGGCGGCGCAGCTCTTGAATGAACTCAGCTTCCGGCAGTTGATAGGTCGGCGGACGGCGGTCCGGCAGGTGCGGCGCCCGCCGTCCTGAAACCATGAGGGCCATCGGGCGCAACCCATGTTCCCAGCGCAGCATGCGCGCGACTTCGTAGCTGATCAGCGCGCCCATGCTGTGGCCAAAAAACGCGAAAGGTTTCTCCTTGAACATGGCCAGCAGGTCTGAGGTGATCAGGCCGGCAATCTCCAGAATGTTGCGCAAAAGCGGCTCGCGCAACCGCTGGCCCCTTCCGGGAAGTTGCAGAGGAACCACTTCCAGGAAGGCAGGCGCGGCCGTTTGCCAAGGCCGGAAAATCGCACTCGATCCGCCCGCATAGGGAAGGCAAAAAAGCCGGCATCTGGCTTCCGGCTTGGGCCGTGCTGTTCCGAACCAGCGCAGGGCTTTATCTAACGTCGATGTCGAAGATTCTGTCATTCCCCAAACCCCGCCCCGTCATCGTGGTCCCGGCAATCCTTCAACTCTGCCTTCCAGGATCGCCTTGAACTCCTGCATCATTTCATCATGCAGCAGGCCATTGGTGGCCAGCACATCGCGGTCTTCAACTTTGCATTCTCCGCCTATGTAGTTGGTCACCAGGCCACCGGCTTCCTGCGCGATCAGAATGCCCGCCGACGTGTCCCAGGCATTCAGATTGAATTCCCAATAGGCATCATAGCGTCCGCTGGCGACGGAACACAGATCGAGCGCCGCCGAGCCGGCGCGCCGCACTCCGTGGGAGCGTAGCGTAATCTGGTGATAGTAGTGGATGTTGGGACTCTTGTGACGGTTGCGGCTGGGAAATCCTGTGGCCACCAGCGCGTTGGTGAGCCGGGCCGTCTTCGATACATGAATGGGATTTCCATTGAGATGCGCGCCGCTTCCTTGGGCGGCTGTGAACATCTCGTCCCGCGCCGGGTCATAAACTACGCCTGCGATGCGCTGCCCCTTGTGGGCCAATCCCATCGAAACGCAAAACACCGGAAAGCCATGCGCGAAATTCGTGGTCCCGTCGAGCGGGTCGATATACCAGCGAAAATCGCTGCCGGTTTCATTGCGGCTGCCTTCTTCGCCGATCAAGTCGTGCGCCGGCCATTGCCGCCGTATTTCGCCCACGATCAACTCTTCGGAAGCCCGGTCGGCGGCGGTGACGATATCCACTTCGCCTTTATATTCAATGGTGACTTTGCCGAAATAAGTCATCAGCAACGCGCCCGCGGCGCGCGCAATTTCCTGCATGGGAAGGAGATAGCTGGAGTGAAGACCCATCAGCGCGGTTGACGCCCGCTGTCTTCGGCGATGTACATGATCTCATGCTTGAAGATGAACAGGTTGGGAACGCCCTCGCGTGTAAGCCGGACCATTCGTAGATCGTAATACTCGATCCATCCGTACAAGGTCTCTCCTGAAAACAGCCTCACCATAACCGGAGTCTGTTTTTCACCCAGACCCTTCAGGTACGACGACTCCATCCCGGTGTCGTCCGGCGGCGGGGTCTTCGTTTTCTTTGCAAAGGCGGAGGGCGTGGCCCGAAATGACATGGAAACATTCTAACCTGAATCTGCTTTTCTCAAAAGCACAGAGGGGCGTTGAACCGCAGATTTCGTGTGTCCGAATCCGGACACTTAAAAAAGCGCTTGGCCGCGAATGAACGCGAATAAGAACCGAGCGGGCATAGCTCCCAAGGGCAACGACAACCCATTTCCCATTCGCGTTGATTCGCGTTCATTCGCGGCCAACTGCCTTTGAGCTACACAGCTTCCAGAGCCTGGTCCAGGTCGCCGATGATGTCCTCGACATCTTCGATGCCCACGGAGATGCGCACCATGCCGTCCGTCAGGCCGATTTTTTTTCTGCCCGCTGCGCCCAGCGCCGCGTGCGTCATGCTCGCCGGATGATTAATCAGCGACTCTACGCCACCCAGCGATTCACCGAACGCGCATACTCGTACCTTGCGCAGCATCTTGCGGGCGTTGCCGATCGATCCCATCTCAAACGTAATCATGGAACCAAAGCCGCGCATCTGCCGCTGCGCCAACTCGTACTGCGGATGGTCCTTCAGGCCCGGATATAACACCTTCTTCACCTTCGGATGCTTTTGCAGGTATGCGGCCACCTTGCGCCCATTCTCATCGTGCTTGAGCATACGCACCGCCAGCGTCTTCACTCCGCGCAGCACCAGCCAGCACTCGAACGGTGAAAGAATCGCCCCGGAAGCCTTCTGCATAAAGGCCAGCTTTTCGGCATGGTGGGGCCGTGTGCCCACAATCGCGCCGCCCAGCCCGTCACTGTGTCCATTGAGAAACTTGGTAGTGGAATGCAATACCATATCCGCGCCCAGGGCCAGCGGGCTTTGAAAATACGGAGACATGAAGGTGTTGTCCACCACCAGCTCCGCGCCCCCCGCGTGGGCGATCTTGGCGACTTCACGGATGTCGCTCAACACCATCAACGGATTCGTCGGTGTTTCCATCCAGACGATGCGGGTGTTCCGGCGCATGGCTTTCTTCACCGCTTCCGGGTCGGACGTATCGACGTAACTGAACTCCACGCCGTAATTGGCCACCACCTGATTGAAGAACCGGGGAACGCCGCCATAGGTATCGTGCCCGCACAGAAGATGGTCACCCTGTTTCAGAAAACATTGGGTCACGGCGGTCACCGCTGCCATCCCACTGGCAAAGACATGCGCGGATGTGCCGCCCTCCAGGGCCGCCATGTTCTGTTCCAGGCGCGTGCGTGTCGGGTTTGAAACGCGGGCGTACTCGTAGCCCTTGTTCTTGCCCAGGTCTTGCTGCACGTATGTGCTGGTGGGATAGATCGGCGGGGCCACGGCGCCGGTCAATTCATCCGGCTCTTGCCCGGCATGAATGGCGGTGGTGGCGAATCCTGGTTTGCGCTCTTTCTCTTTGTTCTTTTTCATCATGGCCTAGATACCGCCTTCAAAAATTTTCTTGGACATGTAACGCTCGGCTGAATCGGGTGCGATGGTGACTACCCGCTTGCCCCGGCCCAGGCGCCTGGCCACCTGCAACGCCGCAAAAACCACGGCGCCGGTGCTGGAGCCACCCAACACGCCCTCTTTGGCCGCCAGTTCCTTCACCATATCGAACGCATCCACATCGTTTACCATGATGATTTCATCGGCCCGCGATGCATCGAAAGTCTTCGGAATAAAGCTGACTCCGATGCCTTCTACCTTGTGATTTCCAGCCGTCCCGCCCTGCAACACCGAGCCCTGGGTCTCCACGGCAACGCAGCGCGTCTCCGGCAGATGCTCTTTCATGTAGCGGGCCACCCCTGAAAATGTTCCGCCGGTGCCCACTCCCACCACCACCGCATCGATGTGCCCTTCCATCTGTTCGAAAATCTCTTTTGCGGTTGTGTCGTAGTGGTAATCGGGATTGGCCAGATTCTCAAACTGCAGCGCAATAAACGATCCAGGAATGCCCGCGGCCAACTCCCGCGCCTTGCGGATTGCGCCCCGCATCCCTTCGCTGTCGGGCGTGCGCGTCACCTCGGCGCCCAGGGCCCGCATGATCGTCACCTTTTCCTCAGAGAACTGCTCGGGAACACACACCAGCACCCGGTAGCCGCGGTTGACGCCAATCAGCGCCAGACCGATGCCGGTATTGCCGGCCGTGGCCTCGACAATCACTCCACCCGGTTTAAGCTTCCCTTCTTCTTCCGCCCGTTTGATCATCCCGATGGCCGCGCGGTCCTTGATGCTGCCCCCGGGGTTCATGTATTCAAGCTTGATAAAAATATCGGCCGCACCCGCAGGCGCCAGCCGCCGCAGATGGAGCATGGGCGTACAGCCAACTAGGTCAGTAATATTCTCGACAATTTTACGAATCATAACCAAACCTTCAAGAGTACGGGAAGCAATTGGCAATTAGCAAATGGCTATTGGCAGATAGCACTCAGCATTCAGCACTCAGCATTCAGCCAGGAAACATGGCGATGAGTTCTTCAGCAGTTCGCAATTGGCAGATAGTAATTTAGCAAATTGTACTCAGCCGTCAGCACTCCGCATTCAGCCGGGACGCATGGTCGTGAATTCCTTAGAAATTCTTCAAAGGCTTTGCGTCTTCTGAGAGCGTTGATTGAGAGCGTTGATGCAAGCGCAGCATCGCTGATACAGCAATCGCCGATGCAATATAGGACACGAATACAGCGAAGAGGTTTCGGGGCTGAATGCTGAATGCTATTTGCTAACTGCCATTTGCTATTTGCTTTTTTGCTGCCCCGCAAAATATCCGCTTCTAGTCCTTACTTGCAGATCGTGAAATCCGGAACCGCGGGCCAACACCTTGATGCGGCGATAGCCGCCATTGGTTTGGGGATTGGTGGGCTTATAGGCAATCGTGTATTGATTGCGGATGTCGTGGGCGACGGCCTGGCTGACTTCATCCACTTCCGTAAGGTTCTTGGGGAAATAAGCCGAGCCGCCGGTCTGGCCCGCGAGTTCCATCAGGGCGCGTTTTGCGCGCCGCTCGCGTCCCTCTTTACCCAGAATGCCGATGGTGTACACGACCGGCCCGTTGTCATCCTGCACGGCGCGAATCGCCTGTTCCAGGGAGTTGTTGCTTTCGTTGTCTTCGCCATCGGTGACCGCCAGCAATACTTTCTTTTCCCGGCGCGCGCCTTTGGCCAGGTGGGTGGCGGCGGCGATTACCGCGTCATAGAGCGCGGTGGCCCCGCGTGAATCCACGCGATCCAGCGCTTCGCGCAGCAGCGGCACATCATTGGTGTAATCCTGGTCGAGCCATGGTTCATCATTGAAGTTCACGATGAACACCTCGTCCTGTGGATTGCTGGCCTTCACCAGGTTGATGACCGCCTTGGTGACCGCCGCGCGCTTTTCCCGCATCGAACCTGAATTATCCACCAGGATGCCAAGCGACACTGGAATGTCTTCGTGACTGAAAACCGTGACGCGCTGCGGCTGGTCGTCTTCGAAAACCTGGAAGTCCGAGGCCCGCAGCGTGGTCACCAGGTGCAGGCGGGAATCGACTACCGTGGCATGAAGTGTAACCTCATCCACTTCCTTTCGAATACGGAAGCCGTCACGGTCTTTGGTGACGGTGGCGTTGACCTCGGGCTTCGGTGTAGGCGGTATGTCCGCGGTGGGCGGGACGGGCGCCACCCCACGCAACCATATCGGCAAGGCCGGATCATTTACGTCAACATCCGCTGGAAGCTGTGCCGGCGGCGTGGCCTTCTGCTCCGCGCCGACAGCGGGCGGGGTCCGCTGCGTCTGGGCCCGAAGCATCTCCAGCCTTCCGTCCCAGGCCAGCAGCATGAGGACCAAAGCGCCCGCGGCGCTCGTGATCAGTCTATTGCGAAGGTGCATAGTATCCGGTCTTGGAATAGATATTTAGATGCGGCATCGGCCCTTTCGGGGGGACCAATTTCATCTTGATCTTGCGCCAGCGCCCGTCACGCACGCGATTGCTGGGCTTGTATCCGAGTACATATTGGTTGCGCAGCTCGAGTCCGATCTTGCTGGCCACATCGGCAAGTTCCCCGGCGCTGTTGAGGCTGAACAGCCGCCCTCCGGTCACTTCCGTCACGCTGCCCAGCATCTGCGGGCCGCCCAGCTCTTCGGGAGTGCCGCTGCCACCGCCGAAAACGCCGATCGCGTAGATCTGCACGTCGGCTTCTTTCACAATGGACTTGATTTCGTTCTCCGTATAGCGGCTGTGGTTATCGCCGCCGTCGGAAATAATCAGCAAGGCCTTCTTGGGGTTATGCGCCTCTTTCATCTTGGCCACACCCATATAGATGGCGTCGAGCAGGGCGGTGCGTCCCTGGGGCACCTCGAACACGATCTTGTTCTGCACGTCTTCGATGGAACTGGTGAAATCCGCCACCAGGCGCGGACGATCGGAGAAGGAAATCAGAAAGAATTCGTCCTGGGGATTGGCGGTCTTGAAAAACTCGATCACCGCTTCTCGCGATTTCAATATCTTGTCGGACATGCTGCCGCTGATGTCGAAAATCACGCCCAAAGAGAGTGGCGCATCTTCGCTCGAGAAGTTCACGATTTCCTGGGGCACGCCGTTCTCGGCGACCGCGAAGTTTTCTTTTTCCAGCCCCGTCACGATGCGATTGAAATCGTCGGTGACCGTGACATTCACCAGCACCACGTTCACATCCACCTGGATGGCTTTACCGTGGGACTTTTCTACCGGCCCGCTGCTGACGCCGGTCTTCGGATCTTTAGGGGCATCCGGGGCGGGCTTTTCCCGGGGTTTAATGTGGACATCGGTATCCTGCGCCGCCACGGCCATCGCCAGCGCCAGACACATTACAGCGATGCCGATTGCGCGGATGACGGACGCGCCAGCAACATCGCATCTTGCGGGACACCGGAATCGTCCATTCCCGCGGCCTTCTGGGCGGGCCATCGTCAGGAACCTCATTCTCGGCCAGATGTTATCACAGGCGCGGCCTGTGGTGCACGAGTTGGGTTGCAGATTCTCGCGCTGATTTCAAGCAAATCCGTGAGGCCCTTCCGAACTCTTCTCCACGCTCTTCCCCAATAGGCCCAGAGTCCCAAGCTGTCTCTGTAGTACTATTCCAGCCAGCAATTGAATGTGGAGCTTTCATCGATGCGTCACGGCTGTATCATTCTTCGATTTGTATCTCTAGTTTGTTTTTCTTTCAGCGTGCGGCGCGGTTGCGCCCCAATCTCCCCATCCAGACCAGAAGCAGCCCACAGGCGAAGTAGCCCTCAACGGCGGAATCTCATCGCGATCCATTGAACGCACCGAACATCTCACGTTTTGGGTCAATGTGCGCAACAAGACAGATGCCGGCCTTTCAACGGTTCGGCTTACCCGATGGCCTGAAGATTATCAATTGGAGAAAGTTTTTCTGCCCGGTGGCGTGATCGCGGAAAATGATTTCCAGAAGCAGAATGCTGTTCTTATCCCGGCGCTTGCGCCTGGGCAGCTCATTACGATCCAGGGCACACTGAAACCAAGAGCTACACACAAGAGCGAAGCCGTGGCCGTTTCGCTGGAGTGGTCGCAGCTTGGCCTGCCCCGGCAATCAGCGACGGTCCCATTAGGCGAGAGCCAGGTACGTGGTTGGCCGGAGAGCGTTCTCCCCTGGTTTTTTGAGCTATTTAAGAGCCTTGCGATCCCAATCAGCGTCCTGATTATCACGTTAATTATCACGTCATCTGTCAAGGATCGGGACGCCCGCTCCGAGACTTTGAAGCTGATGTTGCCCGTAATCCACAAATACTCAGCAAAGTACTATATGCCTCTTTCCCGAGCAGCTGGTCGTGCCGTTTTGGCCATCAATGAAGCCGGCAAGAAACTGGGTAGCAATGTTGAAGCGGACACTACGGCAGTGACACAAAAGAGCCTCTTTTATGTGCTGCTGGTGAAGAGGGTCATGGACAGCACGCGCGCGGCCATTGGTGGCCTGTATTTTAAAGACCTGCGGGGCGAGAAACTGGCAGCGGAGGGTCTAAAAAAATTTGACCGGTTGTTTGGTGACGAGACAAGAACGCTTTCTCTTGCCGTGCAGAAAACTTCTGCAACCCTGGAAATCAATTCCAGCTACGAGAGTTTTGCAGTGCAATGTAACGCCGGCACAAATGCTGCGCTCTTGAGTGAGTTCAAATCATGGCTCGGGGATGAGGAAAAGCGGAAACCGGCGATGTGCCTTCTTGCCGCGATCAACGTCGTGCTGGACTACGAAACCAACCGGCCTTACACGTATTGGTACGATTGGATAGACAAGCTGAATCCGGTTTTCAAACTCAATGACGAGAAGAATGACGAGAAGTTAGACTTGACTCCCACCATCGACCGGCTGGCGGCTGATGCGGGCATAGGAGCTCAAGATCTCAAAGAATACCTTGCTTCCAAGTAGCAAAACCCCAATTTTTAGACAGGAATTTTCGTGGCTTTGAGGGGAATCTTGGTGGCTTTTGCAACTGGTATTTTCGTGGCCATGTCTCACCTCTTCAAATCAAATCAACCGTCATTATCTTCGCACCATTCGCCGGCGGATGCAACTCCTCTTTTCCCGGCCCTCTTTTCCCGGCAATGTCAACGCAACATGCCGAGGTTCAGGGGAAGGCAACGCCAGCCAGATTCCTGGCCGGTGGCTGCCGTCGCCTTTGGCGACTCTTCCATCATTCCCTTCTGTTGACCCGGCATTTACCCGTTCCGGCGCAAAGAGCGCGCCGGAACGGGACATGCCGGGCTATTTGCTGTTGTCGCCTCCGGCGACTGGTCTTCAGACTCTGGTTGCAAATTCGCCTCCCATGAGGCTGCTAAAATCTCTTGCCCGGATTTCCTTTGGCCCTTGATAGAATTGCCTGTCAACTGACTCTCATGACTGAAATCGTTCCATTCAAAGCGCTTCGCTATGATCCTGAGCACGTGCGGCTCGATGATGTGACTACGCAGCCCTACGACAAGATCACTCCGGAAATGCAATCGCGATACTACGATCTGAGCCCGCACAATCTGGTGCGTATCATTCTGGGCCGGGCCGGTGAAACCGACCGCGAGGGTTTCAATGTTTATTCCCGGGCGGCCGAGTATCTGCATGACTGGCGGGCTGCGGGAATACTCGGACAAGACGCGGTGCCTTCCATCTATTATTACTGCCAGACGTTCACTGTCCCCGGCACCCGTGACGTGGTGGAGCGCCGCGGATTCATCGCCCTGGCCCGCCTTCATGATTATGCCGACGGCGTGGTCTTCCGCCACGAGCAGACCCTGGCCAAACCGCGCGCCGACCGGCTGAATCTGCTGCGCCATACCCGCGCCCACTTCGGCCAGATATTCATGCTCTATCGCGACCCCGAAGCCCATGTGGAAGGGTTGCTGGCCACCGACGCCGATCCGGATATGGCGGTGCTCGACGAGTTCGAAGTCTTGCATCGTGTCTGGCGCGTTTCCGATCCGGCGGCCATC
Organism: Saccharimonadales bacterium (SeqCode); assembly: GCA_035568495.1. Lineage (GTDB taxonomy): Bacteria > Acidobacteriota > Terriglobia > Terriglobales > Acidobacteriaceae > Angelobacter. The sequence continues at coordinate 37,365 of DATMNZ010000204.1, read as the reverse complement.
AGCGCCGTGCAGCAGTTCATGCGCGACCGCCAGTTGCTGATCGCCGACGGACACCATCGCTACGAAACCGCGCTCGCCTACCGCAACGAGTGCCGGGCCTCCGGGAACCATGGCCCCCATGCGCCGCACGAGTTCGTGATGACGACCTGCATCCCCATGGAAAGCCGCGGACTGGTCATTCTGCCCACGCACCGCATCGTACACAGCCTTGAGAACTTTGACCGTGAGCAGTTTCTCGAAAGCGCCCGCCGTTTCTTCGACTTCGACCGCATCGACCTACGCAGCGAAAGCCGCAGCGCCACCACGCTGCTGCACGAAGCCGGCGAAAAAGGCACCGCCTTTGTGGCCATCACTCGACAGGGCCCGTTTTTGCTGAAGGCCAGGAAGCGCGCCATCTCTGAGGCCCTCGCCACGCTTCCGCCCGGCCAGCGCGAACTCGACGTGGTGCAACTGCACAAGGTGCTGCTCGAAAAGGTCCTGGGAATCTCCGAAGAGGCCGTGCGCAACCAGCAGAATGTGAAATACGAACGCGATGCCTTTGAGGCCATCTCCCAGGTGCGCCAGGGCGCTAACGTCGCCTTCCTGATGAACCCGGCGCACATCGAACAGGTAAGCGAAATTGCATTTTCCGGCGAGGTCCTGCCGCAGAAGTCAACCGACTTTTATCCCAAACTGCTGAGCGGCCTCGCCATCTATGCGCTGGATTAGCCGGCGGCCGGATAGGCCGGCCGCTGGGTTCCTGAGTGGGCTGCCAGCCGGGTTGCTGATGACTGCCGTTGCCGTACTTACAACCGTGAGCGCCGCGTTGTGGGCGGTTACGATTACGCGACAAGATCCGCCCGCCGCAACCATCGGGCAGCAATCTACCGGCCAGCCGTCTACGAGCGCACAACCCGTACCCAGTCCGGCCACGCAACCCGGCAGCCAGGAAACGCCGGCCGCATCTGCTGCGCAGGCTTCGAGTGCGCCTTTGCACAGCGTCTCGTTCTTCGTGATGATCGACCCCGGCCACGGCGGCGAAGACAGCGGCGCGCATTTAGGCGACGGACTCTTAGAAAAAGACCTGACCCTGACTCTGGCCCACCGCGTAAAAGCCGACTTGGCAGAACGCGGCATTCCCGCCCGTCTGCTACGCGAAACCGACACCAGTCTGGGCCTCGATGAGCGCGCGGAAATCAGCAATGGGCAGCACGCCGCTGTCTATCTCTCGCTTCATGCAGGAACGCCCGGCGACGGTGTAAGAGTCTACGCTCCGGCCCTGCCTTCCCCGCCACCGGAGACCGGAAGATTTCTTCCATGGGAAAGCGCCCAGTCCCTGTATCTCGTGCGCAGCCGCGCGCTGGTGGCAGCGGTGGCCGGCGAACTGAAGCGCCGGCGGCTGGATGTGGCCACCTTGAGTTCCCCGTTGCGTCCGCTGAATAACGTGGCCGCCTATGCTCTCGCGGTTGAACTGGCGGAAGACAAAGAAAATCCCCGCGAACTGGCCAGCCCTAAATTGCAGAACGCTGTGGCCGCGGGCATCGCCGCCGCCGTCGCCCAGATGCGCTCTCAACTGGAAGGCCAGCCGTGATTCCCCGCCACTTCCAGATCACCACCGGATTGCTGCTGGCCACCGTGCTCATCTCCGGTCTGTATATCATCCGTCTCGCGCGAATTGAGAAAGCCAAGACGCTGGCGGCCGGCGAGGAATCGCAGATCGCCGCACCCATCGTCGGCCGCCAGGAGCGCATCCGTGTGCTCATCGCTTATGATGAAGATCGCGTGTTGCGCTGGCGCGAGGCCACGGTCTTCATGCCCTACGATCGCGGCCAGCGCATACGCGAGGTCCTGCGCGCAGTGCTGGCCGAATACCTGCAAAGGCCGTCGCCGCATCCGCTAGGCCGGGGCACGGACATCAAGGACGTCTACATGATCAATACCGGCACCGTGGTGGTCGATACCACGCCCCAATTCGCAGCCGCGCATCCTTCCAGCGCCCTGCTCGAACTGATGACCATGGCTTCTCTGATCGAGACCCTGAACGCCAATATTCCCGGAATCACTCGCGTGAAGTTCCTAGTCGATGGCCGCGAACGCGACTCGCTCGCCGGACACGTAGACCTGAAGTCTTTTTATTCGGTAGCTTCCATGCATACCATGGCGGAGGACCTCGAATAACATGGCCCCGATCATCGGCGTCTTTGATTCCGGGTTTGGCGGACTCACGGTGCTGCGCGAACTGCTGCAGGTCGTTCCCGGCGCGGACTACCTCTATTTCGGCGACACCGCCCGCCTGCCTTATGGATCGAAATCCGCCTACACCGTGGCCCGCTACGCCAACTCGGCGGCCAATTTTCTCGAACGCCATGGCGCTCAAATGCTGGTCATCGCCTGCAACACGGCCACCGCGCTGGCCTTCGATGAAATCCGTGCCGGGACAAGACTGCCGGTCATCGGCGTAGTCGAACCCGGCGCCGGGCGCGTGGCCGCCATTTCAAAGACGCGCAGGGCCGCAGTCATCGCCACCGAAGCCACCGTCGCCAGCCACGCCTATCAGAAGGCCCTCCGCAGGCACGGCATTGAGGCCACGGAAAAGGCATGCCCCCTGCTCGTACCGCTGGTCGAAGAAGGATGGATCGACCATCCCATCACCGAGCAGGTTGCCCATATCTATCTGGATGAAATCTTCAACGACGGCGCCCAAGGCGCGGACGTGCTGATGCTGGGCTGCACTCACTATCCGCTGCTGAGCCCGTTATTGCGCCGCGTCGCCCCGCCCGCAGTGCAGATCGTAGACTCCGCCGAATGTACCGCCGGCCGGGCATCTGCGATGATTCAACAATTAGGGCCGCAGTCTAAATCCAGTGGATCCCTTCGCTATTTCGCAACCGACTCAGTAGAAAAATTCCGCCGCCTAGGCAGCCGCTTCCTGGGACGAGAGATTGAGAAAGTAGAGTTGATTGATATTGAGGAACAGGTGGGGGAGTGAGTTGGGGGATGGTATTTGGTTGAGGGTGTGAGACATCAAATGCTTGCTCCCGTTTTCCTGTATCCGTAAGATAGCGACTACAGGACTTATCCACACCTATGAGTTTCCTCGACAATCTCGAGAGCAATCTGAAAGACCTGGAATCCGGGCAGGAGCGCGATCCTAATGAACGGAAGCGGCGCGACTCGGAGCGGGCTTTGGCGCTGGCGGCGGCGCCGTGGGCGGAGAAATTGAAGAATAGTCCTTACACGCAGGAGCTGTTGAAAGCGGCAACCCATGCCGGCTTTCAGGTCCGCAAGCGCGTCAACATGGCGTGGCTGGGTACGAGTCTGAAACTCGAACTCCAGGGCCGGACTCTGGCGCTTTCTCCAACACCTGAAGGAATCGTCGCCGTTCTTTCACGGGATGGGAAAGAGGAACAGAGACTTCCGGTTGGTCTGGAAGGCAACGCCGGCGAACTGATTCAGATGTGGCTGGGTTAACTATTTTTTTTCAGCCGGAACCTGCGGGTCGCGGATTTGCCGTTGTGGGTGGCGCGTACGGTGATGGCTGCTTCGCGGCGCAGATCTTCGTCAAAAGGGACGTGTATGCCCACGTTGCCGTCATCGCCGGTGGTGACGCTGGTGATAATCTTGGCGTCGTCGGCGACGCCGGCACGGGCCACGATTTCGGCGCTCACGTTCTTACCCTCTTCGCTGACATGGAAATACATGATGATGCTGGCGTCGGCGCTATTGGTTTCGGTCTTGATCAATTGCAGCGAGAGGCCGACTTCTCCGCCACCGGCGTGGAGTTCAAGGGTGGCGCCGCGTACGGAATCGATGCGGCCTTCAGAGATTGCGTCGATTACCGACTTGTGCTGCAGTTTGATCAATTCATGAATCTGCTCTTCTGAGAACCCCTTCTCGGCGGCCGCATTCGCATAGGAAACGACGCGCTTGGCGACGCACTGGCCTTTGACGAAGACCATGGTCTGCATCACCACTTCCGTCTGGCGGACTTCGCTCTGCACGTGGTAGACGGTTTCTCCGTGGCGCACGTCGGTATTGAACCCAAAAATCGTCATTCGCCGCTATCGTCCGGGCAGCCGGAAATTCCGCCCGCATTTATCACCACAAATCTCAGCAAAATGGAAGAGGACAGTGAGGATTGTATTTTGGCCGGCGAAAAACAGCAACCCTTTGTCCGTCAAGGTCTTGACACCTTTGGGAACGGCCAATTACTCTCGAATGTTTGCCAGTGGATGCTGTATGGCGCAGACAGGGCCGGTCATGTCAGAGACTAATTATTTCATTCGCTACATCCCACTGCTGTTGCAGGTTGTCGTGGCTTCCGTGATTGCCGGAGGCATGGTCCTGCTTTCCCAGCTTCTGGGTAAGCATAAATGGACGGCCGCTAAGAACTCTCCTTATGAATGCGGCATCGCCCCCACCGGTGACGCTCAGAGCCGCGTCAGCGTCAAGTTCTACATGGTGGCCATGTTGTTCATTCTGTTCGACGTGGAAGCGGTGTTCCTGTATCCATGGGCCGTGGTTTTCCGTGATCTGCCGGGAATCAGCGGGGGGTCGCGCTGGTTTGGCTTCACGGAGATGCTGGTATATATCGGGCTGGTGCTGGTCGGCTTCTTCTATATATGGAAGAAAGGCATGCTCGACTGGAACAAGCCGGACAGGAGCGAGGCATAATCATGGCGCTGGCGCCGGCAATTACCGATCTCGAGCAACTCAAAGACAGGCCCGTAGTGGCTGCGCTGCTCACCTGGAACGCGTCCGCTGTGCAGGGCGCAAAGTTTGACCGTGAGGAACTCTCGGTGTACATCGCCCGCGAGTCGATCCGCCAGGCATGTGAACATCTGAAGGAAGCTGGGTTGGTGAACTTCCTGTCAGACCTCACCTGTGCCGATTATCATCCCCGCGAGCCGCGTTTTGAAGTCGCCTATCACCTGCTTTCCATGAAGCGCAAAGAGCGTGTGCGGCTGAAGGTAAAGCTGGAAGGCGGGGATGCGGCGATTGAATCCATCACCTCAGTGTGGCCGGCGGCCGGCTTTTTCGAGCGAGAGGTCTTTGATCTGTTCGGCATACGCTTCCTTGGCAATCCCGACCTGCGGCGCATCTTGATGCCCGACGATTGGGAAGGCCATCCGCTACGCAAAGATTACCCGGTGGAGGGTTACCGATAATGGCACAGGCAACCGTTACCCCCGTCGTTGACTCGCAAGAACCGCAAGAAAAGACCATGATTCTGAACATGGGTCCGCAACACCCTTCGACCCATGGCGTGCTGCGTCTGCTGCTGGAAGTCGATGGCGAGCATATTGTGCGCATGATGCCCGATATCGGGTTCCTGCACACCGGCATCGAGAAGACATGCGAGGCCAAGTTCTATCAGCAAGTGGTGCCGCTCACCGACCGCATCGACTATCTCTGCCCCATGACCAACAACCTATGCTATGTGCTGGCCGTGGAAAAGCTGCTGGGGCTGGAGATACCTCCGCGCGCGGTGTGGATGCGTGTGCTGCTCAACGAATTGCAGCGCATCAGCTCGCACCTGGTATGGCTCGGTACTCACGCCATGGATATCGGCGCCATGTCGGTCTTCCTATACTGCTTCCGGGAACGTGAAGACCTGCTGCGCATCTACGAAACGGTCAGCGGACAGCGGATGATGACTTCCTACTTCCGCATCGGCGGCCTGGCCATGGATCCGCCGCTGGGTTTTTTTGAGAAGGTCAAAAAGTTCCTCGACTCTTTCGTCGAAAAGATCGACGAATACGAAAACCTGCTGACCGGCAACTTTATCTTTATCGACCGGCTGAAAGGCGTGGCCAAGCTGAGCGCGGAAGATGCCATTGCCCTAGGCGTAACCGGACCGGCGTTGCGGGCCAGCGGCGTCGATTGGGACCTGCGCCGCGATATGCCCTACTGCGGTTACGAGAATTTCAAATTCAAAGTCCCGGTATCGCAGGAAGGCGACGTATGGGCACGTTACGTGTGCCGCGTCGAAGAATTGCGCCAGTCGCGCGAGATCGCCAAACAAGCACTGGACGGCATGCCCTCGGGCGCATTCAAGGCCGACGCGCCTAAAGTAGTGCTACCGGACCGGGAAAAGATGAAGACCCAAATGGAAGCGCTCATCTACCACTTCAAGATCGTGACGGAAGGCTTCACCGTCCCGGAAGGCGAAGTGTATCAGGCGATTGAATCGCCGCGCGGCGAGATGGGCTACTACATCGTGAGCGACGGCACCGCTAAACCGCAGCGAGTACACATGCGGTCTCCGTCGTACGCCAACCTGCAGGCGCTCTCGACCATGTGCGAAGGAAAGCTGATCGCGGACGTGGTGGCGGCAATCGGGAGCATTGATATTGTGCTTGGGGAGATTGATCGGTAAGAAAGATTGGTAATCGGGTAATTTGTAACCGGGTAATTGAAGAGCTGGAGCGGTTGGCAGCAATTTTGGCAATTACAGATTTCGGCAATTTTGGCAATTCCGGGGACCCGAGTTGAGCATTCAATCTGAGCAACTGCGAGATCGGACCAAGGCTTTTGCATTACGCGTTGTGAGGCTTTTTCGTAGTTTGCCGCGTTCCACCGAAGCACAAGTTTTAGGCAAGCAGTTACTTAGATCCGGAACCTCGGTGGCTGCGAATTACCGGGCCGCGTGCCGCGCTTGATCACGGGCAGAGTTCGTAGCGAAGATTGGCATTGTGGTGGAAGAAGCTGACGAGTCGATGCTTTGGCTTGAGATGCTCTCGGATGCCGGGATTATTGCGAAAGAGAAGCTTGCGGATTTGGCAAATGAGGCCCGTCAACTGACCGCGATCTTTACCGCGTCACAGCAGACGGCAAAACGAAAATAAATTACCCGATTAGCGGATTTTGGCAATTATCAATCTCATGGTTATCACCGATAAACTCGACAAGTTCTTTGACGCGAAGATGCAGGAATATCCTACGCGCCGCTCCTTCCTCGTTCCTATGCTGCTGTATACGCAGGATGAGCTTGGGTGCCTTACGGATGAGGCCATCGCCCATATTGCCCGGAAGACGGAGCTGACGGAGCTGGAGGTGCGCAATGTGATCAGCTATTACTCCCTGCTGCGCACCAAGCCGTTGGGAAAATATCACGTCCAGGTATGCACCAATATTTCGTGCATGCTGCGCGGCGGTGAAGAGATTTTTGAACACTGCAAGAAGTCCCTGGGCATTGGACACAAAGGCAAAACACCCGATGGCCTGTTCTCACTCGAAGAAGTTGAGTGCATCGGCGCCTGCAGTTGGGCCCCGGCGGTCCAGGTGAATTATGACTTTCATGAGAACCTGACAACTAAGGGCATGGATGAGGTTCTTGCGAGATACAAGAGATTGCCATAATTGCCAAAATTGGTAATCGGGTAAGTGGAAAGCTCGTAGAGCCTAAAGCAATTTTGGCAATTACAAATTTTGGCAATTTTGGCAATTCTAAAAACATGGCAGACCTAGTTTCGCACTCTGATGAAATCCGCGTTGTCTCGCAGCGCTTTGGCAAGGGCGCGCAGGACATTGATCGCTACCTGGAGCTGGACGGCTATAAGGCCGTACGCAAGGCGCTGGAGATGAAGCCCGATGACATCATCAATGAGGTCAAGGCTTCGAACCTGCGCGGACGCGGCGGGGCCGGCTTCCCTACGGGCATGAAGTGGTCGTTCGTCCCCAAGGAATCGGCCAAGCCGAAATACATTCTGGTCAATGGCGACGAGAGCGAGCCCGGCACTTGCAAAGACCGGCTGATTCTCGAACATGATCCGCATTCGGTGATCGAGGGCGTCATGATTGCCGGACTGGCCGTAGGCGCCAAGGTTGGCTATATCTACATCCGGGGCGAATACCGGTACCTTGTGGACATCATGCGCAAGGCCATTGACGAAGTCTACGCCAAGGGCTTTGCCGGAAAAAATATCTTCGGCAGCGGCCAGGAGTTTGACGTCCGCTGGCATACGGGCGCGGGCGCCTATGAAGTTGGTGAAGAATCGGCGTTGATGGAATCGCTTGAAGGCAAGCGCGGCATCCCGCGCATCCGGCCTCCCTTCCCTGCCGTGGTCGGCCTGTGGGGCGGACCTACCGTCATTAACAACGTCGAAACCCTGGCGTCGGTGCCGCACATCCTGCTGATGGGCGGGCAAAAGTTTGCCGACCTGGGGACACCCAAGAACGGCGGCACGCGCCTCTTCTGCCTCAGCGGACACATCAACAAGCCGGGCGTCTATGAACTGCCTCTGGGTTATCCGCTCAAGAAGATGATTTATAACGTTGGTGGCGGCATTCCCAACGGACGCAAACTCAAGGCCGTGGTTCCCGGCGGGTCGTCTACGTTTGTTTTGACTGCCGATGAAGCCGACCAGATGAACATGGATTTCGACTCGTTCGGCAAGCGCGGCGAATTCCTGGGATCGGGCGGCGTGGTGATGCTCGACGACCAGACATGCATGGTGAAATTCGCGCTACGCGTGATGCAGTTCTATCAGCATGAGAGCTGCGGCTGGTGTATCCCCTGCCGTGAAGGCACCGACTGGCTGAAGAAGACGCTCACGCGCTTCCATGCCGGGGCCGGCCTGAAGAAAGATATCGACAACATCAAGTACCTGGCACAGAACATGCTGGGACGGACGTTCTGTCCTCTGGGCGACGCCGCGGCCATTCCTACGATGTCGATTGTGGACAAGTGGAGGAACGAGTTTGAGGCGCACCTGGAAGGGAAACCTTGTCCGTTTGATGTGAACGCGAGGGTTACGGTATTGCCGGTGATAGCGTGAGGCAGATTGCCAAAATTGCCAAAATTGGTAATCGGGCAATTGGTTTAGCAATTTTGGCAATTACAAATTTTGGCAATTACAAATCTCCTAGAGACCAGGACTTATGTCAGACGTAACAATAACTGTTGATGGCAAAAAACTCACGGCCCCCGCCGGAATGCTGCTGATTGAAGCCTGCAAGGCTGTGGGCATTGAGGTACCCTCGTTCTGCTATTATCCGGGGCTTTCGTTGCAGGCGGCTTGCCGCATGTGCCTGGTGCGGATTGAGAAGATGCCTAAGTTGCAGACGGCCTGCACTGTCCCGATCACTGAGGGCATGGTGGTTGTGACCGAGTCCGATGAGGTGAAGCAGGCGCGCAAGTCGATGATCGAGTTGCTGCTGGGCAACCATCCGCTGGATTGTCCGGTGTGCGATGCCGGGGGCGAATGCGAATTGCAGGACATGACCTTCAAGTACGGCGCGGCGGAATCGCGCTACATGGAAGGCAAGCTGCACAAAGAAGAACAACAGTGGTCCCCAGTGGTGTACTTCGACCGCCCGCGCTGCATTCTGTGCTATCGCTGCGTGCGGGTGTGCGGCGAGGGCATGGACGTGTGGGCGCTGGGTGTGCAGAACCGCGGGGCCAGTTCGGTGATCGCGCCCAACGAGGGCGACCATCTGGATTGCGAAGAGTGCGGCATGTGCATCGATATCTGTCCGGTGGGCGCACTCACCAGCGGGCCGTATCGGTACAAGACGCGTCCGTGGGAGATGAACCACGTAGGCACGGTATGTACGCACTGCGGTGACGGCTGCAAGACCACCTTGGGCGTTCGCCGGTCTGACATGGGCACGGAAATCATACGCGCCGACAACCGCGACAAGGGCGGCATCAACGGCGACTTCCTGTGCATCAAAGGGCGTTACGGTTTCGATTTCAATAACCATCCGGACCGGCTGCGCCAGCCACTGATTCGCAGAAAGGGCAAGCTGGTTCCCACGACTTGGGACGAAGCGATCGGCCACGTGGCCCGCCGGCTCAAAGAGATCCGGGATACGAAAGGCGGCCAGGCGATCGGCGTGATCGGCTCGAACCGCACCACCAACGAAGAGAATTATCTGCTGCAGAAGTTCGCGCGCACGGTGCTGAGCACGAACAATATCGACCACCATCGTACCGCCGACTTTGCCGGCTTTGCCCGGGCGGTCGCCGGCAAGAAGTCGGTCACGGCCACCACCCGCGATGTGGCTGCGGCCACGGCGGTCCTGCTGATCGGCAACGATCCCACGGAGCAACATCCACTGCTGGCATGGAACATCCGCAGCGCCGTGCGGCTGAACCAGGCCAAGCTGTTTATAGTGAATTCCAAAGAGATCAAGCTGCAGCGCCAGGCGGCAGCTTCGCTCATTGTCCCTGCTGGACGCGAAGGCAAAGTTGCGGCCTTCCTCAACGGAGACGATTCAGCGGCGGGAATACTGACCAGCGCCGGGGCCGGCGGAATTTCCAACGACTCGCTTAAGCAGTTCCGGGACCAGATCAAGGCCGAGAAAGGGCTGATCGTCATCTTCGGCGCCGAGTTGCAAGGCGCGGACGTCGCCGCCCTGGTGAATTTCGGCGCCGGCATTGGAGCCCGCTTCATCTGCCTGGGAGACTATGCCAACTCGCGGGGTGCGGCCGATATGGGCCTCTACCCTGACCTGTTGCCCGGCTACACGGCTACGGCCTCTGCGGGCAAGTTCGCTGAGGAATGGGGCGTTGCGCTACCGAAAGAAAAGGGCCTGACACTCCCGGAGACGATTGCCGGGGCCAAGCAGGGCAAGATCGCCGCTCTTTATATTGTCGGCTCCAATCCGGTGGCTGACTACAGCTTCGACCCGGCGGCCCTGCAAGAGACTTTTGTCGTGGTGCAGGAGCTGTTCCTGACTGAGACTGCCATGCTGGCGGAAGTAGTGCTGCCTGCGGCCTCTGCGTATGAAAAGGCCGGAACGTTCACCAATACATGCGGCGACTTGCAGTTGCTGAAGAAGGCCGGAGATCTGGCAGGGGTGCGCAGCGACTTTGAAATTATCGTCCACGTAGCCGACCGCATGAATGCCGATGTGCGCAAGCTAGTGCCCTTCGGCCAGGGCGTGACCGCCGATATGGGCCAGTCGCGCGGAGCGCAGTCGGGCGAAGCCGACCGGCATGCGATCTGGCTGTCTTCCAATAACCTGGAGACGCGCACCAGTCCGTTTGATGCGATCGCCATTCTCGATGAGATCCAGCGCCTGGTGCCCGGCTATGATTTTTCGCGCATCAACCTGATCGCCGGCAATGACGAACATGTAACCGCCGCGGAAATGAGCAGCGCCGGTAAAGACGGCGGGCTGGTGCAAATCATGCCCGCAGGCGATACGCTGTTCACCTCCGGCACGCTGGGAAGGTACTCGAAGATGCTGAACTCGGTGGCGGAGCGACGGATCGAAGGGAAAGCGGTGGTCGCAGATTGATAGATTCGGCAGCTTGGTGCTTGGAAATGGGTAGTTGGTACTTGGTAGTTGCGCTTCTGCCAGGCATTCGCGGCAGCGGGTTTTTCAAATACCAAGTACCGAATACCAACTACCAATTCGAGAACATAACAACAAAGACTCAATGACCATACCAACGACGTACCTCATTACCGCTGTTGTCAAGATCGCCCTGGTGGTCTTCCTGCTGATGACCGGGGTGGCCTATACCACTTGGCTGGAGCGCAAGGTTATTGGACGCATCCAGAACCGTTGGGGGCCGACGCGCGTGGGCCCTTTTGGCCTGCTACAGCCGTTGGCTGACGGCATCAAGTTCATCCTCAAAGAGGACATGATTCCCGACAAGGTACACCGGGGATTGTTCATCCTGGCGCCGGTGCTGGCGCTGGTGATGTCGCTGATCTCCATCGCCGTGATTCCTTTCGGCGAGGGACTGCATGTGCCGGTGGCGGGCACGGATACGCAGCTACAGATCACGGGCGTCAATGGCTTTCCCGGAGCGCCGCACTCCACCGACATCAATATCGGCCTGCTGATTATTTTGGGAGTGACCTCCATCGGCGTGTATGGCATCGCGCTGGCCGGATGGTCTTCCAACAGCAAGTACGCGCTGCTCGGCTCGCTACGCGCCAGCGCGCAGATGATCAGCTATGAGCTGGCCCTGGGGCTGTCCCTGGTCGGCGTGCTGCTGATGGCCGGGACGTTCAGCCTGCGCGAGATCGTGAATACCCAGGCGGGATTTTGGCTGCCTTATGTGCCGCACTGGTATATCTTTCCGCAGTTCATTGCGTTCTTCATCTACCTGATGGCCGCCTATGCCGAGACCAACCGCATTCCATTTGACTTGCCGGAAGCGGAAACCGAGCTGGTGGCCGGATACCACACCGAATACAGCTCGATGAAGTTCGCCATGTTCTTCATGGCCGAATACCTGAACATGATCACCGTGAGCTGCATCGCCACCCTGCTGTTCTTCGGCGGATGGCACGGCCCGCAGATTCCACACCTGCCGCAGTTGCTGACTGACCTGCTGCCGGTCATCTGGTTCTCAGCCAAGATTTTTGTATTCATGTTCGTTTACATCTGGATCCGCGGGACGCTGCCGCGCTTCCGTTACGACCAACTGATGGCCTTTGGGTGGAAGTTCCTGCTGCCGCTGGCCATCGCCAACATCATTGTCACCAGCTTCATTGTGGCGTGGCGGGCCTAACCGAATGCTGCACGAAATCCTGTTTCTTTTTTTCGCGGCCATCTGCGTGGGGGGCGCGATCAACCTGGTGCTCCAGCGCCATCCCATCAACAGCGCCCTGTCGCTGGTGGTGGTGATGGTGTCGCTGGCGGCGCTCTACTTGCTCCTGGGCGCGGAATTTGTGGGCGCGGTGCAGGTGATCGTCTACGCCGGCGCCATCATGGTGTTGTTCGTATTTGTCATCATGCTCCTGAACGCCGGCGCGGAAGAGCAGAGCCAGGGCAGCCGCATCGCCCTGCTGATCGGCGGCCCGGGCGTGGCGCTGCTGGCGGGCGCCATCATGTGGCTGGTCACGCACAGCGACAAGACCATCGGCAACGTGGTAGTCGGCAGCATGGTCTCAACCACCGGCGGCGACAACACCCACCAGGTGGCCCGGCTGCTGTTCAAGGACTTCCTGCTGCCGTTTGAAGTCACTTCGATATTGATTCTTATCGCCATCATGGGCGCCGTGGTACTGGCGTCAAGGAAGGAGAGCTAATGGTCCCGCTTTCCTGGTATCTGATTCTGAGCGCTATCCTGTTCTGCCTGGGCGTATCGGCCTTTCTGCTCAAGCGCAACATCATCACCATCTTCATGTCGATTGAGCTGATGCTCAATGCCGTGAACCTGAGTTTTGTGGCCTTTGCTAACCATCTGGGCAAATTGAGCGGACACGTATTCGTATTTTTTGTGATGGTGGTGGCGGCGGCCGAGGCGGCTGTGGGCCTGGCCATTATCATTGCTGTTTTCCGGACGCGCGAGACACTGAACGTAGACCGCGTGAACCTGCTGAAACTGTAGACCTGAATCTATGACCGAAGACTTGAGACTTTGGCTTATCCCGCTGCTGCCGCTGATCGGCGCGGCCGTCAATGGACTGTTTGGACGCCGCTTCAAGAACCGGGTGGTATCAGCCGTGGCCCTATTGTTCACCGCCGCCAGCTTCGCCAAGGCGGTGCAGGCCGTGTTGCTGGCGCCCCACATCGGCACCGGACTTCCCTACCAGAGGATGCTGCCCTTCAACTGGCTGGATGCCGGGACGCTGCACGTGCCCTTCGGCTTCTATCTTGACCAGTTGTCGAGCATCATGGTGCTGGTGGTCACGGGCGTCGGCTTCCTGATCCACATTTATGCCGTGGGCTACATGGCGCATGAAGGCGGCTACTACCGCTTCTTCGCCTACCTGAACCTCTTCATGTTCTTCATGCTCACGCTGGTGCTGGCCAACAACTACCTGCTGATGTTCGTAGGCTGGGAAGGCGTGGGCCTGGCGTCGTATCTGCTGATCGGTTTCTACTTCAACAAAGATTCAGCCGCCAACGCGGGCAAGAAGGCGTTCATCGTCAATCGTATCGGCGATTTTGCATTCCTGTTGGGGATGTTTCTGGTCATTCAGAAGTTCGGGTCGCTGAATTTTACGGCCATATTCGGCCTTCTTAAAGATGTACCGGCAGAAGCCGGATGGGGGCTGCTGACCATCATTGCCCTGCTCTTCCTGTTCGGCGCGACCGGCAAATCGGCGCAGATACCGTTGTACGTCTGGCTACCGGACGCCATGGAAGGCCCGACGCCGGTTTCGGCCCTGATTCACGCGGCCACCATGGTCACCGCCGGCATCTACATGATTGCCCGGTCAAGCGCGATCTTCAGCCGCGCGCCTCACGCGCTGGAAGTTGTCGCCATCATCGGCGGCCTCACGGCCATCTTCGCCGCCACTATGGGACTGGCGCAGAATGACATCAAACGGGTGTTGGCCTACTCCACGGTTTCGCAACTGGGCTACATGGTGATGGCCTGCGGCGTGGCGGCTTACGCGGCCGGCATCTTTCACCTGATGACCCATGCGTTCTTCAAAGCGCTGCTCTTCCTGGGCGCAGGCTCGGTGATTCACGCCGTGGGCGGCGAGCAGGACATGCGCCACATGGGCGGACTGCGCACCAAGATTCCCGTCACGTTCTGGGTGATGACCATCGCCACGTTTACTATTGCCGGAGTTCCGCCACTCGCCGGATTCTTCAGCAAAGACGAGATCCTGTGGCAGACGTGGAACAACAGCCCCGCTCTATGGGTGGTGGGCTTCATCACCGCCGGGCTGACTTCCTTCTATATGTTCCGGCTGTGGTTCATGACGTTCTTCGGCGAGCTACGCTTGAAGAGCCATGGACACGACAGCGCACACGGGCACGGCAGCGATCATAGTGACGGCGTCCACGAATCGCCCTGGATCATGCTGGCGCCGCTGGTTGTGCTGGCGGTGCTCTCGATCTTCGGCGGGCTGGTCGGCATTCCAGAAGCACTCGGCGGACACAACGAGATTCATCATTACCTGGAACCGGCAATCACCGCTCCGTTGGCGGAAACACGGGCGGGCATGGCCATGGAAGCCGCCGAGCACGCCGGCAGCACTGAGCTGGCTTTTGCGGGGCTCTCGGTCGCAGTCGCAGCCCTGGGATTCCTGATGGCGTGGTTCTTCTATTACAAGCGTCCGGAGTTGCCACAGAAGGTCACAGCCAAGATCAACGGCCTATATCTACTGGTGCTGAACAAGTATTACGTTGATGAAGGCTACGACCGGCTTTTGGTAAAGCCGTTGCTGTGGGTGTCACGACATGTGCTCTGGCTTGTGGTTGACCAGAAACTCATCGATGGCGCAGTCAACGGCGCAGGTGGGGCATCGCAAGCGGTCGGCGGGCAGTTGCGGCGAATGCAATCCGGCAACCTGCGGTCGTATGCCGCGTGGATTGCCGCAGGCGCGGCCGCAGTAGTGGCATTCATGATCTGGCGGGGGGTGCATCAGTAATGGACCTGCATACATCAATCCTCACCATCGTTACTTTTCTGCCGGCGGCGGGCGCGGTGCTGCTCATGGTGCTGCCGCGCAATGATCGTGTGATCCGCTGGGCGGCCCTGCTCATTTCCCTTCTGGCGTTTGCGTTCTCGCTGTATCTGCCGGCGTATTTCAACAGCAATGCCCAGGATTTCCAGTTACAGGTGACCAGCCAGTGGATCGGCCAGTCGATCTTTTACCACCTGGGTGTCGACGGCATTTCGATGTGGCTGGTATTGCTTACCACCTTCCTGGTGCCGTTAAGCGTGTTGATTTCCTGGAAGTCGATCCATGACCGGGTGAAGGAGTTTTTCGTCCTGCTGCTGCTGCTGGAAACCGCCATGATTGGTGTGTTCCTTTCCCTCGATCTTTTCCTGTTCTATGTATTCTGGGAAGCCACACTGATTCCCATGGCCCTGCTCATCGGCATGTACGGACATGAGCGGCGCATCTATGCGGCGGTCAAGTTCTTTCTATACACGATGGTCGCCTCGGTCTTCATGCTGGCCGCCATCATATGGATCTATACACAGACGCATACATTCGACTATCAGGCGATCCGCGCGATGATTGCGGCCGGCCATCTCACGGCCTTTACCCCGGCTGCCATGCAATGGCTGTTCCTCGGGTTCTTCATCGCATTTGCCGTGAAGGTGCCGCTGTTCCCATTCCACACATGGCTGCCGGATGCGCACGTTGAAGCTCCGACTGCGGGCTCGGTGCTGCTGGCGGCGGTGCTGCTCAAAATGGGCACCTATGGCCTGTTGCGCTTCAGCGTAGGACTGTTCCCCGATCAGGCGCGGCATAACGCCACATGGATCAACATACTGGCCATTATCGGCATCATCTACGGCGCGCTGGTGGCCCTGGTGCAACCCAACCTGAAGAAGCTGATTGCCTATTCTTCAGTGAGCCACCTGGGGTTCGTGGTGCTCGGCATCTTCACGTTCACGCAGGCGGGCGCCGATGGCGCAGTCTACCAGATGCTGAACCACGGCATTTCCACCGGGGCGTTGTTCATGCTCGCGGGAATGATCTATGAGCGCAAGCACACATACGAACTGCGCCGCTTCGGCGGGCTGGCCACACCCATGCCGGTTTATGCCACGTTCTTCCTGGTGGCGGTGCTCTCGTCGGTGGGCCTGCCGCTGCTCAATGGATTTGTGGGTGAATTCCTGGTGCTGAGCGGGGCGGCACAGAGCGCGCCGCACGGCATGATTTACGCAACGCTGGCCACCACCGGGGTCATATGGAGCGCCGCCTATCTGCTGTGGATGTACCAAAAGGTCTTCTACGGGCCGATGCTGCACGACGATAACAAGGCGCTGCCCGATCTTAATGGACGCGAACAGCTTTCTTTGTGGCCGCTGATGGCCATGGCGCTGATTATGGGCGTGGCTTCCCCGTTGTGGATGAAGGCCATTGACCCGGCGGTCAGCCAGACTCTACCGGCAGCCGGCAACGCGACTTCGACCCATAGCAGCGCCGCATCGCTCACGGGAACGCCCAACGGACTACAGAAATAACCATGATTTCAACTATCGACTACATCCGCATTCTGCCCGAACTGGTGTTGAGCATCTTCGGCATTGCCGTCATGATGATCGATCCGCTGCTGGGGCCGAAGACCAGCCGCAAAAGCATCGGCGTGCTGGCGCTGATCGGGACGCTCTCGACCATCGCCGCGACCCTATACCAGGCAGTCCAACTGAATGCAGACGTGGCTTTCAGCGACCCGGCGTGGTTTGGCATGGTGCGCGTCGACAGTTTCAGCATCTTCTTTCACCTCCTGATTGCCGGCATCTCGGGCCTGTGCATTTTGGCTTCGCTCGAATACTTTGACACGCAGGATATGCGAGGCGGAGAGTATTACGGGCTGATTCTGTTCGGCACGGTGGGCATGGTGCTGATGTCGTGCGCCATTGAACTGGTGCTGATCTTCATCGCGCTCGAGATCTCGTCGATCTCTACCTACATTCTGGCCGGGTACCGGCGCCGCAACGCCTCGGGAGTGGAATCGGCGGTCAAGTACTTCCTGCTGGGGTCCTTTGCTACCGCTTTCTTTCTTTACGGTGTAGCCATGATCTTCGGCGCAACCGGCAGCACGAGCGTTGTCTCGATCGCCGCCGCCCTTAAAGACCACGGAGCCGGCCCGCTGGTGTACGCCGCCGCCGCGCTGATGCTGATCGGCCTAGGATTCAAGATCGCCGCCGCCCCGTTCCATGTATGGACTCCGGACGTTTATGAGGGTGCGCCGGCGCCGGTGGTGGCTCTGATGTCCACCGGGCCGAAAGCGGCGGCCTTTGCTGTGCTGCTGCGTGTCTTGTTTTCAACCGGAATTCCGGTGCGCGGATGGTTCTGGCTGGTGTGGATTACAGCAGCCCTGTCGATGACGCTGGGGAACTTCGGCGCGCTACGGCAAAACAACGTAAAGCGCATGCTGGCCTACTCCTCCATTGCCCATGCCGGATATCTGCTGGTGGCCTTCGCCGCCTACGGTATCAGTCTTCCTGAACAAGTAGACGGAATGTCCGCCGCTATCTTCTACACCGCCGCCTATGCGGCCATGAATGTGGGCGCATTCATCGTAATCAGCCACTTTGCCGGCAAGGATGAGCGCTTCGTTTCGATTGACGACTATGCCGGCTTGGGAAGACGCTCTCCGCTGCTGGCTTTCACTCTGACAATTTTTCTACTGTCGCTGATCGGCATTCCACTGACGGGCGGGTTCCTGGCCAAGTACTACGTCTTCACCGCGGCGCTACGCGCGAATCTGGTGTGGCTGAGCGTCATTGGACTGGTCAACAGCGCGGTGGCCGCCTACTACTACCTGCGCCTGATTGTGGTGATGTATATGCGTGAGCCTTCCGGGGAAGCAACAGCCCCTGAACGGGTGGCGCCATCCACGGCCGCGGCGCTGTTGTTGGCCTCCATCGCCACCGTCTACCTTGGCACGATGCCCGGCAATATACAGCACCTCGCCGAACAGGGCGCCAAGAATCTGAAAATCGCAGCTACGCAGAGCAGTGCAGCCGCAGCTACTCCGATGAACCCAAAAAAGAATTAGCCGCGAATGAACGCGAATCAAAACCAAGAATAAAAGATTGGCCACGAATACACACGAATGAACACGAATTAAAAACCAAGAGCAAAAACAAAATCACAAAATCAAATGCTTTAGAACAGGAATGGAAAACGTCTTGCTCTCTTTGCCTTTTTCCCCCTTTGCCCTTTTTCCCTGCCCTTTTTGCTCTACCTTTTTGATTTTGGTTTTAATTCGTGTTCATTCGCGTGTATTCGTGGCCAATCTTTGTTCTTGGTTTTAATTCGCGTTGATTCGCGTTCATTCGCGGCTAATCGCCTTACGATGGCCAGGGTTCATCGGCGCTGCCGCCGTAGATCGATGGGACCTTCGATCCCATGGGGCGCAGATAGACCGAGAGCTGGGCCCGGTGGTGAATACTGTGGTTGCTCATAATGCTTAGGTAGAGCACTACGGGATGATTCATGACGCCGTAGAAATCCACGGCCTTCACCAGGTCCGTGGGCGACATGGCCCGGACGCGGCCCAGAGCGCGCTTGAAGTTTTCGTCATACCACTTCACCATGGCGGCCACGTTGGCCGGTTCGGTCTTGAAACGCGGCTCCAGGGCAAACTTGTGGTCGGCGATCTCATCGAGCATCTGCACATCGGTGGATGCCAGATGCCAGGCCAGCTCCCACGCTGGGCGGGCCTTGGGGTCCGGCCGGTAATTGCGCCCACCCTCGGGCACGGCAGCCAGCACTTTCTTGGTGGTTTCCATTTCACGGGCCAGGCCCTGCAACATGATTTCGCGCAGGCCTGTGGCAAATTCAGGGGTTACTGTGGACATGAACTTCTCCTTGGTTGTTTAGAGGATTTTACACTGGGGTGGGGCGCTGTGCCGACTGTGCCGGACTATTCACGCCGACGATAGAGAGTCTCAGAAACGAGAGTACAAGCATCCAGAAGTACGAGGAAGTCAAGGTTTATTCGCGATCAGGCCGTATAAATGCATCGAACGCAAGCGGTTGTAGCCGGAGGTTTGTTTACCTGGAGCGTGGCGTAGCGGGTTCCTCGGATCTGCGCTAAGAACGCGCAGGCCCTTCGGAATGACAAGGGTGAGGGAGATGCGGGAGGAGGGATGTATGGGAGGGGTGATCCGATTGATCCGTTTGATGCAAATTGATGCAATTCGAAGCGAATGAACAGCGCCTATGTCTCATCAAAGCCACAAAGCGCCGCTAGCTGCTAGACTGGTCGCATGCCCGACCTGGCTCCGAAAAAGAACGGCGGGGATGAAAATGCCTGGCGCATGATTGGCCGTTACAGCCATTTGGCGCTGGTGTTGCCGGCTTCCGTAGTTGCGGGCCTGTTGATCGGCGGGGCCCTCGACCGCTGGCTTAAGACCTCTTGGATCACCTTGGTTGGGCTGCTGCTGGGTTGCGTGGCCGGATTCTATGAACTGATCCGCGGGGTCATCCGCGCCAGCAAGGAGCCATGAATACGTCTCTCCAGGGGCCCTCAGAACGGCTGGAATCGTTCCTTTCCGCCGCTTACCCGCGCATTCTGCGGATGGCGATTGTCCTGAGTGTTGCCGCCACCGCGGCTGCGGGCCTGTTCTTCGGCTGGTGGAGCGGACTGGGCGTAGCCATGGGGGCGCTCGTGGCATGCCTTAATTTTGTCTGGCTGCATTACGGAACGGAACAACTGGTCCAGCGCGCCATCGCACCGGCCAGCAGCGCGCCTTCCAAGTTTCGTTTGGTCCTCTCATTTACCATTCGCTATATTTTCGTCATTGGAATGTCCTATGTTATACTCAAAAGTTATCTCCGAATGCGCGGTGGCTTCATGGTGGGCCTGACTTTCCCGATCATCGCCGCGATGCTGGAGGGCTTTTACGAAGCCGTCGTAGGCGGCAACACAGACCAAACCTCAGATTAATTACTTTCAAAGGGACCATGCCTGAGCAACTGTGGCTGACTGAATTCTTAAACCATTACTTTGGCGCCGTGACCACGGCCCTGTTACAGCATCTGGGCATTCAACCGGAGTATCCTGCGGTGCCCATCAGCAACGCGTTCGCCATGGAACTGGTGGTGGTTTTTCTTCTCCTGGTTTTCTTTCTGGCTGTGCGCTCGCGATTGTCGGCGGAAAATCCCGGCCCGCTGCAGCACACCGTCGAGATGGTGGAAGAGTTTGTCGCCCAACAGGCCAAGGAAGTCGTGGGGCCGCACTCCGAGCGATATCTTCCTTACGCCATCTCGCTGGGCCTCTTCATTTTGTTGTGCAATCTTCTCGGCCTGGTTCCGGGATTCGAATCGCCGACCGCCAGCCCGACAGTGCCCCTGGGCTGCGCCCTTACAACTTTCCTGTATTACCATTTTCATGGGATTCGCGTCCATCGCTGGAATTATTACAAGCAGTTCATCGGACCGGTCTGGCCGCTGGCGCCGCTGATGTTTCTCATCGAAGTCATCAGCCACTTTGCCCGTCTGCTGTCGCTCACCGTCCGGCTTTATGCCAACATGTTTGCCGGCGATCTGATCACTATGGCGTTCTTTTCATTAGTGCCGGTGGTCGTCCCGGTAATGTTCCTCGGCATGCATCTGGGCGTAGCGCTGATGCAAACCTACATCTTCGTGATGCTGACTCTGGTGTATCTGGGCATGGCGGTCAGCGAAGAACACTAATTCTTACCGGCTTTATCACGCCGCCAGCGTGAGGGCGCTTGCACGGTAGCGTCAACCACCCACTGGCGGCAATATCATAGGAGAAACGACAATGCGTAAACTTTCGTTCATGTTCCTGATGTTGATCATCCTGCTGGCCGCTGCGCCGCTGTACGCGCAGACGGACGCCGCAGCCCCGGCGAAGAGCTGGGCCGTCCCCATCGGCGTCGGCCTGGGCATGGGCCTGGCCGCTGGACTGGCTGGACTCGGCCAGGGCAAAGTGGCGGGCGCCGTAGCCGAGGCGCTTGCGCGGAACCCGGGAGCACGCCCTGGCATTCAACTCGCGCTGTTCATCGGTCTGGCCTTCATTGAGTCGCTGGTGCTGTTCACGTTCGTGCTGCTTTTCATCCGGACGTAAGGCCGTCTCGGACAGAGACTGGGAGATTCGGCAATTATCAATTGATCGGTTGATCTGGTGATCGGGGGATCGGAAATACCTTCTCGCATCCTCGTCCCGGTACTAGGCCTGCGCGCCAACGCAAGCCCGGTTTTTTGTTCCAATAACCTCATTGAAACAAGGCCTTGAGCAATCAAGGCCTTGCCCTTCTTGGCTATAATCAACTGTAGGGTACTTCGGTCCTATGGCGCAGACACTTCTTTATCAACGGCTGGCTTCGACGGGAACCACTCTGGGCGAGTATGGCGGGGTGGAGACGGCGCTGGAATTCGCCGGGGCCGCTGCTGAGCTGCAGGCCATGCTGGAGGGCTGCGCGGTCTTCGATCTCGGGTGGCGGGGCAAGATCATCGTGACCGGTGACGACCGTCTACGGTGGCTGAACGGCATGGTGACCAACGCCATCAAAGACCTGGCCCTCAACCGGGGCAATTACAACTTCCTGCTCAATGCCCAGGGACGAATCCTGGCCGACATGTATGTCTACAACCGGGGTGAATACCTGCTGCTCGATACCGACCGCTCACAGTGTGAAGGGGTGTTGAAGACGCTCGAGTACTTCATCATCATGGATGACGTGGAGCTGGGTGATTCCAGCGAGACGATCGGAGCCATGGGACTTTCCGGCGCACACGCGGCAAAGACACTGGCCGCGGCGGGCATGGATGCGGCAGGCATGGATGCCCTGGAAGTACGCGACTTAGTGGTCGAAGGCATGGGCGTCAGCGTGGTGCGCGGACCTCGGGAAAAGCCGGAGTGGTATGAGATATGGGCCAGCGCCGAGAGCCTGCCCGCTCTGTGGGAGAGATTGCAGGGCCATGGAGCGCAGCCGGCCGGGGCGCGGGCGGTGGAACAATGGCGCATCCTGCACGGTATTCCCCGGTATGGAAAGGACATCCGCGAGAAGGACCTGCCACAGGAGACCGAACAGACACAGGCGCTGAATTTTTCCAAAGGGTGCTATATCGGCCAGGAGATTGTGGAGCGCATACGCTCGCGTGGCCAGGTGCATCGCAAATTTACGGGCTTTGAATTCCAGAACGGAATGCCGGAGCCCGGCAAGGTCGAGGCCGAGGGACGCGTGGTGGCCGAGATTACCAGCGTCGCGGAAGTGGCAGGAAGAGGAATCGGGCTGGGGTATGTACGGCGGGAGACGGGCTTGCCGGGATCGGCGATCGATCTCAACGGCAAGGCGGCCACGGTCGCCGATCTGCCGTTTCGAATTCAATCGAACTGAGGAACTATGACTGAGAAGAAGCAGGAATTTGTTGTGAGTGACCGGCGCAGGTTTGCGCCGGAGGGCGATCTGCGCCCCGATGCAGAGCGCCCGGAAGAAGAGTCTGCGCCAGCGGCCCCGGCGATACTGGGCTCCGCTGCCCCGGCGCCCGCTGCCGCGCCGGCGCAGATTGCGCCGCAACCAGGCGCCCCGGCAGAAGCAGAATCGGAGGAGATGCCGGAGCCGCCTACGGCCCAGGAGCAGCATGATCTGAACGAGGCTTACAGGTCTTCTACAGCCAAGTTAGACAGCATGGTGGGCGCGCCAGTGCGCAGTCCGGAAACCGAGATGAATTTCGAGCGGCTCATCGAGTTCTTTTACACGAGCGCGCTGATTCAGATGGGCGCGATTCGTCCGGAAGGCGCGACCGGCGGCATCGACATCGCGGGCGCCCGCCAGGTCATTGACACCCTGGCGGTGCTTCAGGAAAAGACCAAAGGCAACCTGAGCGAGCGCGAAAGCATTATGCTGCAGAATGTTATTTTCGAATTGCGCATGGCCTGGATCGAAATCACCAACGCCATCGCCAAGGCCCCACTGCCCAAACCCGGAGGCCCGGCCCCTGTACCCGGCGGTGGAATCTTTAAATGAAGGCGGTGCTGACGGTACTAGGCAGCGGCACTTCCATGGGCGTGCCCACCATCGGCTGCTCGTGCCGGGTGTGCAGTTCCAGCGATCCCCGAGACCGCCGCACACGGCCCTCGGTCATGCTTGAGTATGACGGGCGCTGTGTGCTCATCGATACCACCCCGGATTTCCGCGAGCAAGCCATTCGTGAGTCGATCAAGCGGCTCGATGCCGTTGTCTATACACATGCCCATGCCGACCACATTCTGGGCCTTGACGACCTGCGTCCCCTGAGCTTCAAGAACCCGGAGAAGATTCCTTTGTATGCGCACCGGCCCACGGCGCAGGCCGTACAGCACATCTTCAGTTATATCTTCGACGAAGGGTCGGCCTACGGCGCGCGGGCGCGGGTGCAGATGCACCACATCGAAGGGATGCTGGAGCTTTTCGGCGTGCAATTCGAGCCGGTCAGCATCATTCATGGAAATGCTGAAATCCACGGCTACCGCTTCGGATCGGCGGCCTACCTGACGGATTTCAACGAGATTCCTCCGGCATCGATGGACCGGCTGCGGGGGCTCGACATTCTGTTTCTGGATGCCTTGCGCCACCGGCCGCATCCCACGCATTCGACGGTGGACAACTCGCTGCGCCTGGTGCAGGAGCTACAGCCCCGGCGCGCGTTCTTTACACACATTTCCCATGACTTGCCACATGAGGAAACCAACAGCAGCCTGCCGGAACATGTGCGCCTCGCCCATGACGGGCTGAAACTGGAGTTTGATATAGCATGAGGATCTTCCGGGCATTGGACGAGGTCCCCGGCGACCTCGGGCCGGCCATCGTGACAGTCGGAAATTTTGACGGCGTCCATTGCGGACACCGTCATGTCTTAAAACAGGTGGTGGAGCGCGCCCGCGAGAGCGGCAGGCGGGCACTGGCTGTATCTTTTGATCCGCATCCGCTGCGCATTCTGCGCCCGGACGTGGCCCCCAAGATGATTACGCCGCAGCCCCTCAAAGAAGCGCTGCTCGCCCAGACCGGGATTGATGGCCTACTGGTAATTCCCTTCACCCGCGATTTTTCTATGATCTCGGCGGAAGGCTTTGCCCGCGACATTCTCGCGGAAAAGCTGGGCGCCCAAGAGGTTCATGAAGGCGAGAACTTCCACTTCGGCCACCAGGCACAGGGTACAACCTCGCGGCTGGCAGACTTTGGACGGCAGTTCGGGTTTGCGGTGAAGGCGTATCCCATGATGGTGATGCGCCGGGAGGCGGTTTCCAGCAGCACCCTGCGCAGGCTCATCGTCCAAGGCCAGATGGACCGTGCGCGCCATCTGCTGGGGCGGGTCTTCAGCATCACCGGGACCCCTGCAAGCGGACGCGGCTATGGACACAAATATACCGTTCCGACCATCAACCTCGGACGCTATGACGAGCTGGCGCCCGGCGACGGCGTGTACTTCACACGCACGCGCGTCGGCGATGAAGTCTTCAACTCGTTGACTAACGTGGGCAAGCGTCCGACATTTGGCGACGAGCAGTTCGCCATTGAGACCCATCTGCTCGATTTCCATCCGCTGGAATTGACCGCGCAGACGGAAGTGGAAATCTCATTCCTGCGCTGGCGCCGCCCAGAGATAAAATTTCCCACAGTGGAAGCGCTGAAAGAACAGATCGGGAAGGACGTGGGGAGGGCGCAACGGTACTTCCGGCTGAAAGCAAGAACTTGGCCGCGAATGAACGCGAATAAACGCGAATTTTAAAACCAGGTTGGCCACGAATGAACACGAATGAACACGAATTAAAAACAAAAAAGAAAAACAGAAATAGAGAACAGAAAAAAATAAAGAAGAAAAAATAAAAAGAAATAAAAATAAAAATAGAAAAAAGAAATAGAAAAAAATAAAAAAAGAAATAAAAAGAAGATCACGGTTCTTTTTTCTCTTTTTGTTTTTAATTCGTGTTCATTCGTGTTCATTCGTGGCCAACTGGTTTTAATTCGCGTTCATTCGCGTTAATTCGCGGCCAATGGTTTTTGCATTTCTGCATGTGTCTAAGCTGTTAGAATTCTCACCCTGATGCCGGCCTTCCACTTATCTGAGGTCACTCCCGCGCAGCGGCGCACATTGATTGCTGCGTCGCTGGGTTGGGCCCTGGATGCTTTTGATGTGTTGCTTTATTCGCTGGTCCTGTCGCTGGTCATGGAGTCGCTGGGCATATCCAAGGCGACGGCCGGTCTGCTGAATACCTTTACGCTGCTGGCTTCCGGTATCGGGGGCTTGATCTTCGGGCTGATCGCCGATCGCATCGGGCGGACCAAAGCGCTGATGCTGAGCATCCTTACGTACTCAGTATGTTCGCTGGGCTCAGGGCTGGCCACCACCATTCCGGTGCTGGCTGTATTTCGCTTCGTGCTCGGCCTGGGCATGGGCGGCGAGTGGAACACCGGAGCGACGCTGGTCGCGGAAACCTGGCCCACTCACCTGCGCGCGAAAGCCATGGCCATCGTCCAAAGCTCCTGGGCCTGGGGCTATGCGGCGGCGGCGCTGGTGGCTTACCTGGTGCTCCAAGTGTTGCACCAAAACTGGCGCGTGGTTTTCTTTGTGGGCATCCTGCCGGCGCTGGTTACGCTGTGGATTCGCCGGAAGGTGCCTGAATCGGAGATGTGGAAGAAGCAACAATTGGTCCCGAAAGAAGACCAAGCCGGCTTCTTCACCATCTTCTCGCCGGAACTGCGCTGGAAGACCCTCTGCCTACTGCTGCTCAATTTCTTCGGCCTGTTCGCATGGTGGGGTGTCTTCAGTTGGATAGCGCCTTACCTGAACCTGCCGGTCAGCAAGGGCGGCCGCGGCCTGGGGTTTGGCAGCAGCACTACATTGCTGGTGGTGTTGAATCTGGCCGGCATGTTCCCTGGCTATGTGAGCTTCGGCTGGGTCGCAGAGCGCCTGGGACGCAAACGCGCCTTCGTGATCTACCTGCTGTGCGCCGCGCTGCTCGTCCCGGTCTTCGCCCGCGCCCAGGCCCCATGGGCAATCATGCTGGCTGCGACGCTTCTGGCTTTCTTCGGTACCGGATTCTTCTCCGGTTCAGGATTAATCGGCAGTGAGATCTTCTCCACGCAGGTCCGCGCCCGCGCTCTGGGCTTCACCTACAACGGCGCCCGCGCCCTGAGCTCAGTGTCACCCTATGTAATCGGCTGGGTAGGCGACAGAAAGGGCCTGAGTGGCGCATTCTTCCTCTGCGGCATCGCATTCTTCCTGGCCATGGTGATGGCCATGATGTTGCCGGAAACCAAGGGGAAAGAACTGGGTTAGCTCCCAGTCGTCTTCTTGAGGGCCACGGCATTCATGCAATATCGTAACCGGCTGGGCGCAGGGCCATCGGGAAAGACGTGGCCGAGATGCGCGCCGCATGTATTGCAGGTGGTCTCGACGCGGGTCATGCCGTAGCTGTTGTCGGCGTGATAGGCGATGGCATTGGCGCTGACCGGCTGGGTGAAGGAAGGCCATCCGGTCCCGGAATCAAACTTCTCTGAGGCATCGAACATCACCGTACCGCAACACCGGCAGGCATAGATGCCCGGCTCGAATACATCGCACATCTGCGAGCTGAAGGCAGGCTCCGTGCCTTTCTGCCGGGTCACGCGGTATTCTTCAGCGCTGAGCTGCCGGCGCCATTCCTCATCGGTCTTGGTGACCTGTTGGCCATCTGGCGGGACGCCGTTCTTTGCGTATTGCAGTATGTCATTCCATTTCAACATTGGGGGTTCCTTTCAAACCGCAAACCTGAAGGCATTCAGCCGCGAATCAACGCGAATGGGAATGCAGTTGTTATTGCTCCGGGGGAACTTCGTGAGCCCCGAAGATTCCGATGGAGCGCAATCAATATTAACCTAGCCGCCAAACTCTCGTATCACGCGCTCTTCTGAAGTTACTTTTTCTCCATTGCACTGATCCGGCGCTGCATGCTGCCGATCATGACCTTCCAGGCGTCGATCTCCAATTGAAACTGGTGTTTCAGGAATGTCTGCCCGGAATCGACGTGGGCAAGATTCACTTCCATCTGCTGCACCAGCGCCTGCATCTGGGCCAGATCCAGCTTCAGTCCCTGGATTGGTTCGTCGTTGGCGGCGGCAGCGACCGGCGGCGCGGCTGACTTCGATGTATTAGCCGCAGCGGAAGGTTGCGCAGCAGCCCTCCGCGTTCCAGCCATGGAGACGACGGTACAGAGCAATAGGGTGGTAAGGATGGCGGCTCCGATCATCCTGCCGGGCTTGATGAGGGGATTCATTGATTTCATTTGGGGGCTCTCCTTGCCTCTCCTCAGTGCTTTATTCTCGCCTTTTGCTCTTTCTTTTCTTGCTCTTTCTTCCTTTGCGTCCATTGCGTCCTTTGCGGTGGATGTCTTTGCCTGTATAACCAACTACGATCCCGGCACCCCAGAATGGTCGGACTTAAAACGGAAAATGTAATAGGGCGCGTTCTTTTTGATGTGCGACTTTGACTTCAACATGATGTCGGGGAAATCGCTGTCAGTGATATAGATGTAGCCGCCAGGGCCGTAGCTGAGGCCGTCAGGCCAGCGGATGCGCTCGTCGCGCAGCAGCGTGACCAGTTGGCGGTCCGGGCCGAGCATGGAGATCGCTCCATGCTCCACGTCGGTGATGTAGACGTTGCCGTCGTTATCCACGGTAATACCGTCGCTCTGCACTTTGGGGCCGAAGCGTTGGACACGGTCCTGCAGCGCGCTGGGGGAAAGCGATTCATCGTTGAGGTCCGCGGTGCGGATGCGATGCATGGTTTCGCTCGACATGGCGCCGTAATAAAGCCACTCGCCCTGGCGGTCGAGCCCGATTGAATCGAGCGCCGGATGCATCTTGTACATCCGGCCCAGAAGCACCATCAATTTCCCTTTGGCGTCGATCAGGTAGGGCTTGTCCATGACCGAGCCGTCGCGTTCCAGCAGGCGGCGCGCGCGCTTCTTTTCCACGTCATAAACAATGATCGCGGGCTTTTGCGCCAGCGCGCTCAGGTCGGCGATGTAGACCTTCTTGCCTTCCGGGTCGATCTGCATGTCCTGAATGTAGGAACCGGGGCCGGCGATATTGGAAGGAAAGTCGAACTGGTGTACCAAATTACCGGACTGCAAATCGAAGGCCAGCAGGCGGGGTTGGCGGAATCCGTGGAAGCCGTGATCGAGCGTCCACAGGCGGTCTTGGCGGTCGATGCGCACCGAGAACACGCAGTCGAAGTAGGGCTTCCCTCCACCGAGGTTCTGCTGGAACTGATGGTTCGGAAAAGCCAGCGGATGGCCGTCTACGATCTCGGCTACCTTGAGTTCCGGCCTCCCCTCGGGATGGAAGTTGAAGAACACACGCCCTTGCCTGGAGACGGCGATGTTGCCGGGTGCTTCGTCAAGCGTGGCCACCACTTCCAGACGGGACGCCGGCAACAGCGGCGCCGTGGTCTTGTCGGGAAACAGGACCACCGACCCGCCGTAGCGGTACTCGAACCACACGACAAGAGACGAGAGCAAGATGAGGAAGAGCAGCAGCCCGCGGACCAGAAGTTTTCGCATATGGCTTACGAGTTAGGCAACCCGGCAATGATACGCGCTTCGTGCGTCAAGGACAAAATCTCTCCACCGCAAAGGACGCTAAGGGCGCTAAGGAAGATCAAGAGAAGAATGAGTTCGGGTTCGTGATAACGGCACCGGGAGAAAACAAGAGATTGCGGGTTTCCAAATGAGAATTCGCCATGTAGAATAGCCAGTTTTGATACTCGGGTTTCAGTCGCCTTTATTGGTCTATTTTTCGGACTTGAGACCTCTGCATCAAGCATAGTCCTGGGACTTGGACCGGCGGGCCGGACCCATCATTCGGAGGATATCTTATGAAGTACGCGGCAGAGTTGTTTGGGACGTTTGTCCTGGTATTTGCAGGGTTGACCACCGCCAATATTACCGGCGGACAGGTGGGCATTCTGGGCGTGGCCCTGGCTTTTGGCCTGTCGCTCATGGCCATGGCCTTTGCCATCGGGCCGATTTCCGGCTGCCACATCAACCCGGCCGTGACTTTCGGGTGCCTGCTGAGCAGGCGCATCGACGCCAAGACGGCCGCCGGCTACTGGGTCTCACAAGTTCTGGGTGCAATCATCGCTTGTGGCCTGATTCTGCTCATCGCCCATGGTGGCGGAGTTGATCCCGTAACTTCGGGATTTGCCGCCAACGGATTCGGCGACCACTCCCCGGCCCACTTCAATCTGCTGTCCGTCTTCCTGGCGGAGACGTTTGGCACCATGCTGCTGGTCATCACCGTCCTGGGCGCTACCAGTCCCAAGGCCCCGGCGGGATTCGCCGGCATTCCCATCGGATTGATTCTTACAGTTACGATCCTGGCCACCGCACAGATTTCCAACGCCTCCATCAACCCGGCCCGCAGTATCGGCCCCGCAGTGTACGTTGGCGGATGGGCCATACAGCAGCTATGGGTATTCATCCTCGCGCCCT
Organism: Saccharimonadales bacterium (SeqCode); assembly: GCA_035568495.1. Lineage (GTDB taxonomy): Bacteria > Acidobacteriota > Terriglobia > Terriglobales > Acidobacteriaceae > Angelobacter. The sequence goes on along the minus strand of DATMNZ010000204.1, from coordinate 7,563 downwards.
TCCTGGGCGGCGCAATTGCGTCGGTCGTGTATTCAACGTTGAGCAGAGATTAGAGCGACTGGGCGGTGAATTGGCGGGACTGCACGCGGATGGGAATTGGGTGGCCGTTGCCAGTGACTTGTCGGAAACCTCATTGCAATTATGCAATCCAAAGGGCGCCAGGAGCTGCAGCGTTCCGCTACTAGTCATTGAACGCTGATCTGCTCCACCAGGTGTGGCAGCGGGCCGGCGCCCGTTGTGAATACTGCCGATTGCCGTCAGCATTTCATCCGTCTCCATTTTTAAGACCGAGAGTTTTAGACGTAACAAGTTACGTCTCGCCGTGATTCTTCCCCCGATCTACCGATCACGGCGGCCACCCGATCACCCGATTCCATCGTTGCTACAATTGCTCTCATGGCAGACCTCAGGGGCAAACGGGTCCTTATCACCGGCGGGGCGCGGCATTTGGGCCGGGCTATCGCCATGGGAATGGCCGCCGCCGGGGCACGTGTGGCCTTTACCTATCTGAATTCCAAGGAAGAAGCCGGGCATACGCTGGAAGAACTTGAAAAGCTGGGTGCCGGACCATTGGCCGTGCCATGTGACGTCCGGAAAAAACAGAGTATTGAATCGGCGGTCCAGACGGTGGCTGCTTCTATGGGTGGCCTGGACATTCTGGTGAACAACGCCGGTTTTTTTGAAGCCGCTCCTTTTGGCCAGCTCACCGAAGAGCAATGGGACAACATGTTCTCCACCAACGTTCGCGGGCCATTCCTGGTTTCGCAGCAATGCCTGCCGCTACTGCGTTCGAGCCGCGGACGGATCGTCCATCTGGGATCGCTGGGCGGCGAAAAGGCATGGGCGACGCACGCGCACTATTGCTCGTCCAAGGCGGCACTGCACATGCTCACGCGCGTCATGGCGAAGGCCCTGGCCCCGGAGGTGGCGGTGAACTGCGTGGCTCCGGGCACGATTGACCTGGGCGACGGCGACCGCCAATTCTTCCAGCGGATGGCCACACACACTCCAATGCGCCGCAATGGCACCGCCGACGAGGTCGTAAGCGCCGTGTTGTTCTTTGCCACCGCCACCGAGTTCATTACCGGGCAGTTTCTTTATGTCGACGGCGGACTCTCGCAGATGTGAGTCACGGCGTGACCAGTTTTCCGGCTTTAGGGTTTCCAGCTTCCCCATCTCTCGATGGTTGGATGTTCGGATGTCCCGATCTTGATTGATGCCGATCCCCCGATCTCAACCCCTCTTACAGCCCAAAAAGCTCTCTCAACCGCTTTGTCTGTGCGCGGCTTACGGGCACTTCGGTTTGCTTGCGGTCATCCATGCGGATCTGGTAGGAGCTCTTGAACCAGGGGACGACTTCCTTGATGCGGTTGATGTTCACCACGTAGGAGCGATGGGCGCGCCAGAACACATCAGGGTCGAGGCCTTCAAGAAGTTCTTCGAGGGTGCGGCAATTGGACTGGCCTTCCATGTTGGCAGCCACCACGCTGATGATGCCATCGGCAATGGAAGCGAAGCAAACATCTTTCTGGTCGACCAGGAACAGGCGTCCGGCGGAGCGCAGTAGAATCTTCGCCCTTTGCTGGGGCTTCTGCGACTCCAGCAGCTTCACCAGCGATTCCAGGCGGTCGCCACCGGGGGCGGCGCCCGACAGCTTCTTGCGGGCCTTATCCACGGCCTGGGTGACGCGCTTCTTATCGAACGGCTTAAGCAGATAATCGACAGCGTTGACCTCGAAGGCCTTCACCGCGTACTGGTCGAAGGCCGTGGCGAAGACGATCTGTGGAATAGGAATCTTGCGATCCACCAGCTTTTTGATTACGCCGAAGCCATCCAAGCCGGGCATCTGTACATCGAGGAAGACGATATCGGGCGAGTGTTCGCGGATCAGGTTCACGGCTTCCAGGCCGTTATGTCCCTGGGCGACTACGCTCAAATCGTCTACGGACTTAAGTAGAAAACCAAGCTCGTCGAGCGCGAGCTGCTCGTCATCGACAATGACAGCGGAAAGCGGCAAGGGTAGGGCCTCAGGCAAAGTATAAATCACGGCCAGGAAAACAAAAACCAAAAGCGCACCACGGAGTCACGGAGAAAAAGCAAAAGCGGTTCGCCACGAATTAACACGAATGAGATTTGAATGAGATTGAATTGTCGTTACTTCCTGAATCAGCACCCATCCCCGCCACAGAGTTTCAGGACTGAATGCTGAGTGCTAAAGGCTGAGTGCTAAGGGCTAATTGCTAACTGCTTCAGTCCTAATTGCTTCTTTCCACCACAAACTCCGGCGCAAACAGCAACGCTCGTTTGATCTCGGAATCGGGGAAATTGCAGATCGCGCGGGAGGCCATCTCAGCGTGTTTGGCGGCCTGATCGTAGGCGTATTGGATGGAATGATGGCGGGTGAGCACAGCCAGAATCTGCTCATGGCTTACGGATTGGAAGGCGCGCTCTTCCAGGACGGTTTCCACCAGCCTGCGTTCCGCCGGGGTGCATTTTCCCAGCGCATGGATCACCGCCATGGTGGCCTTGCCTTCACGCAGATCGCTGGCCACCGGCTTGCCCAGCACTTCTTCCGAGGCGGTAAGGTCGAGAACATCGTCCACGATCTGAAAAGCCAGGCCCAGGTTGCGTCCGTAGTCGGCCAGCCGCTCTTCCTGCTCTGGGGTCGATTGGCCCAGGATCGAACCCAGGCGCATGGAAACTGAAAACAGGCAGGCGGTCTTGCGGAAGATCAGGTCGTAATGCTCTTCGAGGGTGATGCACTTGCCCAGCTTGTCGATCTGAAGCAGTTCGCCTTCCACCATCTGCTGTGTCAGGCCGATGAGGACATCGAGAATCCTGAAATTGCGCTCTTCCACGGCAATCTTGAATGCCTGCATGTAAAGCCAGTCGCCGGCCAGCACGCATTTGGCGTTACCCCACTGCGTATTGGCCGCGGGACGCCCACGCCGGGTGGGCGCTTCATCGATAATGTCATCATGCACCAGCGTGGCGGTGTGGATGATCTCCACAATCGCCCCCAGGCGCACCGCGCTACGCTCGTCATGGGCGAACAGCTTGGCGCACAGCAGCAGCAGCGCCGGACGTATGCGCTTGCCTCCACCGGCCCGCAGGTGCTCGCCGATATCGGTAATGGCCCGCACCCCAGAGACCGTGTCGCGCCCAAACTCGCGCTCGATGGCCGCCAGGTCGTCACGCAGCAGGTCGAAGAATTCCTTGGCCGTAAATGTCGCGGGTGAACTCAACCGTTTCCTTCTCAGTTGCGGAAATTGGTGAACTGCATGTCGATGCCGAAGTCATGACTGCGCAGCAAGGCAATGATTTCCTGCAGCGCATCGCGGTCTTTACCGCTCACACGCACGGTGTCGCCCTGGATGGAAGCCTGCGCTTTTTTCTTCGAATCTTTGATCACCCTGACGATTTCTTTGGCTTTCTCGATAGGGATGCCCTGCTGCATGGTGATCTTCTGCCGCACGGTGGAACCGGCGGCCGGCTCGACCACTTCATACGTTAGTGCCTTGATGGGCACACCCCGCTTGACCAGCTTGCTCTGCAGGATGTCAATGACGGCCTTAAGCTTGTATTCATCCACCGAGCTCAGAATCAGGGCGTCTTTGCCTTCCATCTTAATATCAGACTTGCTGTCTTTCAGATCAAAACGCGTGTGGACTTCCTTCAACGCGTGCTGAATGGCGTTGGCAACTTCCTGCAGGTCGACTTTGCTGATGATGTCAAATGAGTTTTCGGATGCCATGTGTGCATATTAGCTTACTAGAGAAGTCGTGTTCCGTTGCATGTCCTCATGCACAAAGATCTGCACTTGATAACCCCGGCAAGATGCCATCGGCAAACCCCTCTGATGGAAGTCAAATAACTGTAAATAAAGGCTTTAATGATAAATCGCCTGTGGATCGGGCAGAGCGTACCAGCCCTCCTTATGCGTATTAGGACAGGTCAAGAGCCGCCATCCGGACATGATTACTATGGTACTCTTGCGGCATTCTCCCGAGACTGGCATTATCGTCCTGCTTGACAAGAATCCTACTGGCGGTTTCGGGGGAAAGTCGCTGGTGGGAAAGCTTACAGACAAATACAGGCCTCGGGCGACCGGGGCCTGTTTTTTTTGGGGAAGCAATTAGCAGCTAGCACTGCACTCTCAGCAGAGACAAATAATCACAGCCTCTCAGTGAACGGATTCCGGATCTCTTTGTTCCTAAGCGTCTTTTCCTCAACCATCTTTTCAGCCACACTCGAATATGAATCGCCCATGATAACGTATGCTTGACATAGCCCCTCGTGCTGCTATATTTGTCCACATCGCTGTTGGCAATGATCGAGTCCAGGCGAGATCGCGTTCAACGGTCCGAATCGCCACAGCACACCAATTGCCGTGCCAGGGAGAAAAGTGATGGGCGAAGCCAAGCCTCCAGCGAAATTGATCAACTACGTTTTGTGGACCATCCAGGGATTGTTGTCGCTGCTCTTCTTGTTTGCCGGCGTCTCCAAGCTCATCATGCCGGTCGAGGCAATCGCCCAGCAGATCCACGTGACGGGGCTCTTTCTGCGGTTCATTGGAGTCTCCGAGACCCTGGGCGGACTCGGTCTGCTCCTTCCTGGCCTCCTGCGCATCCGCGTGGGACTGACGCCGCTAGCAGCCGCCGGCCTGGTGGTGATCATGACCGGCGCGGTCACCATGTCGCTAAAAGCGGCTCCGCCCGTGCAGGCGCTGTTTCCTTTGGTGACAGGCCTGCTTGCGGCCTTCGTCGCCTATGGCCGCTGGAAATTGGCGCCGCAACAGAACAAAATGTAGTTGGTAGTTGGTAGTTGCTGGCCGCCGCCCTGCCTTCGCGGCCTGCGACGATCTTTCCGCCGCCTCACAACCCCAAAATCCTCTGCTTCCTCTGTTCCTCTGTGTTTCAAAGGTTTTCGTTGTAACTCGTTGTGCTGTGTTTCAAAGGTTTTGGTTGCGATACGTCACGCTGTGCCTTCCGCGGTCCAATCTTTTGATCTTCCTTTGCGACCTTGGCGTCCTTTGCGGTGGATTCTTCTTGGTTAGAGCAACACCGCACCGTATCGCCGTGGTAGATTTAAACCGATGAATTTCCGTTCCGACAACCGCACCGCCGAGCAAATGCGCCCGGTCAATATTGTCCCCGACTTTATTTCCACGGCAGAAGGTTCCGCGCTCATCGAAGTCGGAAACACCCGTGTGATCTGCACCGCCACCGTGGAAGAGTCGGTGCCCTCATTCCTGAAGGGCGCCGGCAAAGGATGGATTACCGCCGAATACAGCATGCTGCCACGGGCCACGCTGACGCGCACACCGCGTGAGGCCGCCCGCGGACGCATCAGCGGACGCACCCATGAAATCCAGCGGCTTATCGGGCGCGCCTTGCGCGCGGTGGTTGACCTGCGCCGCCTGGGCGAGCGCACCATCACGCTTGACTGTGACGTAATCCAGGCCGATGGAGGCACGCGCACCGCTTCCATTACCGGCGCTTTTGTGGCCATGGGGCTGGCGCTGGAAAAGCTGATTGAAGCCGGAACGCTGACCTCCGCCCCCATCCGCGATTACGTGGCGGCCATCAGTGTGGGCATAGTGGATGGCGAGGTGCTGCTCGACCTCTGCTATGAGGAAGACTCGCGCGCCGACGTCGATCTCAACTACGTCATGACCGGCGGACGCAAGATCGTGGAACTGCAAGCCACGGCCGAGCAACAGCCCTTCGACGATGCCCAGCTCAAAAAGATGATGGATTTCGCCGCCAAAGGCATCGAATCGCTGGTAGCCAAACAGCAAAGCATATTGCAGAAGTTGTTGTTGCGGCAGTAAGAGAACCACGGGCCCCAACGTAGAGACGTAACTTGTTATGTCTAAAAGCCGGCGGACGCGATCACAGCCAAGGGAACACACAAGCGCTTCACTTGCGGCTCAATGACCCGAAACGGCCCTCGTCCGCGGTTTTTCCCAAATCAAGCAATCGTAACTTTCGGGTCCGCATACACATCCTGGATGGCATTCAGAAGCTTGATACCCTCTGCCATGGGCCGCTGAAAGGCTTTGCGTCCGCTGATCAGTCCCATGCCGCCTGCCCGTTTGTTGATGACCGCGGTCGCCACCGCCTCGTTGAGATCGTTTTTTCCGGAGGCCCCACCACTGTTGATCAGGCCAATCCTTCCCATATAGCAGTTGGCGACCTGATAGCGGCACAGATCAATGGGATGATTCGAGAGCAGGTCTTCGTACATGCGCTTGTCGAATTTCCCGTAGCTGGCGCCGGCCGGGTTCAGGGCGATATATCCACCGTCATTTTCGGGCAGCTTCTGCTTGATGATGTCGGCCTGGATGGTGACTCCCAGATGGTTCGCCTGTCCGGTCAGATCGGCGGAAACGTGAAAATCCTTGTCACCCTGCTTGAAAGCAGGGTTGCGCAAGTAACACCACAGGACGGTGGCCAGCCCCATCTCATGGGCAAGGGCGAATGCCTGGCTGACTTCCACAATTTGGCGCGAACTCTCGGGCGAACCGAAATAAATGGTCGCACCCACGGCCGCCGCGCCCATATCCGATGCCTGCTTGACGCTGCCAAACATCACCTGATCGAAGCGGTTGGGATAGGTGAGCAGCTCGTTGTGATTGATCTTGACGATGAAAGGAATCTTATGGGCCTTGGCCCGGGCGACCGCGCCCAGCACACCGAAAGTCGAGGCCACGGCGTTACAGCCGCCCTCAATGGCGAGCTCCACGATTTTCTGCGGATCAAAATAGCCGGGGTTCTTGGCAAAGCTGGCGCCGGCGGAGTGTTCGATCCCCTGGTCGACCGGGAGAATCGACAGATAGCCTGTTCCTCCGAGGCGTCCGTGGCCGATGATCCGTTGCAGATTGACCAGCACCCGGTTATTCCTGTCGGAGGCGATAAAGTTACGGTCGATGGAATCCGGCCCGGGCAGATGTAAACGCTGCTTCGGAATTTTGGGGTTGCTGAAAGCCAGCAAGTATTCAGCGCTGTCGCCGAGATATTGCTCCACGGAGTTGGTACGGACTGCTGTTTGGGTGTTGATTTGCGCCATGAGATTTCTAGTCTCTAGCGTAAATTAAGAGGTCTGAAAAAACAAACATTTTTGAGCGCGCCTGCGCCAGTGTTTAAGACCGACGCCTTTAGACCAAGTTACGTCTACGCCATGGTTTTCTTGAGCGATGAGATTCACATGGTCCCACCCCGATCACCAGATCACGGCGATCGCCCGATGTCCCGATCTTCCAATCGCCAGATCACCCGAATCGCCTACCATCATTCCCACTCAATCGTTCCCGGCGGCTTCGACGTGATGTCATAGACGACCCGGTTGATTCCACGGACTTCATTCACGATGCGGCTGGAAATCTTCTTGAGCACCTCGTATGGCAGCGGGACCCAGTCGGCGGTCATGCCGTCTTCGGAGTGGACGGCGCGGATGGCGCATGTGCAGGCGTATGTCCGCTGGTCGCCCATCACGCCCACGGACATCACCGGCAGCGGCACGGCAAACGACTGCCATATCTGTAAGTACAACCCGGCGGCC
>DATMNZ010000203.1:0-8759 GCA_035568495.1 Saccharimonadales bacterium (SeqCode) | reverse complement strand
GTAATTTGTGCCGACAATGACGTCCGCAAAATCGCGGGCCTGAAAGCCGGCATCGTCCCTATTTACGAAGAGTTTGTTCGCCAGTTGATGGGCCGCCACTACGGCACGAGACTCACGTTCACCACTTCGACGGCCGATGCTGTGCGCGCCAGCGAAGTGGTTTTCATCACCGTACCGACACCTCTCGCCACCAACGGCGGGACGGATTTGACACAGGTGGAGAACGTGGCCCGCGAGATCGCCAAAGCCATCAATGGCTTTAAGCTGGTCGTGGAGAAAAGCACAGTTCCTGCTTATACCAATGAGTGGATCAAGCGCGTCATGCTGGAAGCCGGCGCTTCGGAAGCGCAGTTTGAAGTGGTTTCCAACCCGGAATTCCTGCGGGAAGGAACAGCGGTCCCCGACTTTCTTTATCCAGACAGAATCGTTGTTGGGTGCGACTCGGAGCGCGCCGCTGGGCTGATGTAGGCGATTTATGACCCGCTGTTGAGCGGCGCGTATCGGCGGCAGCGCGGAGCGGTTCCACGCACGAACGGCGACGGCCATTGCCCCCAATGGATTCGGACCAGCGCCACCAGCGCGGAACTGATCAAGCACGCCTCCAACGCATTTCTGGCGATGAAGATCTCATTCATCAATGCTGTCGCCAATCTATGCGAACGGACCGGCGCAGACATTGAGGAAGTCACCCACGGCATCGGCGCGGATACCCGCATTGGCCCAAAGTTCTTTCGCGCTGGATTGGGCTACGGCGGCTCCTGTTTTCCTAAGGACGTTTCCGCTTTCCGGACTCTGGCGAAAGAATTGGGTCATGAGCTGCCCCTGCTGGATGAGGTCGTCCGGATCAATGAGCAGCAACGGAAACTCTTCGTTGCCAAGGTGCGGGCCGCACTGGGTAACTTGCGAGGAATGCAGGTCGCGGCGCTGGGACTGGCATTCAAGGGCGGCACGGACGATATCCGCGAGTCGCCGGCCTTAGCAGTCGTCGAATCCCTTCTTGCCGAAGGGTGTGGCGTAGCTGCGTTTGATCCAGCCGCGATGCAGCGCGTGCAAGCCGGGATTCGGCGGGCCAACCTCAGCTATGCTGCGGACCCTTACGACGCCGCCAAGAGCGCAGATGCTCTGCTGATCCTCACCGATTGGGAACAATTTGCCAATCTCGACTTGAAGCGCATCAAGTTGCAGTTGCGGCGGCCTCTGATCGTGGACGGCCGAAATTTGTACCGCGCAGAAGAGATGTCGCTGCACGGCCTCGAGTATCACAGCATTGGCAGGCCAGCGGCAATCCCGGAATACAGCATAGCGTCAGATGCGTTTCGCCACGAAGAACGGCCTGACGCCGCTCGAATTCCCCGGCGGCCGCGCCGGACCACTCCCGTTCTCGCCAGCAGCCAAAGCTCTTAGATTTCTAATGGAGAAAAAGAAACCATGAGCGTGGATAATTTGGTCCCCTCCGATTCCGGCAGCCAAATCCTGCGGCCTGAACCAGCCGCCTCTCTGCAGCCGCCTTTTTTAGCGTTCGACCAGTCGCCCTCCAGTGCTAAACAACTCTCTCTGGTCGATTACTGGCGGGTCCTGCTGAAGCACAAGTGGGTCATACTCGCCTGTATCGTGGTTGTGGTGACCCTCGCGGCGGTCTACTCCTTCCGTCTGACACGCGTCTATGAAGCGGTGGCCCGGATCAGCATCAGTCCCGAAAACTCCAATGCCTTGGGGTTGAAAGACGGGAAGCTGAGCTTCGCCGAAGAAGACGCACAGATGAGCCTTCAGACGCAGGCAAGCATCCTGCAAAGCGACACGCTGGCGCTCACGGTGATCCAGAAGCTGGGGCTACAGCGGAGGCTGTGGCCGGCCACCCAGGCTGCGTCTCAGAATCAGGGAGACAATATATACCTCACGGGCGCGCCAAAACTCGACCCAAAGCAAGAAGCAAGATTGATCTCAGCCTTTCAGTCGGGCTTGAAGGTGGCCCCGGTCCCTGGTACGAGCATCTTGGAGATACACTTTGCCAGCTCTGATCCAGCACTGGCCGCCGAGACCGTCAACAGCCTGGTCGACACATATCTACAACACAACATGAAGAGCCACGTTGATGCGACCACGCAAGCGGCGGAATGGCTTTCCAGGGAACTCGCCGATTTGCAGATCAAAGTAGAAACCGGGGAAGAAAAGTTAGTGCAGTACCAAAAAGAGCATGAAATCATCGGAATAGACGAGAAGCAGAACATCACCACCTCGAAGCTTGACGCACTGAACCGGGAACTGACCACGGCGGAGGCCGAGCGCATCCAAAAGCAGGCGGTCTACGAATTCAGCCTTCCGGCCAATCAAGACAGCATTGGTCTAATCGTTGAAAGTGATTATTTAAAGAAGCTGCAGGTGGAACAACATGATCTCGAGGACCAGCTCGCGCAGTTGACCCTGAAATTCGGCCCTGCCTTTCCCAAGGTAATTGAGCTGCAGCTCCGCATCCGTCAACTGCAAGTTACGATCGAATCTGAGTCCCAGAGGGTCCTCGCCAAGGTCAAGAATGATTATCTGGGGGCCCTGGAACGGGAGAAGATGCTCCATGCGGCATTTGATAAACAAAAACAGGAAGCCAATACGCTCAATGAAAACGCCATCCAATACACTCTGCTGAAGCGCGATGCCGAATCGAATCGGCAGCTCTATGAAGGCTTATTGCAAAAGCTAAAGGAAGCCAGCATCTCCGCGGGGCTCAACTCCAACAATATCCGCGTAGTTGACTCGGCCCGTGTGCCGATCAACCCTACCCAACCCAACATTCCACGGAACTTGAAGATGTCACTTCTGTTGGGACTCGTGACCGGCATCGGACTGGCATTCCTCCTGGAGAACTTGGACACCACGGTGCGTACTTCCGAGCAAGCCGAAATCATCGCAGCCGTGCCGTCCCTGGCGCTGATTCCGCTGCAAAGCCACCTGCGCGGCAAAGTGAAACCATCGCACTCGCTTCTGGCCTTTGCGGCACAGAACGGAAACCAGCATGAGCCCGTCGCCTTGGTAGCATACGCCCATCCTGGGTCCCAACTCGCTGAATCTTACCGGACGCTGCGAACCTCCATTCTGCTCTCTTCTCTGGGAGCGCCACCGAAAACGATATTGGTCACCAGTCCACTTCCAGGAGAAGGCAAAACAACGACCAGCATCAATTCCGCCATGGTCTTGGCGCAACAAGGGCGGCGTGTATTGCTCGTGGAAGCCGATCTTCGCCGGCCCTGCATGCGCCATCTTCTCGAGATTGAAGCTGTGGGCGGGCTGAGTAACTTACTCACCGGAGGCGATGTCCCCGGCCAGTTTATTGTGCCTTCCATGCAACCCAGCCTCTTTGTACTCCCGGCAGGACCGAAACCACCTCATCCAGCTGAACTGCTGGGGTCCGCATTGATGAAGCAGCTACTGCATCAATGGAGCCAGGAATATGATCATGTGATCATCGATACGCCACCTCTGCTGTCCGTCACCGATGCAACGTTCCTGTCTGCGGCTGTGAATGCTGTACTGTTGGTCGTCCGGACAGGCGTGACCTCGAAAGCGGCATTGCGGCGGGCGAAAGATTTACTCTTTCAAGTCAATGCCAAGCTGATGGGCGTGGTCATCAATGCCGTTGATCTGAAGTCCCATGACTATTATTACCATTATTACTCTAGCGCTAAATATGGAAGCTACTATCGAGACAGCGAAGATGAGGACAGCGTGGAAAACCTCAATGTGGCAAATAAATAGTATCGCCAGCCTTTAGCCGCGGTCCGCCAAAACGAAGGCACAACGGTTTCTCAGCATGAACATCGATTTACGGACCGCACGCAGGAAAATTGCATTCGCGGTGCTTTGCTTGCTTCTTGCGCTGATCTATCTGAATTGGGCCGCGCGAGTGTTTGTGGCCACGATGTTAGCGGAGGCGGCGCCAGACCTACCCCGCCTTCGCTGGGCCATTGCGCTGGATCCAGCCAACGCAAAATATCACGACCTGCTCGGCCGGTATCTCATTTACAACGATCAGGCCCCCCAGGGCGCCGTCTCCAGTTATACCAAGGCCGTTGCTTTGGATCCCCACTCTGCCCGATATTGGCTTGATCTGGCCGAGGCCGCCGGGGCTGCGGGCAGGCAGGCGGAGCAAGCCATGGCCGCGGATCGGGCGATACAGGTTGACCCAAAAACGCCTTCGGTCGCCTGGGAGGCCGCTAATTTGTTTATGGCCATGGGGAATTCCGGGGCCGCACAAGAACAGTTAAAGACCGCCCTGAGAGACAAACAGTATCTTCTGCCCGCGCTGGAAATGTCTTGGCAGTCCACCCATAATGCCACTGACCTCGAGGCCGTTCTGCCGGGTGATGCCGCCGCCTGGCTGCGGTCTATCGAATTTCTAGCGGCGCATCACGAAACGGCTGCAGCAGAAAAGATGTGGCTTGATCTTATCGCCAAACGAAGGCCTTTTGATCCGAAGCTTGCCTTTTTCTATACAGACTATTGGATCTCGGAGCACAACGGGGAGAAAGCCCAGGAGAGCTGGATGCAATTGACAAGCATCAATCGATCTCTCCGGTCCTACTCCACGCCTGGCAACTCAGTGCTCAATAGCGGATTCGAAGAAGATATTCTGAATGGCGGCCTCGACTGGCGCTACGCCGTTACCCCAGGCGTCGCTACATCGTTGGATACGGAGGAAGTTCACAGCGGGCGCCGCGCGCTTTCCATCACCTTCAACGCCGCCACCACCGCCAACGCCGGCATTTGGCAGGTGGTCCCGGTCGAGCCAAATGCCAAGTATCAGCTCAGCGCCTATTGGAAGTGTAAAGATATTTCGAGTGCGAATGGACCTCGCCTTGAAGTCTACGATATGGACGCCGATGTCCCCTTGCTGCTCATGCCAGAAGTCTTAGGAACGACATCCTGGGTACACGCGACTGGGCAATTCGTAACCGGCGTCCGGACAACCCTTGTTCGTCTGGAGATTGTGCGCACTTCCGGAACGACCCACATCAATGGCAAGTTCTGGCTCGATGATATGAGCCTTGTTCGCCAATGAAGTTCGGAAAAACTGAAATGGCACTTCACCAGACCTCCAGAGATGCCGCCCAACGTGATGCCGCTTTGGGCCCCGTCCTGGTGCGGCAGACAATCAGCTCCTCCGATGCAGTGTTGTCCTATGCGACTGTCGCCTTGCTGATGCTCGCAGTGGCCGCCTTTGGCGCCACTGAAGAATGGTCAATCTTCGTGTTTGAGGCGAGCGCCGCCGTCCTGCTGCTTGCCTGGGCCGCAACCCGTCTCCGGGGGCGTGTTCTCACGTTCTCAAACCCGCTTTATCTGCCCATCGCGGCATTTGCTGCTCTGGTACTCGGGCAGATGATCTTGGGGACCTCTTCAGCGACCTATGCGACACGAACTGAAGTGTGGAAGTATGCGGCCTATGGGGCATTGTTTCTTGTGATCGATAGCTCGCTGAAGACCAGAGATCGCCAAAGCAGATTTCTCGTGCTCTTGAGTGTCTTCGGTTTTTGCCTGGCGCTCTTCGCCCTGGCCCAGGACTTTGCCGGCAACGGAAAGATCTATTGGCTTCGCGCTACTCACTGGAAGTCCTTCTTTGGACCTTATGCGAACCGCGATCATTATGCCGGCTTGATGGAGATGCTGACTCCACTCCCTCTGGTATTTTGCTTTGACCGGTCTATAGATGCGTGGAAAAAAACGCTGTTTGCCCTATTCAGCATTCTGATGGCCGTCACTATCTTTTTGTCGGGCTCACGGGGCGGCATGATCGCGTTCACCGTGGAGATCTTCTTTCTCTCAGTCTGCTATGCAAAATTGGCCGGATGGCGGCGCGCCACCGTGTTGACTCTCGTCTTTCTGACTCTGGTTGCCGGAAGCCTCGTCTGGCTCAGTACGAGCGAAACGCTCGGCCGCATGGCGAGCCTCCGGCACCCATTGGACCGTGAGCTTTCAGGAATGCGCATTAGTATCCTGCAAGATGGATCGTCAATGGCTTCTCAACACCCGCTGATCGGTTGGGGGTTGGGGGCGTTTCCTGTCGTTTACCCGCAGTTCCGGAGCTTCTACACCGATCTGTTCATCAATGAGGCCCACAACGATTATCTGCAGATCTTAATTGAAACCGGCATCGTGGGGCTCGCTATTGTTCTCTGGTTCATCATCACTCTATACCGGCATAGTCTAGGCCAGATCTTTGCTCCAGAGAGTAGCGTAAGCGGCATCAGGTTAAGTCTCCTCACTGGCTGTACCGGAATCCTCGTGCATAGCGCCATGGACTTCAATTTGCATATTCCTGCCAATGCCGCTTGCTTTTATGTGCTCTGTGCTCTCGCAGTCTCGCAACAATCTCAAAGGGTGTAAATGGGGGAGTGACAGACCCGTGACCTCCCGTACATGCAATCGGAATATGAACTCAAACCACAACTGAGGTGAATGCTTATGCTTTTAACGCCTGCCCCTAACCATCATCCACATCGAACACACACAAAGCGTGCTCTGATTACAGGAATCACTGGCCAGGACGGTTCGTATATGGCCGAGTTCCTGCTGGGCAAGGCCTATGAAGTCTACGGCCTGGTGCGGAGAAGCAGTCTGAAGAAATATGATCGCGTTGAGCAGATCGCCGACCGCATCAGCTTAGTGGAAGGCGACCTGACGGACCAAGGCTCGCTTGATCAAGCCCTATACCAGATCCAGCCGGATGAAGTTTACAATCTGGCCGCACAGAGTTTTGTTCCGGTTTCATGGAACCAGCCCGTGCTCACAGCGGACGTGACCGGGATGGGCGTACTGCGGGTCCTCGAAGCCATCCGCAAGCATTCTCCGCAAAGCAAGTTCCTCCAAGCCTCCAGCTCTGAGATGTTTGGCAAAGTGGAAGAGAGCCCGCAGACGGAATGCACACGCTTTCATCCGCGCAGCCCGTACGGCGTGGCCAAAACGTTCGCCCACTATATCACCGTCAACTATCGTGAAAGCTACGGCCTGTTCGCCTGCTCCTCCATCTGCTTCAACCACGAATCTCCTCGCCGCGGCATCGAATTCGTGACACGCAAAGTCACCCAGCAAGTGGCCCGCATCAAGCTGGGTCTGGCCGGCAAACTCAAGATGGGCAATTTAGAAGCGCAGCGGGACTGGGGATTTGCCGGAGACTACATCCGCGCCATGTGGATGATGCTGCAACAACCGGCCGCGGACGATTTTGTCATCGCTACCGGGCAGACCCACAGCGTCCACGAGTTATTGCAGATCGCTTTCTCCTGCGCCGGTTTGGATTGGAAGAAGTACGTGGAAATCGACCAGGAACTAGTCCGCCCCGCCGAAGTCGATTACCTGTGCGGCGACGCCACTAAGGCCCGCAAGATTCTGGGCTGGGAACCACGCGTCGTATTTCAGGAACTGGTGGAAATGATGGTGGAATCCGACCTCTCGTCGCTCAAGCAAACGATGCCCGAGCGCCTCGCTGCTGCCATTTAAATTCGATCTAGGCTGAAGAGCGGCCTCCTCATTTGGCCCTCCCCGCGACCTGGAACAACGTTGTGGTAGACATTCATAGTCACATTTTGCCCTCCATTGACGATGGAGCAACTTCATGGGAAATGGCGGAGAAGATGTGCGCTCTGGCCGCCAGTGACGGAATCACTCATATTGTTGCGACCCCTCATGCAAGTCATCGATATCACTATGATCGGGAAGCCTTCGGGAATATGTTGGCGGATTTGCAGAATAGGGTAAAGGGCGGGCCGATGCTCCTTCTGGGCTGCGACTTCCATCTCTCCTATGACAATGTGAAACTGTTGTTCGCCGATCCTTCCCGGTATGTGATTGCCGGCACCAGATACATCTTGCTCGAGCTAAGCGATTTCGGAGTCCCCCCGGGCTTTGGTCAGCTCTTATTTCGAATGCGCACCGAGGCCAATGTGCTGCCGATTCTTACTCATCCTGAACGGAACCCCATCATGCAACGCCATCCCGACCATGTACTCAGTTATGTTGACGCGGGATGTTTGGTCCAAGTTACCGCAAACTCCTTGACTGGATATTGGGGTGAACGCGCCAAAGACAGCGCGGTGTGGCTCCTAAAAAAAAACGCAGTTCACTTCCTGGCGACGGATGCCCACGGCCTTAAAGGCCGCCTCCCTATTTTGTCGGCGGGCCGTGACGCGGCTGCGAGAGTCATCGGACGCAAAGCTGCGTCGCAATTGGTGGAAGAGAACCCGCTGGCGGTGATTGAGGGAGCAGAGATTCCGATGTCCAGACAAATTCGTCTTATTTAAGAGGGCTATGCCATGCGATGCTTTCAATTATGCTTTGCCGTAAAGATGAAGTATTCAACCTGGGGTTTACTGGCCTTTGCGGTTTCGTGCTTGGGCCAAAGCACCATAGTTCCCGAAGCGGCCCCCGCATCGCGTGTAACACCGGAAAACCCTCTAGCCTCTGAAGAGCATCTTGGGCTTGATCATGATGCCGCTCCCTCTGGAAGGTTGCTGATCGGCATAGGCGACCAGGGGGAATTATCGGTTTACGGTGTTCCAGATCTGAATCAGCATTTCGTAGTCGCCAGTTCTGGGGAAATATGGCTGCCGCTTCTGGAAAGGGTACTAATCGCCGGGCGGACGGCTGAAGAAGCACAGACATTCATTGAGGAGCGGTTGCGTAAGGAAGGCTATGTCAAGGACCCACATGTAACGCTGAGTCTTAAGGAGTACGTTAATGACCGGGTCCTTGTAGTCGGTGAGGTCGGGCGGCCC
>DATMNZ010000202.1:0-24029 GCA_035568495.1 Saccharimonadales bacterium (SeqCode) | reverse complement strand
GCATGGTCCATCGCGCGCGGTCCGGCAGGGTCGCGCGCCAGGAATAGAAGGCCAGTCCGCCCAGGATGCCGTAGACGGAAACGTGCGCGCCTTTCCGCACCAGCGTATGGATGATCGCAAACGAGGCCTCTGAAATCTGGCCGTAGAGCAGATGGATGATCTTCAGAAGCACCGAGCCGGTGTGCGCCGCGGAGAACTGGTCGGTGGAAAGCCACGCGATCAACGCCAACCACAGCCCGGTCGGCAGCCAGGCCAGCAGCTTGGGCGGCGACAAAACAGGAACAGAGGGGGTGGAAGAAGACAATCGTTTGCCTATTCGATCCGGTAGTTAGGCGCTTCGCGCGTGATGATCACGTCGTGTACGTGGCTCTCGCGCAATCCGGCGCCGCTAATGCGGATAAAGCGGGCCTTCTGCTGGAGCGCAGGAATGGTCTTCGTTCCGCAATAGCCCATGCCCGCGCGCAGCCCGCCGACTAGCTGGTAAATCATTTCCGCCACCGTGCCCCGGTAGGGCACGCGGCCTTCAATGCCTTCCGGCACCAGTTTGCCCAGGCGGTTGGCGCTGCCCGCGTTGGTGTCAGTCACCATATCGGTGGAAGAATCATCGGGACTCTGGGCATAGCGCTCGCTGGAGCCTTCGGCCATCGCCGAAAGCGATCCCATACCGCGATACGATTTGAAGGAGCGGCCCTGGTAGAGAATGGTCTCGCCCGGACTTTCTTCAGTGCCTGCGAACAGCGACCCGACCATCACCACGCCCGCACCAGCGCCAATGGCTTTGGTGATGTCGCCCGAGTACTTGATACCCCCGTCGGCAATCACGGGCACCGACGCGTCGCGGCAAGCGCGCGCAGCTTCGGCAATGGCTGTAATCTGGGGCACACCGAAGCCGGTGACGATGCGCGTGGTGCAGATGGAACCGGGACCGATGCCGACTTTTACGCCATCCGCGCCGGCCTTGACCAGATCGCATGCGCCCTCAAATGTGCCAACGTTGCCGGCCAGCAGGTCGATTTCCGGCAGCTTTGATTTAATGATCTTGACCGCTTCCATCACACGGCTGGAGTGGCCATGGGAGGCGTCGATGGCCAGCACATCAACTTTGGCTTTGACCATTTCCTGGGCCCGCTCCAGAAAATCGCCAGTGGCGCCGATGGCGGCGCCCACCCGCAGGCGCCCGTGCTCGTCTTTGGCCGCGTTCGGATACTTGAGTTTCTTCTGGATATCTTTGACCGTAATCAGACCACGCAAGTTGTACTTTTCATCCACCACCAGCAGCTTTTCGACCCGATGCTCGTGCAGGATCTTCTCGGACTCTTCCAGGGTCGTGCCAACGGGCACTGTGATCAGGTTTTCCCTGGTCATCACCTTGCTGATGGGAATATCGGTGCGCGTCTCAAATCGCAGGTCACGGTTGGTCAGGATGCCCACCAGCTTTTTATTCTTGGTCACAGGCACGCCCGAGATTTTGTAGCGGCGCATCAGTTCCAGCGCATCGCCGATCTTATGCTCCGGTGAAAGCGTGATCGGGTCCATGATCATTCCACTCTCGGACCGCTTCACCTTGTCGACCTCATCGGCCTGCTGGTCAATGGAAAGGTTGCGGTGGACGATTCCCAGCCCGCCCTGCTGGGCAATGGCGATCGCCAGCCGCGATTCGGTCACTGTATCCATGGCCGCGCTGACCAAGGGGATATTCAGCCGGATGTTGCGCGACAATTGCGTCTGGGTGTTCACTTCGGCAGGCACAATGTCGGAATGCGCAGGCACCAATAAAACATCATCGAAAGTAAGGGCTTCGGGGACGGGGAAATGAATCATGTGTTATTTTCTCGAAGGCGGGCTCTAAGGCTTAATTGTAAACCGTTTGCGCCAATCGCGCTTTCAGACCTGTCCTCAGGTGCCGCAAGACGCTGGCCGGTGAAGGCCCTCGCTTTCCCTACCAAAGTAACATTGACCGTTCCTAATGATCCCCCGGATACTAAATAAGTCATGCAGTCACAGCCAGACCGTACGCCGGCCTCCCCTGTTTCCGCCACAGCCGCGGATCCGAGGCGCGAAAAGCGCATCCATGTGGCGGTACCCGTCAAAGTCTTTCTCGACCCCAATAACACTAGTTGCCAGTTGTGCTGTACCTATGAGATTTCCCTCATCGGCGCCCGTTTGGTCGCGGTTGCCGGTGTCGCCGAGGTGGGCCAGACCATCTGGTTACAAAGACACAGCAAACGCGCAAAATACCGGGTCATTTGGATTGGCACACCCGGGACTGGTCATTCGGGCCAGATCGGGGTGGAAGCCCTGGAGCCGGCCAGCGTGATCTGGGAGAACGAACTCAAGATCAGAATCATGCAGTCGAGATGATCCCGGCGATCCGGTTGCGCCGTGAGGCCGCCATGTCCTGGCGGCTTTTTCTTTCCGGCAAGATGGGTCGCCGACCTAACCAGGATTATACGGAATGAACAAGAACTGCCCTTATATCGTTCGTTGCAATGAGTGCGAGTTTGTCAGCGATATCCTGCTAGATGAAACCCTGGCCCTCAACCAGCGTGATTTTCATTCCCTCGAAACACTCCACTCGGTTTCCATCTGGTGCCGTGCCTCGGA
This sequence comes from Saccharimonadales bacterium (SeqCode), assembly GCA_035568495.1. GTDB lineage: Bacteria > Acidobacteriota > Terriglobia > Terriglobales > Acidobacteriaceae > Angelobacter. The sequence goes on along the minus strand of DATMNZ010000202.1, from coordinate 21,425 downwards.
AACCTGGGGCCTGGTGACCGAGTTGATGGGAGTGGAACTGAAATAGGATTTGGTAATTGGGTAAGTTGGTAATTGGGTTCGATTACAATCAATTACTAAATCACCAACTTACTCAATTACCAAATTCCCCGGGGCTTTGCAGTCTCGCGACCCTCGTGTTACCTTCTAAACCTCATATGATCCGTTCTTACCAGGGCATGACGCCCCGCATTCACGAATCCTGTTATATCGACGCTTCCGCCCAGATCATCGGCGACATTGAGATCGGCGAAAACTCCAGCGTGTGGATGAACGCCGTCATCCGTGGCGACGTGTTCGCCATCCGCATCGGGAAAAATTCCAACGTGCAGGACTGCTCGGTCTTGCATGGCATGCGCTACAAGTACGGCGTGACCATGGGCGACTTCGTCACCGTGGGCCATTCCGTCACCCTGCACGGATGCACCATCGGCGACCGCTGCCTGATTGGCATGGGAGCAGTCATCCTTAACAACGCCAGGATCGGAGAGGGCAGCATCATCGCCGCCGGTACGGTCATTCCCGAAGGCACGGTGGTCGAGCCATTTTCCCTGTGGATGGGCGTGCCGGGCAAGTTCAAAGCAAAAATCGAAGATGAAGAGAGCCAGAAGAAGATCCTGATGTATGCCAACAATTATGTAGACTATACACAGTCCTACCGGAAGGAATTGGGGCCGAGATGAGGTAATAATTATGAAGATCAAAGTCGTCATTCACAAAGCAGCGGAAGGCGGCTATTGGGCCGAGGTGCCCGCGATTCCAGGCTGTGCTACGCAAGGCGAAACTTTCCAGGAATTACTGGCAAATTTATACGAAGCGGTTGAAGGCTGCCTTTCTGTAGATGTTGATGTGACAAAGCGTGAAGAAGGTGATCAAGTTTTGGAAATTGCAATATGAAGCAGCTCTCGGGCAAGGAGCTTGGGAAATTGCTCGAGAAATATGATTGGAAACTGTTGCGCATTCATGGCAGCCACCATATTTAGGGCAAGCCGGGCGTAGTGACACGGCTTTCGGTCCCTGTCCACGGAAACACACCACTGAAACAAGGTCTACCGCGACGCCTGCTGAAAATCGCTGGCCTGGATGCGGAGACAACGCAGGAATGATTGGGCGCTGCCAGCCTGCGTTTTAATCATTTTTCGCCGTGCGCGAACAGCGTGGCATGCGTTTTTTCGGCATCCCTTAATTTAAGACCGCTAGCTTTTAAGAGGTAACAAGTTAGGTGACTACGTTCGAATTCCTGCAGCCCCGAAGGCTTTTCTCTGCGGCCTTCCTCAAGGTTTCCCGGCTGAATGCCAGTCGCTGAATGCTAAATTGCTCAGCTCCACCCTTTATAATCAAATCCTTGGAGGGCTTCTTCCCTTGCAGCTTGATTTCTTAGGTGATCTTCGCCGCACGCACATGTGTGGAGACCTTCGTCCCCAGCACGCGGGCCAGTCGGTGGTCCTGATGGGTTGGGTCAGCCGCCGCCGTGATCTCGGCCACGTGATCTTCATTGATCTTCGTGACCGCGCCGGCATTACACAACTGGTCTTCGATGCCGGCGTCAACGCAGCCGCCCATGCCAAGGCCGAGGGCCTGCGCTCCGAATATGTGGTGGTGGCCATCGGCAAGGTGCGTAACCGCGATCAGCAGACGGTCAACCCCGACCTGCCCACCGGCGAAATTGAGGTCGCCGTCGAAGACCTTCGCCTGCTCAACGAATCGAAGGCGCTACCGTTTTCCCCAGCCGAAAGCGGGCCGGTCAACGAAGAAGTCCGCCTGAAGTACCGCTATCTCGACCTGCGGCGCACTCCGATGCAGTACAACATTGAGCTGCGCCACAAGGTGGCGCTGGCCATCCGGATTTACCTTTCCGGCCAGGGCTTCTTCGAGATTGAGACGCCCTTCATGACGCGCTCCACGCCCGAGGGCGCGCGCGACTATCTGGTGCCCAGCCGTGTTTATCCGGGATCGTTCTATGCGCTGCCTCAGTCACCCCAACTTTTTAAACAGATACTTATGATTTCCGGGTTCGACCGCTATTTCCAGATCGTGCGCTGCTTCCGCGATGAAGACCTGCGCGCCGACCGCCAGCCGGAATTCACACAGATCGACCTGGAAATGACCTTCCCGCAGCCTGACCGCGTCTTTGAAGTGGTTGAGGGTTTCTTGCAGGCCGCCTTCCAGGCTGCGGGTCTGCAGTTGACAGCACCCTTTCCGCGCATGAGCTACGACGATGCGATCCGTCAGTATGGAATTGACAAGCCCGACATGCGGCTACCAGCCATGACTGGTATCCGTGCGGCTTTCAGCGATGAAGACCTGGCCGAGCTGCGCATCGACGGCAGCATGAACATGGTGGCCATCCGCATTCCCGGAGTGGGGAAAATCTCTGATCGAGAGAAGAAGGAAATGCGCGCCCTGGCCGATGAACTGGCCAAGCGCTACAAAAATTTTGCAGGTGTGCTCTACGATTTCAGCCAGTTGGAAAAGAAGAGACCCCAGGTGGCTGCAAAGATTCGGGAGCTATGCGGCGCGGGCGCCGATGATCTTATCGTCCCCGTGGTGGCGATTGCCTCGGCCGAAGGCCAGCCGCGGACGCCCGCGCAGCAAAAAGCACAGTACGTGGCCGCCGGCGAGGCGCGCCTGGAACTCGCCCGCAAGTATGCGGAGAAACATGGGGCCTTCAAACGCAACGGAGACCCGGCTCGCGATTTCCGTTTCCTATGGGTCACCGATTTCCCCATGTTCGAATATGACGATCAGGATGGCCGCTGGAACGCCGCGCATCATCCGTTTACCTCGCCCCACGAGCAGGATATGGATAAACTCCAATCCGACCCAGGCGCGGTGCGGGCCCTGGCCTATGACGTGGTGCTCAACGGCACCGAACTGGGCTCCGGCTCAGTCCGTATCCACCGGCAGGATATTCAGAAACAGATCTTCCGCTCCCTGGGCATGACCGACGAAGAAGCCAAGTCACGCTTCGGATTCTTCCTCGAAGCCCTGGAGTACGGCACACCTCCGCACGGCGGCATCGCTCTGGGCCTCGACCGCATTGTGATGATCCTGGCCGGGGCCGACAGCCTGCGCGAGGTTATCCCCTTCCCCAAAACCGCCAAAGCCGTAGACATGATGGTGGATGCGCCCACGCCGGTCAGCGAAGCGCAAATGAAGGAACTGGGGATCAAGGTCAGAAGCTCGACGTAGCCGCAAGCAAAACCAAAAGCACACCACGGAGTCACGGAGAAGATCTCTTGGGAAGGTTTCCTTCGGCCAGCTTCAGGATTGCATGCGCCCATCGATTGAGCAGGTCCTTTTTGCCGCGATCATCGGAAGAATCGGTTGAGGATGTATTTGTTTCCTGAGAATGCCAAAAAAAATGCTGATCAGATATCCCGAGTCCGGTGGCCTGATCAAATGCAGGACCTCCTCGTAGTACGAGCCAGCCAGCACACCCCCTGACCATTCTTGCCGCATGGCACATCGGTCTTCGGGCTTTGCCCCAGCGCGAGTGTGCCAGATAAAAAAGTCAATACCATCAAAGCGCATGACTCAGAAGCTTTCTGGACATTGTCATTTTCCTCCACAAATGACATCGAGAGCATTGAACCCCAAAAAACAGAGCGCCGACGAATCGGCGCTCTAGGTTGATAAAAACTTAAGTGTTAGGGCAGAACGTATCTCAGACTGACGTAGCCCAGTGCGAGGTGAGCATTCTTGGGCGCACCCGCAGCCACAAACCAGGGCGAGCGGGTCACGTACGAAGTCTGGGTAATAAACAGCAAGGCCCCATGCTGCGGGCTCTTCCACAGGGTCTGGGTCCAGTCTAAGGTGACTTCCTGAATCGCCCGGTTGGCGCTGTTGGGTGAGTTGATGCCGCCAAAACCGATGGTGGGTTTTATCGGCAGCGGAGAAGTGACATCGATGAAGGAGTTACGTTGGAAATAAGCCCCACCGTAGTACAACCCAAACTGGCTCTTGGGCGCGATGGAAGGCTGTACTTCGAATCCCACCGTCCCGTTACCCGAGTGTACCAGTGAAGGCTCGATGTCGAAGGTGCCTACGCCGGTCTGAATCGGACGAACCACCGCCTGCGGTCCCAGGCCGATAAGATACCGGCCGTTGCCTGCGCCCCAGACTCCGTTGGCAATCACGCGGAAACCTTTGACCAAGTCCACGTTAAAGGCCCCTTCCACGGAGCCGCCGGTCGCCTGATGGTGAACAAAACCTGGGCCCCCAGTCGGGACATTGGTGATCTTCACCGTGGTCAGCAGGCCACCTACTTCGAAGTGGACATGCTGGCCGTTGCCGAAGTTGTTGTCATAGGCGATCTTGGGGATGAAGTCCGGATACGCATTGGGCACGGTGGTTTGGTTGTTCGCGTCAAACTGCACGCCCAGAGCAGCATTGAAGCTAAACGGGAAGATGACTTCACCGGCAGCTACAAACTGATCGGCGTTCTCGATCGACGCGCCTATCGCCCAGTTGTCATTGGGATGGTAAACGGCGCGGAATGTCCCAGCGCGGGTATGGTTGACGCCCACATGAACGTTGGCGTCCTCGCCATAGGTGAGCGCGAGGTCCGAGGGATTCGGCGACAGCCCGGTACGGTTGGGTGTCAGCAGCCCCCAGGATTGTCCACCCAGAAACTCCCACTTACCGCGCTTCAGATCGACCCAGTACAGGCGCAGGCGGTTGGTGTGGGGGTTGGTGCCCACAAATACGTTGGCCGCGTCGTTCCCGTTGAAATCGCCTTCCAGGTAGCCGGTCACGTTGTTATCGCCAAACTTATCGGTCACTTTCAGGTTGTAACGGGAGTACTGGCCGGTGACACGCAATTCGGTCAGGTGGCCTTGGACCACATTGTTGAATGGCAATGCGCCGTAACTGGTGGAAATGCCGCTGCCCAGGTTCGTGGTCCTGAACACCGTTTCAAAATCCACAAAACCGCCGGGTGTGAATTCCGCGCCGCCGATACGGAAGGAAAGCGGCGAATCCTTGGGCATATCGTCAGGAGCGTCGGAGGCCGGGAAGGCAGCCGGGTTGGTGACTTTGGCGTTGGCGTTGTGCAGCGATGCGTCCACCACGCGGGGGGCCGGGTCAGCGGTGTTCGCGGCGACGTTCTGCGGGCCAGAGACCTGCTGCCGGAGTTGCTGGATTTCCTTCTGCTGCTGGCCGATCTGCTGTTGCTGCTCGGCAATCTGCTTCTGCTGAGCGCTCATGGCGTCGCGCAGCGCCTTCAGCTCATTCGCAAAAGATGTGCTGTCGCTGCTCGAGCTGCTGTTGCTGGATCCACCGGTCTGGGCCAGCATCAGGCCCGGAACCAGCAGAACGAAACACATAGTCCGTAGAAGTCTCATTACGCTGTTCTCCTCAAAAATCGGTCTTTACTATTCCTGATTTCTGCTGCATTTTATTTGAGCATGTTTTCCCTAGAGAGTGTAATTCAGACCCGGCCCTGCGCATAAGAAAAAAAACTCCCCTCCGGGGTTTGCCTCAAGAGTGCAGCAAGAAAACACCAGGGCGGACGGGCAAAAAACCGCCCGATGGGAAAACTACGGTAATGCGCCATTAACACCGGGGGTACCTGCTTGCTTAATAATTCCTTAATTACTCTGGGGGCGTCCAGGGGGACACAGCCCCGCGTCAACCATGACACGTTCGCAGGGCACAAAAAACCAGACTTTTAGGTGATTTTCCGCATAAACCCGTGGCATCAGGAATGCAATCACCACCAGCGATGTGGAAGTCTTGCTTTCGATCTTGCAAACTGTTCTGATAATCAAAAATCAAAGCTGCCCGGAAAAGAAAGCAATGATGGCGAACTCATATAGCATGACCCGCGTATTGGCGATCTTGATTCTCCTGGTGGCATGCCTGCCGGCAGCCGACAGCCGTCAGCAGGCGGCGACTGTCTCTCATGGCAGTCCCGCCCTGGGCCGGGACATTGCGACAACGCCCGCCTTTCTGCTGCTGGATTCGGCCGCCGACCGGGACGCCTTCCGCCAGTGGTTTGCCGCTATTGCCGACTATCAGGCGCTACGGCCAGGCGCCGAACTCCCGCTGGAAATCAGCGATTGCGCGGCCCTGTTGCGTTTTGCTTATCGTGGCGCTCTGCATGCTCACACCGGTGTCTGGCTGGAAGAAAACAAGCTGGCAGCCCTGGCGTTTCTGCCTCCGGTACGCAAGTATGCCTATCCGCATACTCTTTTGGGGGCCGCGCTGTTCCGGGTCCGTCCGGCCATCGGTGAAGGCGCCGTGCTGGCATCCTTTGCGGAGTTTGCCGACGCAAAGTCGCTGCGGCTCTTTAACACCTATTTCGTTTCTCGCGACGTGCGCCTGGCCTTGCCGGGCGACATCCTCTTCTTCCGGCAACTGGAACAGAATTCGCCGTATCACTCCATGATTTTGATCGGACGCAGCCACCTCGTGAACGATGGCGGCGAAGGCGATGACGGTATCGTTGTCTATCACACGGGCCCCATAGGCAAGACCGCCGGCGAGATGCGCCGTGTACAGTTGAGACAGCTTTTGCAACATCCTTCGCCACGCTGGCGACCCGTACGGGCAAACACGAACTTCCTGGGAGTTTACCGATGGAACATATTAAAAGAAGCAAACTAGCGATCGGGCCGGTGGTGCTGTGGGCCGCCGTATGCCTCCTTGGAATGTTGAGCGCGGCGCCGGCCCTGGCGGCCGAGCCCTATTTTTCTCTGAGCACCGACCGCACCTTCCAGTCCGGGCAGAAGGCCACAATCCATCTGTATACACGGGATGTCGAGGCCCTGGAATTCCGCCTGTACCACGTAAACGAGCCCACCGTGTTTTTTGAAAAGCTGGGCGACGTGCATGGTTTCGGACTGCGCGCCATGCGGGCGCAGAAAGAAGACATTGATGAGCGCACAGGGATCGAACGCTTTCACGACTGGAAACAGAACATCCTGCTGCGGGTCCGCCGTTTTTTCCGGGGCCAGTTCAGCGACCGCTCGCGGACCCAGATACGCGAAACCCAGGGCCAGGAACGCAAGAAGAGCAGTGTCAGTTCCACGGCCTTGTTTGCGCAGATCCCGGTGTTGAACAGCAAGCAACTCGTGGCCCGCTGGCGGCAGGAAGTACCTCCCAAGTTCTATTCCCAGCGCCAGGATGTGCCCCTTGAGCATCTGGAAACCGGCGTCTATGTGATTGAAGCCACCGATGGCAAGTTACGCGCCTACACGGTGCTCGTCGTGAGTGATTTGGCTCTGGTCATCAAGAACGCCCCCGGCCAAGTCCTGGCCTTCGCCACCGACCGGCGCGAGGGCGCTCCGGTAGCCAACACCCAGGTGAATCTCTGGGGCTCAAAGAAGAAACAGGTTTCCGGCGAGACAGACAACCAGGGGATGGCCCTGATGCCGGTTTCCGCCGAGCGGCTGGAAGACATCCGCATCATCGGCGTGCATGGCAAAGACGTGGCTCTGATCGCGCCCTACTACCTGAATCTCAGCAGCAACCCCGCCCAGGACTGGACGGGTTACCTTTATACTGACCGGCCCGTCTACCGCCCCGGACACACGGCCCACTTCAAGGGCATTCTGCGCGTCCGCAACAATGGCCAGTTCCACGCGCCTGCCGGAGAAGCGGTACGGATCGTAGTCAATGATCCCAACAATAAACAGGTCTATGAGGGAAATGCGTCCGTCACGGCCTTCGGAGGCATCCACGGAGACTTTACTCTGCCGGCCGACGCGGCGCTGGGCTACTACTTCATCAACGTCCAGAGCAAGACCGGCATTCCGTACACCCTGAACGGAAGCTTCTATGTAGAGGAGTACAAGAAGCCCGAATATGAAGTAAGGGTCACTCCCGACAAACCCCATGTACTCGAAGGTGAACCCATCACCGCCACCATTGAAGCCAAGTACTACTTCGGCGAACCGGTGGCCGGGGCCCAGGTCAAATATGTGGTCCACCGCGCCACGGCATGGTCGTATCTTTTCGGCGCCGAGGAAGAAGACTCCAGTATTGGTAGCGAAGGCGACTATGGGGGCGACGGCGGTGGGGAAGAGCAAGAGTATGCGGGCGACCAGCTCTCCGAGCAATCAGGCAAGTTGGATGCCAACGGGCGCCTGCGCATCACGGTCCCCACGACCGTCAGCGATCACAAGTTCGATTTTCGCTATCGCATTGAAGCCCGCATCGCCGATGAGGGCCGCCGTGAAATTTCCGGGCACAACTCGGTTCTGGCCTCCTACGGCAGCTTCCAGGTGGGCGTGCAGGCGGATAAATACCTCTACACGGAAGGCGAAACCATCCACCTGAGCGCGCTGGCCAAAGACTACGACGGCAATCCGGTGCAGACGGCCTATCGCATCGAACTGATAGAGCACGAATATCAGCAGGGTAAATATGAAGAAAAGGTGACCGCTACCGCCGCCGGCCAGACCGGCAGTGATGGCTCGGGCAAGGTTGACGTCCCGGCGAAAATCGGCTCGTACGTGAAAATCACGGCGCGAACGCCCGAGGGACGCATGGTAGAAGCGCGCACTTGGCTGTGGATCGTCAGCCCCGGACACACCATGTGGCGGCAGAACCAACAGCAACTGCAGATCATTGCCGACAAGAAATCCTATCAACCTGGGGATACAGCCCGGCTATTGGTGATGACCAACGTTCCCCAGGCCCACTTGCTGATCACCACCGAAGGCCAGAGCCTGAAATCTAGGCGCGTGGAAAAGGTCAACAGCCCCACCGCCATCATTTCCGTGCCCGTCACTAGCGGTGATGAACCGAACGTCTATGTCTCGGTGGCCTTCGTACACGACGACACGCTGTTCACCGGCAGCAAGAACCTCAAGGTGCCGGCCACGGAGAAGAAGCTCAACATCACGATTGAACCCTCACAGCCGCAGTTCAAGCCAGGTGAAGCCGCCCGTTACAACATTACGGCCCTGGATGCCGCCGGGAAGCCGGTGGTGGGTGAATTCAGCTTGGGCGTTGTGGATGAATCCATTTACGCTGTCCGCCCGGATGCCACGGGTGATATCCACGATTCCTTCTATGGTTCAGTGGGCGACTTTGTCCGCACTGAGTCATCTTTCAGCTTCTACTTCACCGGCGAAGCGGGCGCCAAACCAATGTTCCTGGCCGCTGGAGGCCAAGCAAATTACAAGTACGACACTCTTTCACAGCTTAAACCCAGCGAAGCCCTGGTGCAGCCCAAGGTCCGTAAGGTCTTCCCCGATACCGCACTGTGGCTGGCGGAAATCAGGACCGACCAGAATGGACACGCGCAGGCCCAGCTCTCTTTCCCCGATTCGCTCACTACGTGGCGCGCGACCGTGCGCGGCAACACCCAGGATTTCAAAGTGGGCAGCGCAGTCAATCGGGTCATCGTGCGCAAGAACGTGATGGTCCGCCTGGCCGTGCCCCGCTTCTTCCGCCAAGGTGACGATGTGACCGTTTCCACCATCGTCCATAACTATCTTGCCGGAGACAAGAGCGCCCAGGTATCGCTCGATGTGAAAGGCCTGGATCTGCAAGACCCGGGCACGCGCCCGGTCACGGTGGCAAGCAAGGGCGACCAGCGGCAAGATTGGCATGTTCACGCACAGAACTCCGCCAGCTCCAGCCTGCTGGCCAAAGCGCTCACCAACGAAGAATCCGACGCCATGGAGCTGACGCTGCCCGTCATTCCTTTCGGCGTAAAACTGAATGACAGCAAGTCCGGCGCCATCAGCAATGCCCTGGGGCAGGACCAAATCACCGTCAACTTGCCGGGCGACCCAGCCACCTCGGCGCCAACGCTCAAGATCGACGCCGGGCCGTCGATTGCCGGAAGCATCTTTGGCGCGCTCGATTACCTTACGGCCTATCCCTACGGCTGTACGGAACAAACCATGTCGAGCTTCCTGCCCAACATCGTGGTGGCCGGCGCCATGAAAGACCTGAAGCTGCAATCGACCATCAACACCAAAGAGCTGAGCAAGAAGATCGACGCCGGACTCATCCGCCTGTATGACTTCCAGCACGACGACGGCGGCTGGGGATGGTGGAAGGAAGACGGGAGCATGGTGTTCATGACCGCGTACGTGGTCAGCGGCCTGGCGCAGGCCAAGACCGCCGGCTATGACGTGGAAGAAGGCAGAATAGGCCGCGGCCGCGAATTCCTCAAAGGCCAACTCGCCCAGCACGAACGCATGAAGCCCGACCTGCGGGCCTATGTCGTCTACGCCCTGGCCCTGGCGCGTAATGCGCATGAAGACAACAACGGACAGAACCCAGATTCGAAAAACGATGCGAAGAACTTCGATACCAAGTGGCTCGATGAGGCATACAAAGCGCGCAGCCGCATGTCGTCCCAAGGTCTGGCCATGCTGGGGTTGTCGCTACAAGCCGCGGGCGATACCCGCGCATCGGAGGTTGCCGGCGAGTTGGAAAAGCAGGCGGTGGCTACCGATACCGATGCCCACTGGCCTTCCCAGTATGATTCGTTCCTGGAATTTGAGATCGACGACTCGGTGGAAGCTACAGCCTACGCTGTGCGGCTGCTGAGTCTGACCCGTCCCGATAGCGCGCTGCTGCCTAAAGCAGCGTACTGGCTGGTGACCCACCGCGATGGCGGATACTTCTGGCTCAGCACCAAGCAGACCGCCATGGTGGTCTTCGGTCTGCTCGAATATGTAAGGGTCAGCCACGAACTGGAAGCCGACTTTACCACCAGTGTGTTCGTGAACGAAAAGCAGGTCATGACGCGGCACTATACCCGCGCTGACGCCTTCCGCGGCGATTTGCCAAGCATTACCCTGACGGCCGATCAGTTGCAACCCGGCGTGAATAAAGTCCGCATACAGAAATCGGGCGCGGGCCGGCTCTACTGGTCGGCGCGCGGCGAGTATTATTCGGCGGAGAAACGGCTGTTCCAGAACAACAAGATCGCGTTGAGCATCAGCCGCGATTACTACCGGCTGACGCCCCAGCAGGAAAAAGACAAGATCACCTACAGCCTTGATCCGCTGCAGGGCGCACTGCATTCCGGAGACGTGGTCGCCGTCCGGCTGGGCGTGAACGGCAGCAAGTGGCGCTACCTTCTGATCGAAGACCCGATTCCGGCGGGCGCGGAATTCATCCAAAACGACGGACTCTACGAATTCAACCGCCGTGAAAGCTGGTGGGGATTCTGGTTTACCCGCCGCGAATTCCACGATGACCGTGCCGCCTTCTTCCAGACGTATTTTGACGGACACCAAGAATACGTTTACCTGCTCAAGATCGTTAACCCCGGCAAGTTCCGTGTCTCTCCGGCTTCGGTACAGCCGATGTATCAGCCTTCGATCATCTCCACCACCGATGCCGTCACCCTGGAGGTAAAGTAAATGGCTCTCTGGAACTCTTTACGCACAACGCTGATCGACCCATGGCTCAATCTGAGAATGTGGCTATTGCAGTTTCTGGGCAACACCCTGCTGATCGCGGCCTTCGCGTGGTTCCTGCATATCGGTGACGGCTATACGTCCCAGATTATCTTCAGCGCCATCCTGGTCTTGCTGCTGGTGGGCGCCACGCTGGTCATCCATGGCGGCGCCATGAACTATGCGCTGGATACGGCCAACGCCAGTGCAGCCGCCGGCCCCGGTACTCAAAGCGATGCGCAGCCGGCCGGGCTGGCGCCCGCCATGCGGCGCGCAGCCTCCCATTTGTTACCGCTGCTGTTGTGGGCTTTCTTGTTTTATCTGCTGGAAAGGCTGACCAACCGCATGGAGGACTATCAATACTCATTTCCCGGCTGGCTGCGCTCCGAGTTTCCAGCATGGTTGCGGAAGCTCATCAGCGAACCCGCCATTGACCGCGGCTACACGCTGGGCGTGAGCTTCCTGCGCTGGACGTTCATTCCTGCACTGCTGCTGCCGCTGGGGCTGCTGTGCGCGGACCGCGGATTTCGCGGCCTGATCTCGGTGCGTCTCTGGTGGCGCATGGCGCGCAGACTGCGCTGGTGGATCGTACTCTTGCTGACGGCGCTGCTGACTGTATACCTGGTTGCCGCCTTGATGGATTGGAAGTTGAATCCACTGACGGCGTCGCTAGGGGCCGAAAAGGTATGGATCGGAATGAGACTGCTGGTTGCCTACATAATGGCTATCGGCGCTTGGATGATCATCTGCGCGGCCCTGGCGCGCAACCGGCGGCACGCCGATGAAGACGGCTCCGGAACAGTAGCAGAGACGCCTGTCCCCGCACCGGCGCCGGTCGCTTCAGCAAAGGCGTAAACCAGTTCACCACGGAGGCACGGAGAAAACATAAAGACCGGTACTTCGTACTTCGTATTTGGTATTTGGTATTTGCAGCTGATCGTAGCATTGCGAGATTTGGGTAAGGCCCGCGATTCTCCCCGGAACCAAATACCTATTACCGATTACCAAGTACCAAGTACCAGTTTTGGTTTTCTCCGTGCCTCCGTGGTGAACATGGTTTTTGTTCGACTATCGGAGAATTCCTCGTCTGAGCCAGCCGAGCACCATTTCTTTGCCGTTCTGTTCGATCATCTTCGCCACGCGCGTGCGCGCCGCTGCGTAGGCGCGTTCTATGCTCAGGCGGTCTTCCGGATGACGCAGGGCCTCTTCCATTTCCGCTTCGGTCATTGCTGCCGGTGCGCTGTTGCGGCTCTCGGTGAAGTACAACACCAGACCTTCCCGAAACCACAGAGGCGTGCCTGGGTGTGCGCGGGCTTCTATCAGGAGATGCGTGAGTTCATGCCGCAGCGTCGATTCCAGGATGGCCTTGTCGCGCAGAACAGCCAGAGGCTGCAGGCTGATCGTCTGACCACGGGTAAAAGCGGCCACCCATCCGGGCTGTCCGGTGGAGTTGCGGTAGGCGTCGAGTGAAGGATAGACCTTGATGGTTGGTTTGATACTTTGCGGCCGGGAATCCAGCCGCCATCCCAGATCGGCTTCCAGCTCCGGCAGAATTCCTTCAGCGGCAGCCAGCACGCCGGATTCCTGCTCCGGCTGAGTGCTCAACAGTTCCACACGCTGCCCCGATTTCCGCTGCCATTGCAGGCCTGCGGCCGCCGACAGGCCCAGCGGCGCACCCGGATAGTAGAAGGCCAGAATCTCACGATAGCTCTTCCCTTCTCTCGCCATCTCTTCAGCGCCTGCCTGACAGAGGCCGACGCCGTGGCCGCTGCCGCGTCCGGAGAAGATGACCGAGCCTGAAGTATTTTCAATTTCGTAGAGGTCGCTGCGGACTTCATTCCAGCCGAAGGTCCGGCCGATGGCGAAGCGCAAGGCTGAAGCGGAGATCATCTGTTCAGCTCCGGCGGCGCCGCGAAAGGCAAGCTTCTGTGCGCGTCCGCTGGGGGCGCGGGCCACGATCTCGAGTTGCCTCCATCCGTCCGGGACCTTCAGTCCCTGATCGCGCAGGGCCTTTCGCAGCCGGTCACGGTCGAGCTGCGCCTTCCAAGGCAAGGGAGCGCCGCGCACACAATATGGATCTTCATGTTTCGGCAGATAAGGTGCGCGCAGGTCAGGCCATGCCTCGCCGGCTGCGGCCACACTGCCGCCACAGTTCTGATGATAGAAAGTGGCCGCCAGCTTACTGTCATACCACAGCAACTCGCCGCGGGTGGCTACTGCGGCGGCCCGCGCCTGGGGCGTGATGCCCTTGAAGTTCAGCGTCTGGCAATGAGTGTTGTCGCAGAAATCAAAACCGTTGGCCGCGTGACGCGACTTGAAGCGTAGCGCATACGTCCGCACAGCGACGGCCATGGCTTTCATGCTCTCGGCATGTTCGAAGCTGCCGCTCTCCCCGGCAAGGGCGGCTACTACGTAGTCTTCGAGAGGCACGCTGAGCAACAGCGTGAGACGCGTGTGGCCGTTTTTGATTCGCAACGGAAAAGTAAGATTGAGCTTGAAGCCTTCACTGGGCTCGATGCGGTAATCGCCTTCCACCAGGATTTCATTGGCTTGCTGGGTCACCGCCAAATCCTCGATGCTGAGACCTGCTGTACCGGCTTCGACGATCAACCTCTCGGATTGCTTGAATGGACAGCGCTCACAGGTCTTCCACTTCAAAGTCCCGGTCCGGGCGGTGAGCTGGACGCGACGCTCGGGATGAAGACTGTAGAGACGGACTGTGAGGTTGGCGCCTTGGGCAGAGACCGTAGAGATCAAGAAGAGCACAACCAAAAACATTAGCCACGAATGAACACGAATGAACACGAATGGGAGTTTCAGGACTGAATGCTGAGTGCTGAGTGCTGAGTGCCGTTCCAGCAAAAGCATTGGCCGCGAATGAACGCGAATGAACGCGAATGATCTACTTCCAATACGCATCCAAGACCTTCCCGGCAATGGCGGCTGCATCGATGCCCCGGCCCCGTTCCAGGTAGACCACGATGGCGATCTCGGGCTTTTCGGCCGGCGAGTAGCCGACAAAGAATCCGTGGGTGTGGCGGGTGTTCGCGCCCGAGGCCGTGCCGGTCTTTCCAGCGGCGGTCGCGGTGTGGGGCTGGGCCGCATGGGCAACACCGTAGCGGACAGCCCGTTCCAGTCCATCGAAAACTGGCGCGGCGCTGCCCAGACCAGAAGCCGTCAGATCAGCGTTGCGGAGACCACTGTTGCGGAGTCTTTGCAGGGCCAGATTGCGATAGGCTGCCAGCAATTCCAGCGGAGTTACCTCAATGCCCCAATGACCGAGCACCTGCAGTTGCAACTCCGGTCCATCCCGCGCGCGGAGCACTACGCCCGCAGCCTCGACGGAAGCCAGGTGCGTCGGGGAGGTGAAACCTGCCCGGCGAAATACCAGCGCGAGTTCATCGCTGCTGAGCCGGTTGGCGATGGCGGCGAAGTACGAGTTGCAGGAGTAGGCAATGGCGTCGGGCGCATCCAGGTTCTCGATGCCTTCGGGATGAGAGCAATCCATGCGTCGCCCACCTACGTAGAGAGGACGGCGGCACATCAACCGCTGTTCAGGCTTCACCCTTCCGGAACTCAGCAGTTCCATGAGCACGAAGGGCTTCAGCGTGGAACCTGGTTGCGCGAGTCTCTGCGCCGCTACATCCAGATGTGACTGCGCGAGGATCTTGCCCGTCCCGGCGCTGATGACCACGACAGCTCCATGCTTGCCCGCCATGAGGTGGTCAATGGCCGGCTGCAGGGTGGAATGTTTGGATTCCTGGGCGGAGGAAAGAGTGGCGACACATAGAAGGGCCGCCATGAGAACCCCGGTCACAGCCCGCTCAGGATCTGCGAGATGGAAATTCCGAAAGCCAGGGAGAGGTCCTGCAGGGTGGGCAGGCAGATGGCTTTCTTGCCGTTTTCCATGTCGCTAATGTAGCTGAGGTCGAGGCCAACGTGCATGGACATATATCTCTGGGTCCAGCCTTGTTTCCTGCGCAACTGCCGGAGCCGGTTTCCGAAGTCTACATTGATCTGTTTGGGCATGTCATCATGATGCCTGTAGTCTAAAGGCGATAAATCGGCCAAAGCCGATACGCTGTCTTCCTGCCCGGCACTCACAGCCCCCTCAGTATCTTGGCCATGGAAATGCCGAAAGCCTCGGCCAGCGCCTGCAGGGTGGGCAGGCAGATGGCCTTCTTGCCGTTTTCCATGTCGCTGATGTAGCTGCGGTCGAGGCCGACATGTTCGGCCATGTAGACCTGCGTCCAGCCCTGTTTGGTGCGGAGCTGCTTGAGGCGCTTGCCAAAATTAATGTTCACCTGATTTGACATTCCCATATCATGCCTGTAGTCTAAAGACGATATATCGGCCAAAGCCGATATTGAATAAGGCCTGAAAGTTCCGCATGAAGACCGAAGTCTACGAGTCCCTGAGTGTCATCAATCGCGCCGTCGAGCAGGTGTCCTTACACATCCAGAGGCTGCGGGAGCTCTCCGTGATCGGCCCGGAGTTCGCCGAGATACGCCGTCTGACGGCCGAACAGGTGCGGGCGGAGGTCAATCACAAGGTCATCATGATCATGGCCGAGGCGGAAACCCAGAGCGCGTCCCTGCTGGGCAAGCTGAAGGCCGCGGAGCAAGAGAAATTGCAGGCAGAAGAGAGAAGTTGAGCCGGATGCACCTTACGGATTCCCCCGGCGTAAGGGCATCCGGCGCGGGCGGCTCGGAAAGCCTAAAATTCACTATGGAGGCACAGCGTGGCGTAGCCGCACCCAAAACCCTTCCACCGCAGAGGACGCAAAGGTCGCAGAGGAAGCGCAGAGAAAAACGAATATTACCAATGGATACAACAGAGAGTTGCCCTAGAGTAGCCCGGTACGCGCTATTCCGTCACTCGTTCTGCGCGTGGCAGAGTGGCGAGGTGCTGGATGTGGGGAAGCAATTGGCAATCAATGGGATGCTTGAGACCAGATTTTCCATGGAGTAGGATAGCTGAAGGTACAAATCATGATTGATTGGTCGCAATGTTCGGGAGTCGAGAGCGTGCCCGGCAAGCTGGGCGGTGCTTGGGTTTTCTCAGGAACGCGGATGCCGGTTTCGGTTGTTTTTGAGAACCTGGAGAGCGGCGCCAGCATCGAGAATATTCTTGAATGGTTTCCAGGGATCACCCGCGAGCAGATTGAAACCGTCCTCGAATTTACCGCCAAGAGCCTGAAAGCGCCCGCCCGCAGCTAGCCATGCTGATCTTATTCGACCAGGGTGTCCCCGAACCACTGCGGCGTTTCCTCACGGGACACGCCGTTTATGCGGCGCGTGAAAAAGGATGGGGCACCTTACTCAACGGAGAACTGCTGCGCGCTGCCGAGCGTGAAGGATTTGATCTTCTCATTACCACCGACCAGAGTATTGCATATCAACAAAACTTGAAAGACCGAAGAATTGCAGTGTTGGTCCTGGGTACGACGGATTGGCGGATAGTCCAGCGGAAGATTCAGGAGATCGTCACGGCAGTGAACGGCATGCAACCCGCAGATTACGCTTTCATCGAGATGCCGCATCGTTGAGCTATTCACTACAAGGGCGAAAGACCACCTATTACTCTGCCACCCCCGGCCAGCAGCATGCTGGACGCTCCTGCCATACGCTACGGCCGCGGCGCGGTATCAGGCTTCAATGAACATCGGAAAGACTATTGAACCCAGGCCATGACTGGAGCTGGTTATGGGGCATACGCGGTCCGCAGGGGGTCGCATATCCTCGCAAACTAACAAACCCTAACGGCTCAACCACACCCTTGGCCTTGATGTCATTCCGAAGCGACTATGCGCGCGTTCTTAGCGCGCATGGTCGCGAGGAACCGGCTCTGCTGCTCTGTAGAATCACCATCTACAATCTCTGGCTCCAACTGGTGCAGAAGAGAAATGATCCGCTCGTCACGCGCCGCTTCCAAGCTCCAATCGTTCTTGCTTGACTTTCGCGGACATTAGAAGAGTCTTGGGAAATGGCGTGATTTCCTTAATCTTGCTAACTGTGACACCCATGTTCGCAACGTACGAGAGCTCTACCATCATACCTTCGGATCCGGACTCGGATCGCAAACGGCGACACAATAATTCCGCAAGATCAGGGTCCTCGGCTGTGCAGATAATTTGCTCACCCCTTTGTCGTATTGCAGCAAGCACCTCAACCAAGTGCAGTGCACGATAATCATCCACATGCTGCACGGGATCATCGAGGATCAATGAGTTGAGCTTGCACCACGGTCTTGATAGATGCACTGCGAGCAGAAAGGCGAGACCCAAAGCTCTGCGCTGGCCGCTGCTGAAAATAAACCGCGGATTAAGCGCTTCCTCGTGTCCAACCTGCAAGCTAAGAAAGCGCTTGACGTCACCTCGCATTCGGTAGCTCACATCCACAAAATCGACATGTGGCCGAAGGCGGACATATAACTCTGTAAGGAGAGGACTAAGTGAAGCCAGCCGCTCATCCATGTTCTCCGCAGAGACCCGCCTTGCAGAAGTACTTATCGCTTTTGCATTTTGTCGGGCGGTGGATATTCTGTCCATTTCCGCACCGAGCTTTTCTGCTTCCAACTTGCCTAACGAAAGTTGCTGTTCAAGGTCGGTAATTTGCTCCAGCGCAAGAAGCGAGTCGATTTGAGTTACCGAGCCGTCCAGTGCTTCAACCGCCGTTCTCGAGCGGGCAAGTTCAGTGTCGATCTTTTCCAGAGCCAGTTCTACTCCAAGAAGCGCTGCTTGGTCTCGTAACCTAACCAAGCCTAGGTCGACGGCCTGAATCTCCGAGGTGATCCGACTGGCTTCGGAAGAGAGCCGTTCATATTCGCTTGTGGCTGTGGCACGTTCTGCTTGCGCGCTTGTAAAACGTGCAGTAGCATCGCCGATCCGCTGATCCAATAAGTGAACGGCAGTCTGAATTTCCTTTAAGTGACTCCTGAAGTCTTTCTCGCTGATCGTTAATCCGCACAGGGGACATTTTTCCTCTATCGTGCCTAATTGGCTGCCCGTCTGAGCCAGCAGCGCCAATGCTGCATTCCTCGGCGATTCGGCACGCAGATCATTGATCCCCCTTTTCTCGGACTCCCATATGGTCTCTGCGCTCCTAAGGCGGCTCTCCGCCTTCCCGAGCTGTTCTCGCAAATCATCGATACGACTTTGCAGGTCGGCACGGCGCGTTTGCTGTGCCTGTGAGTTCTTAACTTCTAGCGAGAGAATTTCTAGCCTTTGTGTCCTGTTTCGATGCTCGCCCAGAGCACGGCGCACCTGGACACTTAGCGCGGACAACGAACCCTGCGGCGGCACCACTGTGAGATACCCTGCAACTGCCAGTGAAATATGGTCCAACTGCACGTCCGACGCACGCGTTGCGAGGGTTCGTGCTTCGCTGATCTGCGTCGTATAGGCCGCTACGCGCTCACGTGCAGATGTGTAAAGCCGCTCAACGTTGGTATATGTTGATTTGAGATCTTTCTCCAGAGCGGCACATTTGCGCTCGATGTCAGCAAATTCCGCCAAACCCAGTGCCCGCTTTACAAATTCAAATCGCTCCGACTCGGACAGGTCGGTGCTCAACCGTGAAATCAGCTCATCTCGAAATATTGAAGTCTGGCAAAGTTTTCTGATTGGATCTGAACCGCTATCCGGCGCACAAAATAGACTTACATCTACTTCTGAGCGGGAGTCAGGAGTCGCTTCCTGCGTGAACGGTTCACCACTGTTTGCAAATCTGACAGCTACACGCTTCGAAAGGGGCTCGCCCAGGCCCCTCCACCAGATGTAATCAGAGATCCTTTCTCCTTTTTCAGGATCCGTCACGGCCAGACGACTGATCTCCCCTGTCATTGCGTATTCTATTGCGTCGCAAATTGTACTTTTGCCGGCACCATTTCGCCCGGTGATGACGGTAAAGCTGGGTCCAAAAGGAATTTTGATAATACCTCGAACACCGCGAAACCCAGCGATTTCAATGTCCTTTATAACCATGGATCTCCAGGAATCGGCGAGCCGAGATATCTTCAGAGCCATCGATCGCCATTTTGACCGCCTCTCGTGGTAGGTCCTTGAGTTGGGCCTCCAGCCGTGAACGCGCGTCGTTTTTTTCCAGAGCAAAAGTTGCATTTTGAATCGGCAGCAACGGATAAAGGGCCCTGATCAACCCAGATGTTGTCAGGATATTTCCCTGCGCGATCTTTCTAGCAGAGCGAAAATCCTCCTCGATGCTTCCCAATGCTCTCTTCTCGTCAGGGTTAGGCGCGGCAGCGGTCAAAAAAATCAAATAGAGATTCCATGCCTTCAGCGGCGCAACACGGAGCATGGCAGCATGATCCCGAATGACCGCTGTCTGAGTGGTATTCCAACCGCTAATTATCTCAGTGACATTTTCTTTTACAAATAAAAACCCGACGAGAGAATCGTCTTCAAGACGAAGGCTTGCATTCCCAGCCTCTGAGACGAGGTAGCGGTTTCTACTGAGAATTGTGGCAGCCTCTTCGATGATTTGCATTAAATCAGCCCCTTTTCGTAGGCCGCCTCTTCTGTGATCCACTCCCCGCTTCCACCGGGTCGTACAATACTAGCAGCCTTCTGGGGACGAGCAATGTTCGAGGCAGCTCCTCCGGCGTCAAATGCGCCAGGGCAAATAACATATTTGTCTTCGATCGGCTTGTTGGGCTCGTCTCGATGCCGGGCTTGCACATCACTAAGAACGTCCGTCTTTCCGTTTACTACCCTAATCCGCTGATTTTCCGTTGTGACGTACGACGAACCGTCGAGCCGGCATCCTTTTGCTCGCAGCCGCAGATGTATGCGACCCACGCCCACCATGTCTGCCTTGTTTGGAAGCTTTGGAGCCCGGTTAAATGCAACACCTGCAAAATCCCGGCGCAGTTGATATAGATCGTCTACATGTGCAGCATCGAAGGTCTGGCTGGGTATTGGCTGGCCGGGCGCGACCGCATGAAAGCTCGATTCGGCCGACCGGAGAACCTGTGCCAGCAATGTTTTAGAGTATTCGGTTCTGAGGCATTCAAGAAAAGGCTCCCCATACTCGGGGACATGTACGAAATCGACTCCCGAGGAGTGAGCCCAATTCCACAAGCCTGGGGCTTTGGCTTGGAGCACCCCAGTCGCCGCAGGATCAACCAGCACCACCAGCGGGCAATGCACCGATATAAAACTGTCAGCGACTATTTCGGTCAAATAAGACCAATCCGTCCAAAACCCAATGAACAAGAGATCCTTTTCCAGGAGATTTGCTCTCAGCCAGTCCTTGGACCTTTCAAGCCTTCGCTTAAGTTCTTCGTTTGCATCATTAGTGGGTGGATCAGAGAGCTGCGAGCGACACCATAGGGTATAATCTTTCGTGTCAACGCATCCATGGATTTTCAGAAGGGGTTGGTTGGATCTCGTTCGGTTCATTTCGTCGCCAGCAACGCAGGCCTAAAATTCTTCGCATATCTCCCATCCTCGCTTTTCTACTAAATTGTCGTAATTTGCCGTTATGCTAGAGTGCGCCGCTCCACAAGTCAGAAAATCTGCCACGGCCAAATGCGCTCTGTTGGGGTTGCTCCGAAACGGCCGCCAGTCCATGAACCTCCGAATAAAATCCTTCTGGAATCCATTTGCGAAAAGGAATTCCGTGAGCTTCTCCAGATTATCGAGCGCTTCGGCAGGTATTGGCAGGGGCAGCGACTCTTGAACATACGCCTGTACGCATCTCTGGGTTAAATCTGCGGCACTCGGAACCGCGCTTGGCGGCGTCATCGACAGACCAGCCCCGGTAAAAATGACGAGGCGATTCGACAAAAGCGACTCGACCAACCTTGCTTTTAATACATCGTTCATGGAATGGCTGTTCTAACACAATTTTTCGGCGCAATGCAGGAAAAAAAACTGTAACAGTTCAGGTGGGTAACGTGGCAGATTCCTCTGCCGAAAAAGCTGTGCATGCAGGGACGGTGTGTGAGTTAGTGTATGCACAGTGAACACGCGGCCATCTCGACGGTCAACACGTAATAGCAGACAGGTGCTTGGAT
>DATMNZ010000201.1:0-8686 GCA_035568495.1 Saccharimonadales bacterium (SeqCode) | reverse complement strand
CCATTGCCCTGGGGCGGCTGCGTCTGCCCCCAGCCTGGTACAGCCCCAAAAACCATCCAAATCAACACCCCGGCAACAACCTGCGCGGCCATCTTCATCCGTGCTCCTCCCAAGACCTTGTTCGTTATTTAGCGCTGCAAGAAACTGCGGCGATAGTCAGATCCACAGGCGCTGCGCAGCCGATTCGAAGTTTGCCGATTGGCATGGCTACCCAGCGTACGACACCCTAATGTTCTCTGCAAGACATGTGAAGGTAGTAGTGTCACCAAGGAGGTAAAACGTTACAAAATTTCCCGGACTTATCTGAGTACTGTCCAAATCCGGGAACATTCCCCCAAGGCTTCCTCAGCCTTTCTTTCACGATCCACCCTAATTAAGAACGCACGGAAGGGCGAAACTTGCGCGGTGTGACGAAGGTTTTTTCACGCCCCAAGTCAAGAGGACGAAGTTTATCACACTGCTGAAATCGTCTGTTACATGCCTATCGCGCGGGTTGCGCGGGCCGAAGGGGACCGAAGGGGACCGAAGGGCGCGAACTGCGGCTGCCAGGCGCGCTAAAATCAGGATTCCCTAGAATGACAATCATGGCGCCGTCGAAGTGGTTGCCGTGTTTGCGTCGCGCAGCAGTTGGAGCCAGCGTTGCATGTCAGTGAGGCTCTTGGCGGGCAGATCGTCGAATTGGATGCCGTAGTTGCCCTGCTGGCTCGACCAGGCGATGTGTCCGCACAACTCACAATCACGCTGGCTTCCTGGAATGCGGAAGTAGATGCGGGTAGCGACACCGAAGCGCAAGGCGCGCTGCACCGCCACCGCGGCGCCCCCCACGGAGATATTGAGCAGGGTGCCCTCAAATTCTTCGGAGGCATATTTCATCCGGATCGGTATGTTGACCTGGGCGCGATAACAGCGTTGCTGTTCCGGGCTTGGGGCCACGGTTTCATCCGGTGTGCTCTCCCGGTAAGTTTTCAATTTACGGACCAGGGTGCGGCGTGAAATCCCCAGGGCCAGCGCTGCTTTGCCCTGGTTTCCGCCACATTTCTCCAGGGCCTGCAGAATCATTTGGCGTTCAACCTGGTCGAGGCCACCCTCCATGGGCGCGGCCATGTTGTTTGCGGGCGGCGCAACCACAGGAAGGCATAGGTCCATCGCTGTGATCCGCGCTCGGGGATGCTGCGCCTGCATCACTGCCTTGAAGATGGTGTTCTTCAGTTCACGCACATTGCCGGGCCATGAGTATGCCAGCAGCGCGGCAATGGCATCTTTGCCAAAGTACGCCCCCGGCCCAAATTCGTGGAGCGACTGTTCGGCAATTTCCAAAAGATCATCGGGACGCTCACGCAGCGGCGGAATTTCCAGTTTGAATTGCGCCAGGCGGTGGTACAGGTCGCCGCGGAAGCGGCCGGCTTTCACCATCTCTTCCAGGCATTGGTTGGTGGCCGCCACAATGCGCACATTCACATTGACTTTCCGGCAGCCCCCCAGCCGATAGTAGGGGACGCCGTCGAGCACACGCAGCAGCTTGACCTGGACCTTCAAATCGAGGTCGCCGATTTCGTCCAGGAACAGCGTACCTTCGTCCGCCAGTTCGAACAGGCCGGGCTTCACAGCATCGGCGCCGCTGAACGCTCCTTTTTCGTAGCCGAATAGTTCGCTTTCCACAAGATGTTCAGGAATGGCGCTGCAATTCACGTCGATCAGCGGACCGTTGCAGCGCAAGGAGAAGTCGTGGATGGCGCGGGCAATCATCTCTTTGCCAGTGCCGGTCTCTCCTTCGATGAGCACGGCAGTCCGGTGGCGGGCCACCTGTTCCGCCAGTTGCAGGACCCGCTTAAATGATTCGCTACGAACGACGGCGCTGCCGCCACCCACGTGATTGTGTAGGGCCGATTCCAACCAGTTCTCCTTATATCCAGGCAAAAACAGCAAGATGAGTTCTCAGCGCAGGGCAGGAGCTTGAACCTCGCACGCTTCCAAGCGCTCCTGAGCTGAGACCGGAATAATTAGATTTTTCTTATTGCTGTCTCTTAGTTGTTCCTAATATGCAGCAACTCTTTGCCTTGGCGCAAGACAAAACATTCCAAAGGTATCATTACTTTCGTAAGCTCCGGGGCCCCATTTTTGCTGGCCAGATAGAAATGGTGTTTCTGTATGATCTCAATAGGTTAAAATTAATTAATTAGTGCTGTTTTTATTACAATCGTAATAAGGCGGATGCCCCCTGCATCGGGCTCTGGGCTCGAAGTACGAACCTCTATTCCCTTTGGCCTAGCCAATTTTCCTTGATCATGTGACAGTATGACGCAGGGGCTGCAAGAGCTCTGCGGTGTCCGCACTCCGAATTTAAGAGACAATCTGTCCTGAATTGGCGTTGCGGAAGGGCAATACTGTCCGCGCTCGTCCGTCAACAACTTTGGCAACGTGGGTTACCGCAGATTAAGTTGCTGAAATGAAAGTATCAGCTTGAGGATGGGGGCCAGTTCTAATTTGGAATGGCAGTTGCACAGTGACCGTGAATATAATTGAAGATTAATAGTTCTTAATGGTGGACCAGAGAAGGGGATTTCTGATGTCAAGGAAGGCGTGGTCGTATCTCGCGCTGGTGTGTGCCCTGGGGCTTGCCATTATCGTTTATGGCGCCTGGACATGGAAGCTGGACAATGCGCCGAAGTTTATTACCTATACGATCATTGCGCTGCTCTCTTCACGTCTGCGGGTGAATTTGCCGGAGATCACCGGCACCATTTCTGTTAATTTCCTCTTCATTCTCATTGGCGTTGTGGAGTTGAATTTCAGCGAGACCCTGCTTTTAGGTTGTGTCGCCATCCTGGCTCAATGCTTCAACCGGCGGGGCGTCTGGCCTAAACTCCACCAAGTGGTGTTTAACATTGGCAGCGCTGCGTTTGCCATCTGGGTGTCGTACTTTGTGTACCACGGCCCGCTCTATACGCGCATGCATCAGAACCTTTCTCTGTTGCTGATGCTTTCGGGATGCACTTATTTCCTGTTCAATACACTGCCGGTTGCCGCCATCATCTCCATTACCGAACAAAAGTCTCTGCGCAAGGTATGGAGCGATTGCTACTTCTGGTCACTGCCTTATTACCTGGTGGGGTCCGCGGTGGCCGGCCTGGTGGGCTGGTCGAATCAGCACATAAGCTGGCAGACCACTTTGCTGGCCCTGCCTGCGATGTTCGTCATCTACCGCTCCTATCGCCTGTATGTGGCCAAGCTGGAAAACGAGAAGCGCCACGTGGCGGAAATGGCCGGCTTGCACCTGCGGACCATTGAAGCGCTGGCGCTGGCCATCGAAGCCAAAGACCAGAGCACCCACGATCATCTGCGGCGCGTGCGCGTGTATGCGATGGAATTGGCCAAACTGTTGAACTTGTCATCGGAACAACTGGAGGCCTTGCGCGCCGCTGCCTTGCTGCATGACATTGGCAAACTGGCAGTCCCCGAGCACATCATCGCCAAGCCCTCGCGCCTTACCCCGGAAGAGTTCGAAAAGGTCAAGATCCATCCGGTGGTGGGCGCTGAGATTCTTGAGCGGGTGCAATTCCCGTATCCCGTGGTGCCCATCGTGCGGTCGCATCATGAAAAGTGGGATGGTTCCGGTTATCCGGATGGGCTGAAGGGTGAAGAGATACCGATCGGGGCCCGTATTCTCTCCGCCGTGGATTGCCTCGATGCGCTGGCCTCAGACCGGCAGTATCGCCGCGCGTTTCCTCTGGATGAGGCCATGCAATTTGTGATTTCGGAATCCGGCAAGGCCTATGATCCGCAGGTGGTGGAACTGCTGAGCAACAACTATAAGAAGCTGGAGGCCATCGTCCGGTCACAGGCTGCGGGCGACGAGAGGGAAAAACTTTCAAGCAGCCCGCGCGTGGCGCGGGGCGTTGCCCCGGCCAACGGATTTGAGGTGGCCAGGTCTGACAGCGCCAATCAGAATGCATTTCTTTCTTCGATTTCGGCGGCCCGCCACGAAGGGCAGACACTGTATGAACTGAGTCATGATCTGGGCAGTTCACTCAGCCTGGACGAGACCTTTTCTGTGCTCAGCGTGCGTTTGAAGCGTCTGGTGCCCTATGACTCGATTGCGGCCTATATCCTGCGCGGGCAGGAGCTGGCGCCGGAGTATGTCAGTGGCGATAATTTCCGGCTTCTGGCTTCACTGCGGATTCCTTTGGGCCGCGGCCTGTCGGGCTGGGTCGCCCAAAACCGCAAGCCGATTGTGAACGGCGATCCATTGGTGGAATCAGGATATGTGAATGATCCTACCAGGTTCGTGCCTCTTGGCTCGGCCATCTCCGTCCCACTCGAAGGTCTGCAAGGCGTGGTGGGCGTGTTGACGCTTTATCACGCAAACCGCGACGCCTATACTTCAGACCATCTGCGCATTCTTCTGGCTATCAGCTCCAAGGTGGCATTTTCGGTAGAGAATGCGCTGGCCTTCCAGCAGGCGGAAAGTTCGGCGACCACGGACTATCTGACTGAACTGCCGAACGCGCGTTCCTTGTTCCTTCATCTGGACCGGGAGCTGGCGCGTTGCAAGCGCCAGGGGAGTTCACTTACGGTCATGGTATGCGACATGGATGGATTCAAGCAGATCAACGATCGCTTTGGCCACTTGGAAGGCAATCGCGTCTTGCGGTTGTTTGCCAAGAGCATGCAGAACTCTTGCCGCGAGTATGACTATGTGGCGCGCATGGGCGGTGACGAGTTCGTCATTGTCGCGCCGGGGCTAGGCGCGACTGCCGCCCAGGAACGCGGACTCTGCCTCAGCGAACTGGCCAACGCGGCCGGACTCGAGGTCTGTGGGCAGGACCTGCTGTCTCTGAGCGTGGGATGTGTCTCGTATCCGGAGGACGGCAACGATGCAGAAAAACTCCTGGCCGAGGCCGACCGCCGCATGTATGTTCACAAACAGCAGCGCCAGCCCCGTAGCGGCTCCAGAATTGCCCCAGTCGGCATCGACCCGCTGGTCCCGGCGCCAGGGCCGACGATGGTGTCGTAGTGGTCCGGTCCGCCAGCCTGGGGCTGTTGCGGCTGGTGGCCATTATGCTGCTGGCTGGCCTGATGGGCGCCACCCTTTTGCGGATTGCGCCGGGTTTTGGGTCCGATGAACAACAGTTCAACGCCAGCCTGTCGTCGCAGAGCCTACAGGCGCTGCGCCAGGCGAGGCTTACCGACTCAGATGTTCCTAGCTATTACGGAAGGTATCTGGTTTCACTGTTGCGCGGCGACCTGGGCGTTTCTCATTCGTTGAACCAACCTGTCCGCGATCTGCTGCGCGATCGTCTGCCGGCCACACTACGCGGGCTGGCAGTCGCGCTGTCGGCGGCCTGGCTTTTGGGGCTTCTGCTGGCGGCCGGCGCGCAGCTTTTCCGCTCACCACTGTTTAGATTTCTAGCGAATGGCATGAGTGGAGTTTTCCTTTCCACCCCGGCTGCGGTGCTGGCGCTGCTATTTGTGGTGCTGCGCTTTTCGCCATTCCTGGCAGCAGCGCTGCTGGTGTTTCCGAAGATCTATCGTTACACGTTCAACCTGCTGCAGGAAAGTTACGAGCTTCCGCACGTGCTGATGGCGCGGGCCAAGGGCGCGGGAACGTGGCGGGTATTGCTGTGGCATGTTCTGCCGGCGGCCTTGCCGCAATTGCTGGCGCTGGCGGGCGTTTCCATCAGTATGACCCTGGGGGTGATCCTGCCGATCGAGGTGATTTGCGATGTGCCTGGGATCGGCCAGCTTGCCTGGCAGGCGGCCCAATCCCGCGATTTGCCGCTGCTGGTCAATTTGACGCTGGTGGTGACCCTGTTGACCGTATGTGCGACCATGCTTTCCGATCAGGCGCGCCGCAGCTTTACCAGGAGCACGGTTTGAAATGGCTGCGCCGCATCTCCTTTGGAATTCTGCTGACGGTTGCAGCCGCTTGCATGGCTGCGGGCTATCTTGCTCCCGCAGGGTATGAACACCAGTTCCGCGATCTGCCGGCTGCGGGTCCGTCGGCGCAGCATCCCATGGGCACCGACGATGTGGGCCGTGACCGCCTGGCAAGGTTGTTGTATGGGATACGTGTCTCGCTCTTGCTGGCGCCGCTGGCCGCTGCCCTGGCAACCGTGATGGCGGCCTTGGTGGGTGGCGTTGCCGGATATGCCGGCGGCTGGATTGAACGCTGTATGCTGCTCATCGTAGACCTCTTTCTTTCCATTCCATGGATATTCCTGCTGGTGACGGTGCGCGCCGCATTGCCGCTGAATATCTCACCGCAGGCTTCAGTGACCGTGACTTTTGCGTTGCTGGGAATGCTGGGCTGGGCCGCCTCCGCTCGCGTCATCTGCGCCGGGACCAGGGACTTGATGAAATCCGATTTTGTATGGATGGCGCGGGCCTCCGGTTTTTCCGGATTCAAGCTGCTGCGCCTCCACGTTCTTCCCAATCTTCGCGACACGTTATTGGCGCAGTTCTGGATATCGGTGCCGGTGTTTATCATCACCGAGGCAAATTTGGGCGCCCTGGGTCTGGGCGTGGCTGAGCCTCTGCCTTCCCTGGGCAGCCTGTTAGGGGAGTTACAGCAGTTGGTCACGTTACGTCCGGAACCTTTGCGGTTTGTTCCGCTTTTTGTTCTGATAGTAATAGTGAGCTGTTTTCAGATTCTGCTCGAAAAGAGACAGGTAAACGTATGAGGCGATGGTGGCCGTGGATTCTCCTGCTGGCCGGCCTGCAACTCCAGGCGCAGCCCGGTGGAGAGTTGCGGTTCTGTATCCATTCCTATCCCCGGACATTCAATCCTCTACTGGTCGAAGATGAGGCCTCCGAGACGGTCCGCTATCTGACGGGCGGCGTGCTGGTGCGCATGGACCGCATCACGCAAAAACTGCAACCGGAGTTGGCCACCGAATGGAAAGTGTCGGCGGATGGAAAGCGCATCCGCTTCAAACTGCGGACGGGTGTGCGCTACTCCGACGGTACGCCATTCTCGGCCGCCGACGTTGTCTATACCATGCAACAGCTCATGGATCCGGCGCTGCACTCGGCCACCGGTGACGCCTTTCGCTCCGGCGAGGGCGCCGTATCGGCCCAAGCCTTGTCGCCGGCCCTGGTGGAGATCAGCTTTCCCGCTGCGGTCGCCAATCTGGCAAGTCTCTTTGATACCGTGGCCATTATTTCTTCGAAATCTCCGCAGCGAGAAATGGCTGTCCTGGGGCCGTTTTATATTGCGGAACGCAAGGCCGGCTCTTACATCCTGCTCAAACGGAATTCCAACTACTGGAAGAAGGATGCGAACGGGCGGCCATTACCGTATCTGGGCGCGGTGCGGCTGGAAGTGGAGCAGAACCGTGAAATCGAGGCGCTACGCCTGCAGCGGGGCGAGATCCATTTGATCAATGCTGTTGTTCCGGCTGTCTACGACAAGCTGTCGCGCTCCGATCCGGCGCTGGTGCGGGATGCCGGGGTTTCCGCGGACACCGAACAAGTGTGGTTCAATCAGATGCCCGGCGCGCCCATTCCAGCCTACAAGCTGGCTTGGTTTACGTCCACGAACTTCCGCCGGGCGGTATCTGAGGCCATCAATCGCGAAGACATGGCGCGCATTGCCTTCCACGGACACGCGCGGCCGGCGGTGGGCGTGACCTCACCGGCCAACCGGTTCTGGTTCAACGGCAAACTCAATCATCATCCTTACGACCCCGATTCGGCCCTGCGCCGATTGAAGCAGGATGGATTCCATATGGAAAACGGCGGGTTGCGCGACAAGAGCGGCAATGAGGTCGAGTTTTCCATTATCACCAATGCCGGCAATAGCGCGCGCGAGACCATGGCCGCCATGATTCAGCAAGACCTGAAGAAGATCGGCATCCATGTCAACGTGGTCACTATCGACTTGCCCTCACTGCTTGAACGCGTTTCAAGCAAGTTCAATTATGAAGCGTGTCTGCTGGGCTGGATCAATGCGGACCTTGATCCGAATTTACAGATGAATGTGTGGCTGAGTTCCGCCGACAACCACCAATGGAACCCTAAGCAGTCATCGCCCTCGACTTCCTGGGAAGCGGAGATCGATCGACGGATGAAGGACCAGGCGTCCTCCAGCGATGAGCGCAAGCGCAAGCAGGCATGGGACCGGGTACAGCAAATTGTATGGGAGCAGGAACCTTTTATCTTTCTGGTCAATAAGGACGCATTGGTGGGCATCTCGCCCGCGGTGAAGAATGCGCAGCCCAGCTTTCTACGGCCGCAGACGTTCTGGAACGTTGAAGAGCTGGAAGTGAAATAGAATCAGGAACCCATGGCCCTACTTTCAACCCGGCTGACGATCGCATACGGGGACCTGCCTCCGGTGCTGCGCGATGTGCGGCTGGAAATAGAAGAGCGCGAGATCCTGGGGCTGGTTGGCCATAGCGGGTGCGGAAAGAGTTCACTGGCGCTGGCGGTACTGGGATTGTTGGGCATGAAGGGCTGCCGGGTGTCTGGATCCATCCAATGGAATGGACGCGAGTTGGTGGGTCTTAGGGAAAACGCGTGGCTGAAGCTGCGCGGACGGGAAATGGCTTTTGTGCCCCAGAGTCCGGTGTCATCGCTGAACCCCGCCCTGCGTATCGGGTCGCAGCTTCGGGAAGCTTGGAAGTTGCACCAGGACGGAGGACGCGAGGAGGGCCGCACGGCCATCCTGCGGGCCTTGCAGGATGCG
>DATMNZ010000200.1:0-12291 GCA_035568495.1 Saccharimonadales bacterium (SeqCode) | reverse complement strand
GACCGCGATGATGGGACGGCGGGGGCCACCGACACCGGGGTCGACAATCACCATGTGAAGGGTATCCGGCGGAAAGTACTGATACGCCTGGGAAATCGCCATGGCTCCGTCGAGCACATCGAAGGACTGCACGCTGTTCGTGATATCCACGATCCGGGCGAGGGGATTGATCGTGGTGATCACCCCTTTCATCGTCCCGACATAGTGATCGGTCAAGCCAAAATCAGTGGTTAGGGTAATAATGCGCTGTGCGGTCAAAGAATCTGCTCCCCGTTACTTCCTTGCAAATCCGGCTGGACTTCCATTCCTATCATTCTAAGGTACAAGCCAGCGAACCGGCATTTTTCTCCTGAAACCGGAATTATTCCATTTCCAGAAATCATTCCCGATTAGGGCGCTGAGCGTTCCGTTTTGGGAATAATAATATCCTCTAATTTAATCGAACGCTCTGATCAAGTTAACGAATGATTGTAGATTATGATATCGACCAGCATGTTGCGGGTGTTGCCGGACAAGAAAGTGCAACCAGACATTATCGAGATATTGGCGCCTGCGATGTGGTTTCTGCCTGAGGCGATCCTACTCACGGAAGCCGCATCCGGCGTGGGACAAATCATCTTCTCGAATGAAGCTTTTCAGCAGCTCACAGGCTTCGCACCGGAAGAAATCAAGGGCCAGGACATGACGTTCTTGCGGGGGCCGGAGACCGCCCCTGCGGTTTTTGAGGAGCTAATGCAAAGTTGCGCTAACGCGGAAGCCGCCCCGCTGGAGTTGGTACTCCATCGAAAGGACCGGACTGCGTTTTTTGACCGGGTTACACGGAAAAAGGTGGTAGCGGGCGAGCGGGCGTTCTGCATTCAGGTGCATACCGACATTTCCCGCCAGAAGGAGGTGGAGGACCTGCTGATTCTCGCGCAGCGGCGGGAAGCTGCAAGCCATCTGGTCAGCGGCATCACTCACGATTTTAATAACCTGCTCACGGCCATCATGGTTTATACGGGGCTCATGGCGTCCAAGACCGATGGTGATGGGCAGTTGGGCCGGTATATCGATGAGATTCACGCTGCGGCCCAGCGGGGCGCGGAACTGGTGACGCAACTGCTGGATGTAGAGCGGCAAGAAGCAGCGGAGCCGGTGCTGCTCGAACCGGGGAAGCTGGTGCGGGAGATGCACGATTTGATGCAGCGCGTCCTGGGCGAGCACATACTGCTGCGGATTGAAGCCGAGAGCGGGCTCGCCAGCATCCGGGCGTCTCAGGGCCGGTTGCAACAGGTGCTATTGAATCTTGGCATCAACGCGCGGGATGCGATGCCCAACGGGGGCGACCTGGTGATTCGGGTGGCCAGCATGCAACTCGAAGCCGGCTCCCCGGACTTTCCCGATGCCAAGGCCGGCGATTATGTGCTGCTGGCCGTCACCGATACCGGCGCCGGCATGGACGCGCAAACTGCGGCGAGCATTTTCAAGCCGTTTTTTACCACCAAGGAGCGCGGCAAGGGCTCAGGGCTGGGACTGTTTACGGTGGCAACCATCGTGAAGCAGTTGATGGGACATGTCCAGGTGGAAAGCGCCCCAGGCCAGGGTACGGCCTTCCGCATACTTTTGCCCGCCGAAAGTGAGGCAACCCCGGCTCCCCGGGCAACGCTCTTAGTGTTGGAGCCGGTGGACCGCTCCCTGGGCGCCATACTCTCGGCGAAGGGGTACCAGCTCTTATTTGCTGAGACTGTCGAAGAAGCGCTGCGAATTGCAAATTCTCACCCCGGAGCGATCGAGATGCTGATTGCCGGCCCAATGAACGACCGCCCAGGGGACCGGGACCAGATCGATGAAATTGTTAAGGCCCGGCCGGGGATCAAGGTAGTTTGGAAACATACAAAGGAACTTAACTCAAGAGCGGAGCGTGTGCCACCCGGACTGGCGGTCGTTGTCAGTGAAACCGCTGTGTCCGAGATACTGCTCCGAAAGATCGAAGAGCTGCTCAACCAACCTTCGTAGCCCTGACCGGCAACGGCGGTGGAGAACGAAATTCTATGTCAAGCCTAGCCCGTGCCTTGCCGGAAGACGAAGCATTTCTTCCGGCCCACTATCTCTCATTGTTAATTGTGGATGATGAACGATGGATCCGCGAGTCCTGCAAGGAAGTAGCCGAGAACATGGGATTCAGGGTCTATACGGCGGACAGCGCCGCGGCCGCCGTCAAGAACCTGGAAGCGCACACCATCGATGTCGTTCTTCTCGATATCAAACTTCCCGGCCCCGATGGCCTGGAACTGCTGCTCAAGATCAAACAGCAGCAGCCGGAGACCGAAGTCATCATGATCACCGGCCACGCCACCGTGGATTCGGTGCTCACCGCCATGAAGAGCGGCGCCTATGACTATCTGCGTAAGCCCTTCAACATCGAGGAGCTGAAGCTGCTGCTGGAACGCGTGACCGAACACATGCGCTTCGCTCTGGAGCACCGCATCACGCGCGAGCACCTGAAGAACAATCCCGGCTACGGGGGCATCGTGGGCCGGTCGCCGGAGATGGAAAAACTCTATCGCATCATCGCCAAGGTAGCTTCCAGCCGCCACCCGGTGCTGGTGCAGGGTGAAAGCGGCACGGGCAAAGAGATGGTGGCCCGCGCCATTCATTTCACCGGGCCGTTTCGCGATAAGCCGTTCATTCCGGTGGATTGCGGCTCCCTGGTGCCGGCGTTAATTGAAAGCGAGTTGTTCGGCTATGTGAAGGGGGCTTTTGACGGCGCCATCCGGCCCAAAGAAGGGCTGTTATCGATCGCCAATGGGGGAACGCTCTTTCTGGATGAAATCGGCGAGATGCCGGTGGACTTGCAGGCCAAAGTGCTGCGCGCGCTCCAGGAAAAGGAAATGCGCCCGGTGGGCAGCATCAAGCCGGTGCCCATTGACGTGCGCATCATTGCCGCCACCAACCGCGACCTGGAAGCGGCGATTCACCAGGGCAGCTTCCGCCGTGACCTGTATTTCCGGTTGAATGTCGTCAGCCTGCGGCTGCCGCCGGTGCGCGAGCGCAAAGAAGATGTGCGGCTGCTGGTAGACCATTTTCTGGAAAAACTTTCCCGCACTACCGGGATGCGGCGCAGCATCAGCACTGAGACGATGAAGCTGCTGCTGGCCTATGACTGGCCCGGCAACGTCCGGGAGCTTGAGAATTGCCTGGAGCGGGCGGCCGCGCTGTGTTCCGGGCATGTGCTCAATGTGGGTGATCTGCCGCCCCAGGTCCAGAATTCCAACATCCACGCAGTTTCGATGGCGGTCACGGCGTCCCGTCACCGGATTGTTCCCCTGGCCGACATGGAAAAGCAGGCTATTCTCGCTGCTTTAAACCAACTGAATGGCGACAAACTCATGACTGCCAGACTTCTGGGCATAGGCAAGACAACTCTCTACCGCAAGCTGAAAGAATACGGCATTACCGATCGCTGGGGAGTTAGCGCGCCTGAAGAAGCTCCCAGAAGCAGCTAAGGAGCGAAAGCATGATTCTCCTGCTGATGCAATCTCCACGGTCGGAAGCGTGCCGCGCGGAGCTTGAGCAACGCAATGGCCGGCCGGTTACGCTGTGTACTTCGGTGCGCGATGCCGTGCAATTGGCGCGCGCCAACGAGTATGAGGCCCTGGTGCTCGACCAGAATGCCATGGATCTCACTCCCGGCCACTCCGATACTCTGTCCCGTCACGCCGGGACGGCGGTCACCATACTGATCAATCCCGCTATTTGGGGCATCGATCGCACCTGCAGAGAGGTCGAATTTGCCCTGGAGCGGGCCCGCAATGAAAAACATCTGGCTGAGCAATCGGCGCGCAATGAGTTAAAGGAGCAGTTCTCCGGGGCGGTCACCGGGATTCTGTTGTCGTCGGAGCTGGCTTTGACCGTGGAAGCTTTGCCTCCGCCGGTGGAAGAAAAACTCAAATCAGTGCGCGACCTGGCATTGCAGATGAGCCGTTGGCTGCGCCTGCCGGCGGCCACGACTTCTTCGTAGGAACCAAAGGCCCACCACGGAGGCGGCAAAAGATTGGTAATCGGGTAATTTGTAATCCGGCAATTGAAAGGCTGGTATCGCACCGGCTGGCCCGATGCCGCGAATATGAAAATGTCAGGGAAGAGTTCAGGCAGTGCTGGTTTTCAATTGCCGGATTACAAATTACCCGATTGCCAATCCTTTGTTTTTCTCCATGCCTTCGTGGTGGATCTCGGCTTGCGTGTCACCCTGCGAACCATTTAAATTGTCTTGACGCAAATTTGTTGGAGGAATGGAATGGCAATCAACATTATCGCCAGAAAGAATGGGCCTTACGTAGTCAGCGGCGACATCAACGATATTCAGCTCACAGATGCTGACGGCAACAAATACGACCTCACCGGCAAACAGACGGTCGCCCTGTGCCGTTGCGGCGCATCGGTGAACAAGCCATTCTGCGATGGCGCGCACTCAAAGATCGGGTTCCAGGCGGCCGAAGCGGCCGTGAAGGGACAGTAACCAGCAAATTCCCAAAAGAAAAAGCCTCCCGTCCGGGAGGCTTTTCTCTTTGATTTTGTCTTTCTCCCTGCCTCCGTATCACTATCCATCGGAATCTTCGCGGCTTGCGGCGATCTTTCCGCCGCCTCACAACCCCAAAAACCTCTGTTGCCTCTGTTCCTCTGTGTTTCAAAGGTTTTGGTTGTGGCTATGTCACGCTGTGCCTCCGTGGTGGTTCTTGGTTTTTAACTCAGTTCATCGAGCATGGCCTGCATTTCCGACTGGGCATGGCGGTTGCCCGTGCGTCCGGCGGATTCCAGTCCCTTACGCAGCATGGCCTGCGCTTCTTCGGATCTTTCGGCCTTGGCCAGGGTTTGGGCGGCCATAAAGTAGCCGTTGGTGTAATCCGGATGCAATTCCAGCAGCTTGTTGAATTGCTGCAACGCGGTTTCTGTCTGCCCCAGGTTGGCATACTCCATGGCCAGGCCATAACGGGTAAATGGATCGTTGGGGTTCTGCTCCAGGAACTGGGTCAGCATTTCCAGGCGGCTCGGTTCGCTCATAGTAAAAAATCTAACACAAGGCACGCCATGAGCACTAAGATGTCCGCATTGTGGCTTGTCCTTATTTTTACCCCACGGCCAGGAGCCGCGGGCTCTACTGGCCATTCCCCGCCCGGCTGCCCCTGGGCGCCGGGTTCCATGGATGTTGCACCGCCGGAGGAATGAAGAGCGAACCGAGTGATACAGAGCTGCGGGATTTCTGCAACGTCGGTTATGCCCGGCAATGCAGTAAACTTCCGGCCGACCGGCGCGCGGACGCGGTGCGCTTCTCCGTGGCCAGCCAAGCCGGCGATAACGAAGCCAGCGATATCGACGCCAGCGATAATGAAGATCTGATCATCGTCCGCTACGTCTGCGAACGAGACCACGCGCCCGTGGACCATGGCGAACTCCGGTACCAGCCTTCCAGTGGCCAGTTTCATGGCGGCCCGGAAGACGCGGTGCTAAGGCGCCAGGCAGAGTGCTACGTGGCAGCCTATTTGGAGAGAAGAAGCAATCTGTAATTGGCAAAAAAAGTTTGTAATTGGCAAAGGAATAAGATGACAAGAGACATGCATTGGAGATCAACCGGATCGTCGCCCGAAGCGGTCGGATGGCTGAATGCTAACTGCTAATTGCTAATTGCTAACTGCCAATTGCCAATTGCCAATTGCCAATTGCTTTCGCCCCACGGATATACTGGATACGCACGGCAACGCCTAATTGAGGAATGCTCATCATGCCCCTGACAAATCATCAGTTCCGTCTCGCCACCCGCCCTGTGGGATTGGCCAAACGCAGCGATTGGAATTATGTTGAAGAGCCGGTCGGCGATCCCGGTCCCGGCCAGATATTGATTAAGGTCCTTTATATCTCGCTTGATCCGGCCATGCGCGGCTGGATGAATGACGGCAAATCGTATGTTCCACCTGTGGGCCTCGGCGAAGTCATGCGCGCCGGCGCGGTGGGCCGTGTGATCGCCTCGCAGAATCCCGGATTTGCCTTGGGTGACCACGTGGTCGGGATGTTCGGCGTGCAAGAGTACGCGTTGTCCGACGGTCAAGGTTTGAACAAAGTTGATCCCAAGCTGGCGCCTCTGCCGGTCTACCTGGGTACGCTCGGCATGCCGGGGATGACCGCCTACTTTGGCCTGCTGGACGTTTCCGCCCTCAAGGCTGGCGACACCGTGGTGGTCTCCGGTGCGGCCGGCGCCGTGGGTATGCCGGCGGGGCAGATTGCCAAAATCAAAGGCTGTCGCGTGGTCGGCATTGCCGGCGGCCCGGAGAAATGCCAGTACGTGGTCAAAGAGCTGGGCTTTGACGCCTGCATCGATTACAAGGCTGAAGATGTCAAGGTCGCGCTCAGGCAGCATTGCCCCAAAGGCGTTGACGTGTATTTTGACAATGTTGGCGGCGACATTCTGGATTCCGTACTCACACAGATCAACCGTGGCGCGCGCATCGCCATCTGCGGCGCCATTTCGCAATACAACACCACCACCGGGGTCAAGGGGCCGTCCAATTACCTGTCGCTGCTGGTGAACCGCGCCCGCATGGAAGGCTTCGTGGTATTCGATTATGCCGCTCGCTTCGGCGCCGCCGCCCGCGAAATGGCCGGCTGGATGGCACAAGGCAAACTCAAGTCGCGGGAAGACGTGGTTCCCGGACTCGAGACTTTCCCAGAGACGTTTCTCAAGCTCTTCAAAGGCGAGAACTTTGGCAAGCTCGTGATCAAGGTGGCGGAGTCGTAACGGACGTTTCTCGTATAATCAAGATCGAAACCATTCCCGGAACGAAAGGCATTCAACTTGGCCCACGGACATCCACACGGAGGACCACCACAGCAGGGCCCGCAGCCGCTGCCCGGTGTCGGCAATATCGTTGCGGTTGGCTCAGGCAAGGGCGGAGTGGGCAAGACCACGGTAGCTGTGAATCTGGCGGTAGCGCTGGCCAAGCTGGGGTATCGCACCGGCCTGCTCGATGGGGATGTCTACGGCCCCAACGTGCCGCTCATGATGAGCGCCAACGGCCAGCCAAGGGTGCTCAGCGAGAACCGCCTGGAGCCGCTCATGAATTTCGGGGTCAAGATCATCTCCGTGGGCTTCCTGAATCCCGGCGACAAGGCCCTGGTGTGGCGCGGGCCGATGCTGCACTCCATCGTCCGCCAGTTTCTGCAGCAGGTGGATTGGGGCGAACTCGATTACCTGGTGGTCGATCTTCCTCCGGGCACCGGCGACGTAGTGATCTCGCTGTTCCAGACCGTGCCGCTGACCGGCGCAGTGATTGTCTCCACGCCCTCCGACGTCTCCCTGCAAGATGGACGCAAGGCCATCGAGATGTTCCGCACCGCGCGGGTCGACATTCTCGGCCTGGTGGAAAACATGAGCCACTTCTTGTGTCCACACTGTCACCAGGAAATCGATATTTTTTCCAAAGGTGGCGTGGCCCGCACCGCCGAGCAGTTCGGCGTGCCCTTCCTCGGCTCGATTGAGCTCGACCCGGATATCCGCAAGGGCGGTGACAGCGGCCGGCCGCCAACGCTGGAAGGCGAAAACTCTCCCCACGCGAAGTCGATGTTTGAGCTTGCTCATAAAGTCATCGCCCGTCTGCAAGAGGTCAAGGGCCGCCAAGCGCCGGGGAATGTGATTCAGGTGCAGTAGGGGGCATCCACGAGCTGCTGGCTTCTAGTGCCGTGACCGCGTGAAAACGGTAACGGTCTTCCAGAGACGGGTGCCCCATCCTTCGCGCTTTTTGCGAAGGGTGGGACGAGATGCTCTCTGATTTCAATGTGTAACAACCACGCGGTCAAGGCAACCAAGCATCTAAGAGCACCGGCAAAATCCGCGCCACGCGACACACGCTACGCGACACTCTCTCCATTTTGTCATTCCGAAAGGCCGCGCACGCGCGGTTTTAGCGCGGGCGTGGCCTGAGGAACCGGCTCCGCCGCTTTTGACGGTCGCCAAAGTCTTGGATGACATCAGGCCAGCAACTCGAAAATTGCGGATCATGGCCGCGCTGCTTCCACTTTTTGGACGCAATGACATTCGTCACTTTTTCAAGCGGTCATGGCGCCAAGCTTTACTCGAAAGGAATCAGTGGCGATTTCCGTTAGCTTCTTGTTCAGGGAGTGCATGGATAAGGCCTCGCGGGATATTGTTGTCGAACAGAATAAGCACGGCTTACAGACCGCATCAGTCGAAACTATGGGCGGCAAAGTCGAGTACGGCTTTGATTTCCTTGCGGGAAACCGGGTATTGCTCAATGACTTCGTCAATGGTCATGCCATCTTCAAGGTTTTCAAAAACGAGTTTTACCGGCGTCCGCGAGTTACGGAACGTCCACGCGCCGCTCATTCTTCCAGGAATGCTCTCCACGGCAGAGCATAGTGACCAATCAAGGTTCGCCAAAGTCGGATACTCCTATTCCCAGGATAAACGATTTCACGGGGAAACAACCTTCCAGCAATGGGTGCCCCACTCTTCGCGCTTTTTGCGAAGGGTGGGACGCGATGCTCCCCAATTTGAATGTGTAATAATCACGCGGTCACGATGCTAATGGGACCATCTTGGTTCATCTTTTTGCGTCCGAGGATTCGCGCCGGAGTTACTGTGCCGCCGACGATGGTGTCGTGCGATTGGGCTTGAGGGTTATGCGACCAAAGCTGTTCTCGAAGGCGGAAAGTCTCGCTCTCCCGAGTCTGTGAAAGTATGACGAATGATGAAGGGCGCTAGCGTCTGGATATTGGGTAAGTTTGGAAAAGTAGAGCCGCATGGGTGGGTCAACGATCTGTTTCCGCGCCGCCGTAATCCCGCGACAATCCAACGGATGTGTGAATATTCGCGCAGATCGCTGTCGCTATGCCGACTTAGCGTTACCGATCATCACTCGTTGAGTAGCTCGACTATTTCGCCTGAACAGAGCCGAACACGGGGTGGGATTTAATCTCGTATAATTGTCCTGCGACGCATACCAAGGTTTCTTTGCGATTCGCGCCAGTTGACATGGATACCGACTTTCAATACACACTTCTCGAAAACGGACTGGATTTTGTGCGTTCCTGTCTTGAGCACCTCAACGCGGCACAGGAGGCCAAAGAAGTTGGTGCTCAGAAGCGCCATTTGAAGTATGCACTCATTCACCTCTGCTCAGGTATCGAACTGGTATTGAAAGAGCGCCTTCGCCGAGAAGACTGGAAACTCGTGTTTGCAGACCAAGATAGGGCCACCGAGGAAGCCTATAAATCGGGGGAATTCTTCAGCGTTGATTTCAAGGGGTTACAAGATCGCCTAGAAGAAGACTGCGGCATCGATCTGAGACCGGAGCAAAAGGCCGACCTAAAGAGCTTCCGTAGTCGACGTAATAAGGTGGAGCATTTCAACGTGATGGACACGCTGTTGGCAATGCAGTCGAGCACGGCGAAAATGGTTAGCTTTTTAGTGGACTTCATCGATCAGAATCTCAACATCGATGAATTCGAAGAGGAAGAACAAGAACTCCTGACAGGAATTCGCAATAACCTCGGCAACTGCGAGGCTGTAGTCCAGGCGCGGTTGGTGCTTATCGAACCAGAAGTGAAACGGCTTTATTCAGTGATCCAGTGCCCATCGTGCCTCCAGACTGCGATGAATGCCGATGGCGGCGAAGTGAAATGTCTATTTTGTTTATCTGCTCCAGCCCCGTCTGATGCTGCAGAGGAGTATGTGACGAGCGTGCTCGGCTACCCCAGCAGATTCGAGGTTGAAAAAGATGGAGGAGAGTGGCCGGTTCGCACTTGTCCCGAATGCGGCGATCCTACATTCGTGACGGCAGTGCCGGGCAGACACGACTCGCACGATTTTTATTGCTTTAACTGCGGTTATGAAAATAGCTCGAGCCAAATGGAGCTCTGTCATTACTGCGGAGAATACTACGATCATGGTGACGAGGCCGGGTCGCACATATGTGCTGATTGCTTTAACGCGAAGGTATCAAGGGACGATTAGTCGCTGCGGAGCAGTCCTACAGCCCTGTCGATCTCAGCTTTTTGCGTCCGCGGGGTCCCCTCAGGATCCCAAACCAAGAAAATCAGCGGTTTTAAGCGGCTGCCCAGCGGTAGATGGTAGTACTTCGTATTCTTTGGCTTGATCGTAGGTTTCATAAGTCGTCCTCCTGTGCCTTATTGGTTGAACTGCAAATTAATCACCCTTTTGGCCTTCGGCCGATTGGATTGACTTGCTGCCGCTGAGTTCTGTCCCTCACACTGGATGCCTTTAGGCGACAAGCACAGATAGGTAACGACAAACGCCCTTGCCATCACGTAACTCCCCGGATTGCCGGCCATCCGGACCTGGTGACCGAACTTGGCTTCAGACCGACGAACGATTGACGTCGGGTTGACGTCCGCCACGGCTTGACACCCCGCACCTTATATTCCTACAATCTAGATGCTGACTCCGGTGTGATCTCCCACCTAAGTTTCTGCATCTAAAGAACTTAGAAGTCCAGTTGGAATGACCAACCCTGCACATATCGGGCCCCGCGAGAGGGAGATACTGACGGCCATCGTCGAGACCTATATATCGACGGGCGAACCCGTGGGTTCGCGCACGCTTTCCCGTCAGCATAAAGATGGGCTCAGCCCGGCCACCATCCGCAACGTGATGGCCGACCTGGTGGATACCGGCTTTCTCGAACAGCCCCATACCTCCGCCGGACGCATACCTACCGCGCAAGCCTACCGGTATTATGTGGACCATATTTCCGGCAAAGCGGTCCTGTCGGCCGGGGACCATACGTTGATCTCCGGTTCGCTCGAAGGCATCGTCGGCGTGGAAGAGTTTCTGGAACGCACCTCCCACGTGCTCTCGCTGATATCGAGTGGCGTGGGCGTCGCCATCGGCAGTGGTGGGCCAAAGAACGCCCTGGAGCATGTTTATTTTTCACGGCAGGGCGCCAATAAAGTGCTGGCCGTAGTGGTCATGAAGTCGGGTGTCGTCCATGACCGCATGATGCGCCTTGCCAACGATTTGACTCAGGTCGATCTCGATACCGCCGCTTCTTACATCAACGAAAACTTCAGCGGCTGGACCATCACTGCCCTGAAGTCCGAGCTGGCGCATAGAATCGAACGGGAACGCAGCGAATACGACCGTCTGATGAAGAGCCTGGAACAGCTCTATAAAGGGGGAGCGCTGGCCACCGACGAACCGGCCAAGAGCATCTTCGTCGAAGGCGTAGCCAATCTGGTGGCCAACGAAGCCGACCATGAACGGTTGCAGGAGCTGGTCAAGACCCTGGAGGAAAAACAGAGAGTGGCCGAGTTGCTTTCCGCCTACCTCGACACCCGGCAGGAAGCGGTGCGTGTGGTGATTGGCCTGGAAGAGACGTTGCCGGAGATGCGGAACTTCGTGCTCATTGGGGCGCCGGCCCGGGTCGGGGAAGAAATGCGCGGGTCGCTGGCCGTGATCGGCCCCACCCGCATGGATTATCAGCACACGATTACAGCAGTGTCATACATCGCGCGGCTCTTCGACAAGCTGCTGAATGAGCCTTCGTGAAAATTCCAATCCAATCAGGACCGAAGACTGAGATGAGCAAGTCCAACGGACAAGCCGAAGTTCACACGGAAGAACAAGAACAGACCGCGTCCACGCCGGGGCCCGAGATTCTTCCAGCGGAAGCGCCGGTTTCGCCCGCCGCCAGTGATGTGGGTGAAGGCGCAGCCGATGCCGCGGCGCCGCCGTCGGCCGCCGGAGAATTACTGAAGCTGCGCGCCGAGCGTGACAATCTTTTCGACCGGCTGGCCCGCCTGCAGGCGGAATTCGATAACTACCGCAAGCGCGCCAGCAAAGAGAACGCCGATTTCCGCGACTACGCGCTGGCCGATTCCGCCAAGATGCTGGTCCCGGTGATGGATAGCTTTACGCTGGCCCTGAAAAATGCGGGCGCCAATCCCGAGGATTTCAAGAAGGGCGTGGAGCTGATCCATAAGCAGTTCCAGGAAGTGCTGCAGAAGCTGAACGTGCAGCGAGTGCCTTCCCAAGGCGAGCCGTTTGATCCGCGCTATCATGAGGCCATCGAAATGGTCGACAGCAATGAGGTAGCCGACAATCACGTGCTCGAAGAGCTGCAGGCCGGCTATCGCATGAAAGACCGGCTGCTGCGTCCGGCGATGGTCCGGGTGGCGCGCAACACCAAAAAGGATTCGGGTGAGTGAGTACGCATGGCAGAAGAACCACAGCGTGATTATTACGAAGTTCTGGGCGTTGATCGCCAGGCAAGCCCCGAAGAG
>DATMNZ010000199.1:0-32444 GCA_035568495.1 Saccharimonadales bacterium (SeqCode) | reverse complement strand
TAAAGGCTAAAGGCTAAAGGCTAAAGGCTAAAGGCTAAAGGCTAAAGGCTAAAGGCTAAAGGCTAAAGGCTAAAGGCTAAAGGCTAAAGGCTAATTGCTATTTGCCAATTGCCAAACGCGACAAATCCCGCTCGCCAAATGTAGCATAAGAGTTATGGACACCACAGAGACAATCCAGACCGCAGCCGACAAACGGCTTCAACAGGAATTCAACCAATGGGCCGCCGCCGGTCGCGGCGACGAGATGGAGGACCACCACTCCGACATCACCAGCCAGACCCTGGCCCTGATGGATCTCCAGCCGGGCGACCGCGTCCTCGATCTCGGCTGCGGCACGGGGTGGGCTTCGCGCCGCATGGCCTGCATCGTGACCTCCGGGGAAGTCGTAGGGCTCGATGTCGCCGACGAGATGCTCAATCGAGCCCAGCAGTCTTCGGAAGGCGTCGCCAATGTCCGCTACGTCTGGGGATCAGCCGAAAAAATTCCCGCGCCCGATAACGCCTTCAC
This sequence comes from Saccharimonadales bacterium (SeqCode), assembly GCA_035568495.1. Classification (GTDB taxonomy): domain Bacteria; phylum Acidobacteriota; class Terriglobia; order Terriglobales; family Acidobacteriaceae; genus Angelobacter. The sequence continues at coordinate 31,937 of DATMNZ010000199.1, read as the reverse complement.
CAAGGTGCTGTCGGTTGAGTCCTTCTATTATTACGCCGACCAGGGCAAAGCCCTCAACGAGCTTCACCGCGTCATGGCCCCCGGAGGCCGGTTGTTCATCCTGATCAATCTCTACAAAGACAATCACTATTCACTGCGCTGGGTCACCGAGCTGAAGGTGCCGGTGCAGGCGCTTTCCGAAGCTGAATATGTCGCCCTGTTGCAGCGCCACGGCTTCGAATCCGTCGAAGCCCGCCGCATTCCCGACCGCAGCCCCACCCCGGAAACCTATTCGGGAAAATGGTTCAAGAACGCCGAAGAGCTGCGCGACTTCAAGCGCATCGGGGCGCTGTTGCTGCTGGCAACGAAAACAAGATGACCTACTTTGAAACAATGACAACCCAACTGAATTCGCGTTTATTCGTGTTGATTCGCGGCTAAACGCCTTTTGGTGGCGGTGACGTCGTTCTGTATTTCGAAGGTCTTGTCTTTCTTCGTGACTCCGTGCCTCCGTGGTGGGTTTTGTTTTCGGCCGTCACAGACCCAGCCAATCCGGTCCGCACGAACGCCACCAGTGCCTTCTTTTCCGCATCAGAGAGATGAAGCGGAACAATGTTCTCATCCAGGTGGGGGTTCGGGTTGCCCCCACGATCATAAAACTCGATTACGTCTTCCAGTGTGGCCAGGCTTCCGTCGTGCATGTAGGGTCCGCGCCGGACGGCCTCACGCAGCGTCGGAGTCTTGAATGCCCCTTGGTGATAGAGCTTCCCGGTGATGGCCGCCCGGCCTTCATCTTGTAGAGCGCTCTCATGCCAAGCTACGCCCGTGTTATGAAAACCTTCGTCGGTGAATTGCGGACCGGAATGACACAGATAGCATTGAGCTTTGTCCTGGAACAGGCGCAAGCCCTCAAGTTCAAGATCGCTGAGTCCGTCCGGCTGTCCGGAAAGAAAACGATCAAACCGGCTGTCTTCGGAATGTAGCGTACGCACATAGCTGGCCAACGCATCGGCCAGGGATTCCCGTGTGAGGCCGCGATAGGCGGCATCCTGATGGAGCCGCTGCAACACGTCCTCCATTGTCATCCCCATCTCGTCAGGGGCAATGATCGGCTGCAGCACCTGCTCTTCGAGGGTCGCTGTGCGTCCATCCCAGAACTGTGATTTCCCGAACGTGCGGCCCAAAAGCGTTGGCGTATGGCGTTTCCCCTGTCGGCCAAGCACCCCGACGCTCACCCTGCGGGCCTCTGAAAATCCATGCGCAGGATCATGGCAGGTTGAGCAGGAAAACCGTTCATCCAGCGACAAGCGAGTATCAAAGAACAGCCGTCTCCCCAGGGCCACCTTTGCCGGATCCAGAGGATTCGAGACAGGTGCTTTCATGCTCGTGTCCCGATCGGGCGCGGGATACCGTTGCCCGTGCATTGCCACAACGCTCAAAAGCGTCGTGACCAGCAGCCGCTTGGCCCACCATACACTTATGTTTGAATGCCTCATCGCTTCATGCCGGGTGTATTGCGGCCCGAATGCAGTCGTGAACACTCTAATTGGAATGAGGAGAATTGGCCAAGGTAACCATCCCCAAGTTTTTGGTTTTTCTCTGCGCCCCTACGATCTCTGCGCACTCTGCGGTTCAATCTTTTGATCTTCCTTTGCGTCCTTGGCGTCCTTAGCGGTGGATTGTTTTTGTTTGCAGCCACCTCATGCTGATAATGTAACTAACACCGATGCCGGAACGCTTCCAATTCGCCGACCTGCGCGAGCTGTTCGCGAAAGCCAACGAAGAGAAGTCCGGCGACCAGTTGGCCGGTCTGGCGGCGTGCTCGGAGCAGGAACGGGTAGCAGCCAAGTTCGCGCTCGCCGATCTTACGCTGACGGAGATCGTCGCTACCCCCTTGATCGATCCGCAGACGGACGATGTAAGCCGGCTGATTCTTGAGACACACGATCAAGAGACTTTTGCGGAAATCAAAGGCATGACCGCTGGTGAGTTCCGCGAGTTCATCTTGGGCGACGAAACCGGTGAAGCGGAATTGCGGCGGTTGCAGTGGGCCATCACCCCGGAAATCGCCGCTGCGGTGGCCAAGCTGATGAGCAACAAAGACCTGGTCCTGGCGGCGGCCAAGATGCGGGTCGTCACCCGTTGCCGCAATACTATGGGGGAGCGCGGCGTGCTGGGCATTCGCCTGCAGCCGAACCATCCGGCCGATGATCCTGGGGGAATTCTTCTCTCCTGTCTTGACGGCCTGACCTACGGTTGTGGAGATGCCGTGATCGGCGTCAACCCCGCCAACGATTCGGTGGAGACCGTCGCCGGGATTCTGCGCGCCCTCGACCGTCTCATCAGCGCTTTCGGTATTCCTACCCAAGCCTGCTGCCTCGCTCACATCTCCACACAGTTGGCCGCTCTCGACCGCGGCGCGCCTGTGGACCTGCTGTTTCAATCCATCGCCGGGACGCAAGCGGCCAATCGCAGCTTTGGCGTTACCTTGTCGATGTTGCGCGAAGGCCAGGAACGTGTGCGGGCCCATCATGGCCAACGGGATGTAAGCTGGGCAGGTAGCAACGTGATGTACTTCGAGACCGGCCAGGGCAGCGCGCTTTCCGCCGAGGCCCACCACGGTGTCGATCAACTGACACTGGAGGCGCGCGCCTACGGAGTAGCGCGCGTGTTTGAGCCGTTCCTGGTAAACAGCGTGGTCGGCTTTATCGGACCGGAGTATCTTTACGACGAGCGCCAGATCGTTCGCGCGGGACTTGAAGACCACTTCATGGGCAAGTTGCTGGGACTGCCGATGGGCGTCGATGTTTGCTATACCAATCATGCAGCCGCCGACCAGAACTCGGCGGACAATTTGCTTCTGCTGCTGACCGCCGCCGGCTGCAACTACTTCATGGGTGTGCCCTGCGCGGATGACGTGATGCTGAATTACCAGTCCACCAGCTTTCACGATGCCCTGGCGGCCCGCAGGCTCTTCAACTTGCGTCCGGCGCCGGAATTTCTTCGATGGTTGAACGAGATGAATATCTTCCAAGGCAGCGAACCGCTAAGGTTGACAGCCGAAACCCGTAGACATTTGCTGGCCGAAATGGATTCGGCCATCCAAGAGGCATGACCCTGCATGTCTGACGAAGAAGCCCTCCAACCCGCGACAACGCCAGCAACCTGGCCGGATTTGGTCCAGAGAATCCGCCAGCGCACGCCCGCGCGTGTGCTGGTGGAAAGGGCCGGAGCGGCCTACAGCACGGCGACGCAACTGGGCCTGCGCCGCGACCATGCCGCCGCCCGCGATGCGGTCCGCAATGAACTCGACATGACCAGAGATCTAGGGGAGCAGTTGGTGGCGGAGTGGAAGCTCTTTGAAGTTTCCACGCTGGCCCAGGACAAAGACGACTACCTGTTGCGGCCAGATCGTGGAAGGCGATTGGATGAGAGTGCGCGCCAATTAGTGGAAATGCGCTGCGCCCCAGGATGCGACCTGCAGCTTGTGATTGGCGATGGCCTCTCGGTAACCGCGGTTGCCGCCCAGGCGCCGCAATTGCTGCCCATGATTGCCGCACAGTCGTTGGCACGGGGCTGGAAGCTGGGACAGCCGTTCGTCGTGCGCTACTGCAGGGTAGGAGTCATGAATGAAATTGGCGAACTACTGGCGCCCGGCGTGGTGGTGCTGCTGATCGGCGAGCGTCCGGGACTGGCCACCGCTGAGAGTCTTTCGGCCTACATGGCCTATCGTCCGCGGCCGGGCGACACCGATGCCGATCGCAACCTGATCTCGAACATCCATGTGCGCGGCGTTCCTCCACCTGTGGCCGCCGCGAGAATCGTGAGCTTGGCGGCGCAGATGATGGAACGGCAAATCAGCGGGGTGAGTTTGAAAGAGCAGCTCTTGTGAATGCAAAAGAAACGCAGTTAAGATGCAAGCGTGACGTGCCTGCAAGCAACATATGGCCGCTGATTTTCGCAGATGAGCGCTGATAAAAACCTTGTATGAATACTTTCAAAATCAATTCTCCACAGCCAAAGCAACCTCTTGAGGGACGATCAACCCCTGTCTGGCTCAAGTGCTTAATATTCGTGGCTGCATTGACCGCAGCGCAGGCGGCAGCCGGCGAACCAGCCTCCGCGAAGCTCCCGGTGGTGTATGCGGAACCCGCGCGCATCGTGAATGGTTCCGCCTGTGTTTTCTGGGTCCGCCAGCCGGGCACGCTGCGCTCTCTCACTGCTGCCTGGATGGGACACAAGGTGTTCTTCGCTTTTGATCCTGGGCGCAAAGCCTGGTTTGGGCTGGCGGGTGTTGGTGTTGAAACCAAAGCCGGCAGGTATCCGTTGATCGTGGAGGGCGAAACCAGCCAGGGGACGCCCGTCAAACTGAGCGCGCAGGTGGCCGTGGGCCATATCAAGTATCCTTCCATTGCTTTGAAAGTGCCGGAAAGATTCACCGCTCCCGATCCGGAGATTCTTGCTCGGGTGGAGAAGGAAAGGGAAGTCAAAGACCGGGTTTTTGCCACCATTTCTCCAGAGCGGCAGTGGACCAGCGGTTTTACTGTGCCGGTCCCTTCCACCGCGTCCGACGGGTTTGGCACGCAACGCAAGTTCAATGGCGTGCTTAAGAGCACTCACCACGGCCTTGATTATCACGCGCATACCGGCACGCCGGTTTCAAGTATTGCCACAGGCAAGGTCCTTCTGGCGCGGGAGCTGTTTGGTGAAGGGGGATGCGTCATTATCGACCACGGCCAGGGCCTGCTCACCCTTTATATGCACCTCTCGGAATTCAAAGCGAAAGAAGGTGATGCCGTCACTCGTGGGCAACTGATTGCGTTGAGCGGCGCCAGTGGACGGGCGACCGGGCCGCACCTGCATCTGGGGGTGCGCTGGCAGGGCGTTTATGTCGACCCGCGGACCTTGTTCAAGTTGCGCCTGCCTTCGTGAATCGATCGGTCCTATACGCTGTAGAACAGTACTCGCCCGCTAGGATCCAACTGCTGCAGCAGGTCAAAATCATTGATATTGCGGGTCAAAACTGTCAGCCTATATTTGCGCGCGGTCGAAAACAGCAGGGCATCGTTCAATGCGCGGCGGTGGTCAGCTTTACTGTACTTTTGCAGACGCGCAAGGAGGCCGGTAAGGATGCCGGCCTCACGCCAAATATGGCGATCAGGGGCCAGCGTTCTGTGATGAGGGCGCTTTTCAACTACGGCAGATATCTGCCGAACCACCGTCTGCGTTTGTGGATGACTGGGATCGAGAAGGCCGCAAACCGCCGCCAATTCTGCTTCGGTGACGGTCGAGTGCCAGGCATCGGAAGCGCGCAGGACCAGTTCGTCGTTATGAGGAAACCTTCCTTGCAGGCAGTCGATGTAGACCGTCGTGTCATAAAGCAGCTTCGACGGAAGTTCTGCGACGGTGTCGATAAAAGCAAGTGACGCCCGAGGGCGGGGATTGAGCTGCTGATGCCGCCGTTCCGGCTTCAAGCGTCTTAAAATGGCCTGAAACTCAGAAGTCAAGATCGATTTCCCGGCCCACGCTGGCACGCTGCGAGAGAAGCCATTCCGGATAATCATCGGCCACGGCCAAGCTGACCAGCGCCAGCTCAAGTAACGCGGTATCGCTTTTCACTCCAGAGCGCGCTTTGGCCCGGGCAACCAGCGCTTCGGGCATGCGTCCCCGCATCACCCTGGTGCGGGTGCCCCGCAAGAGGCCGCGTTGCTCCGCGATGGCGAGCATGTCATGGATCTTGCCGGTGCCTGGGGCCGGGGCAGCGTCCTTCTTTTTATGAGTATTGCGCATGGCAACAAGTGTAGCACAATAATGTAAGTTATGTAGTACATGCCGGCTGGCGTCGGCCGGTGTCATTTCGAATATGTCCTGGCCACATTGCCCTGGCCGCGTATCTGCTTCCTGGCTTTCTTCAGTGAACTGGTATTGCGCTTGCCGCGGCATGTTATCCTACTAACGTTAGCTGCGTTTCCCGCCAGGCCGGAAAATTTCCTCGCAGTTCCTGAAAAAGCCAATGATCTCAGTCAGCAATGTTTCCATGCGCTACGGCGCCAAAGTTCTGTTCGAAGATGTGGCCACGGCCTTTACGCCGGGGAAACGCTATGGCCTCACCGGCCCCAACGGGGCGGGGAAGACCACTTTCATGAATCTGCTGAGCGGTGAAATCGAGCCGCAAAAAGGCAATGTAGTCCGGCCGCGCAAACTTAGCGTTCTGAGCCAGGACCAGTTCGCCTTTGACGCTTATCGCGTGACCGATACGGTCATCATGGGCAATAAACGTCTGTGGGCGGCCATGGAAGAGCGTGACCGGATTTACGAAAAGCCCGATATGTCGAACGAAGACGGCATGAGGCTGGGAGAGCTGGAAGGCATCGTGGGCGAGGAAGACGGGTACACGGCCGAGAGCGATGCGGCCATCCTGCTGCAGGGGCTTGATATTCCCGATGAGCTGCACCAGCGCCGGATGAGCGAGTTGCAGGGCGGCCAGAAAGTCCGCGTGCTGCTGGCCCAGGCGCTCTTCGGACACCCGCAGGCCCTGCTGCTCGACGAACCCACCAACCACCTCGATCTCGACTCCATCCACTGGTTGCAGGAGTTCCTCAACCATTACGACGGCGTGCTGATCACCATTTCCCACGACCGTCATTTCCTGAACAGCATTTGCACGCACATTGCCGATATCGATTACGAGACCATCATTACTTATACGGGCGGCTATGACGACATGGTGATGACCAAGACGCAGGTGCGCTCGCAAATCGAGTCGCAGAACGCCCAGCGGGAAAAGAAGATCGCGCAGCTCACGGAGTTCATTGCCCGCTTCTCTGCCGGCACGCGTTCCAGCCAGGTGCAGTCCCGCCGTAAGGAAGTCGAGCGGTTGCAGGTGAACGACCTGGCCCGGTCGAACATCCAGCGTCCATTCCTGAAGTTTGAGATGAAGCGGCCCTCGGGGAAACATATTCTGGAATTGGAAGGCGTCACCAAATCCTACGGCGAAAAAGATGTAGTCGCCGGATTCACCGCTAGCGTTACCCGTGGTGAAAAGATCGCCATCATGGGACGCAACGGCGCCGGCAAGACCACGCTGCTGAACGCCCTGCTGGCCAACTCACCCACCACGCCCGAAGCCGAATTGCGCAAGACCAGTGGATACACCGGAGCATTCATCGATGGCGGGAAGGTCGTCTGGGGGCATGAAGCCTCGGTCGGCTATTTTCCCCAGGACCATCGCAGCCTGATCGAAAATGGCAAGACGGTCATCGAATGGCTGTGGCAGTGGGACCCCTCCGTCCACAACGAAGACGTGCGCGGTTTGCTGGGCCAGATGCTCTTTGCCCGCGACGAAGCCAACAAGAAGACCGAGGTGCTTTCCGGTGGAGAAGCCTCGCGCCTGCTCTTCTGCAAGCTGATGTTGCAGCAGCCCAACGTCCTGATTTTCGACGAACCCACAAACCATCTCGACCTGGAATCCATCAACGCCCTGAATATCGCCCTGCAGCGTTATCAGGGAACGGTGCTTCTCGTGACCCATGACCATGACCTGATCGATGAAGTCGCAACTCGAATCTGGCATTTTGACAACCACCAGGTCGAAGATTTCAAAGGGTCGTATGATGACTATCAGGGTGTTCACGCGTAGGGCAGCGTAATGCGGCTTCAACCAGAACCTTTGAAACACTGCGCAACGAGTTGCAACGAAAACCTTTGAAACACAGAGGAACAGAGGAAGCAGAGGATTTTGGGGTTTGTGAGGCGGGCACAGAAATCGCAGCGAACTGCGAAACCTCTCATGGTAGTACAGATGAAGGATTGGCGCCCCTGGATTTGGGGCCTTCTTACTCAACGGAATCCAGTTCTTGGTTCGTCCCTTACTACGCACCAAAATGTTTGTGGTTCACGAGGAACATGGAGCCGCGTCACAACCCTAAAAATCCTCTGTTGCCTCTGTTCCTCTGTGTTTCAAAGGTTTTCGTTGCAACTCGTTGCGCTGTGTTTCAAAGGTTTTGGCTGGAAGCTCGTTACGCTGTCCTTCCGTGGAGGGATCCTGTACTGCCCGTCCGGTGTAACTTTGGCTGATCCTGGGCATCCAACGTTCCAGGAGTACCAGCATGTTTGACACCCATCAATCTGAAGACCCGGCCTCACGCAAGACCACGCGCCGCTCATTTTTCGGAACAGCGGTTTTGATGGCTGCCGGCATCTATTGGTGGTCCATGAACAAGAATCGGCCTGTCGAAGCCCCGAAGCCCAGTGGGCCACCGGAAGAAGTTACCATCGTCGAATTCTCCGATTCCGGCGCGCGCCAGGGTGCAGTGAAGGAACTGAAAGTTGTGAAGAGTGAAGGCCAGTGGCGCCAGCAGCTTTCCGGCAACGCTTTTGACATTACCCGCCATGAAGACACTGAAATGGCGTTTACCGGGCAGTATTGGAATGAACATCGCCCAGGTCTCTATCGCTGCATCTGCTGCAATACGGCGCTCTTCAGCTCTGAGACGAAGTTTGAGTCAGGGACGGGCTGGCCCAGTTTCTATCAGCCGGTTGCGCCGGAAAATATTGTGTCCATCCGTGACAGCTCTTTCGGCATGGTCCGGACGGCCGTGGCCTGCCGCCTGTGCGATGCCCATCTGGGCCACGTCTTCAACGATGGGCCCCCGCCTACCGGTCTGCGGTATTGCATCAACTCAGCCTCGTTACGTTTTGTAAAATCGTCGTGATCCATGAGGGGAACCATCATGCCAGCTTCTATCATGCGTTTTCTTGCCGTATTGTGTCTTGCCGGCTCCGTGGCCTGCAATGCTTCCAGTGAAGTGGTGGCATTGCCCGATCCCGTGGTCGATGCTCCGCTTGCGAAGGCCCGCTCATCGGAAACCGTCGTGCTGGCAGGAGGCTGCTTTTGGGGCATTCAGGCGGTGTATCAACATGTGAAGGGCGTGACCAGCGCAGTTTCCGGATACTCAGGCGGTACCGCCGCGACTGCCGACTATGAGACCGTAAGTTCCGGCTCCACGACCCACGCTGAATCGGTGAAGGTCACGTTTGATCCGGCGCAGGTTTCTCTGGGTCAGATTTTGAAGATCTTCTTCTCCGTGGCCCACAACCCCACGGAACTGAACCGCCAGGGGCCGGATACCGGGACCCAGTATCGCTCCGTGATTTTCTTTATCGGAGAAGAACAAAAACGCATCACCCGCGCGTATATCGATCAGCTCAACCGGGCCAAGGTCTTTCCGCGCGCTATCGTCACCGAAGTGGCCGCGATGCAGGCGTTCTATCCCGCCGAAGCCTATCACCAGAATTATGCCACCCTGCATCCTAACCAGCCGTACATCGCCATCAACGATCTGCCCAAAGTCGAGCATCTTCGCCAGATGTTTCCGGCGCAATACCGGGAGAAATGAGAGTGTGCTCATGATCGGTGAGTTATAGTATTTACCAGCCGCATTCTGGAGAATTACGTGACCGATCAGCCCACATCTGACATAGCAGATAAGCGAGAGCAGCAAGAGCGCGAGTATGTTCCGGTTGGCCGCAGTTGGGGTGCGTTGGCCTTGGCAGTGGTGGAAGCCGTCTGTGTTTTTGCCGTGGGTGCAGCGCAGACCGGGATACTGGCGGGTTCTTTGGCCGTCGGCACTTCGGGCATCGCCAATTTCATTCACCGTGAAATCTTCCGCGTACCAATTCTGCTGGCGGCTATGGCAATGGCCGCACTGAATCTTTATTTGCTTTGGAACTCCCGGATGTTGAGAAACGCTCCGGCTGCGGCTTGGCGCAAGCGCCCGTTGACCTCCCGCGAACGCTTCAGGATCGGCCTGGTGCTAGGGCTCTCCCTGGCGACATTCGCCATTGCGGCCTGTGAGATTGTGCTGCACCGGCGGCTCCACCATACGATCATGTAGATACGGGGCTGGTTCTTTGTTGCGGGTTTTGATACAGGGTTTTCTGGTTCTGCTTACGACGCGGCTTTTGGCAGGGCTGTCTCCCAAGTTCGCGGGACCGGGCATTTAATCGGATTGAGTTGGCGTGTCGATGCTCTCGGGCAAAATTCGATCTGCTAAAGGCTCTCCTGCTGAAGCTCGTATTTTAGCCGCTCTCTCAGCCGTTCGCTGAAGCCGGTAGGCAGTTCAAAGGTGCGGCCGTCGGCCACCAGCACCACCACGTTGTGAACGCCATCGATCAGGGCCGTGCAGTGGCGGCATTGCGCCAGGTGCCTTTCGATCTCGGCGCGCATTTCCGCGGAGACGGAACCGTCAATGTAATTCGACACTTCGCTCCACAGTTGCTTGCAGGTCAACGCCATGGATTCGCTCCTTTCCTGAAGAGCAGGCGGCTGAAAACATTGCTCTGTTTGAGCAGAGGGGCTATCAAGTCGCGCATTTGAAGTCTGGCCCGTAACAGGCGCGTCTTGACCACCATCTCGGTTACATCCAGAATCTGGGCAGTGGTGGCAATGTCATGGTTTTGCACATCACGCAAGGCAAAAACTTCGCGATAGATCTTCGGCAGGCGCTTCATCGCGTTGTGCAGCAGCTCGCGGACTTCCTTGCGCTCCAGCGCCTCCGAAGGAATCTCACGCCAGTCGCTCAGGATGCGGGGCACATACTCGCCGTCTTCGGAATCAGGGCCTTCGTCGAGAGACTCATACTGCCCAGGCCGCAACTTGCGCAGCTTCATCTTGGCTTCGTTTAATGTGATGCGCACCAGCCAGCTTCCAATTTTGCTCTCGCCCCGGAAGTCCTTCAGGTGGCGAAGCCCCTTGAGCAGGGCTTCCTGGGCGCAATCCTCTGCGTCCGCTTCATTGCGCAGCACCGCCAGCGCACTCAGGTACGTCATCCGCTGGTAGGGCGCAATCAAGTCATAATAGAGTTCCCGCTCACCTGCCAGAATGCGGCGAATCAGGTCCTGCTCATCCAGTCCTGGCTGTCCGGGCGCCGTTTCGATAGTGGCGATCTTCGCCAATCCTGCTCCTCGTATGCTGCTGACGAATTTAAGATGATCTTCAACAGGAAAAGTGACAAGTCCAAGGGCCGTCTTTCCAGGCTTCTCGGGAGTACCGCGTGACCTTAGTCACTTATACAATTCTAAATGTTAGAAACCTCCAGCAACTTACTAAACTACAGAATTCCCGGTTGGCGCCATTCGCGGCCAAAGGCCCCTGTCTCCGGCCACTGGAACTTCCTGCTATCCTTAAATGAACACTGCGTAAAAAGGAAGACTCAAAGCCATTGCCACCCATTCTGAATGCACAAGGTCTCGTGAAGGCCTACGGTGCCGTCCCGCTCTTGCAAGGGGTTGGATTCACGGTTTCCGAGGGCGACCGCATTGGATTGATCGGCCCGAATGGGTCAGGAAAGTCGACCCTGCTGGGTATCCTCGCCGGAGAGATTGGACCCGATAGCGGCGATGTGGCCCGGCGCAAACATGCCAGATTCAGTTATGTGAAGCAGGAATCGCAGTTCGCCTCTGGCGAAACCGTGCGCACGGTCGTCACACGGGCCCTGGAACGGGCGGCCATTCCCCCGGATGAAGGCGCCGGACGCACGGTCGAGACCCTGGGGCGGGCAGGTTTTCCGGACTTTGATGCTGAAGCCGCCGCGCTTTCCGGCGGCTGGCGCAAGCGCCTTGCCATTGCCGAAGCCCTGGTGCAGCAGCCGGACGTCCTGCTGCTCGACGAGCCCACCAATCACCTTGACCTCGAAGGCATCGAATGGCTGGAAGATCTGCTGCAGCAGGGCCGCTTCGCCTGCGTGGTGGTCAGCCACGACCGCTATTTTCTGGAAAACACCGCGACCGAAATGGTGGAGCTGGACCGCGTTTATCCCAACGGGTCGCTGCGGGTGCGCGGCAATTACAGCGCGTTTCTGCTGGAAAAGGAAGAGTTCCTTCACGCCCAGGCCCGGCATCAGGAATCTCTGGAAAACCGTGTGCGCAGCGAGATTGAATGGTTGCGGCGCGGCCCCAAGGCGCGCGCCACCAAGGCCAAAGCCAGAATCCAGACGGCCCATCAGTTGATTGCAGAGCTGGGTGATCTCAACACACGTACCCGCGCGGCCAGCGCCGAGATTGATTTCTCTTCCACAGGACGCAAGAGCAAGCGGCTGGTGGAGGTCGATCACCTGGGTTTCGCCATCGCCGGGCGGACGCTCTTCAATGCTCTCGATTTCACCGTGACCGCCGGCATGCGTGTGGGGCTGGTAGGGCCCAACGGCAGCGGTAAGACCACGTTGCTGCGTCTGCTGCGCGGACAGGCCGAACCATCGGCCGGCAGCATCCGGAAAGCTGAGTTTCTCAGGATCGTTACCTTTGATCAGGAGCGGGTGCTCGACCCCCAGGTCACGCTTCGCCGCGCCCTGGCGCCCGATAGCGACGCCGTGGTTTACCAGGACCGCATCGTTCATGTGGCCTCCTGGGCGGCACGGTTCCTGTTCACCGGAGAACAACTCAATCAGCCGGTCGAGCGACTTTCCGGAGGTGAACGCGCGCGTGTGCTCATCGCGCAACTTATGTTGCAGCCTGCCGATCTACTGCTGCTCGACGAACCCACCAACGATCTCGACATCCCCACCCTTGAAATTCTGGAAGAGAGCCTGTTGGAATATCGCGGCGCTCTGGTGCTGGTGACCCATGATCGCTATATGCTCGACCGCATTTCCACCATCGTGCTGGGTCTCGACGGCCGGGGAGGCGCCCAGGCCTTCGCCGACTATGGGCAATGGGAAGCCTGGCAGATAGAGAGCAGACAGGCTGAACAGGCGGAAAAGAGCGCTTCGAAAACCGCCGGGCCGGCGCGAGTAGCTTCTTCTTCCGCGGCGCCGCCCAAGAAGAAACTGTCGTATCTTGAGGCCCGCGAGTACGCAACCATCGAGCAGCGTATCGGCCAAGCCGAGCAGGCGCTGGTGGACAGGAGGCGTACGATGGAAGATCCTGCCATCATGAGTGACTCCGCCCGCCTGGTTGTGGCCCATGCCGAACTGCAGCAGGCACAAGAAACGGTCGATGAACTGATTGCGCGCTGGGCGGAACTCGAAGAAAAGCAGGGCTAGCGCTGTAGCCGGCAAGACTGTTCATGTTGGCAACAAATGCAGACTCGCGGTTCCGATCACCCGATCCGCGGATGACTTAATCTCCCGGTCGCCGTACAGTCGTGGTACACTCATGCGCGCCTATGCTGAAGAAGATTCTTCTCCTGCTATTCCTGGCGGCGCTTCCTGCTTATGCCGCCGGCGAATTTACGCTGTACGAACTGCTGCCGCCGGAAACCCACCAGTTCGCCATCACCTACGACGTTTCCGCTACCCGTGAGGGCGCGCAGTTTTTCTTCAATCCCATCCGTCCCGGCTCGGTCGCAACCCGGGAACGAGTGGTGGACCGCTCCACCGGCAAGGAACTCAAGTTCGAGACGGTCAGCGGCAAAGATGCTCGGGGCACTGGCCTGATTCCGCCGGACACGAAAGACTCGGCCGAGTTCATCAAGGTCCATCTGCCCCACCCTGTCCCCAGTGGAGGCGAAGTCCGTATCCGCATCTACAAGACTTACACTGACGCCGACTCCTACTTCCTCAAAGATGGCCAGCTCGTTTTTGCGCGCCCGCTGGGCATCAAGCGCAATGAGGTAGTGCTGCCTCCGGGCTGGGAGATCATTGGTAGCGCCTCCCCGGCGATCGTCTCCACCGATGCCGATGGCAAGACCCGGCTCAGCTTTGTGAACGACCGCGATGACCAGTTGCCGGTCAAGATCACCGCCAGGAGGCTTCCATGAACCGTCGTTTCCTTTTACTCTTGGTGCTAGCGCCAGTGGCCCTGCCTGCCCAGTTCCATCGCGCCGAACAGGACCGCGATATCCGTTACTGGCTGCTCGATCCGGCTGGTCACCAGTTCCGTATCTCCCACGATTTTACGGTCATCAGGCCCGGCCAGAAATCTGTCCACAGCTTTGTCCGCAAAGGCAGCGTGGTTGCTCCAGATTCAAAGATGATCGACATCGATTCCGGAAGGCCGCTGAAAACGTATACGGTCACCGGCAAGGAAGTGAATGCTCTCGGCTACTACCCTGAGCCCACCGATCCGGAGTCTGTCGTAGTCCAGGGAGATCTGGAGCATCCCGTCGTAGAAGGTCAATCGGCGCGCATCCGCGTCGAAGAGACGTATACCGACCCGGTCGGCTACACCACGGAAAACGGCGAACTGCTGTGGAAGAGGACGCTCGGGCGTTCCGTAAATTATGTCACTTTGCCGTCCGGCTGGATGCTGACCTCGGTCAACACCCCGGTGGTCATCACCCTCGACGCCGAAGGGCGCGTGACCATGCGCTTCACCAATATTCGCAACGACGAACTATCGATCGTCATTAGGGCGAAAAAGCGGCCTTCACCGCGCGACGGCACCGCAACCAAAAGCAAAGGCAATTAGCCGCGAATGAACGCGAATAAACGCGAATCGGAACAAGAGTGTCCCACTGCTCTTGTATTCCGCCAGGTGGTTTGTTCTTGTCAGCGTTGATCAGCGCAAATCAGCAGCGAATTCTCACCGGGGCTTAAAGCTTTCCAGCATCTTCTGGAACACCGGATGCAACTGGTTGAAGTCCCGGTCGGGTGCGACGAAAACAAGATACGTCATGGCGCCCTGTGAGTTCTGCACCGTGACCACCCAATCGCGTTCCGGAATTGGCTGTCCGTTGAGCTGAATCGGCGAGTTGCCCGTCAGATACGCCGATCGCCCATGCGCTCCGCCGACCTGAATGCTAGTGGTCGCTCCGGTGGTCTTCATACCTGGGTTGGACTGCACCAATCCGTTAATCAGCTCTTCCGTGCTCTGGTCGAGCGAGCTGCCATTTCCCATCGGCGTATCCGCCACGATCACTCCATAGGAAATCGCCGATGACGAGATGCCCGCAGGCGGCGCAATGGTGGTGCCGCCGAAGCCTTCGCCGGGCCGCCAGTTGTCAGGATGGGAGATGGAGAAGCCGTTCTGCAATTGCTGGAAATGGCTGCTGGGTTTTACTTCGCCGGAAATGTTCTCAGAGCTACTGCCGCCGCCGTTTCCGTTTTCCGGCGGGGGCAGATTGGTAGGGACCACGCCATCTGCCTGGTTCTGCTGTGCCCATTGGCCGCTCTTGGCGCCTGCTGCGATTTCCTGCGCGGTGTATGCCTTGATTTTGCCGGCCTCTTGATGGGCGCGGTAAAACCCGTCGCTTGAACCGAGATACTTCTTCTGCGCCCATGGACGGATCTGTTTGGCGATGGCTGCCTGGCGGTTGCCGGGGTTGGGATGGTCACTCAGGAATTGCGGGCTGCGCGCGGCTGCACCGGTCTCCTGTTCCAGCTTTTGAAAAAAGTCAGCCAGCGATTTGGGGTTATAACCGGCCTTGTACATGATGACCGCGCCCACGGCATCGGCCTGGGCCTCATCGGCGCGCGAGTATTTCATAAAGATACCGCTGGCCCCGATCTGGATTCCGAGCCGCGCCAGGTTCCCGGCGGCGCCGCCTGGCATTACAGCGCCCGCAATGCCGACCAGCACGTTGGCCAGAGAGGCCTTCGATGCCTGCTTGGCCGAGTGCTGCATATAGACGTGGGACATCTCGTGGGCCATCACGCCGGCCAGTTCCGCTTCGTTGTCCGCCGCCTGAATGGTGCCGATGTTGATGAAGATCGGCCCGCCGGGAAGTGCGAAGGCGTTGATCTCCTTTTGTGGGATGACGTGGAACTGATACGGCCAGGAATTTTCCGCCGGTATGACAGTGCCCAGCTTGCGCCCCAGTTGGCGAACGTATTGCGTGATCGGACTGGAATCGGGAAGCACCGGCATCTGTTTGTAGACTTCGGCGGAAGCCTTGAGGCCCAGTTGCTCCTGGTCTTGTTTGCTAACGCCCGCGGGCGACCCGGGGTTGGGCAGTTGTGGCGTGCTTTGTGCTCCAAGGGGTGCAGGTACTGCAATCAACAGTGCCAGAAAAAGCGTCAGGGCCTTTACCGGAAAATTGCGCTGCATAGGCAATCCTTTCTTTTTGCGGATGAAGGATGAGTATAAGGATAAATGATTGGGCCACTTCTTTTGAAAACCGAAGATAGTGTCGGGGCGGCAGAGCACGAATGCGCAGGCGCAGGGAATCGCAACGGATTCAACGTGCATGGTCTGCGCGGTCAGACAAACCTTCTAAGAGCGCGGCTTCAGAGCCTGCGGAAAAAATGCCGGTGCAACTGTCAAAGAGGACGGCTTCAGCCGTCCGTAAAGTGTGGGACAGCGATCGGCTTCAGCCGCCGCTTATCTCTGGGCCCGTCGAGAAGCACGGGCTTCCTTACAGACTGATGAGAGGCCACGCCGCTAAACCGCGGCTAAAGCCGGACCCTTGATAGATTCACGGGCGGCTGAAGCCGCCCTCTTTGACAGTTACTCAAACGTTTTTTCGCAAGCCCCGAAGCCCTGCTGCCCGGCGGGTCTGTGAAGCCTTCAGACGGAGAGTCGCCGTTCCGCTCTTGCCGTTACGAATCCAAAGGCGCAGAAATGTGTTCGTGCATGATCTTCAGGCTGCCGTCACTGTGGCGGACAAACAGTTGCGTCACGCGGGCGTTGGTGAGTTGTTCATAGCCGGTCTGGCCGATGGCCCCACTGATAATATTTTTGTGCCGCGCTTCAAAACTCATGTTGTAGGCCGCCAGGGCCGCATCGCTGCCGACCGATTCAACCTCGATATTGCTGACGCCTACCTTCATTCTTGCCGGGCTGGACATATATTCACGGTCGCGCCGCACCCAAGTCAGGCGCGCCGGTTCCAGACGCTTCGACGTCGATCCAAAGATCGAGGCGTTTTCGGCATATAGCCCGCGCATTTCCTCACGGGCCTTGGCCGCGAAGGCCTCCCAATAATGATGGATCGCGGCCTCCACTTCGGCCCTGTTGATCATAATCATCAGCTACCCTCCTCCACGCCGAATGACAGCGATATAGAGACGCGCCCGTTGGCACCCTCTGCCGCAGGCTGTTTTTTATTCAAATTTCAGTTACTTGCGTGGTGTGCTCATGCAGCACACTTGGGCTCATTCTGTCTGAGTGCGGCGACTGTGGGGCGGCTGGCCGCCGGTTATAGCTGTTACTGTTACTAGAATTGTATCTAAGTTGGGCGCTGTAATGTGAGTATTTCTTAATGTTTAAGGATGGGTCGCCGGAGGGCGTTGCGGTGCGGGGCAGCAGCCTTCCGGACACACATCGTGGCTGGCGCCCAAACGTCCCAGCGCCGTGCGCACCGCGCGCTCTTCCGTGCGTTCCACGACCAGTTCGCGAATCATCCTGATAAACGCCGGGTGGGTTCCGGCGGTGCCGGCGCGTTCCATGGGGAGTTTGATTTGCTCACAGACCGCCCGCGCTTCGGTATCGAGGTCGTACAGAACTTCCATGTGGTCGGAAACGAAGCCAATCGGCACGATGATGGCCGCCGGATGAGAGCCGGTCTCTTTGATCTCGCGCAGACAGGCGAGGATATCGGGCTCAAGCCACGGCTGCGACGGAGGACCACTGCGGCTCTGGAACACCAGCCGGCCGTCGCTGCAGCCCAGGGCTTCTGAAACCAGGCGGCAACTTTCTTCGAGCTGCAATAGGTAATTGCTGTTCTGCGCCATGGCTACCGGAATGCTGTGCGCTGTATACAGCACCTGGGCGCGGTCGCGCACATCGGCAGGCAGCCGCAGCCGCGCGGCTTGCACCTGCTCGGCCATGGCTTGAATGAATCCGGGATGGTTGTAGAACACCCGCAGTTTGTCGACCTGCGGCGCGCCTTCACCTGCCACGGCCTGGGCGGCGGCGATGTTCTCACGGTACTGGCGGCAGCCGGAATAGGAGCTGAACGCCGATGTGACGAAAGCCAGGGCGCGCTGCACTCCCTCGGCCTTCATCTTCCGCAGCGTATCGGGCAGCATTGGATGCCAGTTGCGGTTGCCCCAATAAATAGGGACCTGTGGGCCGTGCTCATCGAATTCCCGCTGGAGCGCCGCGATCAACTCCCGGTTCTGCCGGTTGATAGGGCTGCCTCCGCCAAAGTGGTGGTAGTGTTCTGCCACTTCCAGCATCCGCTCTTCCGGAACGTTCTTGCCGCGCAGCACGTTCTGCAGGAAGGGCATCACCTCTTCGGGAGATTCAGGCCCGCCAAATGACACCAGCAGGAGTGCGTCATATTTCATTGTTAAAATGTCTCCTGTTGGGGAATGTAAAAGATTAACAGACGCAGCTCCAATTCTCAGTGATGGCCCAGCACCGGATGCGGTTCATAAGCAGCTTCCAGCTTCTTGGTCTCTTCCGCCGACAATTTCACATTGAGCGCCGCGACGGCATCATCGAGATGATGGGGTTTGGAAGCGCCGATAATCGGCGCAGTCACCCCTGGTTTGTGCAGCACCCAAGCCAGGGCGAGTTGCGCGGGCGGAATTCCGCGGGCGGCCGCCATCTGCTCGACGCAATCCACTACCCGGTCATCGGCGGGAACGTCGTACATCTTCTGGCCGAAGTCGTCGGTCTTGGCGCGCAGGGTTGCGGCCTTGCGGTTGCCGGCCAGCATGCCGCGCGCGATGGGGCTCCAGGGCAGCAATCCAATGCCTTCCGCTTGGCACAGAGGAATCATCTCCCGCTCTTCTTCCCGGTAGATCAGGTTGTAGTGGTTCTGCATGGTGACAAAGCGGCGCAGGCCCAGCCGGTCGGCGGTGTAGAGCATCTTCGCGAACTGCCACGCATACATGGAAGAAGCGCCCAGATACAGCGCCTTGCCCGCCCGCACCACGTCGTTCAACGCCTCCAGCGTCTCTTCGATGGGCGTTTCCGAATCGAAGCGGTGGATCTGGTAGAGGTCCACATAGTCGGTGCCCAGACGCCGCAGGCTAGCGTCAATGGAATGCATAATGTGCTTGCGCGAAAGGCCCTTATCGTTGTGCCCCTCGCCCATGGGATAGAACACCTTGGTGGCGATCACAAGCTTGTCTCGCGTAGGGCCAAAGTCTTTGAGGGCGCGCCCCAGTATCTCTTCGCTGACGCCCTGGGAATAGACATCGGCGGTGTCAAAGAAGTTGATCCCCAACGCCAGCGCACGCTCGATAAACGGACGGCCCTCAGCCTCTTCCAGTATCCATGGCCGCCACTTCTTCGAGCCATAAGTCATGACGCCCAGGCAGATCTTCGAGACCTTAACGCCGGTATTGCCGAGATTTACATGTTCCATGCTTTTTCTCCGTGGTAACCAATTCGTGCAACAAACAAAATCTTTGAAACACAGAGGAACAGAGAAAGCAGAGGTGGCGTCAGGATTTTCAAGTAGAATCTCTCGCGGTCCGGGGCGATTTATGGAGCCGCTACACAACCCCCCAAAGTCCTCTGCTTCCCGTTCCTCCGTATTGCTATCCATCAGAATCTCGCGGCTTGCGACGATTTTTCCTCCGCCTCACAACCCCAAAATCCTCTGCTTCCTCTGTTCCTCTGTGTTTCAAAGGTTTTCGTTGCAACTCGTCGCGCTGTGTTTCAAGGTTTAGTCCCTCTCCACCAGGCTCTTAATGAACAGATAATAGAAATCGACACCCTCATAAAAGTCCTTTACGCCCAGGCGCTCGTCTTTGCCATGGGCGCGGTCGTCATCGATGTCGGTAAATACGCCGGGAACGCCGAAGGTGGGAATGCCGGCGATGCGCAGGTACTTGCCGTCGCTGGCGCCGGCATCCATGACCGGGACGATCGGCAGCCCTCCATACAGTCTGGCGCTCAGCTCTTCCAGCTTGTGCAACACCACCGGGTTGATGGCGGAAGCCGGCGCGGGAATGGCCTCGCCCACGACTTCCACCGAGATGCGGTCATCAGCCAGCACACGCTTCAAGGTGTTCTGGACGTTCTGCAAGGAGTCGGTGGGCAGCATGCGGCAGTTCACATTCGCGCGTGCGCTCTGCGGAAGCGCGTTGTTGGCGTGACCGCCTTCCAGGCGCGTGGCCACGCACGTGGTGCGCAACAGGGCATTCAAATACGGCGACTGCGTGAGCCGGGCCAGGGCCTGCTCGTCTTTCGGATTAGCAGCGATGGCGCGGAAGGCCGCGGCCAGCGATGGCTCCTGTAGCGGGGCAGAGCGCTCGAAGTAGCCCTGCGTGGTCTCGTTGAGTTGCACCGGAAAATCAAACTGCTGGAGTCGCGCCAAGCCCTGGGCCAGATGATAGATGGCGTTGTCCCTCACCGGACGCGAGCTGTGGCCGCCCTTGTTCTTCACTTCCAGGCGGAAATCCACGTAGTTCTTTTCGCTGGTCTGCATGCCCAGTTGCTGCCGCTTGCCGGCCTTGATGGCGAAGGTCCCGCCGTCGGTGTTGATGCAGTATTCAGCGTCAATAAGGTTGCGGTGATTGGCGATCAACCACTGCACGCCGTTATGGTCGCCGCCTTCTTCATCGGCGGTGAGCGCCATGATCAGGTCGCGCGCCGGAATCCAGCCTTCCTGCTTCAATCGGATAAAGTTGGCCACCAGCAGCGCGTCGCCTTCCTTGATGTCGGTGGTGCCGCGTCCGTAAAAGAAACCGTCTTTTTCGATCAGCTTGAAGGGGTCCGTGGTCCAGTCCTGGGGAAGGGCTTCGACGACATCAAGATGGGCCAGGAACAGGATCGGCTTGCCTCGGCCGCGCCCGTGGATGCGGGCCACCAGGTTGTACTTGGTGGCGGTAGGCCCGGACAACTCAATATCCTGTTCGGGGAAGCCGGCCGCGCGCAGCCGCCTGGCCACCGCTTCCGCCGCTTTGCTGACATTGCCCTTTGGCGTGTCAGTGGTGTTGATCTCGATCAACTCCTTGAAGATATCGTGCGCCAGTTGCTGGTTGGGGGTGAGAGCGGATTGGCCCAGGGCGGCCGAAACCAGAATCAGGGTGATTGCCAGTGTTTTGAGACTTTTCATTGAATCAGGGGTGTCCTCGGGATTCGGTCCAATGGCGGATTATATCGGAGAATATGCGCGCCGGGTGTGGGTCGCGCCTCTATAATCGTCCTATGTCCAAGGGATGGGAAAGTAAATCCGTAGAATCGCAAATGGCCGCCGCCCAGGAATGGCGCGAGCCCGGCCCCAGAAGCGACCTCACCGAGGAACAGAAGAGAAAAAAACACGAACGCGATGGCCTGCTTCTGGCCCGCACCAACCTGCTGAACCAACGCGAAGCCTCGACCAACGAGCGCTACCGCCAGACCTTGCAGAGCGCGCTCGATGAACTCGACCGCAGGATTGAGGGGCTGAAGTAAGCTGGTAGCACTTGGTACTGAGCGGTCAAATCAGAGAGATGTCATCCCGAAGCCCGTCAGGGGCGCGCGCTTTCTTCAGCACGCGAGTAGGGCTGAGGGACCTTGCGGGTTGGGATGAATTCTCTGCTCGACACCAGCAGGTGCATATAAAAAGGGCCTCAATCCGCTACAGCGCTACGAGCCCCATAAATCCTGTCGATTTCGAATATTGAATCTGTCACAAACGGAAGTCTGTAGCACTACAAGGCGACCAGGCTGCAACTGAAGAACTAAAAGCACGGCAGGAAGCAAGGACCCCGCCGGTGGTATTCCGAAGCCAATGCATAGGTTCTTCGGCTCGCGCGCGGTGCGCGCTCACCTCAGAATGACAATCGCGATAGCCCCCGATGCCAGGCGGAGGCGCAGGTTTCGCCAGAGCACGGCTGGCGCTGGCCGGATACGCTCCGGTCGATCAGTTGTCAAAGAGCCTGTACTGCAAGCTGGGGTCCCTGGGGACACAGCGATCACGTTATCAGTGTTACCACGCGAATGGCCGGTCATCAAGAGTGTGCTGTCGAGGTGATGTCAGAATGACGGAGCACGAATCGATTACACCTCACCACGTCGAGTTTCGGACGCCATAAGATTCCTGGTTGCAAGTGCGCTAGCGCACAGACCGTGAAGGAGCACGAGCGGGCGATACCCTCGAACTGTCGTGGCTCCAGTCCCGCTTCAGCGGGACGGCAGAGAATAGCCCAGCACGTGCCATTCCACCACGCGTTTTTTGCGTGGTGGAATGGCTAAGTGCTGGGTAAGGTGCGGAGCATTTCTCTTCCTTGCCGCCCGCGGGCTGGCGCGCATGCCGCGAAGCGGCAGACTGGGCTTGAACCGCTTTGCACCGCGTTGAACGGCCCTTAAACAGTATTGAACGACTCAACCAGCCCCCTATAGCTCCCCATGGAGGCAGCAAGAAATAACCGCCTCATTTTCCACAACGCCTGCCATTGTTTTTTCCGGCTTCTCCGTATACCGTCTGGAAATCATGCTTGTCTCTCCTGTGAAAGTTGGCAGAAATGATCCGTGCCCATGCGGGAGCGGAAAAAAGTACAAGCGGTGCTGCCTGGAGGCATCGCACGCCGAGCATGATCTTTGGAGTCGTGTACACGAGGCGCACAAGACCGTCATCGCCAAGCTGGAGAAGTTCGCCTTTGACGAGTTTCGTAAGGATGTGGAAGCCGCTTGGGACGAGTTTTACCTCGGCGATGTAGAGGGGCCGTATTCTTCTGAGTCTCCCAATGACGGGATTTTCGTCCCCTATTTTTTGTTCCGCTGGACCGGTAAATGGAAAGGCGGCCGGCCATCAGCGGGGATCGTGGCCCGTACCTTCCTGCGCCAGCAGTCCACGCAGCTCAGTGAGATGGAGCGTCTTATCATCGAACTCTCGTTGCAGGAGCCATTCTCTTTCTTTGAGGTGCGCTCTTGCCATCCGGGAGAAGGGTTCGTGCTTCGGGATGTGCTCACTGGCCGGGAAGTGAACGTGAAGGAACGATCGGCATCGCAGAACCTGCGCTCGGGCGACATGCTTTACGCACAGCTATCGCCCATGGAACACATCACCACCATGGCCTTCTGCGGGCCTCTGATCATTCCGCCCGGGATGAAAGCATTCATTATTGGCTTGCGCAATCGCCTGCAGCGTGTCACCGGCAAGAAAGACGGGCTCACTCTTGCGGACTTGGTCCGGTTCGAGAGTGACTTACGGATAACCTACCTCGAACTCAGTAATCGTCTGACTAAGCCTCCCATGTTGAGCAACACCGATGGGGACGATCTGCTGTATCACACCATCACCTATGAGGTGGGCTCGGCGCAGGTGGCCTTTGACGCGTTGGCCTCCCTTTGCCATCTATTGACACCGGAAGAGCTGCTCGAAGAGGCCGAGTTTGGTCCTGACGGCGTGCTGCGGAAGGTCGAAGTGGATTGGACCAAACGAGGAAATCGCCAGATGAAGAGTTGGGACAACACTCGACTGGGCAATCTCCGCATCGAGGGCCGTTCGCTGGTGGCCACGGTAAACTCGGCGAAGCGCGCCTCTCGACTGCGCCGGGAGGTCGAAACCCGCCTGGGTCTGGCCGCAGTCTATAAGAGCACCGAGACCACGTCCCAGGAAGAACTATGGAAGAAAGCGCGCAACGCACCGGCCCACCGTCCTGCGCCCGAAAAGACCCCGGAGATGCAGCAGGTGGCGCGGGACTTTGTGCAAAGAGACCTGGAAGCCTGGCCCCGCAAGAAACTTCCCATCCTCGGTGGTCTAACGCCACTGCAGGCCGTGAAAGATGCTGCAGGCCGCGAGATTGTCGAATCCTTGCTCCTGGATATGGAACGCAACATGGAGCGTATGTTCCCCGGTGACATCCATCCGGATGTCGGGGTGGTGCGGGGAAAGCTTAAGCTGCCGGCCCGCTCTTGATCCCAAGTAAGAACCCGGCGGCCCCTGTGGGAGCCGCCGGTGGTCAAACGGTCTAACAAGACGCATCCATTCATCCCAGTCAAGGCAGAATGGTGATGGACTTGGTGTATTCGGCGGGGGAGTGGGCGGATCCCCAACCGTTGATGACCCGGTCCCATACGGTGAGCACAAAGGTGTGCGCACAGTTGGCCGAAGAGGGATCGGTGGGCGAGAAGGCGTGCCAGTGGCCGGGAAGGGATGGAACTGTGCCCTTTTCAAGGCCCAACCACTCTTTCATGAGTGGATCGTTTTGGGGCGGCGCCGGCCAGGATTCTGACGCTACCGGACCCGATTTGTTATCTCCCCATATTGCCCCCAAACTCCACCCGGCGAGGTGCTTGCCGAACTGTTCAGCGGTAATCACAAACTGGAAATTGTCATTCGTTGGGCCGGCGAGAGGCTGCCCCGGCTTGAGAATGGGCTTTCCAATATTGGCAAACCCGCAGGCCGCCACTGGTGTTCCATTGAGCAAAATCTCATCGATGGAGGCCATGGGAGAAGTATTATCGACCAGTATCTGGATGGAGTTTGGCACGTATTTGGTGCTGGGCACTTCCATTTTGGGATCGTCCGCGGTGTAGAGGCGGACGACGATATTGCGGGGCCCGTCCGAGAGCGTGGTCGTATCGATCAGCCCGCCGATCAACCCTTCGTGTTCAAAGGACTGCTGCTGCAGCGGGGTACGCACCGGGAAGAGGCTGTTCGCGGTGGGCGAGGTCCAGACTACCTCAGGTTCGAATTTGGGTGGAAGGCGGCGAATGTCGGCGAAGGGTGTGGCCTGGAGCTTTCCATCAACCTCGATGCTGTAAAACCCTGCCTCGATGGCCGGCGCTTGCGCATGGTTGATGGCCGCTGCCTGTGCATGGTTGATCATCACCGAAATGTAGCCACCGAAGGGCGCTGCCACAACCTTGAACACTTGAGCAGCCTTAGGATGTTGAGTGGTGTCGGCATAGCCCTCCGCGATGCAATCCACCGGCACCCACCCAAACCCCAGGAGGACGTTTGCAGTGGAGTTGTTGTCCTCTATGGTGTACGGGCTCAAACTTAGCTTGCTGATACCCCAGTCACTACATATCAGCACCTTATCGGGCGCGATAACGACTGCCTTCTGCGGTCCAACCAGCGGTTCCTGACTGGAAGGTTTGGTCGGAGTGGGCGCGTCTGCGATTGTCCGTGCCTCAGGGGTTGCCGAGTTGACCAGATCGATCAGCCTTATCTGGTTTTCGGGATTGCGCGTGGTCACCAGCAACTGGTCCTCGGCGGCGCCCAGGAAGGTCAGAAAGAACGGCTCACCCAGAAAGGGAAAGATCTTCCGGCTGTTGTCAGCCAGCCCAATGCGTGTGATCTGCGCCGCACCCGGGGCACGGTGGTCGGTTACATAGGCATATTTGCCGTCCCTGGTGACCACCACGCCGCCCGTCGACTTCAAGCCGCTGACAACCGGGGTCAACGATCCGGTTTTCAAATCCACTCGCAGCAATCGCCCAGGCGCTACCGACTCGACGACGTAAGCCTGGTTGTGGTCCTCATCCAGTGCGATCTGGCGGGGAGCATTCATGCCCGCCGCGATGGTGGTGGTGCGGGGGCGGCTCATGCCCGCCGTGACGATGGTGCTGTTGGGGTTGAAGGCGGTGTTCTGGAAGACATTGGGGTCGGGCAGCTCAATTTTCAGCAGATTGCCTGTGAACTCAGTCACGTAAGCGTAGCGGCCGTCACGGCTCAGGGCAATATCTTCCGCCGAATTGTAGCCCGCGCCAATGGCCGTATCGCTCCCGGTCGAAAGATCAAGGCGATGGATGTCCCCGTCGAACTCGACAAAGTACAGGTGATTGGTTTTGGATGAAAAAGCGCCTCCTACGACGCTGTCCATGTTCGACAACACTGTGACTGGTTTGATGGTGGGCAATGCGGTAACGGATGTACTCATAACAAACTTCCTCTCCTCATAAGAGTTAATGGTGGCTTTAGTAGCCACCCCAGGAGGCGTTATTTCGCGGGGTCAGCTATCATCGGCAAGAGGAAAACTTTTGGCTGCGGATCAACGCGAAATGGCAAACCCGGAATTGGGCGGTCGTGGACCCGGAAGTCTTAAGGCACAGAAAACGCAAGGTCCTACTATCGAGGGATGACCAGGACCATGGATGCGGAGCCCACGGTCCCGGCATGTCTTGACTCAGGCAGACGCAGGGCTATTTAGAGTTGGCGCACCAGACGCCGACAAAGATATTACTGAACCCGGTGGCGTGCAGCACAAGCGTATTTCCGGGCGCGAAGGAGCTCAGGGCATCCGGCGGAAGCGGGTATCTTTGAGAGCTCAGGGAGACCGGTGCAAGCAAGCGCGCGCCCTCAGGGTCGTAGCCGAAAAAGGTGTGAGAGTACAGAGGCGGCGCCAGCGTCAGCGCCAACTCAGGAACAGGGCCAGTGGCAGACTGGACGAAGACTTCAAACGACTGGATCATACCGGTGCTGTTGGGTTGATAATAATAGGGAAACCCGCTGGGTCCAATAGAATCGCGATCGGCGTCTACAGCAGGACCGGGCCCCTTAAAATCAAAGCCAACCTGAAACTTTCCGTCACAGCCACCGTTTTGCAGGACAGCAATTGGAATTTCAAAATACATCTCGTAAGGGTTCGAGTTTTTTTTGAGCCAGACCCTTGGCGTGGGCATTGCTGCAACCGGTGGCGGCATCATCTGGGGAGTGGTCGAACGCACCCTGGCTACGATCGGATGATCGCGTGAGGTCCGTGTGCTCGCGTCGGTCAGCTTCGCCCGAGAGGGTATTTTTACGCTTGATACCTTGTCAGTGCGCGCACCTGTGGATTTCGAAGCAGGGTGTTTTTGAACCTCCATCGCCGGCTCACATAGTGGCTGTGGGCAAGTCCATGGGCCCATGGACGTAGGATATCCCGTTCCTGATAGTTGTCCGACGCAGCTTGCCGGCATCCAAAAAGCAAACAGCCAGAGGCCCGCGACAAATAAACCTGTATTTTTCATTGATTCTCTCTCCATTCCTGAGCTATTTGGCTGCCTGCGCCAGGACCACGTCAGAGGTCTGCGAACCACGCAGACAGGCCAGTGACCGGCCATCCGGCGACGGCGCAAAAGCAAAAATCTGTTCGCTACTGAAATGCGTCAACTGCCTGGGCGAACTATCATTCAGGGGCTGGAGCCAGATATTGGCATTGCTGGTTTCAGCATAGAGCAGGCCTTTGCCATCGGCAGACCAGTGGACGGGCAAGGCATCGTCCGAGGCGGGAACCTGGGGAAATGACCGCAGGACCTTTAGAGTGCTGCTGTCGAGAATCACGACTGCCCAACCTTTCTGTGGATCATCGGCGTACTCACAGACGATCAGCTTTCCATCCGGGGAAACAGACGCCTTTCTCGCCGGGCGTTGCGTGAGCTGGATGGGAGTGCCTCCGTCCACAGACACCTTCCACAAGGCCTGGAAGCCGCTTTCGCTGGAGGTATAAATCACCCACCGTCCGTCCGAGGTCATGGCGGCTTGATTTTCCCGGGACCTGGCCGAGGTCAAACGCACGGCTTGATCGCTGCCGTCCATTCTGCGCCGCCACAGATGAGAGATTCCATCCTGGGCGGAGGCATAGACGAGCGTACGGCCATCGGAAGAAACCACCGGCTTTTCCTTGACCGCGGCGTCGAAGGTCAGTTGGCGGGATTGGGCCGTGGAAGGGTCGATTTCCCAGAATTCAGGGTGACCGCCAACATCAATCTGCGAGATTACTCTCGCGGATGGGGTCCACGAGAGGCCCAAGAGCTGCTGGCCCGCTTCCGGAACGTCCCGGTACCTGTCCGGATGATCGAGGTCCACGAACCCCAGATGCGAATTGCGGTGCATCTGCACCGCGATTAACTCCCGCAAGCCAGGCGGCGAATCGAGATTGCGATAGTCCAGAGTATCGTTGGTGATGGGCGTGACCCTTCCATCGGCAAGAGAGAATTCCCATATCTGGGAACGATTCGATTCGATATTGGGGGCCGACACTGCGATGCTGTGGCCACCCTTGATCGAAGCGGGCCGGTACATCCAATGCCAGGGCTCAGGACCAATGGTTCTGGACTGGCCGTCGGCCACCCGCACCGACATCATCTCAATCTTCAGTGAACTCCCGGAGTTGTCCATGACCCCGCACAGGATGGAACTGCCATCCGCCGACCATAACGGGTCACGAAAGAAATATCGGGGAGGCTGAAGCGTGAAAATGGTCTCTTCTCTCTCGTCGTCTACGCCTCGCAGGACCATGGAAGCCCGGCCGGCGACGGCATCAATTCTGAGAAAGACAAATCGTTTGCCGTTTGGCGAGAAGCTGACGGGCGAATCCACATCGCGATCGGTCACCAGCTCCGGCGCTCCGCCCAGCAGCGGAATCCGGTGCAGGCTTCCCATCTCCCGGCTCTTCAACACGTAGTAAATAAATTTGCCGTCCGTGGAGAAAGTAATTCCGGCATAGACGGCGGCGGTCAATGGAAGGGGTTGGAGATTACCATTGGTCCCGATCTCCAGAATTCTTAGCGACTGGCCGCCGCTCTCTTTGGTGGCATAAGCCAGATACCTTGCATCCGGGGAGATCGCCGCCTGGGTGACGTTGCCGCTGGCGGTAAGGCGGGTCATCTTTCCCAGTTGAAAGGGCCGCAGAGAAGCGCGGTTGATATAGCTGAAAGAACCAATGGCTGCGAGAATCAACACGGCTGCGGCCACGGCCAGCCATTTCTTCGCTCCGGCCACGCGCTCCGCAATCTTTTGTCCCCAACGGCGATAGCGTTTCGCAGTGGCAGTGGCAGTGGCAGTGGCGGGAATGCGGGCCAGGTCTTCCAGCGCTTCGGCCATGGTTGCGTAGCGATCTTCCAGTTGCTTGGAGAGGGCCTTGGATACAACCTGGTTCAGGCTGCGGTCCTCGCCAGGTGGATGCGGCCCGGCGTGCAGGATGGCGCCAAAGATCTCGCGGGTCGTCGGAGCTTGGAACGGCCGGGCGCCGGCCAGCATTTCGTAGAGCACCACACCCCAGCTCCAGATATCGGTGCGCGCATCCAGGCGTTGCTCGCGGACCTGTTCGGGAGACATATAGCTCACGGTACCGGCCAATCCGGGCAGCCCGCCTTCATCACTCTCGGCCAGCCGCTCGTAGAGTGACTTGCCGGATTCCGGACCGGCCGGCGTCAGCTTAGCCAGGCCGAAATCCAGCACTTTGATGCAATCGTCGGAAGAGCGCACCATGATGTTTTCCGGCTTGATGTCCCGGTGGATAATACCCCTGGCATGGGCGGCTTTCAGGGCTTCGCCGATTTGGCGCGCGTAGTGGAGCGCTTGCCCGGTGGAGAGATGGCCGATGAGTTCCCGCAGGGAGACGCCCTCCACGAACTCCGTCACCATGTACTGCAGGCCGTCTTGCTCGTCGAAGTCGTAGACGGTGACGATGTTGGGCGCGGCCAGGGCCGAAACCATCTGGGCTTCACGCCGCAACCGCTCAATGTCTCCGGGGACCGTGAAGAACCCTTTGGGTAGGATCTTCACCGCGACTTTTCTTCCGAGGCGGGGATCGTACGCCAGGTAGACTTCACCCATGCCGCCGCGGCCCACGAGGCGCACGCCTTCGTAGCGCCCCAGCCGCCGCCCTTCTTCGAGAATGGGACCTTCCAGTTCCGATGCTCCCAGCAGCCGGGCCATATCCACTTCTTTCAGGAATTGGTCTTCTTCCCGGTAGTGAGCGAGGAGATGAGAGACTTTCAGGTAGAGCGTCTGGTTGCCGTGACAGGCATCGGCGAGAAACCCGGCCCTCTTCTGCTCCGGCAGGGCCAGCGCTTCGTGGAAGAGGCTTTCGACTGCTTCCCAGGTTATTTCAGCCATGGGGATGGGGTCCATCCAGCGCACTGCGAAGCAGGGCGATCGCAAAGTTCCAGTCGCGAATGACAGTGATGGTGGAAATCTGCAAGACCTGGGAGATTTCCTCATGACTAAGCCCGCCGAACAGCTTCAGTTCCAGCACTCTGGCCTTGCGCGGTTGCTCAGCCGCCAGATGGTCGAGCGCCCTGTTCAAGTCAAGCAGATCGACAGGGTGATCTGCAGCCGCGGTTTCCTCATTCAGAGTGGTGAAGGATATCCCGCCGCCACGTTTTTGGCGGCCCCGATTCCGGGCATGATCGACAAGAATCTGGCGCATGGCACGGGCGGCCACCGCCATAAAATGGGCCCGGTTTTGCCAGTGTATTTTTTTTTCGTCCTTTAGCTTGATGTAAACCTGGTTCGCGAGCTCTGTAGGTTGTAGCGTGTGGCCGGGACGTTCACCTTTCATGAGATGCGAAGCAATGCGGCGCAGGTCTTTGTAGACGAGGGGAACAACGCTATCCAAGGCATGTTCATCGCCCTGGCTCCAACGCGCCAGGAGTTCGGTAATCTGATTGGGCGATGAGCCAGTCACGCTACCCTCGGCCTCTCTGAGTGGAACTCTCCGCCATTCTAGTGTTCGGGCCGTCTAAACTCCAGCTCTTTGTGGCCGAACAAGGTACGGCCCAAAGCGCGCGTGGCCGTGTAGGTGCTGTTCCAGCACGCTCTTTTGCGCGGGAACGGATAAAGCTGCCTCGATTGGATTTCTATGCTCCCAGCAGGTACGTCCGCACGAACATGATGGTGGCGTAGAACTGGAAGTCCTGGTTCTTCTTTTTAGCGAATCCGTGGCCTTCGTCGTTGGCGATCAGGAACCAAGTGGGTGTCCCGTTGTTTTTAAGCTTGTCGAGCATCTGGCGCGATTCGGTCCAAGGGACGCGCGGGTCGTTTCTGCCCACAACAGCGAACACCGGCTTGCGGATTTTCTCCGAGTTGTTCAGGGGCGCCGTGCGCTCCAGGTACTCGCGCATCTTCGGGTCGCGTTCGTCGCCGTACTCCACACGGCGCAGGTCGCGCCGGTAGGCTTCGGTGTGTTCGAGCAGGGTGACGAGGTTCGACATGCCCACCACTGGGAGGGAACACGAGATTTTGTCGTTGTAATAAGTGGCCACGGCCCAGGTCATGTGTCCGCCATAGCTGCCGCCGGTCACCATGATCTTGGCGGCATCGAGTGATGCGTCCTGGCCGATCCAGTCGAGCAGCGCTCCGATGTCTTTGTAGGTGTCGTCGCGGTGCATTCCGTTATCAAGCTTGAGGAAGGTCTTGCCGTAGCCGGTTGAGCCGCGCACGTTGGGATAGACGACGGCCACGCCCATCTCGGTGAGGAAGTAATTATTGCGGCCGAGGAAGCTGGGCCGCGATTGGCCTTCCGGCCCGCCATGGATGTTGACGATCACTGGACGCCTTCCCGGAAACTTCTTCGGATCGGGCCGGTAAAGGAAGCCGGAAATGGTCTTGCCGTCGAAAGTCTTCCATTGCACCAGCTCGGGAAGGGCAAAGCTCGCGGTGTTCAATCCGCCGGTCTCGCTGAAAGTCCAGCGGTCGATTTTACCGTTGGCGATATCCACCGAGTAAATATCGGAAGGTGATTGCGCCGAGGAGACAGTGAAGCCCACGTCGCGGCTGTTGCTGTGGAAACGCAGTCCGCCGATGACCCCGGTAGGAATGCCGGCTACCGCACGGACCTTGCGGGAAGCGAGATCCAGCAGGTAAAGCCGGCCAATACCGTTTTCATTGGCCACCAAGGCCGCAGTCTTGCCATCTTCGCTGAGGTCGAACTCTTCAATATTCCACGGGATGCCCGATGTGAGGTACTCGGGCTTCATGGTGGCCAGGTCGAAATAAGCGAAACGTTGGAACTCCGAATCGCGGTCGGTCGTGAGGTAGAGACCCTTGCCATCGTGACTGAAGCGCGCTGCGGAGTAGGCAACTTCGCCCCCGTCTTTGGGCGTGAGCAGCTTCTTTTGTCCGGTGGCCGCATCCACCAGCCACAAGTAGCTCTGATTGATGGAGACTTCTTCGAGCAGCAGCAGGCTCTTATTGTCAGGCGACCAGTCGATAGCGCCCCACCCACCGCCTTCCAGTTGCAGTAGCAGATGGTCGGATTTGCGATCAGTTGCGTCCATGATCCAGACATCGGTGTCTTTGCCGGTGCGGCGGGTCGATGAATAAGAAAAACGGTTGTCGTTGTGGGCGAAGCGCGCGCTGAGATTGCGCGATTTGCCGTCGGTCAGCAGCGTGACCTCGCCGCTCGCAACATCGTAGCGGTAGTATTGGAACCATTCGCCGCCCCCGATGTCTTTACTGAAGATGAAATAGCTGCCGTCCCGTG
>DATMNZ010000198.1:0-55733 GCA_035568495.1 Saccharimonadales bacterium (SeqCode) | reverse complement strand
TGAATGCCTTGAAAATCGCCACGGAACAGAAGGCCAAATTCGCCTTCACTTCGACTTCCGATGTGTATGGAAGGAACCCGGCCGTTCCGTTCTCCGAAACCAGCGACTGCGTGCTGGGGGCTTCCACAGTGCCGCGCTGGGCCTATGCGGCTTCCAAGCTCTTCGATGAGCACCTGGCTTTCGCTTTTCACGAGGAACACGGAATTCCCGTTACTGCCCTGCGCATCTTCGGCTCCTATGGGCCGCGGCAGCATCTGAGCTGGTGGGGCGGTCCGCAGTCGGTATTCATCGACGCGATCCTCAACAACGAAACCATCCCCATCCATGGCGACGGTCTGCAGACCCGCAGCTTTACCTTTGTGACCGACACGGTGTCCGGTATTCTGGCCGCCCTGGAGAGTGACGCAGCCAGCAACCAGATCCTCAATATTGGAAGCCAGCGGGAGATTTCCATCGTCGATCTGGCGAAGTTAATTCACCAACTTTCAGGCGCAACAGAACCGTTGCGGTTGGAAATGGTTCCCTACAAACAGATCAGTGGGCGCGATTACGAAGATGTCCGGCGGCGGATTCCCGACACCACCAAGGCCCAAAACCTGCTCGCCTTCAAGGCCCAAGTCTCGCTCGAACAGGGTCTGCTACAGACCATCGAATGGCAGCGCAAAGTGCGCGGCGCAGCCCGCCCGCAGGCGGTGGGGGTCTGATGGGGAGTCTGACGAAAAGCGACGCCATCGCCGGACCGGCCCTGTCCCTGGAGACGCCGGCGCACGCAGATCAGCGGCTCCCCTGGGAGTGGGCGGCCCTCGGCTCAATTCTGCTGGCTTCTTGCGGTCATCTGCTGATCAAGCTGGGGCTGGTCGCCGCAGCGCATGCCACTGCCTACCCTGGACTAGTGGAGCGCGTGCTGCACTACATGATGCAGCCCGCGGTGGCCGCAGGTCTCATGATCTATGGTCTCGGGACCTTACTGTGGATCATGGCGGTATCGCGGCGGAACATCAGCTTTCTTTATCCGCTTACGGCCCTCAACTATGTGCTGGTCAGCCTGGGCGGGAAAATACTCTTCGATGAGAAAATTTCCAGCGGGCGCTGGCTTGGCATCGCCGTAGTGGTGGCCGGGGTCGCCCTCATGCAGCTTTCGGCGACCGGAGAAAAAGCATGAGCCCGGCAACCGCCTTGTGGACCAGCATTCTTTTAGGTTCCTGCGCGCAGGTATTTCTGAAGAAAGGCGTGAGTCCGCAAAACACCGCGGGCGGAGCTTCCTACATGGCGCTGCTGCGCTCCGCCTGGGTGTGGGCATGGGCGGCATGCTTTCTGCTGGCCACCGGCCTGTGGATGATTGCCATCTCGAAAATTGAAGTGTCTTTTGCTTTTCCCATGCTCAGCCTCGGCTACCTGGTGGTGCCGGTGCTCTCGATTTTCTTTCTGCGGGAGCATGTCTCCCGGAAACGATGGACGGCCATCGCCGTGATTACACTCGGCGCCCTGATCATTTACAGGAGCGCTTGATAAAGGACCGCGCTATGTTGCCATCGTATTCAGAACCGGATTCGAACGGACGGCTGCATGTGGGAATCATTGGTGGAGGCATCACCGGCCTCACCGCGGCCTTCTATCTGCTGCGCGCCGGTCACCAGGTCACGATCATCGAGTCGCGGGGGCAGATCGGCGGATTGGCCACCTATCAGGATTTCGGTCCCTTCTGCTGGGACAGGTTCTACCATTGCATTCTCACTTCCGACCAGCCGTTGCTGCACCTGATCGACGATCTGGGCCTGGGTCCTGAATTATGCTGGACAGAAACCAAAGTCGGTTTCTTTACCGGCCACGGACTTCACTCGTTCACCACCACCCTCGACTTCCTGCGTTTTCCTGCGATTTCCCTGTGGGACAAGTTCCGGCTGGGCATTGGCATTCTCTATACATCCCGCATTCGGGATGGCCGCGCTCTGGAGAGCAAGCCGATTGGCCCATGGATGACCAAGGTCTTTGGCCGGGGTAACTACAGGAAGCTATGGGAACCTCTTTTGAAGTGCAAGCTGGGTGAAGCCCGCCACGAAGCCTCCGCCAGCTTTATCTGGGCCACGATCCGGCGGCTATATTCCACGCGCGATAAAGGGGCCAGCAAGAAAGAGTGTCTGGGCTACGTCCGCGGAGGTTACCGCACGGTTTTTGCGCGGCTGGTACAGCAGATCCAGGGCATGGGAGGCATCATCCTTACGGAGACGCCCGTGGAGAGAGTCTACGCCACCGGCGGTGGAGACCTCGCGGTCACTACCGGTAAACACAATCGGCACTTTGACTACGTGATCGGCGCCACACCCAGCTCAGCCTTCGCGGCCATGGCGCCAGAACTGGATGAAGCTTACCGCCGCAAGCTGCAGCGGACGCGCTACATGGGCATGGTGTGCGTGGCGCTACTTCTGCGGCGCAAACTGACACCCTACTACTGCACCAACCTCATACAGGACCTGCCCTTTACCGGCATCATTGAGATGACCAACCTTATCTCCATGGAAGAAACATATGGGCGGCATCTGGTCTATCTGCCGAAATACACTTCCCCCAGCGATCCCCTGTTTCAGGCAGGCGATCGGGAAATATGGGAGTCATTCCGGAAGGGCTTGCAGCAGGTCATTCCCGATCTACAAGAAGATGACATTGAGAAGAAGTTCATTTTCCGTGAACGGTTCGTGCAGCCGATTCAGGAAGTGGGCTTCGCGGATTTCATTCCGGAGATGCAGACCGGCATACCGCGTCTCTTGCTGGCCAATACTTCGCAGATCGTCAACTCGACCCTGAACAACAATGAAATGGTCAGAATCGCGCGCCAGGCGGTCGATAGGATTCTCACCCAGGCGCAGGATGGACCCGGGGCGGGGCCGCCGCCGGAGATCCACGAGGTTGCCGGCATCCTCCGATGAAGGAAACTTACTCCATGCAACCAGGGTCCAGAGCGGCAAACCGGCCTGCGCAAAAGCACATCCTCAGCGTGGATGTCGAAGACTATTTTCAGGTGGAGGCTTTTGCCGGCCTGGTTCCGAGGGAAACCTGGGACCAATATCCGTCACGGGTTTCGGCCAACTGCCGCCGCCTTCTGGACCTGTTTGAGCGATACCAGGCAACTGCCACATTTTTTGTCATGGGCTGGGTTGCTGACCGTTTCCCTGAACTGGTACGCGAAATTCATGACCGTGGACATGAACTCGCCTGTCACAGCTTCTGGCACCGCCGCGTCTATCACCTGACTCCGGATGAGTTTCGCCGGGACACCCAGTCCGCATGCCAAGCTATCGAGCAGGCAGCTTCGGTCCGAGTTCAGGGGTACCGGGCGCCCACCTGGTCGATCACCAAACAGTCACTGTGGGCGCTGGAAATTCTCGCCGAAGAAGGGTTCCGGTACGATTCCAGCATCTACCCGATTCACCATGATCTTTATGGCGTGCCCGGCGGCCAACGTTTTCCTTACATTCATCGCTGCCCCAGTGGGCGAATATTGCAGGAGTTTCCACCCACAACGGCGCGCGTAGGCAACGCCAACATTCCGGCGGCCGGCGGCGGCTATCTGCGGATATTCCCGCTGTTTTTCACCGACTGGGTATTCCGCCAGTACGAGCAGTGCGGAAAGCCGCTGGTCGTCTATCTTCATCCCTGGGAGATCGACCCGGAGCAGCCACGCATGGCTGCAGGATTCCGCTCGCGGTTCCGGCACTACACCAATCTTCACCGCACCCAAGAGCGGCTGGAGACACTGTTGCAGCGCTATGCTTTTGAGAGTTTCAGCAGCCATCTGGCGGGCCATCCCCTGGGAATGGAGTCTGATGCCGGGAAACTGAACGAAGACCGGGAGGCTCTCCATGCCTGAGTCTGAAGTGGCGCGCAAAACGGCTTCCGGCATTCCGCCCACTGGCCGCCAGACACCGCTGCTTACTTACCATGAACTTGCAGCAGGCCCTTCGCAGGACCTCTACCGTGTAGAAGCCGTCCGGTTTGCGCAGCACCTGGAAACACTGACCGCGCTTTATCGCTCGGGCACGCTACCGTCTGCCGACTGGCGCTTGAGTTTTGACGATGGGCACCGCTCCAATGCCGAGCTGGCATTGCCCTTACTGCAGAAGAGCGGGCTGAAGGCCATTTTTTTTATTACCGCTGGATGGACCGGCGCCCGAAGCTCAGCCATGACATGGAGTCAGCTTGAAGATCTGGTTCGTTCCGGCCATTCCGTGCAATCACACGCATGGTCCCATGAATTCCTCACCGGGTGCTCCTCATCCCAACTCGATTACGAACTGCGGCACTCCAGAAGAACTCTCGAAGACCGGCTGGGCATCGGCGTAGATTCCATTTCCGTGCCCGGTGGAAGGTGGAGCGCCACGGTGCTCAAGGCGTGCGCCGAGGTGGGATATCAGCATGTCTATACCTCTGACCCAATGTTCGAACCGGCCTACGAGCACGGCGTATGGCGATATGGCCGCCTGATGGTCCGGCGGGACACGCAGGCCGAAGAGCTGCATCAATTTCTTACCGGGAACCGCCGCTACTGGAGCAAGCTGCACACCCGGCGGCGGCTGAAGGAAGCATGCAAGGCCATGCTTGGGGACGCCCGCTATCATTCGCTATGGCGCCGGCTGTCGGGTCGCAGGAAAACAGAACAAATGGATTCCGGCCAGCCAACCAGGGCCGCTGAGACCAGCAACCATGCGCATACTGCAACTGATTAGCACCATCGGCTACTACGGCGCGGAGAGTATTGTCTGCACTCTGGCGCGGCAGCTTCACGCCCAAGGACACGAAGTCGTAGTGTGCATTCTCACGCGCGCTTCACGCTATGACGACAGCATCGTAGCAAAGTGCAGGCAGGAAGGCGTCCCCGCGCTGGCCATCGACGGCCCGGGCCGCCTCGACTTGCGGGCCGTCAACCGCCTGCGCCGCCTGGTGCGCGAGCGCGAGATTGATGTTGTTCATACGCACAATTACAAATCCAATCTCTACGCGTGGCTGGCCACGCGCAGCGCCGGTATTCCACTGGTGGCCACTTGCCATAACTGGACCCGATCCACCGCTAGCCTGCGCTTCTATGCCTCTCTGGATCGCTTAATTCTACGCGGGTTCCGGAGGACCGTCGCGGTGTCGCCGCTGGTGGCTGACAAGCTGCGCCAGGCCCGTATCCCGCACCAACGGGTGTCGGTCATACGCAACGGCATCGATACAGAAGTCTTGCAGGCTGCGCCTGCTTTCCCGCGCGAACATCCTGCGCAGGTTACCATCGGCTGTGTCTGCCGCCTGGTACACGAGAAAGGCGTGGCCGATCTTCTTCATGCCGCCCAATCGCTTCTTAAGGAACGTCCCGGCCTCCGCTTTCTAATCGCCGGAGATGGGCCGGACCGCGCGGAGTTTGAGGCCTTGGCCGCGGAGCTGGGCATCGCGCCGAAAGTCAGCTTCCTGGGATTTCAAAGCAACATGGCCGCCGTCTATGCGTCGATCGATATCTTCACTCTGCCTTCCTACAATGAAGGACTCCCGGTCTCCGTACTGGAAGCCATGGCTGCCGGCAAGCCAATCGTCGCCAGCCGCATCGGGGCATTGCCCGAAGTGGTCACGGAAGCAGCGGGCTCTCTCATACCAGCGGGAGACCGGGCCGCCCTCGCCCACAGCCTCAGAAACCTCATTGATAATCCGGCCCTGATGAGAAAGCAAGGCGTCCATGCACGCGAGAGGGTGCGGCAGCTCTTTGACGCGCGGGCAATGGCCCGTCAGTATGTCGAAGTCTACGAAGACGCCTTGGGCCCCGCACGCGGAAGTCGGCAGGCGGCGGGCGATCCTCAGACATCCCGAGGCACACTTTGATTAGGGGCGCCATGATCTCACCGCGGCCGTGTGAAGCACCGGCGAGCGAGACGCTGCCTGCGGACAAGCCGGCAGTCGCGCCGTCCGCTTCCACACCCCGTGCCCGGCTGCGCGTCGCATATTTGGATTTGTGGTGCTTTATACCCTATTACATGGCTGCGATCACCACGGCATTGGCGGACCAGAACATCCAGCCCCAGCTGCTGTCATCTTCGTACCGTCTCGACCCTGAATATTTTCGCAGGCGGAAGATCGCAAATAATCGCGGCCTGCTGGATCTCGTTTCCCGCCGTCAGGTCCGCATCCCATGGCTACGGCGTTGGTTGAAGCTCACGGAATACTGCTTCAATCTTACGCTGTTCACGCTGAAGCTGCTGTTCGCTCCGCCAGAGATCATCCATATCCAATACCTGGCATTGCTGTCGCGCGGCCTGCCGGTGGAATTGTGGATGCTGCGGATTGCAAAATGGCGTGGCATCCGGCTGGTATGTACCGTCCACAACGTCCTCCCGCATGATACCGGCGACCGTTACAAGGCAGGGTTCAGCCGTCTCTATGCAATGGCCGATCTGCTCATCTGCCACAACCGTGCCGCACGCGCCCGCATCGAGCAGGAATTTGGAATTCCCAGCAAGCGCATCGAGGTAATCCCGCATGGCCCGCTGCAGCAGTTGCCCGGCTCGATGACTCCGCAGGAAGCCGTCGAGGATCTGCAGTTGCCAAAAGACAGGATTATCGTACTGTGGCAAGGGGTCATCGCAGCTTACAAGGGAATTGAGTTCCTGCTGGAAGCATGGAAGCATGTCTCTTCCAAGGCGCTTTTACTGATTGCCGGCGCCGGAGAAGGGCCATTGCTGGCGAAGATCAAGGCCAAAGTGGAGGAGCCGGAATCCGATCTTTCAAACCGCGTACGTCTTGATTTTGGATTCATACCGCCGGAGAAACTGCCCGCATACTATCAGGCCGCAAGCGTACTGGTGTACCCCTACAGCCAAATCACCACCAGCGGCGCGCTGTTGACCGGACTGGGCTACGGTAAACCAATCGTGGCCACCAGACTGCCGGCTTTCGAGGAAATGTTCCATGAAGGCAAAGCAGGCAACGACGGCCAATCCGCGCTGCTGGTAGAGTACGGCGACGCCCGCTCCCTGGCTGCAGCCATCAATTCGCTGATTGAAAGCGAACCTCTTCGAACCCGCCTGGGAGCTGCATCCAAAAGGCTGGCCGAAACCGCCTATTCATGGGAACAAATCGCAATCCGGACGCGGCAGGCCTACGACGCACTCTTGAACGACTAACCAAGCACCATCGCCGCAAAAATCACCAACGCCGGCAGAAAGACCATCTCGCAGTTCCGATCACCAGATGTCCCGATCTTCGACGGTCCCACCCCTCCCGATCCCCGTACTAATGCACGACCAACCGGACTCCCGTCGGCGGATTAGGCCGGGGCGCAGTGGATACAAGTTCAAAAGCGCCTATGTCGAAGGCCACTCCTCCGGTTGGCCGCGGGTCACCATCGAAATCATGGGTGATGCCGGTGTTCACGCCGGCGCTCTTGGCCGGACTCGGAGAAGTCAGGTGAAAATCCAACAGAGAGAGGTTGGCCACTTGTGGGTCGGAATTGATGTTCCCCGTGAACTGCGTGGGGGCCGCGCCCGCGCCGAAGAACAAGTTGTTGTTCCCCGAAATAAGGGCGTTGGAGGTATTCCCGGCGACGTAGTTCTCTCCTGCCTTGGCGATGATCAGATTGTTGCGGAAGCGGACCGGAGGCGAACCGCCCTGGATCGAGATCACCCCTGAAGCCGAAGTGTTGGTTGCAAATGGACCGCAGTTATAGAAGGTATTGTTGAACACTTCGGCTGTGCCGGTGCCCGCTGGCCCCACGTTGGTGATGCCCGGGGAGTCGATGCAGGCGTAGTTGGAAGATCCATCCGGCGGATCGGGGCCCAGTCCCACGTCATACACAATGTTGTTGTAGGCCAGCACTGGCCCCTGTGAAGGATCAATGGTGGCGAAGTTGATGCCGTCGCAAATCTGGCCATGAATCAGATTGTCATGCACGCTCAGGTCGAACTGGTTGGGCGCGCCCGTGGAATGGAACTGAATGCCCCGGCACGTCTTGTTGTTGGCAATGGTGTTCCATGCGACTTCCAGGTGGTTACTGTTGGTCGTGAAATATACCGAGTGATACAGCTTGGTGTTGCCCAACCCGGAATCGTGGACGGTGTTGCCCAGCAATTTGATGTTGTTGCTCTCCGACCCTTCAAAACATGCCGTGGGGCCGCCGCCGTTCGGGCAGCTCAGGTCGTTGGCGATCACGCGCCAACCAGAGAGGGTTTCGAGGTCGATGGCCTCGTTATTCCCGCGAATCACAAAGCCGGCAATGGTCCAGAAGCTGAAGGGCCCGCCGGCAATCTGAGGAGTACGCAAACCGAATTCTGGCCCGGTGGCTGAACCAATCGTCGCCACGGCCCCAGGATAGGCAACCAGGGCTTTGGGGTTTCCGGCCGCGCCCGCTGAGGAAATCTGCAGCGAAGCGCCGAAGTCGTCGATCGCAGTCTGGCTTACGCCGTTCATCACATAAGCGATGTCGCCGGCGCCAATGGTGTTCTTGGCATTGACGATGGTGTTCCAGGGCGTTGCGAAAGAACCGTTGGCGCTGTCGGAGCCGGTGGTGGCCACAAAGAAAATGTTTCCTGCCCTGACGGTAAATGGAACTCCGTTGCTGGGGGCCCCGTTCACCGTCACCACGATGGCTCCGCTGGCCGCCGATGCGCCCAACTGGAAGGCGATCTTCGTGTTGCTCCATAGCGGATAATTATCGGCCAGGCCGCCGCCGACGGTGACCGTTGACGTTCCCCTCGTTGCGCCAAATCCTTTGCCGTAGACGGTGACAAAGGCCCCTTTGCCGTTCTGCCCACCGGTGTTCGGGCCGCTATCCAGATCGGAATAGAAGATGGCGGGTATCGTTTGCGCCCCGGCGGCTGCGCCGCACAGGAGAAGGGCCCACAGAGCGTTTCTAATCATGAATGCATTTTTCATCTGCTTTAATCCTGGTATGAGATTCATCGGCTGCCACCTTCTACGGTGTCGGAATGACGGCTGTTACCTCGCCGGAGACGACGCTTTCACTGCCTGCGCCGTCGACCGCCGTGACCACATAAAAATAAGTCTGGCCCGGCAACGCGGTGGAATCGGTAAAGGTGGGGCCGGTCGCGGAGCCGACCTTGCTGTAGGGGCCTCCGGAAACCGTGGAGCGATAGATGTTATAACCCACAACACTGGAAGAAGAACTGATGGTCCATGTGACATCCACCGCATGGGCCAGCGCGCTCAAACCGCTTCCCTTCAACGGCAATGAACCCAGCGTACCCGAACTGCCGCTCACGCTGATGCTGGCGGTCGTTGGGCCGGCGGTGTTGGGAATAAAGGTGATGA
This sequence comes from Saccharimonadales bacterium (SeqCode), assembly GCA_035568495.1. GTDB lineage: Bacteria > Acidobacteriota > Terriglobia > Terriglobales > Acidobacteriaceae > Angelobacter. The sequence goes on along the minus strand of DATMNZ010000198.1, from coordinate 46,445 downwards.
CGCCGCTCGCTGATTGCTTGGAGTTCAAGGTCAGGGGCAGCACAATTCCAGAAAGAGAAAACTGCGCATCGCTGGCGGTGATTTGCGTAATAGTAACGCTGCTGGAGCCGCTATTGGTGATGGTGAGGCCCAGCGCCTTGGGTGTGCCCGTGGGCACGCTGCCAAAATCGAGAGTTGTGGCCGAGAAGGTGATCGACCCCGCCGGCGTCCCCCCCGTGCCGGGCGTCGTCTGTGTGGTTTTGCCGCCTCCGCCACATGCGGCCATGGAGGCCATTAGACATGCCAGAGCTACAACGAAGATTGACCGTCTAAGAACAAACACTGAAAACTCTCCTGTACTTCTCCGCGCACTCTGCCGAAACTGCGGCCCGCGCATTGCGTGATCTCCTGCGGGGTCCTCTGTTTCATTGCATGTGCGAGGGGCATGCTGCTGAATTCCGACCAGCTAAGGTGCTTTTGCTGATCTTGTGTTTTCAGTGTTGCATACTGGCATATACCAACAAGTGACAAAGATACCCCGCAATGAGGGCTATCCGGCCAATGGCCGGAAGTCATCGCGCTGGCAATATTTGGAGGCGTACGCCGTCGACTGCAAAAATCTTACCACTGATTCCCGCGAGGCGGGACTGATGGAGCGACCCGTGGCCATTGATTGTCATCAGCGTTCATCTGCGAAATCAGCGGCGAATTTTGCTCGAGGCCAGGTTAAGCTGTGCGCCCGCTGCCGTTTTAGATTTACTGCTTCTTCGGCCCGAGGCTGGAAGGTGCGGGAACTTCATAAGCGCCGATATCAAAAGAGTGTCCTTGTGGGCGCGGCAATCCGTCAAAGTCGGTGAGGATGCCGGTGTCGGTTCCCGCATCAATTGCCGGACTGCCGGACCGGGGATGGAAATCAGAGGCGTTGAGGTCTTGGAAATTCGGATCGGAGTTTTGTGTACCCAGGTTTGCGGGCGCTCTTCCGGCGCCGAACCATAGATTGTTGCCACCGGAAATCAGGGCCCGGCTGGAGGAAGGCTCAATATAGTTTTCGCCCGGCTTGAGTTGTACCAGATTATTGCGCAGCCGCACGGCGGGCGATCCCTGCCCGGCATGAAAGGCGCCGGCATCCACACCACCCCGAGGACCGCAGTCAAACAGCGTATTGTTAAACCACTCAGCGGTCCCCGTTCCGGACGGACCGCTGTTGGTAATGCCCGGAGAGCTGATGCAGGCATAGTTCGACCCGCCGTCAGGCGGATCAGGCCCAAGGCCGACATGGTAGATAATATTGTTGTAGGCCAGCACCGGACCCCGCGAAGGATCAATGGTCGCAAAGTTGATGCCATCGCACACCTGACCGTGAATCAGGTTGTCGTGAACGCTAAGGTCAAACTGGTTGGCCCCGGAATTGCCTCCGTCACGGGAAGAGTGAAACTGTATTCCCCGGCAGGAATGGTTGTTGGCAATCACATTCCATCCGGCCTCGATATGGTTGCTATCGGTGGAGAAGTATAGGGAATGATAGAGCTTCGAGGCCCCCGGCTTGCCCGAATCGTGGATGAAGTTGCCCAGGACCTTGAGATAGGAAGCTGACGCAGCTTCGAAGCAGGCGGCCGGCCCGTTCCCCTGCGGGCAGGAAATATCGTTGCCCACGACCCGCCAATGGGAGAGCCGCGCCAGATCGATGGCCTCATTGCCTCCGCGGATCATGAAGCCGGCAATGACCCAATAGCTGAATGGCCCGCCGGAAATTGCCGGTGTCCGCAAAGCAAACTCAGGTGCAGATACCGAACCGATGACCGGCAACGCGCCAGGATAAGCAACCAGCGCCCGCGGACGCCCTTCCACCCCCGCCGACGCAATCGCCAGCGACGCGTTGTAATCGTCCACGCCCGTCTGCGAGACGCCGTTCATCACATAGGCGATGTCACCCGGAGCGATGGCGTTCTTGGCTTTCACCATGGTTCGCCATGGAGAGTTAAAACCGCCACCGGCAGAATCTTTTCCGGAAGGCGCAACAAAGAAGATCCTGCCGGGGCGCACCGTGAAAGGCACGCCATTCGACTGCGCCTTTTCCCCATGAGCGTTTTCCTCATGAACAACGATTTCACCGGATTGCGCCGCCTTGCCCAACTGGAAAGCAATCTTCGTATCGCTCCATAGAGGATAGTTGTCCGCCGCGCCTCCGCCGATGGTGACGACGGAAGTCCCACGGGTAACGCCAAACCCCCGGCCATAGAGGGTGACAAATGCGCCTTTGTTGTTCTCGCCTCCACTGTTGGGCGCGCTCTCCAAGTCAGAAAAGAAGATACGGGGGCCTGCTTGCGCCCATCCGGCGGCAGACAGCATCAGCGCCAGCGCAGTCAGCACAGTCACTGGCCGCGAGACCCCACAACAGCTTCTACGATTCAATCTTGCCTCCTTACTGCTATATATATCTCCTGTGCCGCCAATCCAAGACAACCCAATTCTTATTCGCGTTGATTCGCGGCCAAATGCCTTTGCTACCTTCGAAACGTCCGCCAGAAAGCCGCATACTCAAAATCCATGCGCGAGAATTTCCCGTCATCGCCGGTAAGCTTCCCCTCCCATATATTTACGCGGGGAATGGAAAACGGATTGGTCTCAGCCTTCCAGACGCCGGGCGAGTTGGCGAACGCAAACCGGTATCCGCATTGCGATGCCAGGACGCGCACCGTCTCCGACCAATCCCCATTAGGATAGGCCAGCAGAGAACAACTCTTGAGATTCGATTCAACGGACGCCTTCGACATCTGCAATTCCGTGAGAGCCTCACTCGACGGAATCTTCGGCAGGATGCGGTGCGTATCTGTATGCGCCCCAAACGAGACGCCCTGCTTCGCCATTTCCCTGATCTGCTCCCATGTGAGGAATTCATTCTGACCTCCATTCTGAGGAAGGGCAGGTCCATCGCCAACCAGGGCCGCCGCCTCATCGATGAAGGCGCTTCTGCGTTCTGCCGCCAGCGGCTTGAGACCGTCGATCAGGTCATCGAGACCATTGGGTTGCTCAGCAGCCTCTGGAACGCTGGCGTGCCACAACGCGCGCAGTTGCTCCAGGCGTCCGGCGCGCTCCAAGGCCCGCCAAAGCTTCACCACCGCAGCCGGCCAGAAGCTTTCACGGCCTTCAACAAACCCGGTGCAGACAAACACCGCAAACGGCACTTCGTGTTTGCGGGCCAGAGGCATGGCGATTTCGTAATTGTCGCGCCAGCCGTCATCGAAGGTCATCGCCACCCGCGCTCTCGAAGTGCGGCCCGGCGCGGCCGGCACTCCGCCCGGCTGTAACAGGGGCAAGCATTCGCAATGAGAGCGCAGATAGCCCAGCAGGCCATCGAAAGTGGTGGCCCGCACCAGCATTCCCTTCTGGCAATCGACCCAGTCAAATTCCGCATCCGGCAACACCCGGTGCAGGGTCAGGACCAGCACACCCTTGCGGGTCACGCGCGATTTCGCCCACCACAGCAGGCCGGAAAAATAAAGGACGCGAATGTAAAGCCGGCGAAGCCGGCGCCGAGCGGATTGAGCAAAACGAGTCAAGCGGATTAGCCTCTACTAAACTTCCCAGTCAGCGTACTAGTGTCGTTGACCGGTTTTAATTGGTCATGCCGCTAAAAAAGTAGGCTGGCATTTCCGATGTCCCGATTACCCGATGTCCCGATGTCCCGATCTTTCAGAACTGCTGAATCTCCCATTCACCGTACCTAGATAGCCCGGAAGCCCCGCCTCCGGAACTCCTTCATCTCAGCGGAGGTGGGAAAGGTGAAGTAGCTGCCCTTGCTGTGATCAAGCCGCATCGTCTGCTGGCTGCTCTCAGCGATGGCCGACAGCGCCCGCGCCATGCAATGCGCGCCATGGCGCTTGCTGCGGCGAATCAGATGATCGAGTGACTCACCTTCTTCAATGGCTAGAGACTCCTGCAACAGCGCGTCGCCTTCATCCACCTTGGCGGCCATCGTATGGATCGTGACGCCCACATTTTTCTCACCGTGGTACATCTGCCAAAACGTCGGCATCATGCCTTTGTAGCGAGGCAGCGGCGCATGATGCATGTTGATACAGCCCAGCGGAGGCAGTTGGAGCAGAGCCGCTTTCAGAATGTAAGGACACGCAATCGACACCAGCAGGTCAGGCGCCAGGGCCGCGATCTGTGCCCGGTTTTGCTCCTGATTGGGGTTTCCGAGAAACACATGGCGCACGCCAAAAGCGCGGCAAAGCTGGCCGATGGAGTGAAACTTCCGTGCGTTCCTGCAACCGGGCAGTGTGGAAAGCACACGGGAAACCGCCACCCGGCCCAGCAGCCGCGCCAGACCCAGGGGCCCGTACAGATGAGCCAACTCGCGCAGCAGGCGCAGGCGTCCACGGTCACCCATGGTCTTGCATGTAAAGACAGCCACCACTTGCGCCGCTTCCGGCTTCAGCCGGAAAAACTCCTCAAAGAACGGGAGTATATATAAAGGATCGTCCTGGGTAAGAAATACAACTCTCATGCGGTTTACTCCTGCCTCCGTACAGGCTGCCAGACCACGTATTTTTTGCCGCGCAGCAGTTCCAGTGTGCTGAAGAGCGCGGCGGCATTCAGCGTGCAGAAATAAAGGGGCACACCCAGCAGTCTCCAGCGCCGGTGCAACGGAGCCACGAGTTGCAACAGGGCCAGCAGATAGAATCCGACTTGCAGCAGCAGGAAGGCGCGGAAATAAGATTGATTCCACAAGACTGCGCTGCCCAGCAGAAGCGTGAGGCAGAAGACCGGGGCCAGCCAGCGCAGCACTTTATGAGAGAAGAGCTGCAAAGATACCCAGGCATAGCGCCATGGCTTGAGCAGCTCCGGGACACTCAGCAGGCCGCGCATGCCGCGGGTGATGACGCGCACCCGCATGGAAAACTCTTCGGCCGTGGATTCCGTGGTCTCTTCATAGGCCAGCGCGCGATCTTCAAAGACCACGCGATACCCTTGCTGGATGACCCAAAGCGGCTGCACCAGGTCGCTGATCACATCGGGCGCCAGATGCGTATACGCACTCTTGCGGACGGAATAGATGCAGCCACAACATCCGCTGAGCGTGCGAATGCGCGACTGCCAGACCTTAATGTTGTTCTCGTAATTCCAGAAAGCAATGGTCCCCAGTCCGGTGGGAGACTGCTGGGCATCGAAATACTGATAGCGTCCGCTGACCGCGCCGACAGCCGGGTCCTGATAGTTGGCCACCAGAAGGCGCAAAGCCAGCGGATGGTACACGGTCGTGGCATCGGAGAAGACCAGTATCTCGCCTCGGGCCTCAAGCACGCCGGCATTCTGCGCATTGGTCTTGCCCTGGCGCTCGGCAATGCGCACCAGTCGCACCCGTGAGTCGCCAAATTGCTCCACCATCGACTCCGTGCGATCAGTGGAACCGTCGGACAACACCAGCACTTCCAATCTATCCGCGGGGTAATCAAGGGCCAGGGTCTGCTCCAGCTTCTTTTGAATGCCCGCTTCTTCGTTGCACGCGGCAATGAGAATCGAGAGGAACGGAGTGTAGCCTTCCGGCGGAAGCACGCGCCTGCGGAACTGGGCCACCACAGAAAGCAATAAGGGATATCCGGCGTAGATATAGAAGAGCACCAGCGCCGAACTCCAGAAGACGATCTTGGCCGCGAGCATCGTCAGAGTCCTTTCGCCTGGAGCAGGCCGTTGTAGATATCGACCAGGTCCGTCATCATGGCCTCGGCGGTAAATCTTTTTGCGATGACCGCTTCCGCCCTTTGGCCCATCGCGGCAGCCAGTTCCCGGTTATCGAGCAACGCAAGAATGCGGCGGCCCATTTCTTCCCAGTCTTCGCTGGGAACAATGAATCCCGTGTGTCCGTCTTCGAGCGCCTCGCGGTTCCCGCCCACATCGGTGGCCACGCAAGGAAGGCAACACGCCATCCCTTCCAGTAACGCATTGGAGAAACCTTCGCTGCGTGAGGGCAGGCAGAAGACGTCGCTCATCTTGAGCTGGGAATAAACATCTTCGCGGCTCCCCAGCAAGCGGAAGTTGCCCGCCAATCCGAGGGCGCGAATGGAGCTCTCCAGTTCCAGACAGTAGTCCTGTTCTGACAGTCTTCCAATTACAAGAAACAGTGCTTGCGGATAACGGCGGCACACCAGGCCGGCCGCCCGCACCATCACATCGATGCCTTTTACCCGCCGGATGTTAGCGACCGCGATGATCACCGGTACGTCCTCTGGGATGGCGTTCTCCCGGCGCATCTCTTGCCGCGACGACGCTGCGACGATGGGCGCCATCTCCAGCCCATTGAACAATGTCCGGACGCGCCGCGGATCAAGCCCGTCGGCCTGGATACAGAAATCCCGCACCTGTGGTGACACGGCCAGCACACGGTCATAGAGACGCCGGAAGAGCTTGTAGGCGATGCGATGCTTGGTAGAACGCAGAATCCCCAAATCACGCCGGCTGGAAACCACCACCGGACACCCACTCAACCGGGCCACCAGTACGCCCCAGATGTCCGAGGTCTCGAAGAAGGTGTGGACGATCGATACCCGCTGCTGCCGGATAAACTTGCGAATGCGCCGCGCTGCCTTGAGGGCGTTCCAGTCGTAGGTCTTTCCCAGCGGCAGTACCCACAAAAGACAGCCAATGTCGTTCAGTTCTTTGAGTTCTTCTCGAACTTTAAACGTCAGTAACGAGCAGCGAAAAGTATCGCGCGGCAGCAAACGGATCATCTTCAGCAACACCCGCTCAGCGCCGCCCATCTCGTAAAGCTCATCGATCATGAAGAGCACATGTGTGCGGGAATCACCCGTAGCCGCAAGGTGCAAGTCTTTGCAGTTAGACTGGGAACTCTCTTCCCGCAGCTCCTCGGCGGGAGTCGGTGCTGCTGCTAACTGATTGATTCCAATAGGCATTTGTATCGAGTATTCCGGGAAACGGATTTCCTTGATGAAGGAATGTGCAAATACCGTGCCATTGATGCGTTCATGGAAGGGCTGCTTTCAAGCTCAAGTGTTCAAGTGCTTAGCAGGGCAATGGCAGCTACTCCCGGCAACGCACCGAAGCCGCCCTCTACGCAAGCGCACTCCTCGCCGCCGACTTCTGGCAATGACAGTGTCTCAGGGAATGGAGTCGGTTTAGGCACAGGTAACGGCTTTGGCGGTGAAACTGGTGATAGCGGCGGGGTTGTGAGCCGAAGCTGTAGGTTGGCGGTATTGCATGCCCAGCCGGGTACGACGCTGAGGATCACTTATCCTTCCTTGCCGATTGTGCGATTGTCCGAGAGTCTTGGCCCGCCAAAAGACATGTTCTCTCACGTATCGGCGCACTGGTTCCAATTATGTAGACTTTCCATCAAGATGGCGCAGATGGACTCCGCTCTTCCAATTGAAACCAGAAGACCGTATTCTGGCTATTCGCCCGTGCAAAAGAATTAGGGAGAGACAGTCAGAATCGCGGACAATAGTTATGGACAAGAAGGAATCTTCTATCACAGTGTCTCAGTGGAAGAGTTGGAAATTTGGCCCCAGAGACAATCCGGGAAAGTATCTTTTGCGCGAGGAGGAAGGCCTCTACCGAGCCGGGGAAAGTCGACAACTGGGCCGAACCGCCCTCCGGGTCTTAACCTTGCTGGTCAGAAATGCTGGCCGCAAGCTCTCGAAAGATAGAATTGCAGATGATCTCAGTGATGAAAAGTGGAAGAATGATCCGGCGCGCTTCGCGTCAGAATATGTGCGTCAGGTTAGGGACGCGTTTGATCCCGAAGACCGCAAAGAGGCAATCAAGACCGAGCGATCTATCGGCTACCAGTTCGTGTGGAATGCGTCTTCTGCTGAGGACATCATCGAGCAGGCGCCAGCTATCGCCGTTGCAACTCCTGGCGCCATTGAATCTAGTTCACGCGACATTCCACGAACTTTTGTCAGCAAGCTGCCCTCGGTCAATTCGACATTGTTTGGGCGGCAAAACGAGTTAATACTCTTGGACCAGGCGTGGTCGGATGGACGGACCAATTTTGTCCAGATCATCGCAGCCGGTGGTACGGGAAAAACTGCACTGGTAGACAAGTGGTTTCGCCCGCAGGTCAACAAAACAACAATCTTTGGATGGTCGTTTTACAGCCAAGGTGTTTCTGAAAACCGGCAGACCTCATCCGAACCTTTCTTTAACGACATCCTTTCCTTTCTTCATATCGAGCTTCCAGAAAACGCATCGATTTTTACTAGGGCAGAGCGTATCGCGGAGCGGCTACGCAACGAAAAGATATTGCTGATTCTAGACGGCCTGGAGCCTCTCCAGGAGTCGACCGGAGATCTGCGCGATACGTCGCTCAAGGCCCTCCTTCAAGAGCTGGCGACCGCAAATGACGGTATGGTCCTATGCACCACGCGCCTGCGCGTCAAGGACATTCCGGATGACATGCCCAGAACGCAGTCGCTTGAGCTTGAGAATTTACCTCAGCAAGAGGGAGGTGAGTATCTCCGCCATTTGGGGGTCCTAGGAGAATGGCACGAGTTACTGCACACGTCGGCGGATTTCGGCAACCACGCCTTAGCCCTTACCCTGTTGGGACACTATCTCACGCTTTTTTGTGAAGGATGGGTGCGGCGTCGCAGCGAGATTCCTGCCTTGTTAGTCGATGAAGTGGAGCATGGGCCACATGCTCGCCGTGTCATGCGGGCCTATGCGCGGATGTTGGAGGGCAAGCCCGAGTTAGAGTTCCTCTTCGCTCTCGGTTTTTTTGACCGACCCATAGAGCCAAAGATATTGAGATTGGTTCTTCCGTCTTCGATGGATGAGATCAAATATGCGGTGGCGCTTAGCCAACTACGCATCGCTAGGTTAGTCTATGACTCGGATCCAGCGGGATTGATCGACTGCCATCCATTGATCCGCGAGCATTTTGCCGGTGAATTGAGCCGTCTCCGGCCTATCGCATATAAATCAGGGCATTCTCTCATTTACGGTTATTACAGCGAGAAAAGCCTTCCCCTGCCGACTTCTCTTGATGAGATGATGCCCCTTTTTTATGCCGTCTATCATGGCACCCGCTCTGGCCAACGAAAGGAAGTGCTGGATGATGTGTACCGCCGCCGAATCCTTCGTGGAAACAACTACTATCTTTCAGTTAGGCTCGGGCGATATCCCACGAACATATCTTTGCTGGCGAATTTCTTTGAGCTTCCCTGGTCGCGACCGGCTCCAGATTTGTCACCACAGGATCAAGCGTGGCTCTTTTTCCAGGCCGGTTTTTCTCTGCGCGCTGTCGGCCGTTTCACGGATGCCATCCGTCCCTTTGAAGCGGCAGCCAGGGCCGCTGAGCAGGACAATGATTGGGCGAAGACGGCTGCGATCTATGGAAGCCTGCAAGGGCTTCACATTGCTATTGGCAACATTGAGGAGTCACTTGAAAGTGGCCGAAGTGCCGTAGTCTTTGCTGACCGCAGCGGGGATCGCTTCCAGCAGATGAGCAAGCGAACTTGTGTGGCGGAAGCTCTCCACATGGCTGGAGACTTTGCCGAGGCAGAGGAACTGCTAAACGAAGCCGAACAAATCGCCGCAGAAGGAGCGTTGGGGAACGCTGCCAGGAGCGGCACAATAGTTTATGTTCATTGCAATCTGTTACTCGATCTAGGACGGTGGGACGAGATCCTGCGCCGTGCAACAGAAACACTCAAGGACGCTGAGGCTCGTGGTGACATTCGAGATGCAGGACTGATGCACGCGATGCTTGGCATGGCAAGCCCGAGTGGTTCTAAGGCTGCCGTGTTTCACCTGGATCAAGCTGTGGAACTCTTACGCGCCGCAGGCTCACGAACTCACCTAGGCTATGGTCTTCTGGCCCGGAAAAAACTTCGGGACCTGGAGGAACTCTACATTATGGCAACGAGTTCCGGTATGCGTCTCAATCTTGCAGATTACCATCTCGCAATGGCCCAGAGTTTGCTTCAAGGTGACTTCCTAAAGGGTAGGGAGCACTTGCGGGTGGCCCGGTCTCTACTCGCCGAAACTGGGTACCACCGCCGAGATTCCGAGCTTACGAGGCTCGAACACGAGCTAGGTTAGCCGACTCGTCAATTCGACGTGATGCAGACTCGCGCCGAAGATTTCCCAGAATCAGTACAAAAATCTACAGCTTCACCTGTCTTTTGTTTCCATACTCATACCGTTTAATCGCCTTGTCGCTGCCGCGACAAGGAGAATCAAATGAAACCAACCTGTTGCAATGAGCTTACGGGACGTGAAGCACTCGCACGTCGCGACGCGCTCGAAATCTTTATTGTCGAACCCTTTCCAAGCTCATGTCGATCTTGGGTGAGCGCGGCCGTGACCTGCATTACCGGGCTCGCCCCCAGCAGTCGTAGTGGACGCCCACCCTGGAAAGGAAGCGATATGCGAGCATTGGTATACATGCTCTCGATGCTCATCGCGGGAGTAGTAATGGTTTTTTGGGGAGGTTTGCCCGCAAAGCTGGCTGGGGGCGTTGCAGTCGTCTCCGCTATGAGGAACTTCTCCTCATCCGTCGGCCACCACCTTACACATTCTTCCAAGGGACTCCCTTGGCGAGATCAATGGACGCGCCGAGGCTACAACACACTCAGTGCTTTCCTGCTGTTGCCGACACATGAAGACTACCGCGATTTACATCGGCGCCATCACGCGTATGTTGCCGGGCCAAACGACCCAGACCAGGAGTTCATCGAGTACTTGCGTGCAAGATTTGACGGACTTCTCTGGTTTCTTGTGACTTTATTCAATCCGGCGCTGCATGTCCGTTTTCTAAGTGTCCGGATTCGCGCAGTGGTTAAGAAGGGCCCATTTTGGCGTCGCCTAGTAGGAATTGCATGCCTAGTAGCAGCAATGTCGTTAATGCCGATGCCTTCTCTTGCGATCTGGTCAGCGTTCCTGTTGGTTGGTTACCAAGTCGCAACACTGGTGTCTTTCACAAGCCTCCACCTCTGGGGAAATCGGCCTCAGGCAGGCAATGCCTCTGGAGTGGCGATTGCCGTCACATTCGGACGGTTGCTGATTCCGGAGTGTACCGCGTTGGGACTGCTGTGTTTGTGCTCCTATGCGCTGGTTCGTGTTCTTTGGCTCCAGGGCGACCTAAACAACCATGATGTGCATCACTTGGGCGGCAAAGAGTTGTGGACCGATGCAGCGTATGTGAGAACACATCTCATTCTTAGCGGTGTGCCACTGCGGCAGACCAACGGAGTTCGGGCGATGTTCCAAGCAGTATTCCACATTGACAAATCCAATAGTCCGCAGGGCCCACGCCAAATGAGCGGTGATCAGATATTGGGCATGTAAGTGTCACACGATAACGGATGGATATGACTCCAGCTAGTAGACTTATGAAGGCGAGGATCCTTTAGCCCAAAAAGATTCTCGCTTTTTTTGCGTAGTTAGAATGCTCCAAATGAATGTGCGCGATCTGTTCACCATCTCAATACAAATATGACCTTGGAGGAATTCAGGGAAGCATGCTAAATCAACGACGTGATGAGCGCTGCCGTCTGTTATCGGCATAATCGCTGCCGTTCTGACAGCATCTCGCCAGCACTTCTTGATAATCAGCCGTCGATCAGTGAAACTTGCAACGTGATTGCTGTGTCCCCAGGGATTCGCAGCCTGCAAGTAGTTCTTTGACAACTCAGCTTCGAGGTTTTCCTTTGTTGGTTGCGGCCTCATGGCAACCACCTGGAGGCTGTGACTTTTTAGTCCTCCAACACGGCGTCATCCTGAGTGCGAAGCACGAAGAGCTTGCCCTGAGCGAAGCCGAAGGGGCCCGGAAATGCTGGCTTTGTCGAGAAATCTTCAGGGCGTTTCAACGATGAGTTCGCGCTACCCTCTCGGCAGAAACGAAGAGGCACAGCCTCTGAGCGAAGTCGAAGATGTTCTGTAGCGCTACAGGACTGGATCTGCTACTGATCTACTACAGGTTATCGCTAGTAATAATACGGCGAGTAGCGTTTGTGCGAAGTGAGGCCATTTTTTTAGATATACCGGCAAGTGAACATGAGGGCGGGCACGCTGGCGTACTCATGATGCCACGCTGACGAACCGCAGCGTTTCCCGTGGGTGAAAATGCAAGGAAGTTGAGGATGCTTTCAACTGTTCTGCACTTTACCCGCTGGGTAACCATTTGCGCGACCGGCGCCATTGGTTTTCATCAGCGTTCATCTGCGAAAATCAGCGGCTAATTTTGCTTCAGGATTCTCAGCGCCGGGCGTCCTTTGGGTCCACCTGCGGACGAATATCCGCAAACCATCTCTTAAGCCTCGCTGGAGACACGCCCAGCAGGAAGGCGATTTGAAGGAAGTACACGAGGAAAATGCCATGAAATATGCCGCGCTCCTCGAAACGCCTGGCCGACATGGTGACCGGTGAATGGACAACTACGAAGCGGCCGGCAGTCTTCATCCTGCGCACGAGCTCAGTATCTTCAAACAATGGCCAATCGGGAAAGCCATTCACTTGGTTGAACACCAGACGCCGTAGGAATAGCGCCTGGTCGCCGTACGATGTTTTCCGCACACGGGTGCGCAGATTCATGCCAAAGGCGATCACTCGCAGGGCCCAGGTGTTGCGGCTCCAGCGGGCAAGAAAACATCCCCCGGCAATCTGCTGATCTTGCATCACCTGCTGCAATTGAGCGCCGGCATCCGCGGGAAGACGGCAATCAGCATGTAGGAACAGAATGATGTCGCCCGAGGCCAGCTTTGCGCCGGCGTTCTGCTGGGGCCCCTTTCCGCGCGTTGCCTGGACGAACTGAACCCCGTTTTGCGCTTGCAGCCACGCCAGGCTTCCATCTGTGCTGCCTCCATCGGCAACGATGATTTCCGGATCAGCGACGGCAATGCGCACGGAGTCAATCGCATCCTTCAGATTGACCATTTCGTTCAACACCGGAATCACAACAGATATCTTCATTTTGTTACGGGCCCGCTGGCATGCATGGACCGGCGAATGCTTTCGAGCGCCGCCCTTGTGTAGCAGCAATCGATGGTTCGTTGCTCCAGTAGAGACTCGAGCCATGACAATTCAGCGGCCGTATCGACATCAAACCATTCAGGAATGAGGGCCACTGAAAGTCCCTGCTGTTGCAGCCGGGCAACGGTGCTTTGCATGGTCGTGGGCTGGCTCCACTCGATTCCGCTCAGCAGCCCCGGTGGAGAATGTTTGACTCCGATAAGGTAGAACCCGCCATCCCTGCAGGGGCCCAACACGGCGTCATGCGAGACCAGGTGGTCTCGGGCTTGCTCCAGGCAGGAGGGCGGCAGGCCAGGGCTGTCGGCCCCGATGGCAAAGGCCACCGGATGGTCAAGCAACGCCCGCCGCAGAATCGTTTCTAACCGAACCTCGAGGCCGCCCTCCGGCTGCACCCACATTGGGTAGCTGCGCAGATACTCCTTTGTAAATGGCGCGGTGACGGCAATCACGGGTTTGGCCCAGGCAAGACTATCCAAAACAGTTAACGTGTCCCGTAAGAAGGCTTCTGCCAACTCCGCGGCCCGCTCCGCGCCCACGGCTGGAACCAGCCGCGTCTTTACTTTTCCCGCCAGCGGCGGCTTGGTAAACACACAGATCGCCGCTTCCACGATGGCCTTCACCGGCTCCACCTGAAGAACTTGACCAGCGCCTTTTTCATCCAAGGCTTCAAGCGGGAGCGCATGGAAGAATCCCCCAGGCGCTTGATGATTTCCGCCTGCGTTGGATAGGGATGAATGATTCCGCCCAAATCGCCGATCTTCAGCTTGCGCTGAATGGCCATGACCAGCTCGCCGATGCTTTCTCCGGCATGGCGGCTGACGAGGGTCGCACCCACGATGACGCCGTCTTTTTTGTTCGCATGCACGCGCGCAAATCCGCCGATGTCGCCATCCACTACGGCGCGATCATTGTCTGCAAAAGATAAAGTGAACGTCTTGATCTCCATCTGGCGCTTGCCGGCGTCTTCTGTGCTCCAGCCAACATGGGCGATCTCCGGGTCGGTATAAGTACACCACGGTATAACTAGATCGCTGGCCCGCTTCCGGCCAAAGAACAACGCGTTCTGCAGGGCGATCCGTCCGAGCGCCTCGGCGGCATGGGTAAATTGGAAGCGCGAAGAAATATCACCGGCGGAATAGATGTCCGCATTCGAAGTTCGCAGATAATCATCCACGATGACTCCTGCCGGTTGAAACTTAACGCCTGCGGCTTCCAGATTCAGGCCTTCGAGGTTGGGCGTACGTCCTGCCGCGACCAAGATTTGATCTGCGGAAACGCGCTCTTCTCCACGGCCCCTATTGAAGACGATCGTCTTCCCTTCGTGGCCGGCTTCCGCCCGCTGTATCTCCACGCCCAGGAAGGTAGCAACTCCTTCGCGTTCGAGTTGAGATTGAAGAATGGTAGCTGCGTCGGCATCGTCACGAGGCAAGAGCCGGGGGGCACGCTCGACGATGGAGACCTGGCTGCCCAGACGGGCGAAGCTTTGAGCGAGCTCGCATCCGATGGGGCCTCCTCCAATGACAATGAGGCGCTTCGGAAGCTCGGTCAGCGAGAACACTGTCTCATTGGTGAGGGCCCCGAGTTCCTTAAGTCCCGGCACCGGCGGTATCGCCGCCCGCGCGCCCGTAGCGATAATCGCTTTTCTGAATTCAAGACGTTCCCCTGCCACGGACAAGCTGTTGCCAGTGAGAAACCGGGCATCGCCCAAATAAATATCCGCGCCCAGTCCTTGGAACCGCCGCGCTGAATCATGGGGCGAGATGTCGGCGCGTACGCGCCGCAGGCGCCGCATGGTGTCTGCAAAATTGATTTCCTCGATGCGCGCTTCAATTCCGAACTCACGGGCCTCATCGATGGCATAAGCAGCACGGGCCGCGCGAATGAGCACCTTGGATGGCACACAGCCATAGTTGAGGCAGTCGCCGCCCATCCGATGGCGTTCAATGAGCGCGACTCGGGCCCCCAAGAGCGCCGCGCCTGCGGCTGAAACCAGGCCGGCAGTTCCGGCCCCAATCACTACCAGGTTGTAGCGGCCCGAGGGTTTGGGGTTGACCCAGTCCGGAGGGTGGACATTCTCAATCAGTTTTTGATTGAACTCATCTTCCGGTTCGACCACAACCGGTTCGACCGCAACCCGCGAAGTCGCGTTCATACAGCATTTCCCTTCGTATCGAGGCCATTCAATTCTTCCTGCAATGCTCTTTTTGCCATCCGAGTGAAAAGCCACAGGAATACCGCCCCGGCCGCCAATCCTCCCCAGAAGAGCGCCAAGCCCGCAGGGCTGTGTTTCGCCATTCCGCCCGAGAACAAGTCCGACACATTCTTCAAGGCAGAGCCGATGTAAACGTAGACAATCGTGGCCGGCAGCATTCCGATCCAGGAGGCGACCACGTAATCGCGCAGCCGCACCCGTGTGAGTCCCAGCGCATAGTTCAGAAGCACGAAGGGTAGGACTGGTTGCAACCTCATAAGTAGAACGACTTTGAAGCCTTGCTTTTCAACCGCCCGGTCAATCGCAGAGAACTTGGGATAGACGCGAAGCCGACGCTCGACCCAGTCGCGCGCGAAGTACCGGGCAATCAAGAAGGAACCTGTTGCGCCCAACACACTGGCCGGGGAGACAATCAAGACGCCAATGGACGTTCCATAGACCAGGCCGGCGCCGGGCGTGAGCGCGCTTCCCGGAACCATCAGCACGGCTCCGAGAGCATACACTGCTCCATAAACGAACGCACCGGACAACCCGAAACTCTGTACCCAGACGATAAAAGACCCGACCCAATACCGAAGCGGCAGTTTCCAGGCGCCTAGAATGAAAAGCACGAGGACCGCTGCTAACCCAACAATCCGCAATACTTGGTTGCGCCTCACCTTGTCCCCAACGCCCTGAAGGCAACGAATGCGGTTACTCCGAACAGGGCCGCAGCGGGAACCGTGACCGCCCACGCCAGAACCATGTCCCGGACGGTTTTTCGGTTAACTCCTGCGCCTCCTCCGGCGGCAACTCCCATGATTCCCCCGGAAGCAACATGGGTCGTTGACATCGGCAGGCCAAGGGCCGCACCCGGACCGACCAACGCCGCCGTGACAAGGTTCGCAATAAACCCTTCCCGGTGCCCCATGCGCGTAACCTTGACGGCAAGAACTTCAGTGACCTTGCGGCCCGCGAACCAGCTCCCCGCCACCATCCCGGCAGTAATGGCGATGAAGTAGAAAATGGAAGGCTGGGAGCGCCCGCTCAATAGAGCGGCGCTTAGCACCAGAGCTGCCATTTTCGGAGCATCGTTGAGCGCCCGGGCAAAGCTGGTGGCCCCACTGGTAATCCAATGCAGATGGTTAACAGTGATTCCCGTAGAGGTCTTGGTTGTCGGGGTACAGGATTCCAGGTGAACACGGGGAGCGGTCGCGAAATTCAAAGTTGCGGCGCCTCCCGCTGATGCGGATATTGGCGTCTGGTCAACTTTGAAGCACATGCAGTCGGTTGCCGCGTCGGGGACCAGTACTCGAGAGAGCCGTATCAGGGCGGCGGTAAGCGCCAGCGAGACAATCGGGCTCAGCAGGAGCGGCAGAATGATTTTGCCGCCAAGCGCTATCCAGTTAACGCCGTGAGGACCGTAAGCAACCAAGGCCACGCCGGCAATCGACCCAACAATGCCATGCGTTGTAGAAACCGGCAGCCCGTTGCTCGTAGCGAATGCGACCCACAAGGCGGCGCCGGCGATGGTGGCGATGGCAGCGCCCAACGTGGCTTGAACGCCCTGCCCGAGAAGCCCCGTACCAAAGGTCTGAAGCATGGCATGGGCAAAAAAAGCGGCGGCGCCGGCGCCCACCCCGGTCCATAGAGTTCCCCATAATACCGCGCGTCGTAGGTTGGTCACTCCGCTGCCGGCCAGAGTAGCGATTCCCTTGGAGACATCGTTGGAGCCGTTGGCGTACGCAATGGCAACTCCAACTGCAAAAACAAACAAACTAGACCCGCTCATCGCAGGCTACCTCCGCAGCTCGACCCTGTGCCCGCGGTGCAACCGAAACAATGGCCGCCAGTGGCAATTTCACTGTGTGCCATCCTGGAGAAAGAATCTATCTCCCAGATGTTTTTCCGCCCCGGAGTTTCCAGGTCCAGCATCTGGTTAAAATCGCAATCGTACAACTTGCCATCCCAACCGACGCTGACCAGGGAGCGGCACATCAGTTCGTTAACAGTGGCCGGATTGAAGTGGTCGACCAGCAGGCCCACATAGCTTTCGAGCTGCTCATTACGAAGCAGATATTCAGCGAACCGTTTAATTGGCATGTTCGTGATAGTAAACAGCCGGTTAAATTCGATTCCGAAGCGTTCCTGTAACTGCTTCTTATAATCAGCTTCCAGTTTCTCCTGAGGCGGCGGAAGAGAGGCGCCTAGCGGGTTGTAAACCAGGTTCAGCACCAGGCCGGAACCGGCCCGCCCGTACCCCATACGGTTGAGCAACTGCAGTGCTTGGATGCTCTTATCGAAAACGCCTTTCCCGCGTTGCTGGTCTACGTTCTCTGTGGTGTAACACGGCAGGCTAGCGGCAATCTCAACCTGGTTTGCGCCCAGGAATTCAGGCAAGCCCTCTTGGCCCGGTTCAAAGAACACAGTTAAATTACAGCGGTCGATTACGTGCCGTCCCATGGCCCGTGATGACTCCACGAACCGCCTGAAATTTGAATTCAATTCCGGCGCTCCGCCGGTGATGTCCACAGTTCGTATCGAGGGGCTGGCGGTCAACAGGTCGAGGATGCGATTAGCGACTTCGGTGGACATAATCTCTGTCCGCTTCGGGCCGGCCTCGACGTGGCAGTGATGACACGCCTGATTGCAGAGCTTGCCCACGTTGATCTGCAGAGTGGTCACCGCAGAACGCCGCAGGCTTCCTAACTGGTGATTGAGCAGGGTCGCCCCAAAATCCGGCCCGGGCAATGGGCCGCCGTTGACAACGTTCAGTAAGCTTCTTTGAGTAGCCATCAGCAACAGCCTCCATTGGGCCCACAGGAAGACGGCTGCGGCACAGTAGTCAACTGGTAATCTCGCCCCTTCGTCTCCCTGGGATCGCGAAGCAACATGCCTTGGGTACAAGGAAAAGGCCGAAGTTCGTCCTGAGGAGGCTTTACGAATGGTTCTACCAGCTCGAAATGACTCGCATATGGCTCTCGCGAATAGATGCCGAGGGTCTTCTCACAAACGGCCACGCGCAGCCCCCGCCGCAGAACGTGCCCGTCGTCGTCCACTACCTGCTTGAATGGCCCTTTGTAGATGACGGCCTGCTTGTGGTCCCAGCAAGGCCCCTCTTTGCCTTTGTACGCGACAACCGTGACGCTGCGAAACTCGATGCCTTCCACTATGCGCCAGGGGTCGCGCTGTCTTTCCAGAATTGAAATGCCGTAGAACCCCGCGGCCTCGAAGGCCTCAAGGAACTGGTCTTCACGGAGCGCACCGGAGATGCAACCGCTCCACAGTTCAGGATCGCTCTGAAGACGGCCAGGCACGTCTTCGTCGCTGACGATGTCGGAGATCACGGCCCGCCCGCCGCGGCGCAGCACACGATAGATCTCGCCGAAGAGAGCTTCCTTGGCCGAGGCCTTCACCAGGTTTAGAACGCAGTTCGAGACCACGACATCCACGGAGTCGCTGGCGACGAGCGGCGCATCCGTTTTCATTTTCTCAACGTAGGCTTCCATCGCGCTGAGATCGCCTGAGTTGCATACTGGATTGGTCTTGAGCCAGTGCTCTAGAGCGTCCAAGTCCAGGGCCAGATCCTGGATCTTGCCCTTTCTGAATTCCACATTGGAGTAACCGACGCGGCGCGCCACTTCCGGAAGATTGCGGCGGGCCACGGAGAGCATATCGTCGTTCATGTCGATTCCAATGACTCTGCCATGTTGCCCGACGATCTGGCTGGCAATGAAGCAGATCTTCCCTGCGCCAGATCCCAGGTCCAGAACGGTTTCTCCTTGGCGCAGATGCCGCGACGGGTCGCCGCATCCATAGTCACGCTCCAGGACCTCTTGCGGCATGATCTCAAGGTATTTGGGATCGTACGTCACCGGACAACAAAGTTCGGCTTGCACGCCCTTCGCACCTAGCGAATATCGCTGGCGCACGGCATTTTCAACGTCCAATATTGCTTTTTCGGATGCTGGCATGTAGCAAGGACCTCCGCCTGACGCTAACCATGGATCTATAAGGGACGGGGACTTCATTGTCCCGGCCCATCGCACTTCGCAATCTCTTCTACAAAACGAGGGTTTGCAGGAAACTCTTTATGCAGCGCCTCGAATTTTTTTCTGGCCTCGGCTTTGTTTTTGTGGCGCAAGTCGTCGAAGGCCAGCAGAATCTGCGCATACGGGGCCAGGTACCTGCCGTGCCGGGCGGCCAGTGAAAGCTCCTTCAGGCCTTGCTCCTGGTCTCCCTTGATGCCGCCGAGGCGCAAGATCCAGCGCACCGGCGCAGGATTGCCTCCAATAATGTATTTCCCCAGGCCGGTTCCCACGTAAGCATCATAGCTGCCCGGCGAAAGGGCCAACAGCCGGTCGGCATATTCACCGGAACTCTTAATATATGAGAGCGCGGCCAGGTTGTGCTTCGTGATCAAGGCGCTGTCAAGGCCCCGCAAGCCCTCTACCATCGCGAGGCCGAACAAACCCTTCGGGTCGCTCTTGTCGTGGACCAACCGCTGCTTTGCAATTCTCTCTGCTCCTGCCAATGCTTGGTCAAATTGCTGCTTGCTGGAAGGCAGCCAGCGATAGGCAGGCCGGCGGGTCAGCGCATCGTTGGAAGCAAAGGTTTCACTACGCAATATATTGAGGCGGTCAAATTCGCGAAAAAGAACTACGCACCCCTGCGCCACCCATGGAACCGGATCATCCTTGTCCGCCCCTTTGGCCTCTTCCGCCTTGCGCAATGCCTCGTCAAATTGCAGGTTGTAGGTGGCGCGAAAACTGCCATCAAGAATTTCTTCTACCTTCCTTTGTGCCGCCGCGGCGCCTCCCAGGAAGGCAGCCATCATGGCGAAGCTCATCCCTGCCGAGAGCGCGCGCCAGCATCTTCTGCCTTTCAAGGTTCTTGCCTCCGTCAGGAAAATTGGGCCGGCTGGCTGCCCCAATTCGTCTCCAGGCAATAACGGACTACCTTTTCAAAGCACGTCCGTATCGAGGGCAGCGGCAGCTCCAGCATGTTCATTGTTCTGCGATTGTCAAAGGCCTGAAAGATCCCCAGGTGAGGCAAGAAGTATCCCAGAACTCTAAGCAGTTCAATGAGAAGCTTGTCTCCACCGCGATGGCTCTCTCCGGCGAATTGCTCATATCGGGCGATCGGAACTAACTCCGGGACACGTATCGGCAGCCATCTGCTGGCCATGGGGTGGCTGTCAAAAAGCGATTTCATCGAATCGAGCATTTCGCCAATCGTCAAACTCTGTTCGGGGCCAGCGCAGATATGGTAATAAGAGCCGGGCACGAAGCCGTGGTCAAACAAAGATGCAAGAGCCGCCGTGGCCCAGTCACTTGCGATCAGGTCAATGGTAACACTCGGCGCCCCGGGGACCATGGGGAGCATGTTTCTGGGAAACAACCTTATTAATTGATGGACGAAATTGAACTGGCGCACTTCCCCGGTAATGGAATCTCCCAGGATGGAACTGAGCCGGAATATACATGCCGGCAGATGGTCCATGGCTTGCGCCACCAACTCTTCCGCTTCGTGCTTGGATTGTTGGTAGGTATTGCAATAGCCACTCTGATGGCAGATCGGGCCCTCAAGAAAATGGCCGGCAGCCTTTCCCACTACGTAGGCTGTACTGAGATGAGCAAATTTTTGCAGCCCCGGACACTTCCCGGCAAATTCCAACAAGTTCAGAGTCCCAACTGTATTCACGGCCCGGGCATCGGTCAGCGAAAGCCCAAATCCGGTGTTCGCGGCGCAATGCACGATACCCACAATGCTCTCGTTAAGTTCGGCATAGGTCTTATCATTCAGGCCGAGAGAGGGATGGACAATGTCGCCGTGAAAGGCGGCCACGCCGTCGATCAAATTGAGATCTACAACCTTGTGGCGCTGGCGGGTCAAGACGGCGATCCGGCGGCCCGGCCTGGCAGCAAGCAACAGCTTCAACAATTCGCTTCCTACCAAACCGGTGGCGCCGGTCAAAAGCAGAGTGGGTGGTGATTGCATCAAGCCGCTGCGGAACGTGAAACCACTGGATCGAAGGTGTAGCCACCCTTCAAGCAAACATCGTAGCTTCTTCCACCAAACACCTTCGGCAGAGAGAAGCGCAATCTCTTTTGATTCGGACCGAATTGCCAGGAAACAGCTTGACCCTGGCTAAGGGCCTGGCGGATTTCAACTCCCGACCGGGAGTCAGCCGGCGTTCATATTCCGGGTAAGACCGCCGCGCGTGTCTCTTCCGGAGGAAACAGAGTGTGCGGGCCCATGTTGCAATCGCCGCTGAGAGCAAAGCTATGATCGTCAAGAATCGCGCCTTCGGAGCGGATCACCGCACGAATGGGTCCGGTGAATTCCTGGCCGAGACCGAGCGCTTCCAATGTGCCCGCAAATTCAGGGAAGGTCAGGCGCACGTGGAACTCCGCACGCGCATGACGCAGGGAATAGTCCAATGCACCCTGGTTGGCGGAATTCGAATCGCTTGGATCGAGTTCCACGGTGATAGGCCCAGCATCGAATTCCTTTCCCTGCCACTCCAGAGTGACAGGTTCATTCACCTGGGCCGTGAGTTTTGTGACCTTGAAGGTTACTACCGAATCATTCATCGCGTTCTCCTTATCATTTATTCTCGTTCTCCTTGCTATTGAGTGTCCAGTTGTATTCAGTCTGGACTGTTTTAAAGTCACCACTGTCAAGCAGGCTCTTCGCCGCTCCCTCGGGATAGTAGTGGGCAATGAAGCGCCCTACGGCACGGTTGCTGCCGCCGAAGTCCTTGATGTAGTCGCGAAAGCCGATGAAGACGGGACTCACATATAGGGTCCGCTTGGCGACGTCGACCCGGTTCTTCGATGGAGACTCGAGCAGGAAAATCCGCGCTTGGTCGTCGAGTTGTGAACCTAGCTGGTTGCCAACGTAGGCCTCGCTGCGGAGTGGCGGACACCCCATGGCCGCGCACACCAGCGCAAAGTGAATGCGAGGCTCGTGAAACCGCGGCCGGATGATATCCTGTTCGATCTCGTCCAGACCGTATGGATGGCCACCCACGACCGCCAGCTTCTCCTTCCACGGGCCATAAGCCTTCACCAGGCCGAACGACCTGTTAATGTTCCGGATCGACTGGTGTTCGTGGTGGGCGATGATGAGTTGGATCGTGTAAGCGTTGTAGGCGTTGATCCAAAAGGCCAACTGATCATCACGCCCGAGACTGGCCGGATCTGTGCGCCCAAGGGCTCCAAGATAAGCGCTGAACTCACTCGTCCGCGCGAACGCATCGTAGTCGACGATTCCGTGCTTGACGTACAGGTTGAGAAGCCTGCTGAAGGTGGAATGATCGAAGACCGTTGGGCGCGCGACAGGGTCCTGTGCCAGAGGTCTGGTTTCCGGACGAACGGCAGCAGCTCTGCCAACGCTCATCCCGATACACAAAACGGCGATTATTCCGGCGGCCATCTTGGTACGGCAAAGGAGTGCGCAAAGATGCGACGGTGCGGCGTGAAGCTTTCTCATGAACGGCTCCACGGTGCAGTGAATGAACAACACATTAGCTCGCCAGTGCCATGACATCCGTTTCTCCGTCGTTATAGTAACACTGGCTCATCATTTCAAGAGACGATCCAGGAGCGCAGACATCTTGTCCGAATCCACCTCTCCGGACTGGTCGTACACCGGGTTCCCTTGCTGGTCGAGTACGACCACGTGCGGAATGTAGCCGGTATAGAACCGCTTAACCAGGGACTGTTGCGCCGGGGGGCGCTGTTTGTCGAGATCGACGATCACAAACTGCACCCGTCCTTGATACTTTTCATACAACTCTACGGAGCGGCGAGCCTGCCGCTTGGAGTTGAATCAACCCTCGCCATACATCAGCACGAAGTTTGGTTTGCCCTGGATGGCGCCATCCTCCATGTGTTCTCCCGTAATCAGAGGGCCGTCCTGACTGTCGCTGGAATAGTTCAGTCTGGGGTTGATTTTCAGATGTTCTCCGCCGAAGGCGAGACCCGAGAGCAGCGTGAGACCCAAGAGACCTTGGAATATTCGAATCATGGTTTTACCTTTAGATGAAGTTGAACGCCGTCCTTGGACAGCGCATCTGCGTGTTCCCTATACAGCTTTGCGCCTGTTTCCAGGGCCTCCTTGAAAGACGGCGTCTCAGACGAAGCCTTTGCCGGGAAATATGTTCCGCCGAAGTACAGGAGTTGGCCAGGTGTAACGAAGAGAGTGAGCGGCAGCCCGCTGGGAAGATTGGCCAGCGCAGCCGCGCGCTCCAGAGCGGCATCCAGTTCCGGGTCTTCGTCATAGTCGATCTTGATTGCCACAAAATGATCGTTGATGAATTCCGCAGCATCTTTTTGAGTATAGCTATCGCGGTCCATCGCAGTACACCACCGGCACCATACCGCACCTACATCGATCAACAACGGCAGGTTCCTGTCCTTCGCCAGTTGCAGGGCCTCCGGCCCCAGCGGCCACCATTGCACAGGTTGTGTGCTCGCCCGCTTCAGATACTCGGAATGCTGCCCGAGCAAACGATTGCTTATCGGAGATTGGGCGCCACCGGCAAAACCGGTCAATATCCAAAAGAGCGCGGCGAGTTTTGGCAGGGACCGCATCGTATAGCTTGGTTCGTGACCTGTTGCACCGGCCTCACGAAAAAAAGGCCGTGCGCTCAGGAGAATAAGCGCACAGCCGAAGGCGATGATGTGCCAAATTCCTATCGAATTGAATAGTCGTCTGCACAGAACGCGCCCCCCCTTGTGCAAGCACCTCTCGGATCAGGAACGGTGGAAGTCCGCATACGGACAGTTTTTCCAGTAGATCGGGGCCTTGCTCAGCTTTTCTCCCAGCAGCCGCGCGTGGCAAACGCTGCAAAAATTCAGCGACTTGACCTGTTCCCCTACCGGCAGGATTCTTACGCCTTCTTCGAATATGCATAACCCGCGCCCATCGGTATTGGTCGCGGTGAGGCTGGCTAGCGGGCCAGTCTCACCCTGGATGCTTAGTAGCCCAGAGTAAATCTTTGCCTTTAGATGCGCAGGCGCCGCAGCTCTTTTGGCTTGTGGCCTTGGCTCCGCGCGGTTTGCCAAGGATTTGAAGGTATCGTCTCCCCACTCAAACATGGTTCCACCCGTCCTTGAATGCTCTTCTCGCTCGTGCCAGCAAGCGCTCAATCGCTTTCTCCGTTTTATCTGTCCGCAGGGCCATATCGCGCACAGAGCAGTTTTCCCAGTAACGCCAAAGCAGGGCCGTCCGGTACTGTTCGGACAAGGCCGCCATGGTCAGGGCCACTTTCGCCGAAAGCCTTTCGGCATCCAGCGCGTCATCGAACTGCGGCAGCGAAATCAGTACTGCCGTCTCATCCGGCTCTTCGAGAGACACCGGCTGCCGCAGCAGCGCGCGGTAGTAGTCCTGCACCTTATGACGCGCGATGGCCAGCAGCCAGGTATGGAGCGATGATTCCGCCCTAAAGCTCCCCAACTGCTGCCAAGCAGCCATAAAGACCTCTTGAACCAAGTCGTCAGTCCGGTCCGTGTAGGGGAACAGGCGGGACCGGACGTAATTGTAGACCGCGTCACTGTAGCGATCCACGAACTCCGCGGTCGCTTTGCGGTCTTTTCCCAAGACCGCTGCAACCAGTTCCCTGTCACTCACGTTCAATGAAATGGACTCGTCCGCAGACTGTACTTGTATTTCCAACTGCGGACTGCAACTTGGAACTTGCTTCATCTGCCTATAATAGTCGGGGGTGGCGGCTAAATCCCCCCAGGAATAATTTCGGGAATTTGAGATGGAAAACTTAAGTGTTAAATCGGCTTGCCTCTGAATCCAGCGATAAAAATAGCATCGAGGCCGGTGGGTTACAGTTCCCAGGGATTGATAATCTGGACTCCCAAGTTCAAGAAATCCTTACTATTGCGTGTGGCCAAACCAAGGTCGTGTTCAAGAGCAGTGGCGGCAATGAGACCATCAGCCGTATTGAGAGGCACACCTCGCAATTGACGATCTCCTTCCAGCACTCCCCAGCGCTCAGCCACAGCTTCGTTCACAGGAAGAATCCGATCCAAAAACCAATCGCGCACATCTCTTTCGAGCCACTCTTCTAACTGTGCCCGCCGGTTTGCGTCACGCAGCAGCGTGAACCCCTTCCAAATCTCGCCCAGCGTGATTACGCTCAAATACAACTCATGATCATTGGCCGCTTTCAGCCACTCTATTACTCGCGGCTCGGGACGGCTCCGCCTCATCTCTGACGGGATATTCGTATCGAGAAGGTAGCCTTTCATAAATCGATGGGTCTACCCGTCGATTCATTTCGCTCGATTTCGACCTCGAGTCCTCTGAGGGGCTCGAATAATTCCACAACGCTTTTTCCGCTGGGATGTCGCTTCCCTCCCAGCCTTTGGCCACTGCGTTCTTCAAGCAGCCAACTCACGTAAGCCTCTAGTGAAAGCCCGCGTGCTTCCGCTTGGGCCATCAACCCCGCTTCTACTTTGGCGTTCAGTTCCACCTTCAATGTCATGGCTTACCTGCAATTCTCTTTCATGCCTCTTAGAATAAGGGACTCAGCAATGACCGTCAACGACAACATGCCGTGGCTTCAAACCCGGCCGCGGGCACGCTCACGCAAAGGGGCGTAATTGAAAGTGCGAGCCACATACCAGGCAAGTGAAGGCTGGAGGGAGCATCGTAGGCTCTACCAGCGCAAAAGGATTGGAAACGAGGCGGACACACGGGAAAGGGGCCTTTGGACTACACGCCCACCGGCTCAAGCACGACAGGTTGCGCCGGCTGTTCTTCGCTTTCCGCTGACGCATCGCGCGCTTCGTTGGTGATGATCTGTGCGCGCACCGCTAACCCCAGAAGGGCGAAGGTGTAGCCGGTGACCTGAAGGTACATCCAACGGTCGCCGAAGAGATTTACCACCAGCGTACACACCATGACCGCAGCCAGGCCCAGGCCGATGCCCCGGAAGACCGGATCTTCGGCCGCTCGGAAAAGCCGGTATCCTACGCCCAGCGACTTCAACAGCAGCGCGAGGAACAGGAGCAGGCCAAGAACTCCCATTTCCACCAGGACCTTGAGATAGATATTGTGGGTGTCGCGGAACTCATCGACACGGTTCATGAACTCATAGGTATCGAAGCCGGAGCCGAAGATGGGGCGCTGCTCGATCAACGTCAGCGCATCCTGCCAGATGGTGACCCGCTCACCGGCGGAGCTATCGATCTGTCCATCTTCATAGGTCATGAAAATGCGCTCGCTGACGGCCTTGGGCACCAATGCCTGCCAGCTCAGCACCAGTCCCAGGAAAAGGACCAGCAGCTTGCGTTCATAAAGCACGCCGAGAAACAGCAGTCCGGCGAGGAAGCCGAGATATCCGCCGCGTGAAAATGCGAACAGCAGGCAGTAAAGGCAGCTCACCACAAAGCCCAGCATGGCAATCTTCACGGCCTTGCGCCGGATGAAAGGCATCAGTCCGATGCAGAATAACGCGGTTTGGGCTTCAAAAGCGGCCAGCCCGTTCTCGCCGGCATAGCCTAGAGTCCCGGCATAGCGCAGGCCGTAGGAGAAGTGTGTAAAATCGCGCTCCGATACGGTGTTATAGAAACCGAGATTGTTGCGGAGGACCGAGACCGCCATGAGCGCCATCAGAATTTGCATCTGGCCCTTTTCTTTAATGGCCGCGGCCACGGTCATGAAGAGCAAAGGCATGATCATGTAGTTCTTCCAGTTGGAAAAACGAGGATCACTCACCCACCAGGGCAGATCGACGCCCAGGAACAACGCGCCCCGCCATAGCGATACGTAATGGAAGACCGCCCACACGACCAGGAAAACATTGAGCGGCGTTTGCGGAAAGACCCGCCCTTTACGGTGGATCAACAGGCCCAGAATCACGCCCAGCAGCACGAAATCCACCAGCTTCTCGCCGAACGGCAGAGGATGGAGCAGGTAGCGCACGGTCTGCAGTGGCAGCAGGGGAACAAGAAAATACACCCCAACCTGGGGACGCCAGAAGATAGAGAGCAGAAAGACAACAATCGCCCCGCAATAAATGGCGATGGGCGTTATACCGCCACCGGCGAAAAACATCAGCACGGGATGGAAAGGTAAAGTCATGGAATTATGCCGAGACCCCGGAGTCTTCCGGCCTGACGCCCGCGGCGGGCGATTGGACCTCGCGCCGGGCA
Source organism: Saccharimonadales bacterium (SeqCode) (assembly GCA_035568495.1). GTDB lineage: Bacteria > Acidobacteriota > Terriglobia > Terriglobales > Acidobacteriaceae > Angelobacter. The sequence continues at coordinate 19,100 of DATMNZ010000198.1, read as the reverse complement.
CGCATCACCATCTCGGCGCTGATCTGCCGGACCGCCTGTGCACGGCTGCTCCAATTGAATTCCGCGCGCACCCGCGCCATTCCGGCCGCGCCCATGCTCGCCGCCAGGTCTTCGTTCTTGAGCAGTTGCAGCAGCCGCCGAGCAATTTCATCGGCGTTGCCGGGGTCAGCCAGGAACCCGGTCTTGCCATCGAGCACAGCCTCGGCCGTCCCTCCGGACCTACCGCCGATCACGGGCTTGCCCACGGCATTGGCCTCGGTAAACACCATGCCGAAGCTTTCCACGTCGCCACCGGCTTCCAAGCGATTGGCCATGATGAACACATTGCAGAGGTTATAAAAATCGCAAACCTCGCCGTGCGGAATATCGCCGGCAAAGATCACGGCGTCTTGAATGCCCAATTGCCGGGCCTGCTGCTGCAATTGCGGCCCTTCTGGTCCATCGCCGGCGATCAGGTATTTGAGGTTAGGCACTTCGCGGATGACTTGCGGCAGCGCCTCCAGCACGATCTTGTGGCCTTTGCGCGGGACCATGCGCGCCACGGTCAGCAAGACCTTGGCGCCCTGCAGGCCGTAACGTTCGATCAGATCGCGGCGGGGGGGCGCGGGATAAAATTGCTCGAAGTTGACGCCCGGAGTGAGTTTGTGGAGCCGATCTTCGGGAATGCCGATGCGCACCAGCCCATCGTAGGCGAACTGATTGGCGGCTATGATCACATCCGCGTGGCGATAGATGAAATTGCGGACGCGCGGTTGATACCGGCGGCGGTCAGTCTGCGAGACCTCGTCACCATGACAGAACATCAGCATGGGCAACCGGAAGAGGCGGCGCAGTGCAACCCCGTTGAGTCCCTGGGGGAAAAGATCGCCACAATGCAGGCAGTCATAGCTTCCGGCCAGGACATGGGCGGCTTCTCCGGCCAATTGCGGGATGGCTTTCGGCAACTGCCAGTACTTCCAGTTTGGCAGCGGCTTGAGAAACCTCTGAATGCGGAAGTTCGCCCCGGTCTCATGCCGGTCAAATTCCTTCCATCCCGGCACCTTGCGGGTCAGCACAGTCATGGTGTCTGGATACATGGCCAGCAGGTTCTTATAGAGATTGGCGTAATAGACACGGGAGCCGCCGGAGTGTGGCAGAAAAGAATCGGCGGTAACGAGAAAACGCAGAGGCCCGGAGTTTCCGGCCATCGGCTGGGAATGGGAATGAGGATAGCCGGGCACGGTCATCTACCTTCCCAGTTGGCAGCCAATTCCGGCGGAGCGGTCTTGGCTCGGGCTACCCTTGACCTACACCATTGCCATAGGGGCCTTCTGATCTTCGGATTCAGCAGGCTGATCAGGAACGCATACACGGTCATCGCCATTGGCCCTTTCACTGCCGCGTTGAGCATGGCCCGGTGGAAGTCAATCGGACGCAAGATCACGAAAGTAATTACGGCGGCGACAAGATTGATGGCCATGCCGGAGTAGCTGATCTTGAGCGGCAGCAGGCGGAATGAAACTCTACCCATCATCAACACCAGCAACAGGTAACTTATCAAGGTGGCGATGGCGGCCCCTTGCAGTCCCATGCGCGGGATGAGAACGATGTTCAGCAGCAGGTTGGCGGCGCAAGCGCCGGCCACCAGACCGGTCATGATGGCCGTCTTCTTATAAATGAGCAGCGCGGCATTCAAGAAAATATGGACGGCATAGATCAGCAGGCCGATGACCAATACCGGCAGCAGAGCGTGGGCTTCCTGGAATTTACTGGAAGCCAGCACCACGATCACGTCCCGTGAGGTCAAGAACACGATGCAAACGACGGCCACGGCCAGGGCCAGAAAATTATTCAGGCTACGGCTGAGAAACCGCTGCGTCTCTTCTTTCCCTTTTTCAACCCATAACTTCATGTAGATGGGAAACAGCGCCAGATTGATGGGCACCATCAGAGCTTCTTCCGCGTAGGTCGAGACGTTGTAGGCAGCCGAGTAATAGCCCAACGATTGCCCTCCCAGGTAATGCTGCACCAGAAGGCGGTCGCCGGAATCGAGCACCACGCTGGCCAGTTCGTACCCGATGAGGGGAAAGGCAAACCAGGCGGCGCTCTTGAAGTAGCTCCAATCCGCTGACTGTAGTTTGAGAACATCCCGGCGATATAGATAAAGGACAAGCCCCAATACGCCCAAGGCTTCCACGGCGATGGTGCTGCTGAAGAAGACGGCCAGCGATCTGCTCCACCATAAAAGGAGACCGCAGGCCAACGCGATGGTCGCGGCTTTGACGGCAATCTCAACTCCGTTGTAGCTTCGGGTGCGGCCCTCGGCGCGCAGGAATCCAATCAAGGTCGGCTGCACGGCGCGCAGAAAGACCAGTACCGACGCCATCAGGAAGAGTGCGCGCAGGCCGGGGCCCAGCATCGATTCTGGCAGAAAGAATAATGTCGTGGCAAACAAGGCCGCCATCAGCGCGCCCATGCCGCCGGCGCCAAAGAAGAGCGTCGAGTAGTAGCGCCGCTGCACCGCCGGGTCGGGTGACGCGCCTTCTTCCGCATACGACCGCTGCACGGAATTCTGCAGGCCAAACTTGCCGACTACGGTCAGCAGCAGGACGACTTTGAGCACCAGGCTCATGGCGCCGTATTCCGTGACCGAAAAGACCCGCGTGAAGACCGGGAAAGAAATGAAGCCCAGCAGCATCAGGCAAACGCGGCCGCCCAGGTAATGGGAAGCGTGGCGGTAGAGTGTCCGGATCTCACTCATGCATTGCCTCTGAGGCGCCAGAAACGCCGGCGGCGGCCTTGAGATCAACGGTGCAGCCCGAGCAGCGCCGGTAGACGACATAACCAGGGCTATCGTAAACAGTCCGGTATGCCGGACTGCGGGCCAGCAGACGGCCCAACGCCAGGTAGCTATCACGCCACTGGCCGGTGGCCGACATGCGCTCCCAATCCTTGTCGAGGACCACAAACTCAGCGTCAGGATTGTGATATTCGAGCAGCCGCAACGACTGATACAGCTTGTCACGGTTGGCCAGCTCAGGAAGAAGATACCGGGGGGCGGCCACCGAAGCGTCCGGCGGCACCAGAGCAGCTACAGCCCGCGCTTCTTCATGCCACGCGTGCTGGTCCATGTCCTCTGCCTGCTGGTGTCCGGTAACGAAGACCAGGCTGCAGATCCCGGACGCCAGCAGGAACAGCACCATCGCTGCTTGCGTTGGATAGGGATCTTTTCCACGCTCCCGCCACCGCTCTCCCAGGCGCTGCACAGTCAGCAAGAATGCAAAAAACAACAGGACGGCGGGAATCAGCGAGTAGTGACGATAGACCATGGCGGTATTGCAACCGCCGCCCTGACCCAAGACATTGATGCCGACATAGGGTGTGGCCAGCAGCCAAGCGGGACTTCCCATGAACAGCACGCCCCCGAACGAGTCGGAGAGCTGCTTCATATATATAAGGTTGCCCCGGGAAAGAAGCATCCGGGGATGGGCCAGCATCCCGCGCAGCATCGCACCCGGCGTGTCACCCAGATACGAAAAACAACTGGCGACCGCCGAGGTCGCACCGTGCAGGAACCATGGGAAAATGATTTTCCAGGAAAGAAATGCCCAGCCCAAAGCCATGGCGCAGGGCACCCCGATCCAGCGGAAGCCGCGCCGCTGCCACAGCGCCAACAGGCCAAGACCAAAAACGGCAAAGACCAGATCTTCCCTGACCATCAGGGTAAGCAACGCCGTCAGCAAGAATGGACGGAAGCGGTCTTCCAGGAAAAAATAAATCGCGAAGAGCAGCGGGAAACCCGCAAGAGACAGCGGTGCAAAGTCGTAGAAATTCTGATAGGCGACCGCGGGAATGAGCAGGAATCCGATGGTCGCCAGGGCCGAAAGAGCGGGCGAAAGGACGCGGCGGCAGAGCAGATAGCCCGGCCATGCGCACAACACGATGAACGCGTTCCTTACTACCAGGAGCGTGGCCGCGCTCTGGTGAACGGCATAAAACGGCAGAAACAGGCCGAGAACCATCTGGTTGTGGCCGGCAAAATCGCTGGTCACCGGCTTCCCATACAGCAAGTCGTGATACATGTTGCTGTAGAAGAGGTGGCCGTGGAGCGTGGTGTATAGACACTGGGTAAAGTAGGCGATATCCTGGCCGACGTAGCCGAACACATGCAGCTTCTTTACACTGAGATAGCTGGTGGCCAGAAAATACAAGCCGGCAAAAACCGCCAGGGCGGTGGCCGCGTTCCAGCGCAGCCGGTTGAAAATCGCAAGCCGGCAGCGGAGAGAGATTCCGAGGTAGGCGACCGCCAGAAGAATGGCAAGAAGCAGCAGCACCAGAGAGCGGGCCAGCGGCGGACGGCTACCCAGCATATACTCCGGAAGAAAGACCGCCAGAAGGCAAAAAGCTCCAAAGCTGAAAGCCACGGCTTCAGCAGAAGCAGCCGATGACAATCCGAACTGAGTTTGGGTGATGCGCGCCAGCAAGCGTCCGGACGCAGCCACGGCCATGAAACAACCCAGCACCACCGCCAGTTGCAGGTAGCGCGGCGATCCCCCGTTTCGCAGCATCGCCGCCCACAACCATACCGATACCAGAAGCGAGATGCCCGCGACCTGCGCCATGCAAGTCCACGAGCCATCTCCGGCTGCTGTTCCAGTATCCTGGGTTGAGGTTGCCATGCCTTGCGATTTCCTTTCGATCTCCGGTTCCTCTAGTAGGGTGACCGGGACATTTTGTAATCATCGCCCGGTCACGATACTAAAAGCTGATTACCTTCACATTCCCGTACTGTACCGGTTGACTGGAGACATCAAGCGCAATGCCACCCGAGGTAAAAGTTGTATCGGTCACTTGAATGATCTGTACATTGTCGTAGAACACCCTGATAACGGGGCCTTGCATATCGATGCGCACGTTATGGGTGTTGGTATCGAAACTCGCCGGGGCCTGGGCCAGCAGCGAAAGCGAACCGGAATCAATGTTCCATTGCCCGATGGCAAACAGCTTGACCAAACCATTGCCGGGATAGAACCAGACGCCATAGCCTGCGCCGGTAGTCAAGTTGAGACGCGCCCGTATGCCGCCCGGATAGTTGCTGGTATTCGCCAGTTTTACATCCGTAGTAAAGGTGTAATCGGTCCAGCTTTGGCTGCCGGTGTATGTCTGGGTCGGGCCTCCGCCGTTATAGATATAAGCGCCATTCGCCACCGAAAAGTTGGAGCCGCGTCCTAAAGGCGAGATCAACCAGTTATTGGCGTTGCCGGAGCTGAAGTCATCGCTGAACAGCAGGTTGCCAACCCTCAAGCTGGCGGGGACCAGCAGCGGACTGTTATTCGCCTGACCTGAGGTCAGCACCACATTCCCGCTGTACTGCCCCACAGCCAGCCCGGCGCTGGCGGCATTGACCGTAGTGGCGCTGGGCGCGGTCCCACTTGCGGGGGAAGCGCTGAGCCAGCTTTGGTCTCCACTGGCGTTCCATGGAAGCGCGCCATTCCCGGTATTGGTAATGACAAGGTTTCGGCCTGCTGGGTTCTGCGTGGTTGCGCCCACGAAGTTAAACGACCCGGGCGAAGCCGCCAGGATCACCGGCTGCGCTGAAATCACTAGTGTGACAGGAACGCTGACGGTCGAGTTCTGCGCGCCCTTGGAGACAATCTGCACGGTCCCGTTATAAGTCCCGTTGCTCAAGCCAGCGGTTACCGCCGAGACGTTGATGGAAGCCGGGGTCACGCCTGAAGTTGCTGAAAGCGACAGCCACGGAACACTGACGCCGGCTGTCCAGGCCAGCACGCCGCCGGAGCTGGCCACCTGCAACGCCTGCGCCACCGGGGCCGGGCCGCCGCTCTGGGCGGCAAAGGTCATGGAAGTGGATGATGCGCTCAGGGTATCGGCCGTGGCTACCGAACCGCTCACGAAAACGTTATCGAAGGTAATGATCTGGTTCGACACATCAAGCGCCACCAGACCACTGGGCAGAGTCGCATCGGTGGCCGCAATCAGCGAAGCCCCGTCCACGAACACCTGGATCGTTGTCCCCCGGAATGACATCTTCAGCGTGTGGAAGTTGGTGGAATCGAAGGTCACGCTGGCCTGGCCGAGCAGGGTGAAGCCGGAATCGATGTTCCATCCGACCGTCCGGTAGAGTTTGACGATCCGTTCGTTAGGATAAAGCCAGAGAGCATACGAAGCCCCGGTGGCAGGATTAACACGTCCCCGGATGCCTCCCGGATAATCACTGAGCGAAGCCAGCTTCACATCCACCTGCAGATCGTAATCGGCCCAGACGCCGTCCCCGGCAAATACCTGCGTATGCCCTCCTCCGTTGTTGACCAAGTCTCCGTTGATGACCGACCAATCCTGCGTCCGGCCCAACGGTGAGTTGGCCCAACCCTTCATCGTGCCATCGTCAAAGTTCGAAGACATGAGCAGGCCGGCGACGGTCAAGGTAACGGGGACCGTCTGGGGAGAGTTCGATACACCGGGCGCGGTCACGGTAATGCTGCCCGAGTACGTTCCGATGGCCAGGCCGGCGATGCTGGCCTGCACGTTCAGTGTTGATGGCGCAGTGCCGGAAGTTGACGAGAGCGTGAGCCATGGCGTATTCGAACTGGCGGTCCAGTTCACAGTGCCACCACCCAGATTCGCGATGGTCATCGGCACGGGCGTGGGATCCGGCTGCCCCTGGAAGCCCGTGAACACGATGGGCGATGGAGCAATACCGAGCTTAGGAGAACTGATCACCAGCGACACGCTGACAGTCTGTGGACTGTTGGTGGCGCCGGACGCGGTCACGGTAATGCCGGTGCTATAGACGCCCTCGGCCAGACCGGCGATGTTCACGGAGGCCGTGAGCGTGCCCGTATTTGTGCCCGAAGCAGGTGAGAGTGTGAGCCACGAAGCGTTCTCGGTCGCCGTCCAGTTCAGCATGCCTGTACCGGAGTTGCTAATGGCCACCGTCTGCGCCGATGGATTGCTTCCGCTGGGCAGAGCATCAAAAGTCAGAGAGTTCTTGTCCAGCGCCAGGCCCGGAGGCGTCACGTTGGGGAAGGAAACCGTCGTCCCATTGGTGAATCCCGGCACATCCACCAGTGTTCCATCGTTGTCACCATAGAAGACCAGGGCTTTGGTGGCTACGGTCGCGCCGTTGGCGTCGGTCGCGCTTCCGATAAAGTTCAACGTGATGGTGCTGGGCGTCACCTGGCCGGTAGTCAGCGCCGATTTGGTGCGGGCACGCATGTAGGCGCCCATTTGTTCCATGAATGTGTGGCGTACACCGCGACCGGTCAACCACGGCGAGAGCGTGGAGATGAGCTGCTGGCGCTCTTGATCGGTGCTGTTGGCCATGTTGCCGCCGTCGTGGGTGTAGATCTGTGTGGGCGCCATGCTGGTCCAAAAGCGCCACGTATAGGCCTGCCAGTTTTCAAGGCTGGTAGCAAAGCTGATTCCATTGACCGCACGCGGCCATACAGCGTCTGCGCTCGGATAAGTAAACCCCAACAACTGCGTGCAGAAGGAAAAGAATGTCTGCGAAGGCAGCCCGGAGCGGCTGCCAACTGTAATGTCGTCGGCGTAGTAGATCGGCCAACGCTCCGAGGGGTTGCCATAGGTCGGCGGCAGCTCATACAAACGGAAAGGCCGCAGGGAGAGCCGCTGCGCCGGCCCTTTTGCCGGTACCTGGTCGCTATACACACCGGGTTGTTGGATCTCCGTGAGATAGCGGATGCCCAGATTGTTCCACAGATCGAAGCCGGTATTGTTGGAGAGGTCCCAGAAGTGCGGCACCATGGAACCGGAAAAGGTCAGAACATCGGAAGTTCCATTGAAACTGCCGGTGGCTCCGTTGCCGTTCTTGTAGGTCATCACGCCGCTCAAATTGGCCTGCCACTGCGAATCGGTAAGCTGGCTGGAAGTCGCCCCCGGCCAGTACAGGTCGCCGCCGGAGCCGCCCGTGACCGTGTGAGGAGCAATCTTCAGCTTGCCTGCCTGCAGATCGTTGATGACCTGCTGGCGTTCGGCAGAACCTGGGTCGAGATTAACGGTCTGCACGTAACCCGTTGGATGCCACGGTCCACCTGTGCCATCGGCTTGCACGTTTCCGGTCAGCGCCGTGTTGTACATATCGCCGACGCGGAAGCCCCAGCCGGTACTATCGTCATCCTGCTGAACGGCAAACATTCTTGGAAATCCGCGGAAGACCAACGGCTTGCGCGCCGCCCATACCAGGCTCCGCCAGAAAAGATCGTCGAGGCCCATGACAAACCCGAAGCGGTCAGCCTTGAGATAATCATAAGTGCCGAAGTTTACGGCCCGCCCAGATCCGAAAGTTGTCACGGTCAGCAACGGATCGCTTCCGATCTTCGCCAACACGGTTCCGTGACCATTCAGCAGCCGGGTGGAAGTTGCGGTCCCCTGGACTCCGTTGTCATCTGTATGGAACTGGAAGACGAAGTCTCCGGCGGGCGTGCTGGGAAACCTGATCTGCAGTCCGGCGATGTAATGGGGTGTCGCTCCATCCGGCAGAAAGACGGCGGGTAGAGTAATGGAAGTGCCGGGAGTCCCGGCCACCGACCCGGTCGATCCAAAGATCGCCTGCATATGGGCGTTGGAGCCAATATTGGTGTCCCAGTCGAGATTGACGAACCCGGTCCCACCTTGGACAGCCGTCTGAATCGCCTGCTGCCAGGCGGAGCTCAGATTCAAACCCCGGTGGCCGGCGATGACCAGCGGAACCAAAGTCAAATCCGGCGGGGGCGCCGTGGCAACATCAATCAAGCGATAGGGGAGCTGCAGGTGCTCCAGATAGCGCTCGGGATAGCGTTGAAACTCTCCAGGCGACGCCTGGCTGGTGTTGTAACCAGTGGTGTTGGCAGAATTAATCAGAACATCGACCGTGAGATCGCGGGTCTGGGCCGAAGCGGCGCCGGTAAGCAACACGAGGGCAAGGCCCATCGCTGCTGAGGACTTAGCTGTCACGAATAGTATCCACTGGGAAAAACGGTCTCTCATTTTTTGTTCACCTTTACTTCTTGGGTCTGAGAGCTTGATGCGCGCGGCTCACAGCTATTTTTTCTTTGGGCCGTACGGGTAATACGCCGAGGTGTAACGATAGGCGGAATCGGCGCATTCAGTGCCTTCATTCATAATGACCTGCTGCAGGTGCGGACCGAGCATTTCTATGGCCTTCACGGCCAGCACCCTGGGACTCACATGGGCACGGACCACCAGCACCGTGAAATCGGCCATGGCCGTCAGCTCCAAAGAGTCAGCGCATGGAAACAGCGGGGGAGAATCAAGAACGGTCCATTTGTAATTCTGCCGCGCCCAGGCGAGAAACTCCTTGATCTGGCGTCCAGCCAACAAATCAACCGGATTGGGTATCACCCGTCCGCTGGCGGCTACGTGAAAACGCATGCGGTTGACCTGCCGGATAATTGCTTCCGGAGCTGCAGAGCCGCCCAGCACCGATTCAATGCCGCTGCTTTCACACTGAAACCCGAGCAGACGGCCAAGGGAAGGATTGCGTAAATCCATTTCCGCCAGCAGTGTGGGCACGCCCGTCTCCGCCAGGCACCATGCAAGATTGGTGGAGGTCAGCGTCTTTCCATCGCCCGGACCAGGACTGGTGATCAGGACCACCCCACCCATGGGATATTGCTCGACCAGCTTGCGCCGAATAATGCGGTATTGCTCGGCGGCAATGCCCCCAGGATCAGAGACAAAGACCAGACGGCTCTCGCCTTCAGCCGCCCGGACAATGACCGGGAGCGGCTTTTGCGGCGCCGCGAGAGCATCGACTGTCATGAACTTTCCAGCCGTGGCGGGATTTTGAATAGTGCTCATAGAATTGGACGGACCTTCCATAGAATCACAGCCACGGCCAGACACGCCATCAACGAAGCCGCAATGGCAACGGCATGCCGCCGCCGCCGGCTGCGGCGGTCAGCGTTGGTTTCAATCGAGGGAATCGATCCCAAAAAGCAAACCGAAGCGGGCAGCAACGATTTCAACTCACGCTCCCCTTTCATCAAGCCGTTGACCATGTCTTTCACCAAAACCAGGCCGGCGGAACCGCCGAGCGCAACGAACAGCGCGGCAAACATGAGGGCCAAGCGGTTGGGCTTGAAAGGACGTTCCGGGGCGCGGGCCTCGTCGAGAACGGTGAAACGCTCGCCTTGCTGGCGCCGTTCCAACTCCGTGGCCATCTCCGCCGAGAATGTTTTATCGAGCAAAGAACGATAATGCTCCTTGGAAATCTCGTAGTCGCGGGTCAGTTCACTGAGTTCCTGCTCACGCAAGGGCACGGCGTCGACCTTCGACTGGTAGCCATGGAACTGCCCCTGGATGCTGCGCTGCTCCTGCAGGAGCCGTTGCTTTTCCTTTTCAATCAGGTCCAGCCGCACGACGGCGCTGCTGGTTTCCTTGGTTTCCACGCCGGGCGCCGGTGGCGGCAGGGCCGCCAGTTGCGCGCGCATCTGCTTGATGCGCGACTCGGTGGCCACTACGTCGGGATGTGAGTCTGTGTATTTTTTCCTGAGGTCCCACAACTGGTAGTTCAACTGCCGCTGCTCCATCTCCAGGCGTCCGCGCTCACTCATCTGGGATGGTGGCACTTGGGGGGGCGGCTCCGGAAGGCGGACGAGCATCTGTTTTTCCTGTTCCAGCCGGTTCAGGGAATCGGCATTCACCTGCAGCGACACCTGCAAGCGGCCCAAGGTCTGGAGATTGGACTGGGCCTGATCGGGCATCTCGCCTATGTGCCGCATCTTGAACTCCCGCAGCTTCTCTTCCTGGCCCTGCAGGTTCTGCTTGGCTTCTTCCAGTTGCGCGGAAATAAAGCGCGTGGTATCTTCCGCCCGCTCTTCGCGGTTCTTCAGGTTCCAGTTGATGAAACTGCTGGCGAGCTGGTTCGCGACCCGGGCCACTGTCTTGGGCGATGAGCCCTCGTAGGTAATGGTGAACGAACCCAGTCCACCGGCGTTGCCCTGTTTTACCTGCAGCGCAATATGGCCCCGCATTTTCTCAATTACATCTTCGCGGGGCTTGCCCCTCAACTCTGGAAAGAGCCCCATCTGATCGATGATTTCGCCGAGACGCGTGGCACTCAGCACCTGCTGGGTGATGGTGCTCAGCCGTTCCGAGGGGTCCGCGGGCACGGTCGAGGTCACGTAGCGATCAGGGATCTTCTGGGGATCCACTAGAATGGTGGTGGTGGCCCGGTATTCATCGGGGAGAAAGGCGATCACGACCACGGCGGCCAGCGTGACCGTCATGCTGACCAGCGCAATGGAGAGCGCGGAGCGGCGCAGAAGATTGGCACACTCCTGAATCTGCTGTGGCAAATTCTGCTCTTTGACTTCAGTTTTCATGGCCGCTCTCCGTAACCGCGCCCTGCCGGCCAACACTCATGTATGGGTCGCTTCTCTCGGCGTTATGCCGGGCTGGCGTCCATAGCAGGGAAAACATCACAACATTCCGGCGCACACCCTGGTTAGAGATGGAATGATCGAATCGCCGATAGGTGGCCAGCACGGTCAAACTTTCGGAAAGACGCTTGCGAATTTCCGTGGAAGCGAAGTAGCCGTGATAGGTGAGCACGCTGCCCAGCAGCGTACCTTTCACGTACCCGGCATCCAGGCCCCAGGAAATCTGCCGGCTGAAGCGCTTGCCAATGCCGGCGACTACGTTATCTTCCCACGTGCCCCGGCGGACGTAGCCACTGCTGAATTCCCGGTTGGCAGCGACATAAGCGCGCATGGAAGAGTTCAGCGTGCCGGCCAGCGCCATGTGGACGTTGACCGCTTGGCGTCTTCCGCAGCCGCTGGACCCGAATTCCGGACCGGCCGCGAGTTCCGCCAAAGCCGACTCCGCCAGTTTGGCGGCAACTTCAAAGCCTGCTCCGCGGCTGTCACAGGTCAACGTGCCGGTCTCGCGCGTGCCTTGCCCATAGAATCCGTAACTGGTTCGCTCGGAGGCCTTCTTCAGATATTCGAAGCGGATATTGGCAATATTGTTGTGCAGACCATCGGCGAAAGTCTGGTGATAGGCGTCCCGGAATTGCAGCTTGATGGTCCGCATCATGTCAGGCTTCCAACTCAGCGACCCGGAGAGATCGCCACCCCAGATGCGTCCGCCGTTGATGCCATAAGCAGCACTCACCGGTTCGGCGGTCGCGAATTGGCCCACCAACCGGGCGGGCAGTGGATTGACTAGATGCAACGAGTCGTCTCCCAGCGTACTGCGGCCTTCGAGACTCCAGTTCACAGACTGGCTCAAGTCCCCGTCGGCCAGGACTGCGGTACGGTGGAAAACCTGCCCTTGAAGCTCGGAAGAACTGTAACGGGTCACGGTGGAAGCGTGCTGCACTAGAACATACGACCGGCGGCCCTGCATGGAGACGGCCGCGTATCCATCTAAGACGGATACGCCTGTGGGCAGATGGCGGAAAGGACCGGCTACGGCGCTATCAAACCCCTGCGTGGCTTCCCCGCCGAACAGATATCGAAGCCGGAAGGGCTGGGGCACGATGATCGGGTCGCCGCCGTTCAACGACGGAGTGTAACGGAGCACCGGCGCTGCCGCGGGAGAAGGGTCTTCGGCCGGATGCGAGGCGCTGTCATCGGCGGCTGCGACCGCCGGTGCCGGAGCACCGTCACAGGGAGCTCTGCCTGATGGACTGGCCGTGAGCTGTGGATCGCAGGCGGGAACCGGGGCGCCTGGCTGCCTGGCGGTCTGCGCCGCCACACTGCTAGCCGCCACGCCACAAGCCGCCACGCCACAAATCAAGGCCAACATGATTACCACGGTTCGACGAATTGTTCCGGCCATGCTCATCAAGGCACCACCACCGTATCGCCAGGCTGTAAGACCACGTTCTGTTCGCTGTGCTTGCCTTTAACGACTTCCTTGTAGTTGAAACGCAGACGGCTGCGGTCGAGCACGCGCAGAATGTAAATATCTTTGCGGTTCGCAAACAGGTTCAAACCGCCGGCCCGCGCAATCAATTGCAGCACGTTGGTGGGAGCGACCACGGGATAGGCTCCAGGCTTACCGATCTGCCCGGTGATGTAAACCACCTTGCTACGCACCTCGGTGACCGTAACGGTGACCTGGGGATTGGTGAGCACCGCTTTGAGCTTTTCAGTAATCAATTCCTGGATCTGGCGGGGCGTCAGTCCTGCGACCCGGAACTCATCGATCAGGGGCATGGAGATGTTCCCGTCGGGACGCACCGTAACATTCTGCGAGATCTCAGTTTCTTTCCAAACGTTGACGCGCAGCAGATCGCCCTCGCCGACGGTGTATCCACCAGCCAGGGCGGCGGTTTTCTGGTCCTGCCGGTTGTCCGTTGCGCCCGCAGGCGCCACGGTTTCGGCCTTGGGCTTCTCGCCGGAAGCCTCAAGTTGCGGCTGCGCTGGAGCGTGCGAGGCAGCCAGCACCAGGGCGATCGCAAGATTGCGCCTATTTGAGGCGATTTTCAGAACTTGAAAGAACTGCATTACTCTCTCCCTGGGACCCAATTCCAACTATCATTGCAAACCAGTAACCAAGCGGCTGAAAGCCGCGACTGCATGTAAACATCTGACAATTCGACGCTTACGCCAAAACCGGCCCGTGCTGAGACAGGCCAAGTGAAATATCTTGCACTTCGGGTTCGAAGCCCTTCCGTAATTCAAGACGAGGTGTGCATTCCTCCATCGTTACTTGGCGCCGCGTCCCAGGAAAACAACCTTTGCGGTTTCCACCAGGATCGCTAAATCCAGCAGAAACGAGAGATGTTTGATATAGAAAAGATCAAACTCAAATTTGACTTTGCTCTCTTCGAGGGTGGCCCCGTAGCGATACTTGACCTGTGCCCATCCAGTAAGACCGGGGCGCACACTATGCCGCTGGTTGAAAAACGGAATCTCCCGTTCAAGGAGTTCACAGAAGTATGGGACCTCGGGGCGCGGCCCAATGAGACTCATTTCGCCGCGCAGTATGTTGAACAGTTGCGGCAGCTCATCAAGCCTGAATCTACGGATGAATTGCCCGACGCGGGTGATGCGTGGATCAGCGTCGGCCGTCCAGCGTGGGGTGCCCTTTTCCGAACCCTGGCGCATGGAACGGAATTTGAAAATGCGGAAGGGCTGTCCACCCCGGCCGATGCGTTCCTGCCGGAACAGGACCGGACTTCCGCTGTCGATGAGAATGGCCAGCGCCGTGATAGCCATCAGGGGCAAGGTCAGAAGAATCAAGACCAGCGATCCCAGGATGTCAGTGACGCGCTTGACGGTCAGCGAAAGCCTCGACTTATGAAAGCCTTCCGAAAGAATCAGCCAGCTCGGACGCAATTGCGCCAGCATGATGCGTCCCGTAAGGCGCTCGTAAACGGAATGCGCATCCTCCACGGGCAGACCCTGTAGCTTGAGCGCCGCCAATTTGCGCATAGGCATGACGCCTCGCCGCTCCGACAATGAAAGAACGACGCGATCAACGCATTCGCGCTCGACGATCTCTTCCACCTGGGCCATACTGCCGAGGATGCCGGGGCTGATGAAGGTCTGGCCGTGGCCGCCTTGGTGGCTACCTTGTTCATCGAGAAAGCCGACGACTTTATATTGAAGCTCCGGGCGGCGCAGAATTTCACTGGCTAGGCCGATGCCTTGCTGTCCGGTCCCCAGCACCAGGATACGTTCCAGCGGCCGATTGAAGGTCTTGGTGTTTTCCAGAGTGAGACGCCAGGCAACCATGGTGACCAGAGAAATCATGGCCGCCAGCACGGCGATACCGCGCTCCATACGCAACAGCGGAAAGACGTAGTAGAGCAGCGCCAGGGTCAGCAACGTGACGCCAGTAGCGCGGACTGCGCGCGCCAGTTGCGCGCTCCGCGCCCTTGACGCCCGCTGATCGTATAAATCGTTGTAATAGAGCGCGAGCTGGCAGATGGCGGTCACGATGAGAAACCGCACCCAGTTGCGCGGCTGTGAAAGATAGTCCTGGGCCGCGCTGACCGTCAGAAACCTCAGGCCGGTCGCGGCGACCAGCGAGAACATGATGAGGAAGAACTCGGAGACGGCCAGAATCAGGCTTCTGCGGGGCACATGATGGGCGCCAATCCGCACCAGACTGGCGCCATAGTTCCTGTTGAGCAGCTTGAAACGCAGGCCGCCAGTCGAAGCTACGGCCGCGCTCCATCCGATGGTATTCTCTTCTGCCACAGCGTTTACCTATCCCTTCACTGCTTGCCGCAACGACACGCAGACGTATTCGACCTGTTCTTCGGTGATTTCCGGGAACATGGGCAGCGAGACCGCCTGGCGGCAAGCTGCCTCGGTGACCGGGAGAGAACCTTCTTGATATCCGAGAGCGGCATAGATGGGCTGCCGATGAATTGGCGTGGGGTAATAGACCATGGTGGTGACGCCCATTTCTTCAAGGCGCTTCTGCACCAGGTCACGCGCTTCCACACGGATGGTGTACTGGTGAAAGACATGATCGCCCAGTCCGCTGCGGGCGGGGACCTGGGCTTCCGGTACGCATTCCTGCAGAAGCCGGTCGTAGTGATCGGCGGCGGCGCGCCGCTGGCCATTCCACTGATCAAGATGGCGCAACTTCACCCGCAGAATAGCTGCCTGCAATTCGTCCAGGCGGCTGTTCCAGCCCTGCTCTACACTGAAATATTTCTTGATGCTTCCGTGAGACCGCAATGACAGAAGGCGCTGGAAGACCTCTTCCGAGTTGGTCACTGCCATGCCGCCATCGCCGTAACCACCCAAATTCTTGCTGGGGAAGAAGCTGATGCAGCCGACATCGCCCATAGCGGCCGCCCGGCGGCCTTTGTACGTGGAGCCGATCGCCTGGGCCGTATCTTCGACGACTTTGAGATTGTGCGACTTGGCCAGAGCCAGCAGGGGATCCATGTCGGCGCATTGCCCGTAAAGATGCACGGGCGCCAACGCCTTGGTGCGGGCCGTGATGAGAGGCTCGACCGATGCCGGGGAAATATTGAACGTGCCGCGTTCAATCTCGGCAAACACCGGCTTTGCGCCCAGCGCGCTCACCGCGTCGGCGGTAGCGATAAAGCTGAACGAAGGGACGATCACTTCGTCACCCGGACCAACGCCACAGGCGGCCAGGCCCAGAATCAAAGCGTCCGTGCCGGAAGCCACACCGACGGCATACTTCGTCCCACAGTAGTCTGCGATTTCTTTTTCCAGGGCCTTAACTTCCGGCCCCAGGATGAAGTGCTGTTTTTCAAGGACTGCATCGATAGCGGCCCGGACCTCCTGCTTGATGGTGGAGTACTGGGCCTTCAAGTCGAGAATCGGTACGGTCATGATAGATTTCGCTGCGGTTGCCATTGGGATAGTGATTGCCTTTCCAAAAATAGAGATCGCCGTGCCTGCTCTCAGTGCATTCCTTTTGCCAAATTGAATGTGCGGAATCTCCCTTTGAATAGGCCCTTACAAGCGGCTGTCAGCGGAAAGAGTGAAAAGGGTTGCACATTAGAATCCCGGCATGGGAACATCTTCCGGTCACGCAAGATGCAAACGCTTTCACAAAGCCGGCGCCGCAACAGCGTCACAGGAGCATCGCTCAATCACTGAAATTGCGCTTGTGCGGGCATTCGCCGGCCAATGGCTTGCAGCATGAGGAGCGCAGCGGTTTCCGTGGCATCAAAAGTGCTCTACTTCACATCGCTATGACACCATTGATACAGCCATCCATTGCCAGCAACGCTGGCCTGATCGAAACCAAGATCCAGAACCGCACGGCCAAAGTCGGCATCATTGGCCTCGGCTATGTAGGCCTGCCGCTGACACTTTTGTTCTCCGAACAAAAGTTCCGGATCACAGGCTTCGACATTGATTCGCGGAAGGTAGAGACACTGACAGCCGGTGGCTCGTATATCGTCCGCATTCCTGAAACGGAGATCCAGGCGGCCAATGCTGCCGGTTTCCAGGCAACCACGGACTTTGCGCGCATCGAAGAAATGGATGCGGTAATCATCTGCGTGCCCACGCCACTGAACGAACATCACGAACCGGACCTGAGCTTTATCGCCGCCACCGCCAAGGCGATTGCTCCGCATCTGCGGCCCGGGCAGGTGATTATTCTTGAGAGCACAACCTATCCCGGCACTACCGAAGAGCTGCTGATTCCGCTTCTGGAAAAAAACCCCCTGGGGCTGAAGGCGGCGCGCAATGGCAGCGCTGCCGGCGATGAGTTTTACGTGGCCTTCTCTCCGGAGCGCGAAGATCCAGGCAATGACACCGTCGCCCGCCGCGATATCCCCAAGGTGATTGGCGGCCTAAACCCCACGGCCACCGAACTGGCCGCGGCACTCTACGGAACGATCTTCAATCGCACTGTCCCGGTTTCAACGCCATCGGTCGCGGAAATGACCAAGCTGCTCGAGAACATTTACCGCTGCGTGAATATCGCCCTGGTCAACGAACTCAAAATGCTGTGCCTGCGCATGGGCATCGATATATGGGAAGTGATCGCTGCGGCTTCCACCAAGCCCTTTGGATTTCAGGCGTTCTATCCCGGCCCCGGCCTGGGCGGACACTGCATCCCCATTGATCCTTTCTATCTCTCATGGAAGGCCAAGGAGTACGACTTCCATACACGATTCATCGAACTGGCCGGAGAGATCAATCTCAAAATGCCTTATCACGTAGTGACCTCGACGGCCGCGGCGTTGAACCGCCAGCGCAAGAGCCTGAACGGCGCCAACGTGCTGGTGCTGGGCGTGGCCTACAAGAAAGACATCGACGACCTGCGCGAATCGCCGGCCCTCACCATCATCGAACTGCTGCAGGGCGAAGGGGCGCAGGTCCACTACAACGATCCCTACTTTGAATTTGTGGGACGCGGACGCAAGTACGACCTGCAGATGCACAATACCCCGCTCGACAACCTCGGACAATACGACTGCGTGCTGATCGTGACCGACCATTCCGATTACGATTACCAGCGGATCGTCAACGAATCAAAGCTGGTCGTTGACACCCGCAATGCCACCCGTGGCATTCGCGCAGAGAACATCGTCCGCTGCTGATTTTCAGAGAACAGGAGTTGGCCACGAATGAACACGAATGACACGAATCAAGCACGGGCGCGGTAAACCAGGTAGTCGCTTTCGTTAGACTGCCACGTCGTCTTTACCTGCTGTCTTGATTCGTGTTAATTCGTGTAATTCGTGGCCAAGCTTTTGTTCTTCTCCGTGCCGGCCGGCGGTTACAATTGAATCCATCCACCAAGAGGAAACACATTTGAGGCAGCTTTTCGGTACGGACGGCATTCGCGGAGTCGCTGGCCAATATCCCCTGGATAAAAAGACCGTATACGCCGTGGGGTTGGCCCTGGGACATCATCTGCCCGCCGGTCCCCGGCGCTTGGTGATCGGCCAGGACACACGCGAATCCAGCGCCTGGATCGCCGAGACGCTGGCCGCGGGCCTGCACGATTCCGGAGCAGAGACGGAAAGCGCCGGTGTCATTACCACACCGGGCATTGCCTACCTCACGCACACCCATGGTTTTTCCGCCGGCGTAGTAATCTCCGCCTCTCATAATCCTTGGCAGGATAACGGCATCAAGATCTTTGGACGCGATGGCTACAAACTTCCGGACGAGATCGAGTTGGAGATTGAAACTGAAATCTTTTCACGGCTCGAATCGGCCTCCGGAGAGGGCCTTCCATCCAAGCCGTCTTTGCCTGGGACCGTCACACTCCGCGACGATTACACGCAATGGCTCGCCCGCCTGGTCACCAGCACGGGGAATCTTCGTCTGGTAGTGGATTGCGCCAACGGCGCCGCCTGTACGGTCGCCCCGGAAGTATTCCGCCTTCGTGGAATGGCCGCTGATTTTCTTCATTGCTCTCCCAATGGACGTAACATCAACGAAAACTGCGGAGCGCTACATCCGGAGGCCGTGGCCCGTGAAGTCGTGGCGCGCAAAGCCGATCTGGGCATCTGTTTCGATGGCGATGCCGACCGGGCTTTGTTTGCCGATGGCCAGGGCAACATCGTGAATGGGGACGCGGTCATGCTGCTTCTGGCCCGTGACCTGAAACAGCAGGGCCGGCTGGTCAACAACACAGTGGTGGCAACCACTATGTCAAACATGGGACTG
>DATMNZ010000197.1:0-5344 GCA_035568495.1 Saccharimonadales bacterium (SeqCode) | reverse complement strand
GGCTTCTGGCCGAAGCTGCAACTCGCCGAATCTGCGCCTGCTCTCGCGGAACAGCGCGCGTCATGAAAACGCTGATAACTGGCGCTGCGGGCTTCATCTGTGGATATTTGATTCGGGAGCTGCTGGACGCCGGCCATGACGTGATAGGGCTGGACAACTTCAGCAAGTATGGCCGACGGGAAAGACCCTACGCCACGCATCCTAAATTTATGTTCGTTGAAGGCGATGCCAAGAATGTAGAGCTGCTGAAAGAGCTGCTGGCGGATTGCGACCACTTCGTTGCCGCAGCGGCGATGGTTGGTGGGATCCCCTATTTTCACGAGTTTGTATATGACTTGCTCGCGGAGAATGAGCGCATCACCGCCTCTTCTTTTGATGCTGCAATCTGGGCGCATCGCAATTCCAGGCTGCGGAAAATTACGGTACTTTCTTCCAGTATGGTGTTCGAGAGCACCGGCGAGTTCCCCACACCCGAGGGAGCCGAGCGTCGCTGTCCTCCGCCACGATCGACCTACGGGTTCCAAAAGTTGGCGACGGAGATGTTTGCTCGCGGCGCCCATGAGCAATACGGCCTTCCGTATACCATAGCGCGTCCCTTCAACTGTGTTGGAATCGGCGAAATGAGGGCCTTGGGCGATTGGGATGCGACGAGTGGTAATGTTCAATTGGCTATGTCCCATGTTGTGCCCGACCTCATCCAGAAAGTGCTCAAAGGCCAGGACCCATTGCACATCCTAGGCTCGGGCACGCAGGCCCGCAACTATACCTATGGCGGAGACCTGGCCCGCGGAATCCGTCTGTGCATCGAGCATCCCACGGCGCTCAATGAAGACTTCAATCTGTCCACGGAGGCCCGCACCACGGTGCTGGATCTCGCCGGATTGGTGTGGAAGAAGATTTACGGATCGAGCAGGCAGTTCCGGCATGTTACTGATTCGGCTTACGAGCACGACGTGCAGGAACGGCTTCCAAACACAGAGAAAGCGGCGCGCCTCTTGGGATTCCGGGCTACAACTTCACTCACTGACATTCTTGACGAGGTCATCCCCTGGATCGCAAAGCAGGTCGAAGTGGGAAAGATATAGCCACCCGCAATGACTCACTTGAGCATCATCCTACCTGTCTACAATGAAGGCGCTACCTTCGAACGTCAATGGGAAGAGCTTGTGGACTCGGTGAAAACCGATTTCACTGCCTACGTCGTCTACGATTTTGACGAAGACAATACACTACCAGTTATCGGTAAGATCGTCAGCCGCGGCGAGCGGCGGCTGAGGAATGTGAAGAACCGGCTTGGACGAGGTGTGGTTGCTGCCGTCATGACCGGGTTTGAAATCGCGCCCGATGGCCCGGTTTTGGTGGCAATGGCTGACTTATCAGACGACCTGTCGCGCGTGGGCCAGATGCTTGCGTTATACGAGCAGGGGTATCACGTTGTTGTCGGCAGCCGCTATATGAAGGGTGGGCGCCAGATCGGCGGGCCATTTCTTAAGCAGATACTGTCGCGGCTGGCAGGAGCTTCTCTGTGCCTCTTCCGCGGACTTCCCACTCACGACGCGACCAATGCCTTCAAGATTTACGACCGCGCTATGGTGAGGTCCTTTTGCGTGGAAAGCCGCGGGGGATTCGAGCTCAACTTGGAGCTGACAGTCAAAGCTTTCCTGACAGGCCATCGGATAGCCGAAGTGCCTTCGACTTGGCGCGATCGAATTGGCGGGCAATCGCGGTTTCGTCTTTGGAAATGGCTGCCGCTTTATCTTTACTGGTATTTTTACGCCTTTCGCCGCAGGGCCGTTCATGCCGCAGCGCTAATCGAGATGTAAAGTCCGATGAAAGCAATCCGCACAATTCGTCAAACAGGAGCCGGCTAATGTCAAATGTTCTGGTCACAGGCGGGGCGGGCTATGTCGGTTCAGTCTGCTGTGCTGAACTGCTGCGCCTGGGCCATTCGGTCACAGTAATCGACGATCTTTCCACCGGAGTTAGAGAAGCTGTTCCCGCGGGATCCACCTTCTTCCGTCTGGACATCGGCGATCGTACCGCAATGGAGTCTCTGGCCGGCGACAACAGCTTTGATGTGGTCTTTCATTTTGCCGCCAAAGCCGTGGTCCCATGGTCGGTCACTGACCCCGGCGTTTTCTTTCAGCAGAATGTTGCCGCCGGCATCACAATGCTGGAAGTATTGCGTACGGCGGGGATCCGGAATTTTGTCTTTTCCTCTTCGGCCGCCGTCTATGGGGCGCCAGAGCGGGTCCCCATCGACGAGGATGCCCCCAAGAATCCGCTGAGCTCCTACGGCGAAACCAAGCTCATGCTGGAAAGAGTACTTGACTGGTATGCCCGTGCCTACGGCTGGAGCGTGATCGCATTCCGCTACTTCAACGCCGCTGGGGCCACGCCCGGCCTCGGTGAGCGGCACGAGCCTGAAACCCACGTCATTCCGTTGCTGCTGCAGGCTGCGGCCGGCGAACGGGAACACTTTACGATTCACGGAGACGATTACGATACTCCGGACGGCACCTGCCTGCGGGACTACATTCACGTTCTGGACATCGCTCAGGCGCATATTTGCTCCTTGCGCAGACTTGACCAGCCAGGAATGCGCGCTTTCAATATCGGTCTGGGCGCCAGTTACTCAGTCCGCCAAATATGCCATGCAGCGGAAGAAGTCACGGGTCGTTCCATCTCAATCCGCGTGGGTCAGCGCCGGCTTGGAGACCCGCCAGTCCTTTGCGCCGACCCGCGCCGCATCATGCAGGAACTCAATTGGAAGCCCGAACATTCTTCCTTACAGGAGATCATTGGCTCGGCCTGGCAATGGAAATTGAAGTACCCGGAAGTTTACGCATCGTCAGCCCCGTGAGTTAACGCGGTTTTGGGGCCCGTGCATGAGATCTTGCACACCTTTCTCGGCATTCTCCGTTAACTTCCACAGTGTCCGGGTAACAAAGCGCCGATTGGTCCACAGCGATTCCGTTCTTTGTCCATTCTCCATATGCCAGTATCTGCGCTTAAAGCCCTCGCAAAAGACGCCTCGCCGTTTTCGTCCGTTAGCCTGCCGTTTTTGCCAGCCAAATTTGCTGCACCGGCAGCATGTATTCTCTTCGGCCTCCTCATCTCGATCATGCCGCATCTTCTTTGGTGGCCGAGCCTCGGATCTCCCGTGTGGATAGCAGACAATGATGAGCTTCTTTATCTATCTCACGCCGGCCAGGCCTACTTCAACCATCCTTTGCATATTAGTGACCCAATCTTCGTTTCGGACCGGCCAACGGTTTACCCCTGGCTGCAACTGGCCCCTGGCATTGCAATCGCCAAACTGTTCGCTTTCGGGCCGTTAGCGATCAGCCTGATTTGGCGCGCGTGGGCAGGCGTTACCATCGCCCTTGGTTGGTATTTGCTGGCGAAGTTCTATATTCGACGACCGTGGCTGGCTTTCGCGCTGAGTGCCGTTCTGCTCGCAGACGTCGGACTGACCCCGGCACGGCCGGTTCTGAGGCAGCTTGTTACCACCGTGCAGGTCATACTCGAACACACTGACAATATCTTAGATAGAAATCCGCAAATCCACCTCGAATGGCGGATCATTACCCCTGGCTTGAGTCTTGGATATTTACTCCTCCATATATGGTTGGTTGCGCGCGCCAGAGAGGTTCCTGACCGAAAGAGGATTCTGCTGGCGGGAACAGGTCTTGGCATTTTGTTTTACGCATACTTTTTCTATTGGACCTCCGCATGTGTGGCATTCGGCATTGCAACGCTTCTGGACACTGCAAAGAAGAAGGTTTACTTGGAAGCCGGCTGCCTCGGACTCGCCTTGGGGTCGCCGGCGCTGCTTTCGATGCTTCTCCTCAAAAGGTCTGCCGCGCCGGACTGGCTGATCAGATCGGATTTCGGCGTTCCAATTCCTAGATTTTCCGAATTGCTGGTCCCCAAAGGGGCCATTCTTCTTCTTGTCCTTTTATTCCTATGGGTATGGAATCGCCGCCGGGATTTGATCTATGTATGGACCCTGGCATTGTCAGCGCTGCTCTTGTCGAACCACCAGATATTGACTGGAATGCAAATGTCCAACTTTCATTGGACCTATGTCTGGGGGCCTTGTCTAAGCTTCCTGTTCTTTCTCGCTGCGGGCGATCTCCTTGTCGATTACATTCGGCCCAGGCGTCTCGTCCCTTTGCTGGTGACCGTTTTCTTGATTATGCATTTGACAGCGGGATTGTGGTTGCGGGCAATCGAGGCCAAACAAACCAGGCAAAGTGCCGAGCTTACCAGAGGTTATGGCCAATACCGTGGGCAACTCCGCTCCGCACAGTTGCTGTTAGCGCCCAATGCGGTGATCGCTGGCGACCATCAGTTCGTGGATCTAGCGGCAATCCTCAACAACTTGCGCCCTCTCGATCATTATGCGGTTGTTGTGAGTCCGTCGGTAAGCAGCTCCGAGTGGGACACCAGGATTGCTTTGAATAGCTTCCTTCTTGGCCTGGACAGACAGACTTTTGCCGGGCGCCAGCGTGCAGATCTTGACATTTGGGAATGGGGGCTTGAAGCGCGCGACCCGGCCCACAGGGAGGAACGCCTGTCCGGTCGCATCAGGATCTACGACCAAATTGCCGCCGATCCATTTCCTTCCTTGAGACGATTTCAAGTCAAGTATGTGGCGCTCCGGAAGGAAAATGGCGTTGCCTCTAATTACATACGCTCGAATTGGCTCCGAATCCAAGATGGTCCGTACTGGGAACTTTGGACAGAGAAGTGAAACGTGCAGGCTTACGGGGGACTGAGCGGTTGCCACCGATGCTTGGGGCTTAGAGGTGAAGGCAGCTATGCAGATAGCAGCGCCTCTGCTGGCGGCGCGTAATAGGAGCATGATGAACCGGAAACTTGAGTTTTGGACTCCACAATTTGGCCCAAACGAAAAGGCGCTGGTCGCTGAAGTTATCGACAGCGGATTTTTGAACGACGGTGAGATAACCGCGCAATTTGAGGTCCAGATTGCTCAACTGCTCGGCTGCAAGCATGTCGTGGCCACTACCAGCGGTACCGCCGCGATTTTTCTGGCGCTGGCCGGAGCCGGCGTCGGCCCGTGCGACGAAGTCCTGGTTCCCGACGTAACCTTCATAGCGACCGCGAATGCCGTTACGCTCACAGGCGCAAAGCCGGTCCTGGTCGATGTCGATCCGCAAACACTCACACTTGATCCGCAATGTGCGCAACGTGCGATCACCACTCGCACCAAAGCTATAGCACCGGTGCATGTGAGCGGGCGCGCCGCAGATATGGAAGCCATTCTGGAGATCGCGCGGCGGCACGGCCTTCTGGTCATTGAAGATGCGGCCGAAGC
>DATMNZ010000196.1:0-6733 GCA_035568495.1 Saccharimonadales bacterium (SeqCode) | reverse complement strand
AAGGCCGATCGTAATAGAACGAAGCCCACAAGGGCGATACCGGCGGCGCCCAAGGGCCATCGCTTCCAGCCGATGATTGCCGCGGTCAGCAACAGCAGATTGAGGCCGGCCATGGCCATCGCCAATCCACTTTCGGCGGGATGGGCGGAGTATCTCCACCAGCGCGGATCAATGGGCAGCATCTCCGTCCTGGGCCGCAGCCACATGCCGGCAATCCGCAGGGTGGGTAGACCCACATAGTAACGCAGAGGATGGCGGGCCACGCGCTCACGCGCCAGGCGCTCGAATTGGGCATCGAGGTCCTCACTCACGTAAAGCTCCTGGTTGTACTGAAGAAAGACCTGCGCCGTCTGCTCGTATTCTTCACGGGAGTCAAAGCCGCGCCGGGGCAGCGCGTTAAAATTCACGGGCTCGCCCGAAACCGGCCAGTAGATCTCTTCGACGGAAACGTAGTCAGCGATCCACGTTCTGACCCAATGGTTGAAACCCGTTGGAAGAAACTCCCCAGGATCGTTGGCATAGCGAGGCGCGAGAGGTTCAAAGACGCCAAACGTATGCCAGTTGCGGGCCGTCCAGGGCGCCAGCGGAGCCAGGCTGGCGGCCAGCAGCAGCAGGCCGGCCAGTACCGCTTGCCGCCAGCGGTAGCGAAACAGGCAGTATAGAAGTCCCAGTCCCAGCCCGGCCACGGCCAGCAGGCCATCGGGACGTATCAGGGTGCCGGCAGCCGCCCAAAGGCCCGCCAAGAGCCATAGGCGCCCCCCTTGCTGCACCATCGACAGCGCCTTGAGCCCCCGGACGCCGTAATAGAGGGCCTGGGCGGCACAGGCAATGGCCAACGTCTCGGTAAGCGGGGCGGCTGTGTAGTTGGCGGTGAACGGGCACAGGGCGGCCAGAAGGTAGGCAGCTTTCGCCGCCCGTTCGTTCATGAGCTCCAGGGCCAGGGCGGCGATGACGAGACAAGTGCCGGTATCGATCGCTGCCTGCGTGATCATGACCGCTCCGTAATGCTCGCGCCCGCAAATTGAAAATAAGGCGGCCAGGAAGGCAGGGTAACCGGGCAGCCGGATGAGAGTGGGACGCACAGCCAAATTCTCGGTAAGGCCGTATACGCCATGGTCAAGCCAGGTGGTGGCGATATTCCCGTAGACGAATGTATCGCCTGCGGCATGAGGAAAGCAGAATACAAATATCAGGCGTAGTCCCAGGGCGGCGAGGCCGGCCAGGGTGAAGAACATCCAGTTGCGGCGGAGAAAATCGAGAAGAATTTTCATCGGCTTTGCCAGTGTAAGCGACTCCAGAGAAAAGCAAAAATCCACCGCGGAGGCACGGAGAAACAAGCGGGTATTTGGTAATCGGTAGTTGGCACTTGCTGATGGGACAATCACCAGTCTTGCTATTCGGCGCTGCCGCAATCGACCGCAAATACCAACTACCGATTACCAAATACCCGCCTTCGTTTTTCTCCGTGCCTCCATGGTGAGCTCCGCTTTTGCATATCGATTGACCTTCACGGCCTTCCGGCTTACGATGGAGCAAGACTTCTCAACGATGGCACAGCCGGTTTTCTACGATCCAAAAAGAACGCGGTGGGTGCGCCTGCGGCTGTTGTTCCAAGCGCTGGGCGCCATTGTGGCAGCGCTCATCGTCTTTTTTGTTGTTTCGGTTTCTTTCAGCCCGGAACAGCTTCCGAAGATCGCCCTCAAAGAGCAGGGGCGGAAGCTGCGGGCGCTGAAGGAACGTGAACGCCGCCAGAAAGCCAAATCCAAAACCACTCATCGCAAGACCAACGTTCCGGCATCGCAGATCGAGTTGAATGCCGATGAAGGTATCCGCGCCGCATTCTACGTGACCTGGGACGCAGCCAGCTTCGTGTCACTCAAGGAGTACTACCCGCAGATCGACATCCTGTTCCCGGAGTGGCTCCATGTACTGACTCCCGGCGGAGACCTCGAGGGCGTTGATATTGCCAATCAGCGTTTCCCCGTGGCCCCCGACAGCAAGACGCTGCACCCGGTGGACGACAAGGTCATGCCATTCCTCAAATCGGAAAAGGCCAACGTCGATGTGCTGCCGCTGATCAACAACTTCGATCCGGTGCGCCGTGTGTGGCTGGAGAGTATCGGCGAATTCTTGAGCGACGAAGCTGCCCGTAGCAACTTCCGCAGGCAGTTGCTGCAGTTTCTGGCGACTGACCGTTACAAAGGCGCGGCCATCGATTTCGAGGAAATCCCACTCAAGGCGCAGCCAGGCTTCCGCGCCCTGATCGCTGAACTGGGCGGCGACCTGCATGCGCGCGGACTGAAACTCTACGTCAACGTTCCGGCCTCGGACAAGGACTACGATTACCGGCAGCTCGCATCCAGCGCCGACGGGCTGGTGCTCATGAACTACGACCAGCACCAGGCCACCAGCCCCGCCGGTCCGGTGGCCTCGCAGGAATGGTTCATGAACAACCTGCAACAGGCGCTGGAAGACATTCCCAAGGACAAGATCATCTGCGCCATCGGCAATTATGGCTATGACTGGTCTGTGGGCGGCAAACGCAAGAAGGTGCTGCGCGTCGAAACCAATTCTGTACAGGACGCATGGCTTCATGCCCGCGAATCGGAGGCCGAGGTCAGCCTGAATTCCGATTTTCTCAATCCTCACTTTGCCTATGTCGAAGACAACGGAGTGGAGCACCAGGTGTGGTTTCTGGACGGCGTGACCGCCCTTAACCAGATGCGCGGGGCGCGCAAGCTGGGCATCCGCACCTTCGCGCTGTGGCGTTTGGGGGCCGAAGACCGATCGCTGTGGGCAGTCTGGGACAATCCGCTGGAGGCCGGCGCGGAACTGAAACTGAGAAACGTCCCCGCAGGCCAAGACGTCGATCGCGAAGGCTACGGCGAAGTTCTCTACGTGAAACATCAACCTCGCGCCGGGCAAAGGCAGGCGGTCGTCGACCCGGCCAGCGGATTGGTGATATCCGAGAAGATGGTGGTGCTTCCCGAGCCGTATCAACTGGACCAGAACGGCGCCCAGGAAAAGCGCGTGGCCCTGACTTTCGACGACGGCCCTGATCCCGCTACCACGCCGAAGGTCCTTGACATTCTGAAGCAGAAGCACGCGCTCGCGACATTTTTTCTGATCGGCATGGAGGCGCAGAAGTACTCTGGATTGGCGCGCCGCGTTTATGACGAAGGCCACGCCATCGGCAACCACACCTTCACCCATCCGGATATCAGCGACGTTCCCGGCAGCTATATGAAGGTGGAGTTGAATCTGACGGAGCGGCTATTTGCCAGCAAGCTGGGCGTCAAGCCGATCTACTTCCGTCCACCTTACTCGATCGATCAGGAGCCGGACGTGGCCGAGCAGGTCAGGCCCCTGGAGTTGGTGCAGGGCCTGGGCTACATCACGGTAGGAGCGAAGATCGATCCCAACGACTGGCAGCATGGCCGCACCTCCGGCGATATTGTCAATGCAGTGCTCGATCAAGCACGCCGGTATGCGGTAGGCAGTTGCCGTAACCATGATCCACAGATTTGCGGGAACATCGTTCTGCTGCACGATGGCGGCGGCAACCGCACCGCCACGATCCAGGCCCTGCCCGCCCTGATCGATGGACTGCGCGCCGAAGGCTTTCAGATTGTGACCATCGAAGACCTGATCGGCAAGACGCGTGGGGAGGTCATGATAAAGCTGGACGCCGGAGAAGTCTGGTCGGCGCGCCTGAACTATGCAACCTTTACGTTGTTTGCCCTGATCAGCATTTTCATCTACATGGTCTTCATCGTGGGCGACGTTCTGATGAGCCTGCGGCTGCTGGGCATCGGCGCGCTGGCTACCTATGACCGGCTGCGCAGCTCCACCCTGCTGCCTGGCGCACAAGACTTCAAGCCGCCGGTCACGGTGATCGTTCCCGCGTATAACGAAGAGAAAGTGATCGAGCGCACCGTGCGTTCCGTGCTGGCCTCTGACTATCCACAGCTCAAAGTCATTGTGGTCGATGACGGATCGGCAGACGCGACCTTCGCCGCGGCCCAGCAGGCGTTCAGGCAAGAGATCGCGGCCGGCAAGCTACTGCTATTGACCAAGCCGAATGCCGGCAAAGCCGGCGCCCTGAACCTCGGCTTGCAGCACACTCAGGACGAGATTTATGTGGGCATCGACGCCGATACCGTCATCGCCCCGGATGCCGTCTCGCGGCTGGTGGCCCACTTTGCCGATCCGGAGGTGGGCGCCGTGGCCGGCAACGCCAAGGTTGGCAACCGCGTGAACCTCTGGACCCGCTGGCAAGCGCTGGAATATATCACCAGCCAGAATTTCGAACGCCGCGCTCTGAATGTGTTGGGCGCGGTGAGCGTGGTGCCGGGCGCTATTGGCGCATGGCGCACGGCGGCCGTGCAGAAGGTTGGCGGCTATCCGACGGATACGGTCGCCGAAGACGCCGATCTCACGATGTCGCTGCTCGAAGAGGGCTGGAAGGTCGTCAACGAAGACAGCGCCCTGGCTTTCACCGAGGCCCCCACCACGGCCAATGGCCTGATGCGTCAGCGCTTCCGCTGGTCGTTCGGGATACTGCAGGCGGTGTGGAAGCATGGCCGGGCCATCCGGCGGCGCAGCCGTCTGGGCTGGATCGCGTTGCCCAACATCATCGTTTTCCAAATCCTGCTGCCGCTGGTTTCCCCTTTCATCGATATGATGTTCTTTTTCGGCGGAGCACAATACCTGGTGGGCCGATACTTCCACCCGGAGAGCAGCATTGACGCCAGCAACTTTTTCAAGCTGCTGCTCTATTTCGGGATTTTCCTGGCCGTGGATTTTGCCGCCTCCGCTCTGGCCTTCATGCTCGAACGCCGCGAACATGGGCGTGGTGAAGACCTGACGCTGCTGTTGCACCTATGGCTGCAGCGCTTTGCTTACCGCCAGCTCTTTTCCGCAGTCCTGCTCAAGACGGTGAAGCGGGCCATTGACGGCAAACCCTTCGCCTGGGACAAGCTCGAACGCACGGCCGCCATCTCAGAGCTGCGCGGACTGCAGGGCCGGACCTAGTGCCGTGACCAGGAAATAAGGTAATGGAAGCGAAGAAAACGATGCGCCGTTCCGATCTCCCGATCGCCAGATCTCCCGATCACCCGATTTTCAAAGATTGCTAAACTTCCTGGTCAAGGCACTAGCTCAAGAAGGTATTTCATGATGGATGCGAAAGCGCTGCTCAAGATCATGCAAGATGTGAAGGCCGGACGCCTCAGCCCCGATGAAGCGGTTGGGCGGCTGCGCGACTTCCCGTTTGAAGACGCAGGCTTTGCCAAGGTGGACCATCATCGCCGTCTGCGGACCGGCATGCCGGAAGTGGTCTTTTCCCGGGGCAAGACACCGGAGCAGGTAGCCGGTATATTCAAGCGCCTGGCGGCCAAAGGCGGCAATGTGCTGGCCACCAAGGCCGATCGAGGCCATTTTCGCGCGGTGAAGAAAATGCTGCGCCAAGCGGAATACCATGAGCTGGGCCAGGCCATCGTTCTACGGCAGGATGACACCATCCACGGCAAGGGAAAAATTGCCGTGATCTCGGCGGGGACGAGCGATATTCCGGTAGCGGAGGAGGCGCTGGTCACGGCCGAGGTACTGGGCAACGAGGTGACCCACGTCTACGACGTGGGCGTGGCGGGCATTCACCGGCTGCTGGCGCATCAGTCCCTGTTGACCGAGGCCCGAGTGGTGATCGTGTGCGCGGGTATGGAAGGCGCGCTGCCCAGCGTGGTGGGTGGCCTGGTAGGCGTTCCCGTGATCGCCGTACCCACCAGTGTCGGCTACGGGGCGGCCTTCAAGGGACTGGCGGCCCTGCTGGGGATGCTGAATTCCTGCGCCTCGAACGTCAGTGTGGTCAACATCGATAACGGCTTTGGAGCGGGCTATGTGGCTTCGATGATCAACAGGCTGTGATTGGCCGGGCAAGGTTCCAGTGTGAGATACAGGTACTTGGTAGTTGGTGCTTGAGTATGTTGGAAGAGATGGATACAGGGGCGTTACTTTCGTATCCGCCAGTAAATACCGAAGTTCCAAATACCGCTCTTACTTCCCAAACACCCTCACAAAAATCTTGTCCACGTTCCGGAGTTGGCGTTTCAGGTCAAAGGCCCGTTCGATCTGTTCACGAGGCACGCGTGCGGTAATTTCTTTGTCGTTCATCACCAGATCGCGGAAGGTCAGGTCTTCCTTCCAGGCGCGCATGGCGTGGCCCTGGACCAGGCGATAGGCGTCCTCGCGGGACATGCCGTGTTCGGCGAGGTCGAGCAGGAGTTGTCCGCTGAAGACCAGTCCTCCGGTGCTTTCGAGGTTTTTCATCATACGCTGAGGATGCACCAGCAGGGTATCGATCAGGTGGGTGGTCTTCTGCAGCAGGTAATCGGTGAGGGTGGTGGAATCGGGCAGGATGACGCGCTCTACGGAAGAGTGTGAGATGTCGCGTTCATGCCAGAGAGCAACGTTTTCCAAGGCTGCCTGGGCGTTGGAGCGCACTACGCGGGCCAGTCCGCAGATCTGCTCGCAGGTGATGGGATTGCGCTTGTGGGGCATGGCTGAAGAGCCTTTTTGCTTTTCGCTGAAATATTCCTCGGCCTCGCGGACCTCGGTGCGCTGCAAGTGACGGATCTCGGTGGCGATCTTGTCGAGCGTGCAGGCGATCACCGCCAGCGTCGCTAGATAATGCGCATGCCGGTCGCGCTGAATCACTTGCGATGAAATCGCGGCG
>DATMNZ010000195.1:0-4116 GCA_035568495.1 Saccharimonadales bacterium (SeqCode) | reverse complement strand
GGTTTCAGGGACTTTCCGGGGAAGACAAATACAACCAGGTGCAGTTGATGACCATGAGCGCCATCGATTTTCTCGACCAGTGGTTCGAGACCGATGTGCTCAAGGCCACTATGTCGGCTTCGGGCATCATTGGGACGTTTCTCGGCGTGCGCTCACCGGGCACTGCCTACGTCCTGCTGCATCATTACATGGGCGAGATCGATGGCGCGTTCCGCTCTTGGGGATTTTCCCGGGGCGGGACCGGCGCCATCTCCAACGCCATCGCCGATGCCGCCCGCGAAGCCGGCGCCGAGATTCGCAAGGAAGCCCCGATCGCAAGAATCATCGTCAAGAACAACCGCGCTCAGGGCGTGGTGCTGAAGAACGGCGATGAGATTTACGGCGATGTCGTGTCTTCGAGCGTCGATCCCCGGCTTACATTCATTCAGTTTCTGGAGGACGGTCTGCTTCCGGAAGAATTTCTCGAAGGCGTCAAGCGCTACAAATTCCGTGGATCTTCGGGCAAAGTCAATCTAGCACTGGACTCGTTGCCTGACTTCCAATGCCTGCCGGGCGCGGGCGCGCACTTGCGCGGCGCAATTTCCATCTCGCCCAGCGTCGAATACATGGAGAGGGCCTACGACGACGCCAAGTATGGCGATTTTTCGCGGCGTCCGTATATCGACATGGTGATTCCCTCGCTCACCGACCCTTCGGTAGCGCCACCGGGCAAGCATGTCATGTCATGCTTCGTGCAGTATGCACCCTACAAATTGCGGCCGGGATTGAACTGGGACGACCAGCGCGAAGCCTTCGGCAACAACGTCATCGACACCATCGCCCAGTACGCGCCGAACATCAAGAACATCATTCTGCACAAGCAGGTGCTGACACCGCTCGATCTGGAACGCGATTTCGGTCTGAGCGAAGGCAACATCTTTCAAGGTGAGCTCTCGCTCGAACAACTGTTCTTCCTGCGCCCGGTGCCCGGCTACGCACAGTTCCGCACCCCCATCAAGAACCTTTATATGTGCGGTTCGGCCACGCATCCGGGCGGAGGCATTATGGGAGCGCCCGGACGCCTCGCTGCTCTCGAGATTCTCAAAGACATGGGCGGGGCCAGATAATCATGCCTCCCACTCGTGATGTCATCATCATCGGCGGCGGCCACAATGGGCTGGTGACCGCCTTCTACCTGGCGAAGGCGGGCTTCAAGCCCCTCGTGCTGGAGCGCGCTGACCAGCCGGGTGGCGCGGCCATTACGACGGAATTTCATCCGGGCTTTCGTTGCTCCACGCTCGCTCACTCCGCTGGACCGTTACGCCCGGAAATCATCAGCGACATGCAACTGGCGCGGCATGACCTCAAGCTGCTTGCCACCGATGTGGGCGTCACGGCCCTTTCACCCGATGGCCGCGCGCTTCCGCTCTACAATGACACGGGCCGGGCGGCCACCGAGGTTGGTAAGTTCTCCGCGAAAGATGCTGTGAAGTATCCGGAATTCCAGGAGTCATTGCAGAAGATCGGACGCGTGATCGGCGAGGCGCTGAAGCTGGCGCCGCCCAACATCGACGACCCCAGCCGCGCCGATCTGTGGGGCATGTTGCAGACCGGACAGAGCCTGCGCCGGCTGGGCAAGAAAGAAATGTATCGCGTACTGCGCTGGGGCCCAATGGCCGTGGCCGACCTGGTGGCGGAATTCTTTGAAACCGAACTGCTGCGGGCCACCATCGCTGCGCGTGGAATTTTCGGTACATCTCTCGGTCCATGGTCGGCAGGCAGCAGCCTGGTGCTGCTGATGCGCGCCGCTGGCGATTCGCATCCGGCAGGCTCGGCGTTTTTCGCCGAGGGCGGCATGGGCGCGGTCACGCAGGCGATGGCTGCGGTAGCCACAGAAGCCGGCGCTGAAATTCGCACGGCGGCCGAGGTCGCTGAAATTCGTATACGAGATGGCCAGGCTACCGGCGTGGTGCTCGCCAGTGGAGAAGAAATCAACGGCCGGGCGATGATTTCCAACGCCGATCCCCGGCGCACACTGCTCAAACTGATTGACCCCACACACCTCACACCCGACTTTGTCATGAAGCTGCAGAACTATCGCATGGTGGGCTCGGTTGCCAAAGTCAACTTGGCGCTCTCTTCCCTGCCAAAATTTACCGCTCTGAACGGTGACAACGGCAGCGCCGCCATGCGCGGACGCATTCACATCGGCCCGGAGATTGACTATCTGGAACGCGCCTTCGACGCTTCGAAATACGGCGAGTTCTCCCAGCATCCTTATCTGGAGATCGCAATCCCGTCGCTGACCGATGCTTCGTTCGCTCCTGCCGGGCAGCATGTGATCTCCGTCTACATGCAATACGCGCCGTTCAAGTTAAAAGGCACAGATTGGGAAAGCCAGCGTGAAGCTTTGGGCGATACGGTGATCAAAACACTCAGTGAGTACGCTCCCGGTCTTCCTGGCCTGATTGTTGGAAAGCAGATCATCACACCCCAGGACCTGGAAACCACCTACGGACTCACCGGCGGACACATCTTCCACGGTGAACTGGCGCTGGACCAATTCTTTACCATGCGTCCGATACTCGACTGGGCGCGTTATCGTACACCGATCCAGAATTTATACTTGTGTGGATCAGGGACGCATCCGGGCTCAGGGCTAACAGGCGGTTCGGGAGCCAACGCGGCTAGAGAGATTTTGAAAGATCTCCGACGGTAGGAAAGCAATTCACCACGGAGTCACGGAGAAGAGCAAGAAGATTGATTTATAGCTTTGCTGCGATGGCGTGTTTCGCTACTTTGAGAGAGATAGTATTTCCCAGGGCAGGAATCACGGAGGAATCAGAGGTCACGGAAGGCGAACTGGCGCCGTGTGTTTTTTCCGATGTCCCGATGTCCAGATGTCCCGATGTCCCGATGTCCCGATCTGCGATAAGGTGTCAGATGTCCAAGATCTATACCAACTCTCGCCCTGAAGTTCACCTCTCCCAGGCCACCACTCTGCCTCAGAGTTATTACACCGATCCGGCGTGGTTTCAGCGCGAGATGGAAGCTATTCACTTCGATATGTGGCTGTGCGCAGGGCGGGTAAATCAGGTTCCGAACTCCGGCGATTACTTTCTGCGCGAGGTGGCCAACGCCAGCGTCATTATCTTGCGCGATGAGCAAGGCGAAGTCCGGGCCTTCCATAACGTCTGCCGCCACCGGGGTACGCTGTTGTGCAAAGAAGAAACGGGCACATTCGCGGGACGCATCCAGTGCCAGTATCATGCCTGGACCTATAAGCTCGACGGCACGCTGGCCAACGCGCCGCACATGGAAAAAGTGCAGGGCTTCTGCGAGGCCGATTATCCGCTGAACGGTATCGCGGCCGCGATTTGGGACGGGCACATCTTCATCAACCTTTCCGCCCGGCCCATGCCGTTCGCCGAACACCTGGCGGGATTGGACGAGAAGTTCCGGCCATGGCGCATGGAAGAGTTGCAAATGATGGAGCGGCGCGTCTATCACTTGAAGGCCAATTGGAAGCTGGTCCTGCAGAATTACTCCGAGTGTTTGCATTGCCCAATCGTGCATCCGCTGCTGCAGAAGCACTCGCACTACATGAGCGGCGACAACGAACCGCCGCAGCCCACATACCTGGGCGGACGCATGGAGTTGCGTGAAGGCGTCCAGAGCTTGACCATGTCTGGCGCCACCACCCGCTGCGCGCTGCCCGGCTTAAGCAACGAGGGCCAGCGCCACGTCTACTATTACTGCCTGCTGCCGAATTTCTTTCTCAACCTGCATCCCGACTACATGCTGACCTTCACCGTTTGGCCGCGCGACGCCAACCAAACCGAGATTATCTGCGAGTGGCATTTCCATCCTGACGAAATCGGGAAGCCAGGATTTGATCCGAGCGACGCTGTAGAGTTTTGGGACATCACCAATCGCCAGGACTGGGAGCTTTCCGACATGGCCCAGATCGGAATCAGTTCCAAGGGCTATCAACCGGGCCCTTATTCGAATCGTGAAGAGCTGCTGTTAGCGCTGGACCGGTTTGTGGTTGGGCGGGTAGAGCGGCGCAAGTAATTCTGCTTAGACTGCATAGATGCTCTTGCCCTTGAATTATCTTGGCTTCAGCCTCTGCAGGTA
>DATMNZ010000194.1:0-43296 GCA_035568495.1 Saccharimonadales bacterium (SeqCode) | reverse complement strand
TGGCTAGCCAGCGAATTGACTTCATGGCCGCGTTCCTTGGCTACCTCAGCCACCAGCGCGCCGGTTTTACCCCGTCCGAGCACAAGAACTTTCAAGCAAACACCTCGGGATCCACCTGGGAAAAGAAAACATGGTGCAGACGCGAGACTACCTGTGGCACGTCGGATTCGTCAATGACAAAACTGATATTGATCTCCGATGCGCCCTGGGAAATCATGTGAATGCTGACGTCGGGAATGGCGCCGAAGACCTTGGCGGCGATGCCGGGGGTGCTGCGGATGTTTTCCCCCACCAGGCAGACGATGGCCTTGCGCCCTTCATACTTCACGTCGGCCAGGCGGGCCAGATCGGCGGCGATGGCGGCAATGGATTCGTTCGAATCCACGGTCACCGAGACGCTCACCTCCGAGGTGGAAACCATGTCGACGGGGCAGCGGTGCTGGGCGAACACCTCAAAGATGCTCTTGAGGAAACCATGGGCCATCAGCATGCGCGTGGCCACCACGTCCACCACCGTAATTCGTTTCTTCGCGGCGATGGCCATGAAGAGGTTCTTGGTGCGTGGAGCAGTGGCGGTAATACGCGTGCCTTCGTTCTTCGGGTTACGCGAGTTCAGCACCAATACGGGAATATTTTTCTGGATGGCCGGGAGCAAGGTTGCTGGGTGAAGGACCTTGGCCCCGAAGTAGGCCAGTTCCGCTGCTTCCTGAAAGCTGATGGTCTTGATGCGCCGGACGTTGGGACACAGATTGGGGTCGGTGGTCATCATGCCATCGACGTCCGTCCAGATTTCTATGCGCTCCGCGCCCAGCCCCGCGCCGATGATGGCCGCGGTAAAATCTGAGCCGCCGCGGCCCAGCGTCGTGGGGACGCCTTCGCGCGTAGCGCCGATGAAGCCGCCCATCACTGGAACACGCCCCCGGTTCAGCAGGGGCTTTACCGTCTCAACCAGGCGGGCGTTGGTCTCTTCAAATTGCGGGATGGCCCGTGTGTAATTGGCGTCGGTAACCAGGCACTGGCGCGAATCCACTGCGGAGGCGTTGATGCCGCGCACCGAAAAGGCGGCAGCCACAATCTTGCTGGAAACCCGCTCGCCCAGTCCGGCGACGTTGTCGGTGCTGCGGAGCGTCAACTCGCCGACCGCCACGATGCCCCGTAACAGATCGTCGAGCGCGTCAAAATCGGCTTCCATCTCCGGATGAATCTGAGCAAAAGCGCTGGTCCCGAGCAGTTCCGATGCGGTGCTGAAATGGCGCTCGCGCGCGGCGCGTGCCAGCTCCAGGGCCTTTTCGCGGTCACCGGCCCCGGCCGCGGCGGCCATCGCCAGGAGCTGATCGGTAATCTTGGCCAGCGCGCTGACCACCACCACCGGCGATTCCGGAAGGCGCTCGCGGACGATCTCGGCGATGCGGTCGATGGCTTGGGAATCCTGCACGGACGTGCCACCGAATTTCATCACAATCATTGGGTCAGGATGGCCTTCCAGTTCAATGTATGTATCTTCAATGTATATATCCCAGGACCTTGAGGAGTTCACCGTTCAGCAGGGCGGCGCCGGCGGCGCCCCGAATGGTGTTGTGCGAGAGCACTGTAAACTTCCAATCGAACAGGGTGCAGGGCCGCAGCCGGCCCACGACCGTGGCCATGCCGGCGCCGCGATGAATATCCAACCGGGGCTGGGGACGGTCTTGAGCGGGCTCATACACCACGGGCTGTTCCGGCGCGTTGGGAAGCCTGAGCTTCTGGGGCAGGCCGGTAAACTCGTTCCAGGCCGAGATGATCTCTTCCGGCAGTGCAGGCCTGCGCAACTTGATCGAGACAGACTCCATGTGCCCATCTTCGACCGCCACGCGATTGCAATGGGCGCCGATGAGAATTTCCGCCGGGGTCACGCCGTTGCCGTTCATGACGCCGAGCAGTTTGCGGGATTCGGTTTCCATCTTCTCTTCTTCACCGGAGATGTGTGGGATCACGTTTCCGAGAATATCCAGTGAGGCCACGCCCGGGTAGCCTGCGCCGCTGACCGCTTGCATGGTGGTGACAAAGACCTTTTCGACCCCGAATTTCAGGTGGAGCGGGGCCAGGGCCATGACCAGGCCAATGGTCGAACAGTTGGGGTTGGTAACGATGAATCCACCCTTCTTGAACCATTTCTGCGTCTGCAGCAGCTTGAGGTGGTCGCCGTTGACTTCCGGAATAATCAGGGGCACATCGGCCACCATGCGGAAGGAGCTGGAGTTGGAAACCACGGCGCAGCCGGCACCGGCGAATAGCGGCTCGAGCTCATTGGCGGCGGTGGAATCAAGCGCGGCGAAGACCAGCTTCGGTGCGCCTTCGGGTATGGCCGGCGAAACCGGCATTTCCGCAATGTTTTTCGGGCGCGGTGTATTCAGCCGCCATTTGGTGGCTTCGGCATAGGTCTTCCCGGCGGACCGGTCGGAGGCCGCCAGCCATGTCACTTCAAACCATGGATGGCCCTCCAGCAATTGAATAAACCGCTGTCCGACTGTTCCGGTTGCGCCAAGGATACCGACTGGGATTTTTCCACTCATGTTTGCACGGATTTTAATTCTAACATCAGGAAAAGCCCGCCACGGCGTTGCGGCCTCCTCAGCCACAACCAAGGCATTCCACCGCGAAGTACGCGAAGGACGCAAAGGAAAAACAAAAAAACTGAACCGCAGAAGACGCGGAGGCACGCAGAGAACCAGGTTTCAATTGGTGA
This sequence comes from Saccharimonadales bacterium (SeqCode), assembly GCA_035568495.1. GTDB lineage: Bacteria > Acidobacteriota > Terriglobia > Terriglobales > Acidobacteriaceae > Angelobacter. The sequence goes on along the minus strand of DATMNZ010000194.1, from coordinate 40,571 downwards.
TTGATGAGTCGTTTCCCACCACTGGTTCCGAGCAAGGATCCACGACTGGCGCTGCCCGCGCACTGCAAATGGTGCATGACCAAGCGATTCTTAACAATCCTTAATGAAAAACCTGTGGTGAAACTTGAAAGCGGAGCGGTTTGCTCTTGACAGATCAATGCCTACACCGCAAACTTTACGGCACATAGATTTGCTGCTCCCTAGCAATCAACTCATACGCTTAGGAATTATTTCTTGCCCTCGCTCAGAGAGAAATGAATCCCAGGCGCATGCGGAGAGTTCATGGATAGAACGTTAATGATGTCATCGGATGCTGCCGAAACCAAAAAGTGGATTGAGCGGGCGGTGCGTTACGCTCTCCATCTGCCTTTGCGCTATCGCGTCGAAGGCGAAGAAAAATGGATGCCAGGGGAGACTTTGAACCTCAGTGAGTCGGGGGTTCTTTTCTCATCGGACCAAATGCTGGAAGTCGCCACCAAGGTGGAAATCACCTTTCAAACCATGGGTTCTCCCATGCTTCAAACGAGCACGCGTCTGGCCGAAGTCGTGCGGCGCGTACTGAGTAACTGGCCTGAGACCCGTCCGGTGTTTGGCGCAAGATTCCGCAATTAACTCCCGTCATCAGGTAATCTCCTTGGATTGCAAGGGCTTGTATGCACTTGGCAGAGTTGTGCCGTGGCGACGCCCCCCTCGTATCTTCCTAAGTACACGTCTGTGCAGCCGGCATTGACCCGCGCGGCCGGCCGCCTCATAATCAAGACTCTGGCTTCGCCTTTACCAAAATGAGGATACAACATGACTTCCCAAGACGATTCGAAGTCCAGGACGAGATTCGAGGACCTGGGCAGCAAGATCGACCGGGGCATCGATCAGGCGTCACGCGCGGTCGAGCAGGAGAGCGAGAAAGTCATCGCCTACCTGAACGACGAAGTGGTTCCGGCGATCCGCGGCAACTCCAGCAAGGCCCTGCGCATTGCGGCCGAGAAGCTTTCGCGTCTGGCGGAATACATGGAGAAGCACGGCGCAAAATAGTCATTGGCCTGCTGGCCCTGGCCTTGGCGAGCGGATGTGCCGCGCACAAACAGCCCGCGCAGGGGAGCCTGCCGCCGCCCGCTCCGGCCATTGGAACCAATCCCTCTGCGCCTCCGGCGGCAGCCACGACACCGCAAGAGCCGGAAATCGTGGATTCCGCCCACGCCAAGGTGCTCTACAGCGAAACCGGCTGGGCCAGTTGGTATGGGCCGCATTACAATAACCGGCGTTCTTCCAATGGCGAGGTCTACGATATGGACGGCATGACCGCCGCCCATCGCACACTGCCCTTGAATTCCATCGCCCAGGTCACCAACGTCAAAACCGGAGAATCGGTGCTGCTGCGCATCACCGACCGTGGGCCCTTTGTCGGTGACCGCATCATCGACCTCTCCCGGGCGGCGGCCCAGAAGCTGGATGTCTACCGCCGGGGCACGGCCCTGGTAAGAATCGATGTGTTGAAGTCTCCATCGCCGATTCTCACGGGCGGCAAGTGGTCGGTACAAATCGGCCCATTCAAGGAAGCCGCCGAAGCCGTGAAATTAAAAGACCGGCTCTCCCGCCGCTACCACACCGCCAAGGTCTTGCAGTTCACCAGCCCGATTCAGGAAGTATGGCTGCGCGTGCGGGTGGCGGATGACGATAAACATCGCGCCGAATCGGTGATGCAGGAGACCCACACGGATGCCGGCATGTATTTGCTGCGGATGGACTAGCTTATGACTGACTGTCTCTTTTGCAAAATCCTGGCGGGCAAGGTCCCTGCGAAGAAGGTCTACGAAGACGAGCATACTTTTGCGTTCGAAGATATCAATCCGCAGGCGCCCACGCATGTGCTGGTGATTCCGAAGAAGCACATCGTGGGGCTCAAGGAAGCTGGGGAAGCAGACGCTGAACTGCTCGGGCGATGCCAGTTAGCAGCAGCGGAAATTGCCCGGAAGCGGGGCATCGAGCACGGATACCGCACGGTCTACAACGTAGGCCCAGGCGCAGGTCAATCGGTGTTCCACCTGCATCTGCATCTGCTGGGTGGAAGGGCGTTGGGCTGGCCACCAGGGTAGATTTGGTAATTGTGTAAGTTGGTGATTGGGTAATTGGGGTAATTGGTATTTGGTAGTGGGCACTTGGTCTTGGCATTCGGCACTGAAATTCAATTACCCAATTACCAACTTACCCAATTACCAAATTCCTTCAGGCTTTATTGAAGTCATCCTCGACGTCATCGGCGGTCGCGTGGCGGCGCAGCAGGTTGGGCAGGTTCTGGGAGAAGGCTGAGCGCGGCATGACTGCATCGCATCCGGCTTCCTGGGCCTTGAGCTTCAGGTCGCCCTGCACATGGGACACGAACCCCAGGACCGAAGTCCCTTTTTTGAATTTGGATTTCAGCTTGGTGATGATGGAGAGGGGTTTAATGCTATTGCTGTTCAGGTCAACGATGATCAGGGACGGCTTCTCTTCCGGATTCTCCAGCGCCCAGGCCAGAATGTCTTTTTCGCTCTTGACGAAATCCACTTTCACATTCAGCTTGCGCCCCACTTCCTGGATCTTGGCCAGGAAAAACAGGTCGTCAACAAAAGCAAAGATCTTGGCCCCGCCATCTTCCTTGGCCGATAGGGGTTGCAGCTCGGCGCCTTGTCCGGTCCTATAGCGCCCCTGGATGGAACCGGCGCCATTGCCGTTGCCCTGGTTGCGATAGCTGTGGTCCATGGGCCCCACAAAGACCGTCGTCCGGCGCGGGCCGCGATTATTCCGGTTATTGCGGTTGTTGCGTCCCTGGCCGCCCGAACGGGGCTGGCCTTGCTGACCAGTTTGTCCATTCTGTGCGCCTTGGGACTGGCTGCCAAAATTGCGCCTGCGGCGGCGCGGCTTCCCGCGGGAAGGGTTCTGCGGCTGATTCATTCCTTCGTTCATCTGTGTACCTGCGATTTATATGGTCGCCTGCGCAGAAATTCCCATGCAGGGGAACCATGTAGTATTTACAAGCTTTTTGAAAATGCAGCTTAATTGCAGCCTGGTCGCGGCTGATGCCGGTTGATTTTATCTTCCTGTGAATCTTCTCTCACTGTCAGCGCCTCAGTTCGCGCCGGAGTCCCGCACAGGATGCGCGGCGATTGATGACCCTGCGATGTTACCACGAATGACTTGCCGTGCAAGTAAAAAGTGAGTAATTCCGCTTACCTTCGTACTGAGACTTCCATTTCCGGAAGAACGCATCTGACTGGGTCTTGCCCCTTTTGGAACTGGTAGTTGGTAATCGGTACTTGGTATTTGTGGATGATCGTGGAATTTGGGAAGATCAAGACCTTTCACCGCAAAGGACGCTACGGTCGCAAAGGAACACAAAGAAAGACGAAATCGGCGCCGGGGAGGCTCCTTGGCCCAAGAATGCACCCTGCGTTTCCTTCGCGTCCGTTGCGACCTTTGCGGTGGAAGGCCTTGGTTTTCCCAATAATGGTGGGCGCTATAGGATTCGAACTTGAGGCGCTTTGGCGGCGTCCGAGCCGCCAGCCGAAATCCTGAGGCCGCTTTTTGGCCGCAGGACCACTCCCAGTAATGGTGGGCGCTATAGGATTCGAACCTATGACTTCCACCGTGTGAAGGTGGCACTCTACCGCTGAGTTAAGCGCCCATGCCCGGTACCGTCATCAGGACAATTTATTTTAGCAGATGCCCTGACTCTGAAAGCCGCCGGCCCCTTTTAGCATTTCAGGTCTACACAAGCCGCGCCGATTTGGATACACTTTCGCTGAAAGGCAGGCTTCGCCGGCCCCCCGCTTTTGGACGCAACTTTTTGCGGGTCAACGGGTTGAAGAGAGTGTGAGCAGCGTAGCCTTAAAGCCAGAGTGGTTGATGCCAACGGTCACCGGTGAAGGACGGGCCATTCCGAACATGGCAGCAGGCACGGCGCTCTACGAGTCGCTCAGTGACGCCGAGGTCATGCTGCGCGCGGGCAGCGACGATGCGGGCGCATTCGAGTATCTGGCGGTCAAGTTTCATCGCCCGATGATCGCCTTCATGTTCCGCATGTGCCGCAACCAGGCGCTGGCGGAAGAGCTGGCCCAGGAAGTTTTCCTGCGCGTGTACCGTTCGCGCAAGAACTATGCGGCGGAAGCCAAGTTCACCACCTGGCTCTACCGCATCGCCACCAATCTGGCCGTGAACCATGCCCGCGACCACAAGGTGGAGCGTAGCGGAAAAGTAGTAAGCCTGGATGAACCTGATGACGAAACCGGAACCACGCTCGATGTGGCCGACGTTTCCCTCAACGCCGAACAGCGGCTGCTGCAACTGGAGCGGCTGGCGGCCATTAAGAAGCACGTGCTCGACCTTCCGGAAAAGCAGCAGGCCGCGGTATTGATGCACAAGTATGACGGCATGGATTATCGCGAGATTGCCGCCATATTGAAGTTGAGTGAGTCCGCCACCAAGTCTCTGTTATTTCGCGCTTATGAAACGTTGCGCGATCGATTAAAGGATTTTGTATGAATTGCCACGACGTTAAAGAAAACCTGATCGAGTTGCTCGGCGAGGGCCCGGCCGCCCCGGCGCTGGCCGCCCACGTAAAGGAATGTCCGGCCTGCGCCCAGGAATTGGAGTCCCTGCGCGGCACCATGGCCCTCATGGACGCATGGGAGGCCCCGGAACCATCTCCATACTTTCTGACCCGCCTGCAGGCCCATATCAGGGAAGAGCGGGCCAAACCCCAGAGATGGTTCGCCTGGCTGAGCCGTCCGGCCATGGCCGTTTCTCTGGCCGCGGTGCTGATCGTCGGTGGGGTTTCGATTCCCCTGTTGCGCTATGCCATCCGCAGCGGGCCGCCGGCCACCGGCTCGGCTGTGAGCGATCTCGACTCGCTGGGCAAGAACCACGATCTGCTGGTGAGTACCGACTTGCTTGACGAACTGAGCGGTGGGCCTTCCGATGATGTTTCTGATTCGGAGATTTAGTTGAAATGACCGGGGCCAGAATTTTCGGGGTAATCGTTGTATCGAGTCTGCTCAGCCTCACGGCGGCCACCCCTGCCGCCGCGCAGGCCAAGGCCCCGCACGTCCCGAAGGCCCAAGGACAGAAAAACCCTCCGCCCGCCGGAAAGGGCCATCGCACCGGGGACTGGGTCAGGGCCCACCACAATCTCACTCCTGAGCAGCAGGAAAAGGCCCTGGCAAACGACCCGGACTTCAAAAAGCTGCCCCCCGACCGCCAGGCCGAAGTCAAAGACCACCTGCGCAAGTTCAATAGCCTGCCGCCGCAGCAGCGGGAACGCGCCTTGAAGCGCTGGGAATTCCTCGAGACCCTCTCACCGCAGCAGCGCGAGCAGTTGCGGCAGTCCAACCAGGAATTGAAGGGCCTTCCTGAAGGCCGCCAGCTCATGGTCCACAAGGCCCTGCGCGCACTGCGGCAGATGACGCCCGAGGGCCGTGAAGGAGTCTTCCAGTCCGACCGCTTCCACAGCACTTTCTCAGGCCAGGAACAGGACATCCTCAAACGGCTCTCGGGCATGTCACCGGAAGAGCCGGAGACTGGACAGAGCAAATGAAGGGATTTGGTGATTGCGTGATTTGGTAATTGCGTGATTTGGTAAGTGGGTAATTGAGTCAGGGGTGACAGCAATTACCAAATTACCCAATTACCAACTTACTCAATTACCCAATTGCCCAATTCTGCTATCTTTCCGCTATGCGGAAAAATTTCCTTCTGGTCTGCGTCCTGATACTCGCACTCAACAACTCTTTGCTGGCGGGCGGTTATCAGCATCCTGCGCCGGTGCGTCTTGACCACGAAGGCGAGCGCTGGGCGCAACGCACGTTGAAGCGGATGTCGCTCGAAGAGAAAATCGGGCAGATGTTCATGGTCCGGGTGTTCATGGAATTCATGAACGTAGAAAACCCCGACTACGTGCGGCTGCGCGGCCAGATTGCACGTTTCCATCTGGGCTCGGTGCTGATGACTGTTCCCGTGGATGGCCCCCTGCTTATTAAGAGCGAGCCGTATGAGGCGGCCATGCTGGCAAATTCGTTGCAGCGGGCCTCGAAGTATCCGCTGATTGTGGCTGCCGATTTCGAGCGTGGGGTTTCGATGCGCCTTAACGGAGTCACGGTTTTCCCCCACGCCATGGCGTTTGGGGCGGCCGGTAAAGCCAGTCTGGCCGAGCAGTTCGGACGCATCGTGGCCGAGGAATCGCGGGCGGTGGGCGTGGAGTGGAACTTCTTTCCCGTGGCTGACGTGAATTCCAACCCTGCCAACCCTATCATCAATACGCGTTCGTTTGGGGAAGATCCGGAGCAGGTGAGCATGCTGTTGAGCGCCTATATCGAAGGCGCAAAACAGGCCGGGATGCTGACCACGGTCAAGCACTTCCCCGGCCATGGGGATACGGGCACCGACTCTCACCTGGGTGTGGCTGTGGTCAACCGCAGCCGAGAACAGATTGAGCAAGTGGATCTTGCTCCGTTTCGCGCCGCCATCAGTGCCGGAGTCGATTCCATCATGACGGCGCACGTCAGCGTCCCGGCGCTGGAGCCCAACCCCAAGAAGGTCGCCACTACGTCTTCAGCGGTGGTCACTGGCCTGCTCCGCAAAGAGATGGGATTCAAAGGCATTGTGGCCACCGATGCTATGGAAATGGGGGCCCTCACCCGGCTTTATCCTGAAGGCGGCGCAGCCGCCGCAGGGCGGGCGGCGGTGGATGCGGTCCGCGCCGGTAATGACATGCTGCTTCTGCCTTCAGATCTCGAAGGCGCCTATGACGGAGTGCTTCGGGCCGTCCACTCGGGCGAGATTTCTGAGACGCGCATTGATGAATCGGTGCTGAGGATTCTGCGGGCCAAGGCCATGACCGGCCTTAACAAAGCCACACTGGTCGACCTGGGGACCATGGCTACGGTGATTGCCCGTCCGCAGAGCGCAGAGCTGGCGCAGAAGGTGGCTGAGTCGTCGATTACCCTGGTCCGTGAGAATGGCCACCTGCTGCCTCTTAAAATTCAGCGGAACCGCAGAACTTCCGGGGCTGCGCCTGCGTATGGACCAATAGATCGTCCGGAAAAAGAGCGGCCGGAAAGCGGGCTGCTGTGCGTCATCTTCACTGACGACGTTCGCATGGAAAATGGACGCCAGTTGGAACGCGCGTTGCGCTCGCGTGTGCCGGATGTAAAGGTCCTGCTGGTCGATCCACGGATTGCCGGCGGCATGGCAGGTGAGGTCGATAGGGCGGTGACCGAGGCCGCACAAGTCATCGCCGCCGTCTATATCATCCCCACCGCCGGGAAAGCGGTGAAGAATAACGGGACGGATGCGGTCAACAGCGTGGCCCTGGCGGGGACCCCTTCGGCGGTGCTGCAAGCGCTGCTGGAGAAAGCCCACGATAAGACGGTGGTTGTGGCCTTCGGTTCGCCCTATATCGCGGCCGATTATCCACAGATCGAAAATTATGTCTGTGCGTATTCCCACGTCACGGTCTCAGAGCTTGCCGCGGTGCGCGCCCTGTTCGGTGAAATACCGATTCAAGGACATCTGCCGGTGACCATTCCGGGGTTCGCGAAGCAGGGAACCGGGATACAGAAGGCAGCGCAGTAGACGGGGAAGGAATCTGGTGATCGGTTGATCCAGTGATCTGGCGATCGGAAGACCTTGGGATCAGGGGACAACGGGATTCAGAGAGACCCCGCGGTGAGGGACAGGTCGTTGCCAGATCGGGACATCGGAAAATCGAGACATCGGGGCATCGGTGGGTAAGGGAACTTTGCGATTGCGATTCACCGTTCGTTTCCCGTTTGCTCCCCCCTCCCCTGCTGCTGTAACTTGAAATGGTGCTTAACCTGTGTCACCGATGCGCGAATCCGTTGGAGCTAGGGACGGCCTTCTGCTCATCCTGCGGGGCGCCCCAGATTCGCGTTGTCGCGCCCGAACCGCCGCCGGAGGTCGAACCGGAATTGGTCGAGGAAGCGGCCGAGGAAACGGCTGTAGTCCCGCAGGATGCCGCTTTTAGTGTCGCTTCAGGGACGTGGCGCTCCATCGACTGGAGGGCCTTTCTGCGCATTGCCCTGCCGCTGGCTTTTCTCTCAGGCACGTTCAGCGCGGTTCCGCCGGCTGTGGGATTGGCGCTGCTGCCTGCGGCTGTCATTCTGGCCGTTGCCCGCTACCGCAAAGAGCACAGCTTGCACATGACTCCTTCCCAAGGCGCGTGGCTGGGGGCCTGCACCGGTCTGTTAAGCTTTGTGTTTTTTCTGGTCTTTGCCGGCATGCGGGCAGCAATGAACAGCGCCGAAATGCGTCAGAACATCAAGAGTCTGCAGGAAGAACTGGCAAGAAACCCTGATCCCAGTTTTCAGCAAATGGCCAATTGGATCGTAACGCCGCCCGGCATCATCTTTTTCTTCGTGCTGGGCATGGTGGTGGTGCTGGCTGTGTTTGTCGGCCTGGCCACCGTTACCGGGACTCTGACCGCCGCTTTTTCAGGAAACCGCAACCGCCGTTAAATTCCTATTTGTCCCATTCCCAGCCAATCGGCTATCATTCCAACACTCATGGAAACCGCAGGTTCACCTCGTATGCCTAACTTGGTTGAGAAGGGCCGGATCATGTCGCCCTCGGAAATCGACCGCACACTGGTGCGGCTCGCCCACGAGATCGTAGAAAAGAACAACGGCGTTGAAGACTTGGTGTTGATCGGCATCAAACGCCGCGGCGTGCCTCTGGCCGCGCGCCTGGGCAAGCTGATCGAGCAGGTGGAGAAGAAACCGATTCCCACAGGAACGCTGGACATCACACTCTACCGTGACGATCTTTCCACCGTGGGCGCGACCCCGGTGATTCAGAAGACCAGTTCCCTGGGCGCGGAAATCGCCAACAAGAACGTCATTATGGTCGATGACGTGCTCTATACCGGCCGCACCACCCGCGCCGCCATGGACGCGCTCTTCGACCACGGACGCCCGCGCCGCGTGCAGCTCTGCGTCCTGATCGACCGCGGCCATCGTGAGCTGCCCATCGAAGCCGCCTTCGTAGGACGCACGGTGCAGACTACCGATAGCGAAATCATCGAAGTCCGGCTCAGCGAGATCGACAAGGAAGAACAAGTGGTGCTGGTGGAGCGTGTATCGTAGCCGGTATGGCCCGCCCCCGCTCTCTGCTGGCACTCGAACACCTCAGCCCCGCCGAGATCACTTCGATTTTTGCGCTGGCGCGGAAGATGCAGGCCAAGCGGCCTGGGCCGTTGCTGGCGGGCAAGCGCATCGCCCTGCTGTTCTACGAGGCTTCCACGCGCACCCGCGTGTCCTTCGAATTTGCCGCCAAGCAACTGGGTACGCATACCACGGTCATTAGCGCCGCTGCCTCCAGCATTGAGAAAGGCGAATCGCTGGTGGATACGGGCAAGACCTTGCAGGCACTGGGCGCCGACTGTATCGTTATGCGTCATCCGAGTTCGGGCGCGCCGAACGTGCTGGCCCGCAACCTGAGGGTCCCCATTATCAACGCCGGAGACGGCATGCATGAACATCCTTCGCAGGGACTGCTGGACGCCTACACCATCCTGCGTCATAAGAAAACGCTGAAAGGCCTGAAGGTGGCCATGATCGGCGACATCCAGCACAGCCGGGTGGCGCGCTCGAACATTCACCTGTTGTCAAAATTCGGCGCCGATGTGACCTTGTGCGGCCCCTCCGAGTTTCTTCCGGAAGTCGCGCTCACCCTGGCGCCCGGATTGAGACTTACGCGCCATCTAGAGGAAGCGGTCCAGAAGGCCGATGTGGTGATGATGCTGCGCGTGCAGAAGGAACGCCTAGTGGGGCTCAACATCGATACCCAGAAATACATCGCGCACTACCAGTTGACCGCCGAACTGCTTAAGCTGGCAAAGAAAGACGCGATCGTGATGCATCCCGGACCCATGGTGCGGGGCATGGAAATCCAGAGCGAACTGGCGGAATCGCCGCAAGCGGCGATCGAAGAACAGGTACACAACGGCGTGTTCGTGCGGATGGCGGTGCTGGCTATCTGTACCGGGGTGGCCTAGGGAATCGCCGCTGATTTACGCTGATGAACGCTGATTTTCTTGAGGTTACTTTGCAAGAAATTGAACTTTGAACGTACTTAGGCTGGAGGCTTTTATGAACTTAGAAAATCCGGCTGGTGCTCGAATCCGTAGCGAGTATATGCATTTCGACCTTACTGACAAGATTATCGGTACTGATTCAGCCCACGAAGCCCAGCTACTCCATTATCTGCGCGCCACCGAAGTTGAGATTGGCTTGCTTCTCAACTTTGGTCCAAGATCGCAGGTCCGCCGCCTGGTCTTTGGCAATGAAAGAAAAAAAATCAGCGCAAATCAGCGCAAATCAGCGGCGAGTGGCCTTTGCGGGAGCAACGAGAATGTCTGATTCTGTTCTCATTCACGGCGGCCGCCTCATCGATCCATCGCAGAACATCGATGGGCCGCATGACCTGCTTCTGAAAGACGGACGGGTGGCTGAAATTGCGGCGCCTGGGAAGCTTGCCGGCCGGGCCGGGGAATCCTTCGATGCCCGCGGCCTGGTGGTGACGCCTGGGTTCATCGACATTCATGTGCATCTGCGCGAACCGGGCCAGGCCCACAAGGAAACCATTGCTTCTGGAACCATGGCGGCTGCGGCCGGCGGATTCACCTCCGTCTGCGCCATGCCCAATACCAATCCGATCAACGACACGCCCGCCATCACCCGCTGGATGCAGGACCCTGAACGTCAGGCCAGCGTCAATGTCTTCCCGATCGCCGCCGCCACCATGGCCAGCAAGGGCGAGAAGCTCACCAACTTTGTTACGCTGAAACGCGCCGGGGCGGTGGCGGTCACCGATGACGGCAAACCTATTCTCGGCGACGAGATCATGCACCACGCCCTGGCGGCCGCTGCGCGGCTCAACCTTCCCGTAGTCCAGCACGCCGAAGACACACGCATGACCGTGGACGCCGCCATGCACGCCGGTCCCTATGCCTTCCGCATGGGACTGCGCGGCTGGCCCGCCGAGGCCGAATCTTCCATTGTCGAGCGCGACATCCGCTTGGCCAAAGAAACTGGCGGACACTTACACGTTGCCCATCTCTCCACCGGCGCGGCCCTGCATGCCGTGGCCAAGGCGCGGCGCGAAGGAACGCATGTGACCTGTGAAGTCACGCCCCATCACTTCGTGCTGATCGATGAAGATATCGGAGAATACAACACCAACTTCAAGATGAATCCGCCGCTGCGCCCGGCGGCAGACCGCGATGCCTTGCTGGCCGGCCTGCTCGATGGCTCGGTCGATTGCATCGCCACCGACCACGCCCCGCATGCCCATCATGAGAAGAATGTGGAATTCGACCACGCCCCGTTCGGCATCACCGGTCTCGAAAGCGCCCTCGGACTATGCATCCCGGTGCTGCACGTGAAACACCGGATGCCGCTGAAGCGTCTGATCGAGCTTCTGACCGCGGCCCCGGCGAAGATCATGCACCTTGAAGGCCGAGGGACACTGCTTCCCGGCTCTCATGCCGATGTCACGATCTTTGATCCGGCAAAGAAGTGGACCTACAAGGCCGCCGAATCGCTTTCCAAATCAAAGAACTCGCCTTTTGATGGATGGCCGATGCAGGGCCAGGTAATCGCGACTATCGTGGACGGCCGGCTCGTGTGGCAGGAACCAAGGGCCCGCCACGGAGTTACGGGAAAGAAACCAACCCTTAAAACATAGCGAGATGCCGCCGCAATCGCCCGGCTCTGTCCGCTACACAGAGATGGAAAAAGACGTTTCCGTTCTCGTGACCGGCCGGTACATAGTGTCGCGTTCGACGGGTTCGCGTCCGGCTTCGGTGATCAGGCGCATCAGGTCGTTGCGCCTCATGCCCTGGGGGGTGGTGGCGCCGGCATCGTGATAGATCTTTTCTTCGATGACCGTGCCGTCGATATCGTCGGCGCCGAAGCGCAGGCAAATCTGGGCGATCTTGGCGGACATCATCTGCCAATAGGCTTTGATGTGCGGGAAGTTGTCGAGCACCAGACGGCTGATAGCGATTTGCTTCAGGTCGGTCATGCCGGTGGTGGGAAAGAGATGCTGCAAGGCGGTGTTGGCGGGATGAAACGCCAGCGGGATAAACGTCTGAAATCCGCGGGTTTCATCCTGCAGGTTGCGCAGGCGGAGCAGGTGATCGGCGCGGTCTTCTTCATTTTCCACGTGGCCGTAGAGCATGGTGGCATTGGATTTCAGGCCAATCTTGTGGGCCGTGCGGGCGGTCTCCAGCCATTCCTCGCCATCGATCTTGTGGTCGCAGATCACGCGGCGCACGCGCTCATTGAAAATCTCCGCTCCGCCGCCGGGCAGGGAATCAAGGCCCGAGTTCTTCAACTGCTGCAGGGTTTCCGCGATGGTGAGCTTGCCGCGCTTGGCCAGAAACGCTATCTCGACCATGGTCAGGGCCTTCACATGGACCTGTGGGAAGCGCTGCTTGAGACCCGAAATCAGGTCAAGGTAATACTGGAAGGGCAGATCGGGATGAAGCCCGCCGACGATATGGAACTCGGTCACCGCCTCGCTATATCCGGAAGCGGCCGTCTCAAATGCCTCATCGAGGGCCATGGTGTATGCGCCGGGAGCGTCTTTCCTGCGTCCGAAGGCGCACAGCCGGCAGGCCGCCACGCATACGTTGGTCGGATTGATGTGGCGGTTCACGTTGAAGTAAGTACGGTCGCCGTGCATCCGCTCGCGGACGTGGTTGGCCAGCCAGCCAATCGCCAGAATGTCGAACGAGCGATAGAGGGTAACGGCATCGTCAAGCGTCAGCCGCTCACGGGCAAAAACTCTTTCGGCGATGGGAGACAGCCGCGCATCGCTGGTCTGAAACCCGTGCCGGGGCAAAGTGGAAAGCTCGGTAGCCATAACACATCATCATAATGGAAAGGGGTGGCTGGAAGCTATCTGGACACATGCCAAAAAGCGTTCCACCGCAAAGGACACAATGGGCGCAAAGGAAGAACAAGAAATCGTACCGCAGGGAAGAGAGGCCACGGGTTTGCTTCCCGGGCCGTCGTCTTCGCAATAGATCGTAGAGAGAAATAGATCGTAGAGAAAAATGAGGCTGCGCAGTTGGACCGGAACATCGGAACCTTCTGTATTACTATCCATCAAAATCTTCTCGGCCGCAACGATTTCTGGGCCCACCTCACAACCCCCAAAATCCTCTGCTCCCTCTGTTCCTCTGTGTTTCAAAGGTTTTGGTTGTGGCTATGTCACGCTGTGATCTTGTATTTTCCCTTTGCGCCCTTAGCGTCCTTTGCGGTGGATGCTTTTGATTGGAGTCTACTGTGCTTCCAGCCGTATCGTGTATTTCCCGCGCGCTTCCACTTGCACGGCCTCGCCTTTCGCCAGAAACGGCTTGAGTGCTTCGGGGTTGGCCCATTCCAGTTCCCATCCGTTCGCAATGGCCAGCACCGTGTACTGGCCCGGCAGGATGGAAGTCAGCGTGAACGTGCCGTCACTGTCGGTCTGGTCACGGTGAAATTTTCCTGGGTTGTTGGCTGGGTCCTCAGGAACCAGCACGACCATGGCCGCAGCCAGAGGTCTGCCGCCGTGCATTGCCACGCCATCGATGCGTCCCAGCGCATCCGTAAGTTCCACCGTCAGCTTTACCGGCGCTTTGCCGCTGATCTGGACTGTTTCACCCTTGACCTTGACGTTGGCTGTGACCTGCTTCACGTTGAAGCCACGTCCGCCGAAGAAGGTAAGGCCGTAATCACCGGCGGGAACCGGCTGCCGGAATTCAAATTCGCCTTTCGTTGAAACCTGGGCGGCATAGCTGCTGGCAGCCTTCCGGCTTTGTAGTTGCACCGAACCCCGCGGAATGCCGGTGGCGGGGTTTTCCATCTTCACCACGCCACTTACATGCACGAGGGCGTGATCGCCTCCGGAAACCGACTGGCCATCTCCATGGGCCTCAATCGCAAGCGTGACCGACGAGGATGGCCGTGATTCGTTCCATGTATTGACGTCAATAATATATTGGCCAGGGGGGACTCCGCCGATGGCCACCGAACCTACGCCTACCTTGCGGACCTCGGTGTGGACCGGCACCGGGACCGAATCAAAGAGCACCTGGTGGACGGTCACCGAGCTTGAGTCTTCGTTCTCTACACCGCTGACGGGCACGCGCAGATGCAGCGCCGCCACGGAGTGCATGGAAACGTCAGCTACAAAGCGGTCGCCTGCGGACAGTTTCACCGGCGCTGCTCCATCCGAGTTGGTGGCCGATGGATAGAACGTTATCGGGTAGGCAACATCGAGCGCCAGTCCCGTTTCCGGCAGCGCGCTGCGGTTGTTAATGGATACGCCTTGTTCCTCTGCGCCGGCCGCGCCGCTTTCGTCGGAAAAAGCGTGGCGCGCATACCAGGGCGCTGCCACTACCGCGATAAAGTACCGGCCGGCGGGCAAGTGATTGAAGTGATACATGCCCAGATCATTCGTATTGGCCGTGCCCCTCTGAAATGTAGACCGGCGGCCCGCCTGCAGCCCCGCCTGGAACAGCATGACGCGCGCATCGCGAACTGGTTCGCCATACTCGTCGCTCACCTTGCCGGTGATGGCGGCCCCTGGCCGGATGCGGAACACGATCTCCCCGGTTTCGAGGCCGGGGCCGGTCACAATCGAAGTCGAGTACTGGTCATGCTGCTCGTAGCTCTGGTTGACATAACCGCGATGCTCAGCGGAGAGGGAGTACCTTCCCGCCGCCACATTCTCAAAGAGGAACCGTCCGTCGTCACCTGCAACCATGGTCCGCGCATCCTGTATCCGCAAATCTTGGCGGCCGCCCACTGGAGAGATCTGTATCCGCCCGCGCGCCACGGGCGCACCGCTGGTGTCGTCGATCAGAATTCCACTGATCTTCCAGGCTGCCGGTGGCGGCGCAGGGCCCTGCTGAAGGGCCAAAGAAGGCAAGACCACGAAGATGGCAAGCAGGAAAACGGCAAGCGTGAGAAACGCGCAGCGCACGGTAGTAGCCGGGAAGGCCGGCATTCACTCACCCACCTGGATGAGATTGACGGTAACATCGGCGTTGGCGCCGGCCGCGACGCTGACGCGCACCGCCCTGGAATCATATTGGCGCAATATCTGCGGGTTCGAATACTCGATCTGGCCGAGTGCATCGAAAGCCAACACCTGGTAGTTGCCAGGGGCCAGATGCTCCACGGCAAAATGACCGTTGCGGTCCGTGGGCACGATCTGGGGCGGCTGGGCGGGGGCAAATTCCGGCGTCACCAGCACAGTGGCGGGGCCGGGCTTTTCCGCCCGCACTGTTCCGGTAATGGCGCCGCCGTCATCGCGAAGCACGAGTTCAATCGGCTCCACGCCGGCATTCCGGGGCACGACCAGCAGGTCACGCAGAAGATTGGTGCTGCCGGAGCGCGCCGACTGCACATACCATCGGCCCCAGGCGCTGACCTGCACGGTGTAGCTTCCGGGCAGCAGCTCCCATACCGCCAGCGCCGGTTGGCCTTCGTGAGTCTCTAACAGCAATGACTGGTTGTCACGAAACGCCGAGTCGGTGGAATGAAGCTGGATGCGCACGGAACGCGCGATGGTTGCGGCATCGGGTTGCCCTTGAGTTGAGGGCAGAACCGATTCCATCCGCACCGAGATGGGCACCGGCAGGAGCGTCCGCAAAGTTAGGCGCAAGTCAGAGCGGTCGCCGGCAACGTTGACCGGCAGCTCGCCATATAGAATGACGCTGGCGGAGCGCCGCACCCGGGCTTCGAGCACATAAGGGCCCGTGGGAATCCCGGAGATTTCAAATTCGCCGGGCTGGCGGCTGGTGGTGCGCGCCAGAAGAACATCTTCCCCGGACCGGGTCTTGACCCGCACGCTCACGTCTTCCGCCGGGCCCTGGCCGCTGACCGTGCCTGAGAGTTTAAAAACCGGCTCCCGCTTTACGGGAAACTGCAAGTCAACCTGCTGGCCATGCGCCAGTTGAATGGGCGTGGCCGAAGCCATGTCATACACTTCGGGATAGTACATCACCGCCGGATAACCTTCTTTCAACATGCCACGGGCGCGATTGGGCTGTACCTCCACTTGAAAGCGGCTCGCAAAGAGATTGGCGATGCGGAAATTTCCGTCTTCATCGGTGACCGACTGCGACACAGGCACCCATTGTCTGCGCCCCTGTTTCATCAACGGCGTTAGGACGCGCACCAGCGCGTTTTCCAGAGGCTCGCCTTCGGCATTCTCTACGTGACCGGAGATTACACTTTCGGGTGCCAGTTTGATGGTAAGCGGGGCGGTCTGGGCGCCGAGTTCCACGGTGAGAAAACTGCCATTGCGCCGTGATTCATCGCGGGAACCGAAGAAACCGGGCTTGCGCGCCATAATCACCTGCTGCCCGGCGGCCATCCCGTTGAATTGAAAGCGTCCATCGGCGCCGGTGAGCGCCACCCTCTGGGAGTTCCCCATGATCTCGACCAGCACCCGCGAGAGTGGAGCGCCGGTGACTGAATTGACGACCGTGCCTTCCAGCCGGTATTTACTGGAACCATCACTGGACGCGGACTGGCCGGCAGCGGAAAAGCCGAGGAGTGCCGGCAAAGCGCAACAACAGGCCAGCCAGCAGAGGCGGAATAAGAGCTTCCCGAACATTGCCATTTCACGGTATTTGAAAGCGGGTTGGCGCGCAATGGTAGGCATTGGGGTGCGGGTCGGTCACTCCAAGAGCATTACTCTAAGAACGCTCGGGACCAGAAATCTTGCGGAAGCGATTCTGCTTTCGATTCATCAGTGTTAATCAGTGCTTCTATCTGTCCCGCCTTGCGGGATCAGTGGTATGGTTTTTGGCCGCGACGCGGTGAAATCATCGGCGGGCCAGCAGATCGGCGGCCACAAATGCAAAGAACACCACTGCGATGACGCCGTTCATGGTGAAGAACGCGGCGTTGAGTTTGCTCAGGTCCCGGCTGGAAACCAGCGAATGCTCGTAGCCGAGCAGCAGGGCCACGACCGCAACGCCCACGAGCGCTATCTTTCCCATTCCGAACACCACGACCAGCACCAGAAGCAGGGCCAGCATGAACCCGTGCAACACCCGCGCCAGCGCGAGCGCCGCGCGCAATCCATACGCCTGGGGAATGGAGTTCAGCCCGTACCGGCGGTCGAATTCCAGGTCCTGGCATGCGTACAGCACATCGAATCCACCCACCCAGAAGGTCACAGCCGCGGTGAGCACAAGTATCCGGGCGTCGAGCGAGCCGCGCACGGCGATCCAGGCGGCCGCCGGAGCAACCCCCAGGGCGAATCCCAGAACCAAGTGTGACCAGCG
Organism: Saccharimonadales bacterium (SeqCode); assembly: GCA_035568495.1. Lineage (GTDB taxonomy): Bacteria > Acidobacteriota > Terriglobia > Terriglobales > Acidobacteriaceae > Angelobacter. The sequence goes on along the minus strand of DATMNZ010000194.1, from coordinate 23,230 downwards.
AGTAAACCGCTTGGTAAAGGAGTAAAGCAACACGATGGCCAGCGCCACTGGAGAAAGATACAAGGTCAGACGGTTGAGCTGGCCGGCGGCGATTACAAACACAACGGAGGCAGTGGCCACAAAGAGCGCCACGAATTTCATGGAGAGCGCCCCGGCAGGAATGGCGCGGGTGGCGGTACGCGGATTGGCGGCATCCATCTGGGCATCGGCCAGGCGGTTAAAAGCCATGGCCGCAGACCGCGCGGAGACCATGCACACGATGATCCAGCAGAGTTGCAGTGCGGAAGGCCAGCCGCCGGCCGCCAGCATGGCGGCGCACAGAGCAAATGGCAGAGCAAAAATCGAGTGCTCCCACTTGATCATTTCCAGGGTCGTGCCAATGTTGGTGAGAAGCCGCACCAGATATTTTAACCAAAAGCGGCGAAGGGAGACACTGGCTGAGAAGTCAAAAGGAAAGTCCGCTTGCTACTGTGCCTCCGCGGCCCGCAACGCCAGTCCCTTGGCTACCGAGGTGAATTCGCTGCCGCCCAGTAATTTCCCCGCGCCAAAACGGGAGGCAAACATTTCTCTGACCGCCGGCACAAATGCCGATCCACCCGTCAGAAAAACGCGGTTGATTCCAGAAGCCGGAACACCGCTCGTTTGCAGCAGGTCGTCCACGGTCTTCGCTATGGCTTGCAGATGCGGGTCGATCCAGCTTTCAAAAGACGAGCGCTTTACCGGCTGGCTGATCCGGATCTCCCCGTCTTCAAAAACAAACTGGGCCCGGTCATCGCTCGAGAGGGCGACCTTCAACGCCTGGACTGCCCGGTGCAACTGGTAGCCCATGTCATTGTCCACCAGATGGATGAGCGCCGCGATCTTCTCTGACTCTACCGCCTGCGCTTTCAATGAGCGCAGCAGCCGCATCGTATCCGGGGCCTTGAGAAATGACAGGTAGTGCCATCTTTCCAGATTCAGATAAAGCCATGCGGGCACGGGCAGCAGCTTGTCCACGGACCGGTAATCCGTTCCCGCCCCCAGGTGAGGCGACACCAGGTTGCGGATGATGGCCGCATCAAACGTGTCGCCGGCGATGGGCAGCCCGGCGTTGGCTACGATCCTCTGCGCCGGACTGTATCGTGTACGCGACCCCGGACCGACCCGCACGATGGAAAAGTCGCTGGTTCCACCCCCGAAATCAGCGACCAGCACCAGTTCTTCGCCGGCCAGCGTACTCTCATAGAAATAGGCGGCGCCTACCGGCTCGTATTCAAATTGAATATGTTTGAATCCGCATGCCTGCAAGGCAGAGGTCAGCCGGCCAATGCCAAACGCCTCATCGTCGGCGCTTTCAGCCCCGGCGAAATGTACAGGGCGGCCCACCGTGACCCGATCGCCCAGCGCACCAAGCTGCCGTTCGGCTTCCGTGACCAGTTCCTTGATGATGATGGAAACCAGGTTCGCAAAGGTGTATGGCCTTCCGGCAATGACCGTGGATGTGAAGGTGCGGTTGGCGGCAAATGACTTGACCGACTGAATCAGCCGTCCCTTGGGATCATCTTCCAGGTAGCGGGCGACGGCCAGGGGCCCAGCCAAGGCGCGGCGCACGGGCTGATGTGTCGATGCTTTCGGTGGAAAATAAAGAATTGACCTGAAGCTTTCCGTGGGGCCCGAAGGAGACGGAAAGACGGCAAGCCTTACCTCTCCATCATCTTCGCGTATGGCCAGGCTGCTGTTGGTGGTCCCAAAATCCAGGCCGATGTGCCTCGCCAATATGCGCCCTCCAATTCAAATGCTATAACATCGTTGTCGGTAGCGGCAGCGAATCAGAGACCGAGTTCTGGAAGGCGGCCATCATGTTCATGAGGCCGACGTTCGCCGCCGCTTTGAACGCTCGATCAGGAACTTCTTCGTCCACTACGGGCCGTTAGCGGATTCCTGGACGCTCTTTGATAACTCCGACAAGCAGCCCGTGATCATCGCCGACAAAAGACAGGGTGGCGTCAGTATAATGAAATCTCAGGCATACAATGCCTTGATCAAACTCTATGGCCACGTACCCTGATCGGACCGACATCCTCAAATTGCCCCTCCAAGTGCGCGCCGAGATGGCGATGAAGGTTGCCGTAAGGAAGGTGATTGAACGGGCAATCCGGGATGGTCGCGCCATCCACATCTTACGCGACGGCAAAGTCGTCGAGGTGTCAGGTGAAGAATTGAAACGGCTGGCCGCCCCTGATTCAACTGAGTGAAGGAGTACTCCGGATGCAGAATCAAAAGCTGGTTGAAAAAATTTCTGTCCTGACCCAAGAGCAGGCGGCAGCCGTGGAGCAGTTCATCGATTACCTGCAGGAGCAGCCGAAAGGAATCCCTGAGAGTAACTTTCGATCCTCACTGGACACCTTCATCCGTGAGCATTCAGAACTCCTTCGGCGGCTGGCACAATAGTGAGCGTCTACCTGTCCATAGAGCAGGTGATTGAAATCAACGGAAGAATGGTAGATCTTTACGGCGGCCTTCGCGGAGTCAGGGATCAGGGCGCGTTGCAGGCAGCGGTAGCCCGTCCGCAAACAGGTTACTATTCGGATGCGATCGAAGAAGCTGCAGCCTTATTTGAAAGCCTTTCGCAAAACCATCCTTTCCTTGATGGGAATAAGCGGACGGCAATCACTGCCACCATCGTCTTTCTTGCTTGCAATGGCTACCGAGTTTCATTCAATGATGTTGAAGCGTACGAGTGGCTTATGGCTCTGTATGCAACCGGTCGGGTAGCCAAGAACGTCATAGAGGCTTGGCTGCGTCAGCATTCTGAAGTCGGATAGTTCCGGCAAAATGACTGACATCGAGAACCTACGGCAACTGGTGCGATAGCCGGGCCACCTCATCCCTGCAACATTCCCAGCAACCCGCCAATGGCCCTGGTCAACCTTTCGCCAGTAACCGATTCCGGCAAAGGGATCGACAACACTGGTTGGTTCGTTCGTGCATCACGCGAGACCAGAGCTGACAGCGCCTGTGAAATCCGGTGGCTGGCGCCGGGCTGCATTGGGGGCACAGCCGGAGCTTCAGCACGCTCACGCGGCGCTTTCGCCGCTAGCGCCTCGATGAAACTCAGTCCGGCTTCGATCAGTCCGGCGGCCGCTTTCTCTAAGCCATCGGGCTGAGCGTGACCATTGGTGGGCTTGGCTGGCAACGCGGCGGCTGCGGCAGGTGAGACCGGCAGTCCTGCCGGTTTTGGTTCCGGCTGTTCCATGACGATCTCTTTGACCGCTTGCAAGACGCTCTTCTTGCCCAGCGCGGCGAAGCTGACCTCGTCCGTGGGTGAGTCGAAGATCCCGGCAAAGACCGCTTTCTTGAAGCGCATGATTTCCCAGATCCGTTCCTCAATGCTGCCGGTGGTCAACAGATGCACCACCTGCACCGGCCGCAATTGTCCCAGGCGATGGACGCGACCGATGCGCTGCTCCAGCCGCGCTGGGTTCCAGGGCGGCTCGAAATTGATGACTGCCGAAGCCGATTGCAGGTTCAGCCCTACGCCGCCGGCATCGGTCGAAAGAAACACCTTGCACTTGGCATCGCTCTTGAACTTCTCCATCAGTCCGCCGCGCTTGGGCGCCGGCACGCCACCGTGTAACGACACGAAGCCGATCCCCAGTTTGCGCAGCTCCTCGCCGGCCAGATAGGTCATGCGTTCGTATTCGCTGAAGACCACGACTTTGCGGCCCTCTTCAATCGCCAGTTCGCGGATGATTTCCCGGAACTCCTCCAGCTTGGGCGAATGATGGGTCTCTTTGTCATAGAGAAACGTGGAATTGCAGATCATGCGCATGTTCTGCAGGGCGCAGGTCATTCTCCGCAAGTCGATCTCCGAGAGCCATCTCTGCCTGGTCCACTTGTGTACGATGCGCGCCACGATTTCGTACTGCTCCTCATACGGGCCGGCTTGTTCTTTGGTCAACGGGACCTTGAATATCTGGTCGGTACGTTCCGGCAGTTCCTTGAGGACCTCTTGCCGCGTGCGCCGCAGCAGGATGGGCTGGAGCTGATGGTGAATGCGGTCGAGGCCGCGATAACCGGTGATCCGCTTATGATCATCTTCCACGCGGTGTTCCTGCAGAAAACGAAAGGCCGGGCCGAGCCGCCGTCCATCGATGAATTCCACCACTGAAAAAAGTTCTTCCAGCTTGTTCTCCAGCGGAGTCCCGGTAAGCACGAAGGCGTAGCGGCTCTTGAGCTGCTTTACAGTCTTGGCGGTGGCCGTCGCCCAGTTGCGGATGCGCTGGGCCTCATCGAGGATGATCAGGTCGGCGCCCATGGCCTGCAGCGGTTCCAGGTCTTTGCGCACCAGTTCATAGCTGGCGAGATTGAAGAATGCCGGGGCCTTGTATAACTGCCTGCGATGAACATAGGAGCCGTCGATCACTTGGGCGGAGAGTCCGGTGAATTTTTCAATCTCCGTTTTCCATTGATATTTCACAGAAGCGGGGGCGATCACCAGCACCCGTTGAATGCCGTTTTGACGGCGCAACAATTCAGCCGCGGCCAGCGCCTGGACGGTCTTGCCCAGACCCATATCGTCCGCCAGTATCACCCGTCCGCGGCACGCGGCAAACAGCGCGCCGCGAATCTGGTAAGGAAGCAGCTTGGTCTTGAGGATTCCGGCCAGCGGATCTTGCCCGCGGCGAATCTTGGCCAGCAGCTTGCCTTCCAGTTCCAGTCCGCGGACGGCCTCGTTCTGGCGTTCGATGTAATCCAGAACGTCGCTGTAGATCACCGCCTGATCGTCCGCCTTTCTGAACTCTTCGAGCACCGTGCCGAACTGCCGGAAGTCTTCAGATCGCAGCAACCCGCGCGCATCGAAATACCGTTCGGCCAGGGATTTCAGCGCGGCGGAAGGCGAGCCCGGCAGCCGCAGCCGGATTCCAACTTCTTCGCCATAGTGCAGTGAGATGGAAGCGCGGGCGCGCACAAATTGCTCTCGTTCGAGAGCGCGGCCATGGCGATGACGCAGCCGCTGCAGCACGGCCTCAATGTGCTTGCATGTCCCCAGCGTGTTAATGGCGAAATCCGGGCAGGAGCAGTAGTTCTCGAACAGCCCGGCGCCGCGCAAGGCCACGCGGTAAACCTTCTTGCTCGCCGATTTGACCTGATAGTCTCCGTAGATTCCTTGTGCCGGCCGCTTCAGGATGCTCGCTACTGCCTTCTTCGCCCGCGCTTGCCGCTCAGCAATCTGCTGCTCAATCAGCATGCTGGTGATCTCCCGTGTTCTTGATTTCTGTGGAGAGCCCAGCATACAACAGGAGCGCGGTCACTTACACTTGACTTGACAGCCGGAAGTCTTTAAGAGACAGCACTACATTCGAATTGCCAAAAGGGATACAATGGAATCCATGAGCGAGGATGTTTCAGATCTATTGAAGAGAGTGCTTGCCCTTCCCGTAGAAGCCCGGGCTGCCCTGGTCGGCTCTCTGCTTGACAGCCTCGATGACGTTGTTGACGAGGATGCCGAAGCAGCGTGGGAGAAAGAAATATCCCGGCGAGTGGCGGAGTTGAGGGCCGGCAAGGTTACAACGGTTCCCTGGCAAGAGGTTCGGCGGAGGCTTTCCGCAAAGCTTGCCGAACGTGGCTAGACAGTTAAGATTTCACCCAGAAGCAGTCGAGGAATTGGAATCCGCGATGGACTGGTATGCAGACCGTAGCCCACGAGCAGGCGCGGAATTCATCGACGAAGTTACTAAAGCATTTGGATATGATTGCAGAGTCGCCTGCGCGCTGGCCAAGGGCCACGGCTGATACTCGGCGATTCCTCTTGCACAAGTTCCCGTTTGCGGTCATTTATCTTGAGAAGCCAGATGTGGTTCAAGTTGTGGCCGTTGCTCACGGCAGAAGGCGGCCTGGCTATTGGGCACATAGGGTGTAGTTCGGTTTGACATCATTCAGTCCCCCCATGCGAACAAGCCGATGCATTTTACGGGTCTTTACGCAATCCGCCAAAGCGACCGCTTCGCTAGCGCTGGCAATGGCATTGTCTTGGCCGGCAGAAGCGCACTGCCAGGAAACTCCGCCGATCCGGAATGACAACTTGTCCACCGCTGGTCCACTGGAAAAATCAGCTTGCCCGCCGGCCCAAAGAATCAGCTTCCCCATGCACAATGGGCCGGTTACCGTTACGCACCTCTCCGGCGCTGTTGTCTTTGAAGCAGGCATGGCCATTGACGCCGATGGCGCGCCCAACGCCTATGCCCCGAAGGACCGTGGCCTCGATCACATCGCCAATGCCCGTCACCACCGTCACTGGGTGGGCGTGGCCACCGACCGGCATGGCAAACCGCTGGTACAGAAGAAAGGCCGCTATCGCGGGTACTACGTTTCCACCACCTCGCTGCACGAGTCGGCGATCCGCAACTACGCCAACCCCGCGAAGTACGTGGACGCCACCAAGGTCCCCTATATTGTGCTGCCCCCGGAAGTCGCTGACCGCTTTGGCATCACGCTTGGCGATCTGGCGGTAGTCATCAATCAACGCAGTGAACAGCCATTCTTCGCCTTCGCCATCTATGCCGACGTCGGTCCGCGCCAAAAGATCGGGGAAGGGTCGATTGCGCTGGCCGAAGTCCTGGAAGTGCCTTCCAATCCGCGCAACGGCGGGACCGATGGCGGCGTACTCTACGTCGTCTTCCCCGGCTCCGGTCTCGGTCCGGGAAAGCTCCGGACGCTCGAAGAGATCAACGATCTGACCGCGGAACTATTTGACCAATGGAGAGGCGCCCAGGCTCCGCAGACGTGCTGGCTGCTGCCGCATGGGAGAGCGTCGCTGGTGGCCGAGAAGGCCGGCTCGGAGCCACATCCGGTTCATAAATGATCGGCGGCGTGAAGGGAATGCCCCAGTCTCACAAAAGGCGATAGTGTAGTGTCCCTAACGTTTCAACATTTCTTTGCATTTGACTTCCTGCGCAAAAGAACCACGCGGGTGCAAAAGAAATGACTCGGGCAGCCGCGCTGCGGGCGAGCATTCAGGAAACGCCATTGCGCAAAAGCAAAACTATTTATGGAGCACTACACTAGCCATGATTGCAGCGTCAGTTTATATCGAGTAGACCTCCTGTACTGCCGTTCCATAGCGGCAGATTTAGACGGTAAACTGTATTGCTGTAGGGGTCCAGGACACACCATCATTGCCAGTGGCACTGTAAGGCAAGGCATACGTATTCCCGTTAAACGTGAAAGTAAACTGTGTCGGACCACCCCAGTTAATGCCGATAGCAGCCAATTGATAACTGCCTGCGGGCAAATAGATTGGGTAAGCACTTGGGCCGATAGGGCCGCTCACTCCATTGAGCGTCATGCCGCCCTGCCACACCCCTGGCTGTATGTTGAATGTCGCATTTACCGTGTTGCTGTTACCGCTCAGAATTGAACAAATCTCAAAACAGGCCCCCCATTGAAATGCTATGAGGATAAGTTGATTATCGGTTGCCGTAACGTTGATTGAATTTGCCATAATTGGTGACCTCCGAAATGATTAGATTTGCCATGCCAGCCGCCTCAACTGGATCAAAATGCAGGTGCGGCAGCCTGTGTGTAATTTGTAGTTGCTTCTTCACACTAGCGATAGGCATAAATTGATCTATTCTTGATAAGAATGGTTCGGTTGATCCAGCCTAGCCCAGCCCTGTCGTAGTGCATAGAGGGCAGCCTGGGTGCGATTGGTCACCCGCAGTTTTTCATAGACGGTGCGCAACTGGTTGGCTACCGTATATGGGGAATAGTGCAAGGCATCCGCGATGTCCTTGTTCTCCAGGCCCTGGGCCACGAGGCGGAGGACAGCCATCTCACACCGGGTTAGCGGCTCCGAATCCGGTGATTTCGGTATGATCTTGTCTGGAGTCTGACGATCATCTATGGAATGATCTCTATAGGAGGTAACGATATCTGGCGGCGGGATATTCCCGGTCTTCATGGAGTCCTTTGTCCTTTCTTTTTTGCGCATGAATCCAGATTTTTGCTGTGTACGCACTAGAGGCGCCTTCCGGAAAGCACATTTTCTGCGAAGTTTCCGATCCGGAAGCTGTTTGTTTTCAGGTGGTCACTTTTCTGGAAACAGGTTTTCCGGATGAGCTTCTATGTGAGCAAACCAATCAGCGTTCGTTGGGATTCTTCTTTAATTAAGGCGCAGCCCAGAGCCGGGAGAGATCACGGATTCAGAGAGAAAATTCAGGGAGAAAAAATGATCAGCCTTCCTGGGTCAGCCCCACATCGCGGACCAAGTCGCATGTGAATTGCGCATCGCGTCCGTAGCTGCTGTAATGGCCAGTTGGCTGGCGGGCGCGTTCGCTACGGTGTTTTTTGTCTGTCACGATTTTGCGGCTGGTTACACTATGCTGGTTACACCTTTTTGAGATGAGGGCCTTGCGCGAGCGGAAAAGCAGCACGGAGGGTATCCAGACGGGAACTGCCCTGCTGCCGATTTCGTTATTGAAACTGACGGCGCTCACAGTCTAGGATTACTACGCTCTCCGGAACTTGTTGAATCGGATACACTTGAAGAGGTTCAGGGCAATCGGCGCGAGTGGCTGTCCCGAGATTTCCTTCCAGTGAAGTGAGGCGGAAAACCATGAGTTTCAAAGACCTGATCAAGAATGCGATCTTCGAGGAAGAACCGCAATCGGCGCAACCGGTCCAGCCTTCCCCGATCCAGCCTCCCCCGGTGCGGCCCATCAGGCCGGTGCCGCCCGCGTCGAGCAGTGCTATCTCTACAGCCATGCCTGCTGCGATGCCGCCGGCCACTGGCCGCGACAATGAGTTCTATGGAAGGCTGGCAAAACAGACCGATTTGGCGGCCGTGCCCGATTTGGCCAAGATCGAGTCTTTTGCCGCGCCCCTGGTCGATGTGATCCCCGATCGTACGTTGCGATACAAGGCCGCCATGGCGACCGCGCAATCCCAGGCCGGGATCACCAAGGCATCCGTCCTCAAAGGATTTGACAGTCTGCTGGCCACGCTCGATTCCGCTTCCAACTCGTTCGCCAGCCAGTCCGATGAAATTGGCAAGAACGATATCGACGGCAAGGCCGCGCAGATCGCCGACCTCAATACTTTGATCGAGCAGAAACAGAAAGAGATTGCCGACATGCAGCAGCAGGTCAAAGCCATGCAAGCGCAGGCCGAAACTTCGCGCGCCCGCTTGCAGCAGGCACGGGCGAATTTCCAGGCCGCCTACCAGCGGCGCAAGGCCGAGATCGAGCAGCAGCGCAAGGAATTCGAAACCATTTTGCAGTGAGGAGACACCATGGCAAGCAACACACCAGGTTCACCGGTAATGCAGGGCTTGAAATCCTTCTGGCAGCGGCCGGAAGGGACGGTCGGCAAGATCGTGTTGGTCATCGCCGCCCTTGCCGCTGGCTGGGGATTCGTCCAGCTTCTGCCTTTCCTGATCGCCGCGGCCGCCAGCACCCTGCAACTCGCGGTGCTGATCGCCGCGCTGGTGGCTTTCCTGTTTGTGGTCACCAACCACCGGGTCATCACGCTCGGCAAACTGATGTTCCAGAGCGCCATCCGTTATCTTACGGGGCTGTTCATCGAGCTCGATCCTATCGGCATCCTGAAGAACTATATCTCCGAAATGAAGAAGAACCTGGGGGTAATGGATGAGCAGCTCGGTAGCCTGAACGGATCGATCCGCACGCTGCAGGCGCAGATCGACACCAACCAGAAAGAGGCCGAGCACAGCATGGCCCTGGCCAACCAGGCCGACAAACGCATGGCCGCGGGAAATCTTCCAGCGCTCGACCAGCAGCAGTACATGTCGGCCAAAGTCACCAATCAGCGCCACGCGGCCAGCTTGATCAACATCAACAAGTCGCTCAGCGACCTGCGCAACAAACTGCAGATTCTCTATGACCAGTTGGTGCGCTGGCGGGCGACTGCTGAATTCCAGGTCACCGACAAGGAAAACCGCGTCAATGAAGAGGAAATGCGGCGCAAGGCCCTCAAGAAGGCCTATTCGGTCTTCCAGGCGGCCAAGAAAATCTTCCGGGGCGATCCGGTGGCCAACGAGATCTATGACCGCACGCTTGAATACCTGGCCGACGATGCCGGCCAGATGTTGGGCGAAATGGAAGACTTCAACCGCCTCGCCAACAAGCTCATGACCAACATGGACCTGGAAACCGGCGCGGTCAACGATGAGGCCATGAAGCAACTGAACGAGTTTCAGCAGAAGTTGCTGCCCACGGCGGCCACGGCTGCTCCTGCGGGAACTGCCGCCACATCCGTGCCTTCGCCCGCGGGCCAGAAGGATGATTACAGCGATTTGATTAAATAACTGCCGGCTGCTGGCGGCTAGCTTTCAGTGTGAAACGATCAGGAGCATGAATCAAACGTAGATTCGTGGCCCATATTCGAAACGCAGGACTTATCGCGTAGGAGAGGATTTCCATGTTCAATAACAACACCATCACCACCCCATCGACCGGGCACCGCCTCAAGCCAGGGGCAAAATTCGTCCTGCTGCTGCTGGGAGGCCTGGTCCTGTTTTTCGGCTTCCGTACGGCTGTCGGCCGCGGATGGATTCCGGCCCCTGGCATCGCGAAGTCCATCATTCCCAGCAAGGCCGTGCTGCCTGACTTGAAAGAAGCAGTGGTGGCCAATGTCGAGCCCGCGGCATTTCCGGAGATAGCGCCCGCATCGGTGAAAGCGCCGCTGATACGCGCGGAAATCTGGGCCTGGAACGCGCAAATGGGTTTCATCTATGCCAACGGCGGTCCCGGCACCACGCGCAACAGCCTGATGGAAAAGCACGGCGTCAACCTCAAGCTGCTGCGCCAGGATGACACCAGCCAGATGCAGAATGACCTGATCGCCTGCGCCAAGGAAATCAAAGACGGCGCCGACCAGTGCTCGGGCGGCGCGAACTTTGTCCTCATCATGGGCGACGGCTCCGGACAATTCTTTGCCGCGGTGAACCCGCAGCTCAAGAAGCTCGATGGCGGCAAAGGAGATTATGTCGCCCAGGTCATCGGCGCGACCGGCTATTCGCGCGGCGAAGACAAGCTGATGGGAATGCCCGAGTGGAAGAACAATTCCCAGGCCGCCAAAGGCGCGCTGATTGCCGGTGTGCTGCGTGACGGCGACTGGAACATCGCCATGAAATGGGCGGCGGACAACCAGATCAAGAACAATCCCGACGAAAAGACATGGGACCCCGATGCCCTCAACTGGGTGAACGCGCCCGACTACCTGAAGGCCGCGGAAATCTATAACGCCAACACCTGCGAGGACCGCAAGGTGGTGAAAGACGGCCGGCTCACCGGCGAATCCAAGAACGTCTGCGTCAACGGCGTGGTCACCTGGACACCCGGAGACGTGAACGTTGCCCACGGCCGGGGCGGGCTGGTCTCGATCGTCTCTTCCAAACAGTATCGCTCGCAGATGCCCGACGTCATTATCGGCATCAAGAAATTCAACCAGGACCACCGCAATGAAGTCCAGGGCATGCTGGCCGCGACCTTTGAAGCCGGCGACCAGCTCAAGGCCTTCCCCGAAGCGCTCAAGCGCGCCGCCGATGTCAGCGCCAAGGTTTACAACGAGCAGACCGGCGAATACTGGCTCAAGTATTACAAGGGTACGCGCGAACCGGATAAGACCGGCAACCAGGTAGACCTGGGCGGCTCCGCGGTCAACAATCTGGGCGACAACCTGCTGCTGTTCGGCCTGCAGCCGGGCGCCAACAACAACTTTAGGTCCACCTACACGGTGTTCGGCAACATCGCCACGCAGCAGTATCCCGACTTGTTCAAAGACCCGAACAAGGTCCCCGATGTCAAAGAGATTCTCGATACCTCGTACATCCTGGGGGCCTCTTCCATGATGGGCGCAGCGGGCGCCGAGCCGGACGTGGCCACCTTCAACACCGGCGCCGATACCGGCGCGGTGGTATCGAAGCGCAATTGGAACATCGAATTCGATACCGGCAAAGCCACATTCACTCCGGAAGGCGAACGCAACATGTACCAGATCAAAGACGATCTGGCCATCGCCGGCGCGCTATTCGTCACCGTCAATGGCTATACCGACAGCGTAGGCAGCCGCTCGGCCAATCTCGATCTTTCCTCGCGCCGTGCGGCTGCGGTCAAAGACTGGCTGCAGAAGAAGGCGCCGTCGAACTTCCCGGAAAACCGTTTCCGCATCCACGCCTTCGGCGACGACAATCCCATCGCTTCCAATGCCACGGCTGAAGGCCGAGCCAAAAACCGGCGCGTGGAAATCATCCTGTCAGGCAGCGAATAGGAGCCTCTCTTGAGCAGTTCGAAACCGCAAGCCAGCACAGCGGCCGCCGGGGTTTCCGGCGGCCCTGCGGCAAGTGCCATGGGCCATATGCTGGGCGCCTTAGCGCCCAACCGCGTCATCTCGTCCAACACGCTTCGAATCATTGTCGTCTTCCAGGTGGCTGTTCTGCTGCTGGTGTGGGCAATTTTGTCTTCTCCGGATACATTGCTACCCACGCCCAAAGCGGTGTGGGAGGCATTTAACAATCTCTGGAACCATGAGGGCCTGGGATCGGAACTGATCACCAGCTTCCTGCTCAACGCGCAAGCGATGGTCTGGGCAACGCTGATCTCTCTGGTGCTGGCTTACCTGACCGTGGTGCCGTTCTTCCGGCCCATCGTCTTGGCGATCTCCAAAGGACGGTTCTTGAGCATGGCAGGAATCACCTTTTTTTTTACTGTGATTTTCAAGAGCCATCTGAAAGTCAGCATGCTGGTGTTCGGCGTGGGAGTATTTTTTGCCACCTCCATGATCGATGTGGTCGCCCAGGTGCCCAAGAGTAAATTTGATCTGGCGCGCACCCTGCGCATGGGCGAATGGCGGGTGGTGTGGGAAGTGATCGTGCTCGGCCGCGCGGACGCGGCTTTCGATATGCTCCGCCAGAACGCCGCCATCGGCTGGATGATGCTCACCATGGTGGAAGGCATCTCGCGGTCCCAAGGCGGGATTGGCACGCTGCTCCTGAACCAGAACAAGCACTTCCTGCTGGACGCAGTGTTCGCCATCCAGATTTGCATCCTCATTGTTGGTCTGCTTCAGGATTATGCGATTGGACTGGCCAAGAAATTCATCTGTCCTTATGCCGATTTGCAACTCGAAAGACGATAAGCTGTTTTCCGGATTGAGGACCTGACTCCATGCCACCCAAATACAAATACGGCGACACCCTGCTCAAGATCGATCATGTCAGTCTGTCCTATGGAGACAAAGTCATCCTCCGTGACGTCAACGCCGAAATCCGCGACGTTATTCGCGAGGATGTCACCCAAGGTCAGGTGGTGGGATTCCTCGGGCCTTCGGGCATTGGGAAAACCCAGATGTTCCGCATCATCGCCGGGTTGAACCAGGCGACCTCCGGCCAGGTGCTGGTCGGCCCCCAGCAGGCCCCGGTCAAGGCCGGCATGGTGGGCGTGGTGGCCCAGGATTATCCGTTGTTCGAAAACCGCTCTATTTACAGCAACCTCTTGCTGGCGGCCGGACAGAGTGAGGCCAATAGCGCCAACGCCCACGAAAAAGTCATGGACTATTTGCGGCGCCTCGATATGGTCGCTTGTGCCCAGCTCTATCCTGCGCAGATTTCCGGCGGACAGCGCCAGCGAATCGCCATCGCCCAGCAGTTGCTGTGCAGCGACCACTTCCTGCTGATGGATGAGCCCTTCTCCGGCCTGGACGTGGTGATGGAGGCCAAAGTCTGCGAGTTGATCGCTGAAATCGCCAGCCTAGATGAACTCAACACCATCATCGTTGTCACCCACGACGTGACCGCCGCGGCTTCCGTAGCTGACCACCTGTGGCTGATGGGCCGCGATCGCGGCGAAAAGGGCGAGATTGTCCCCGGCGCTCATATTGTGGAGCAATACGACCTGATCGAGCGCGATCTCTGCTGGCATCCCGAAATTACCAATTCACCGGCCTTCCTGGAATTCGTGCGCGAAGTGAAGGAGCGCTTCCATACGTTATGATAGGAGTGACTCGATGTCCAGCATTCTCGATACTTTCAACAGCCAGACATTCACCGGACAATTGCACACCAAGTTCCTTGTCCCACTGCAGGGCATGGAGCCGGTGGCGCTGGAGCTGGTCGAAGTCAACGAACGCAACTCGGCCCCCAAGATCGAGCTGTTCTCCCTGCTGTTCCGCGGGCCGCACACCCCCCGCCTGGACCAGATGATCCACGCCCTGGAGCACGAAAAGCTGGGAAGGTTTGAACTGTTCCTGACCGCCATCACCGGCGACCATGACAGCGTCACCTATGAAGCGGTCTTCCACCGCTTTCGTAAAGACCAATGACCAATGACCAATGATCAAAGACTAAATGACCAATGACTTCAAGCGATAAGATCGCTCTCCGTCCGGTCGTCGAAGAAGACGACGGATTTCTGCTTTCCGTCTATGCCAGCACCCGCGCCCAGGAAATGGCCATGGTCCCCTGGCCGCCCGCTCAGAAAGACGCATTTCTCCGCATGCAGTTTGCGGCGCAGAAGCAGCACTACGCCGCCGAGTACCCCCATGCGGACCATGACATCATCTGCGTGCAAAGTGTTCCCGTGGGCCGCATGTATCTCGACCGCGGCAAAAAGGACCAGGACGCGTTCCACATTCTCGACATCACCGTGCTGCCAGAGCATCGCAACCACGGCGCAGGAACTCATCTGTTGCGGCAGATCATGGAAGAAGCCGCGCAAAACGGCAAGTCAGTCAGCATCCACGTTGAGAACTTCAGTCCCTCGTTGCGGCTGTTTGAAAGGCTGGGCTTTCAGCGTTCCTCGGAAGTCGGCTTTCAGCTCCTGATGAAATGGCAGCCACCGGCGTAACAGACGCAAGCTGCTTCGCCCTGAGATGTACCGGCGGCGTCCCACACACCGTGTCATCCCGAGCGGCGTCAGGAGCGCGCGCTTTCATCAGCGCGCGAGTAGCCGGGAGGGACCTTGCGGGTCTTCCGGAATGACTGCCGCCACTCTGACATCATTTATCTGCCGTTCTGACAGCCATCTCATCAGCACAGACCAGGTAACGCCCGGCGACTGGTCTGAGCGATTGAGTCAGTGATGATTGAGGAAGAGCATCCGGCGCCGGCAGGCTGAAATCAACTTCAGCCGCCGGCGGCCAGATCTTTTGTTGCGGATTAATACACCAGATCGCGGCCCTGCCGGAATCCGCCCGGTGAACGGGTCTCCGGGGTTGGTTCGGTGGCCGGCGCTCCCGTTGAGGGAGAACTGGCGGCCTGTGGGGCCGCCCCAGGCGCTGGAGTAAAGCCGCCTGCTGGCGCGAGACTGCGTCCACTGCCGCCGGGAACCTGCCTGCCGCTGGTGGCTGAAACACTGTTCCCAACGGAAAGATCGACGACGCTCGCCAACGGTAGTTGGTTGATGACCGCCAGGCAGCTTTGCTGTGGCCCTGTCCCAGGCACCACAAAGAGCGCAAACTGCCCCAGTTGCGGATGATCGAATGTATGTGTGCCTTGCGGCAAGTGCTCGCTTCCGGTACCGCTAAAGGAAAGATAATAGCCCGCCGTTACCACCGGCCGCGTGTTCGACTTGGGCGGCATGACCGCCATGCTGGCCGGGTTAAACGGCGGAGGCGTGGCAAAATCGCTGACCGCCAGCAGTCTCATCCAGACCGGCGCTGCGCCGCCGTAGCTAATCTTGAATGGCGAGCCGATCGCATCGACAAAGCCTTGCCGTTCGATATCTCCAAGGCCGGTGAACTGCCCCGCTGCTGAATTGGTGGATGAAGGCGGCCCCTTTTTGGCCACCGGCGCGCCGCGCATGGGAGGACCTGCCGCCCAGCCGGCCATAGGAGCGGCCAGACAGGCGGCCGCCGCAAATACACCGTCGTGCAAGAAACGTCGTCTGCTTACCGCCATGAACAACCTCGGAAGAAATGAATTTAGGGGTGAGCTTGCTTTTCTTGCGTTCTTGATTATTTATTCTTAATGGGGGAATTCCAGTATAGCGGGTCAGTGGCCTTTTGCCAAATCCGGCCATGTCCGTTGGTTACCGAAGTCATTCCCTAAGCAAGATAATTAAAATTCTCTAATTATTAGAGGCGCGATAGGCTACTTTGGGGCAACTGCCTAATTTTTGCTTGACATCCAGATGTCCGGCAGGCACAGTTACCTTTAGCCCGGCAAGATTCCCCCCAAGGTACACCAGTAAGGTACGCCGCGACGGCAGGCAGTCGGCAGTAAATTGGGCTGTAATTGCCTGATCTTTCGCCTTAATGAATGCACGCCCTGCGCCGATCAACCGGCAGGTACCAAATAACTGATTTCAAATGATAATAGATGAACAATTGCACCTTCTAAGGAGTTCCGGTGACTAAGCGTCTTCTGCCTTGCCTGAGAGTCTTTGTGTCCCCAGCCGTTCTCATGATTTTCATCGTCCTTTCCAGTGGGATGAACAGCCTCCTGATGGCGCAAGCCGGCGACAACGTTGCCCGTGGACCAAAGATCTGGCTGCAGGACAATCAGAGCATTCCGGTGACCCACGTGGGCCCTGCGACCGCCGCCCAGTCGCTGGCCGCAGGAAAGGGTCAACCGTTGGCAATGACCACCGGGGACTTCGATGAAGACGGCGTTGCCGATCTGCTCGTTGGCTACAATACGCCAGCAGGCTTTGCTATTTCCGTACAGCGGGGCAACCTGGACGCCTTTGCGCCCCAGAGCGATGCGTCGTTTCAGGCGATTGGCCGCGGCGAGTTCCCGTCTCCGTTTCTTCCCAACGCGCAGGTCATCGCTATTCCCATCAGCCCTGATTTTCTGGCCGCTGGCAACTTTACCGGCAAGGGTCATCTTGATTTTGTGGCTGCATCGAAAGGTGGAAGCACCCTATATCTCTTTGAAGGCAACGGTAGTGGTGCTTTTGCCGCGCCGCAGGTGATCAATCTCTCGGGCGGGATCACCACTCTGGCTGCCGGCGATCTGGGAAACTCAGCGCAATTTACCAAGCTGATCGTGGGCGTTGGGAGCGCTCAGGGTTTTTCTGTGCAGGTATACAGCGGCACCAATCAAGGCCTTAAGTCGATGGCAGGCTTCCCGCTGACTGCGGCAGCCTCGAGCATCAATTTCGGCGAATTTGAAGCCGGACGTTCGGACGCGGCCTTTCTCTCCGGAGGGCAGGTTTTCATCCTGCGCTCCGCCACGATGCAGTTGACGACCGTGTCCCTGCCCGTATCCGCCACCGCCATGGCCCTGGGTCGGTTTATCTCTGACCGCAATTTCAGCGCACAAATTGCCGTAGTGACATCCGATGGCAGTGTCCTGGTTGCCGTTCGCGAAGAGTTTGATCCTCGCCCGTTTACCATCAGTGAACTGCAAGCTAGGCGTCAGGCGCTGCGGCTTGGGAACCCTGATCCGCTGATGCCTCTGCAGTCTTTCCCGGCGAACGGCTGGAAGATCGCGGAAAGCTTCCCCGTCGTTGGCACGGTTACATCTGGCCAGTCCCCTGTGTTCTTCCGCACCCGAATCTCCAATAACGGCACAGATGACATCATGTGGGTCAATGCTTCTCCCGGCCAGATGGCCGTCATTGCCCATCCCAATCTGCCAGAAGGCGCCGCCACATTCCTTCCGGGACAGGTTTCAATCAAGCCTTACTCCGGTTCACCCGTTCAGGCTTTGCCGATGCGCATCAATGTTGACGGACGGCCAGGGGTTGTGGCGTTGCATCAGGGCCAGGTTGCGCCCTCCATGCTGATGCCGCTGCCGGACCCCACGTTCTTCCCCAACCGCTTTGACGACATAGCACCCCGAGGCACTGGTGTGACTTGTCTCAACACTCTCGCTGTTGACGGCTCCGGAGATTGCACTTTGCGCGAAGCCATTATCAAGGCCAACGGCGACACTATCATGCTGCAAGCGGGGACCTACAGCCTGACTCGCCCCAGGGTGACCGGCGACAATACCGGCAATACCGGTGCCTTGTATGTTAACAATTCGGTCACCATCGTCGGCGCCGGACAGAACTCCACATTCATCCAGGCTGGGACAACCGCCTACAACGCGGGCATTCCAAACGGAGTGGATCTGGTAATGGCCGTCAACCAGGACATCACTTCGTTCACGAATGCCACTGCCAGCCTCTCGAACCTCACCCTGCAAAATGGACACAATCGCGGAACAGTTGGCACTTTCGACGGTGATGGTGGCTGCATGGAATTCGACACCGGTGGCAGCAATGCCGCCACGGCCACGGCCACCCTTACGCTGACCAACGTCACGCTTCGAAACTGCGACACTACAGACGGCAACGGTGGAGGACTGGCGAACTTCAACACCAATAACGGAAGCGGGCTGGTCACTATCACCAACAGCATCATCCAGGGAAACAAGGCAGTGCAGAGCGGCGGCACCGGCACTGCGGGTGGTGTTTGGGTGTCTGATCCGTCGCGAATGTCCATGACCGGTAGCCAGGTCCTCAATAACCTGGCCCCCAATACGAACAATACTAACCAAGCAGGGTCAGGCGGCGGCATTACCATCACTTCCAACACGAATAACAGCCGGCAGACTGTGATTCATTCGAGCACTATCTCCGGTAATCAGGCGGCGGGAGAGGGCGGCGGCATCAAGACCCTGGCGAACCTGCTGGTCGATCAAGGCAGCGTAATCAGCAACAACAGCGCTGGCAGCGCCAACGTCCTAAACAAGAAAGACGGCGGCGGAATCTTCATGAACCCGTCGGCTAGTGGCTGTCCCGGCGCATGCACGGATTCGGTGACGCTGACCAAGGTGACGATAACCGGCAACAGTGCGCCGAATGGGCGTGGCGGAGCCATTTCTTCTGGTACCGTGTCGCCGGCTGGTGGGAATTTAACCATGAGCTTCAGCCGGCTGGCCGGTAATACTGCCGGTGTTTCGGGAAGCAATCTGGAAAACATTAACAGCGCGATCACGGCGACCAACAACTGGTGGGGTACCGATGCAGCCGGCGCGACCATTCATACCGCAGCCGGCAGCACCACCTTCGATCCCTTCATCGTCCTGACGCACAACGCCACTCCGGCAATCATCCGCATCAATCAAAGTACGACCTTGACTGGAGACCTGAGCAAGGATAATCACGGCAACGGCGCTGCCCTGGCCGGCAACCTTAACCAGATTGTCGGACTGCCTATCACCTTCGACAACCCAGTTCTGGGAAGCATCCCCCAGGCGCAGCCGGAGACGCTGGGCAATCCCGTCCCCACAGCGACGGCCACCTTCAATGCCGGTGGTACGTCAGGGCGAGGCTCTGCCCATGCCACGGTAGACCAGGCGATCGTCTCAGCCAACTCCAACCTGATTGCCAGCGCCACCGAAGCCACCACTACGGTGACCATCACCACCGTCGGTGCGCATAATTTTGCCGCAGGCGAGACGGTGGTCATTGCAGGCGTAGGGGTCGGAGGTTATAACGGCACATTCGCAATTACAGCTACACCCACCGCGACAACTTTTACCTACACCACCACGGCGGGACTGGGTGCATCCAGCGGCGGGACGGCGACTGTAGGCATCATCATCCTGGAGCCGCTCCAGATTACCAAGAGCTTCAGCCCGAACCCGGTTCCGGTGAACACACCCTCCACCCTTACTTTCAGCGTCAACAACCCCAATGTAATCGCGGTAGATGCGAGTTTCACGGATACACTGCCCGCGGGTCTGGTGGTTTCTGCCACCCCGGCGGTCACCAACACCTGCGGCGGCTCGGTTACGGCGGCTGGGGGCTCCGGCAGCGTGGCCTTCACCAACGGTGCATTGCCGGTTGGCGCCTGCACCATCACAGTCCATGTGCAAAGCGCCACCGATAACGTCTATAGCAACACGGTCACCATCAACTCCACCGCGGCCGGCACAGGCGCTCAATCTACGTCTTCGGCCAACTTGACGGTCATCAATCCGCCAAGCATTACCAAGATATTTGGTGTCAGCTCGATTCCATTCGGCGCGACCACCAGCCTCAGCTTTACCGTCACCAACCCGAACAGCAACCCTGTCTCTGTTCTGAATGGAATCGCATTCACCGACACGTTGCCAAGTGCGGCTCCCGGCACGCTGGTCGTGGCCACACCCAATGGGTTGAGCAATACGTGCAGCACGACGCCGACCGCCACAGCCGGGACCGGCAGTGTCAGCCTCACTGGCTCGAGCCTGGCGGCTGGCGCATCGTGCGCGATTTCCTTGAACGTAAAGGCCACAGCCGTCGGCGCTGCAAACAATAGTGTTACCGCCACCGACACCGTTGCCGGCACGGGCAACACCTCAACTGCGCTCCTTACAATCGTCAAAGCCGACACCACCACGACCGTGACATCGTCAGTGAATCCCTCAGTCTTCGGCCAGTCCGTGACCTTGACAGCCACAGTTGCAGCAGTTGCGCCGGGATCAGGAACAGCGACCGGAACGGTTACCTTCCTGGACGGCGGCAGCCCCATCGGCACCGGCACCCTAAGTGGAGGCATAGCCACATTCACCACCTCTGCTTTGGCTGTGGGTAACCACACCATCACGACCAGCTATGGCGGTGACGGGAACTTCAACGGCAGCACCGGATCGCTGACTGGCAATCCGCAGGTGGTCAACAAGGCCGATACCACCACAACCGTGACCTCATCCGCGAATCCTTCCGTGTCTGGTCAGTCCGTGACTTTCACAGCCACGGTTGCAGCAGTTGCGCCGGGATCAGGAACAGCGACCGGAACGGTTACCTTCCTGGACGGCGGCAGCCCCATCGGCACTGGCGCCCTAAGTGGAGGCATAGCCACATTCACCACCTCCGCTTTGGCCGTGGGTAATCACACCATCACGACCAGTTATGGCGGCGACGGGAGCTTCAACGGCAGCACCGGATCGCTGACCGGCAATCCGCAGGTGGTCAACAAAGCGGACACCACAACCGCTGTCACTTCGTCCCAGAATCCATCGGTCTTTGGTCAGTCCGTAACATTCACTGCGACGGTTTCACCCGTGGCGCCGGGATCAGGAACGCCGGTCGGAACAGTTACATTTCTTGACGGCGGCAGTCCCGTCGGCACCGGAACGCTGAGTGGCGGCGTCGCCACATTCACCACGTCCGCTTTGGCCGTGGGTAATCACACGATCACGACCAGCTATGGCGGTGACGGGAACTTCAACGGCAGTACCGGATCGTTGACCGGGAATCCACAGGTGGTCAACAAGGCTGACAGCACAACCGCCGTCACTTCTTCCCAGAACCCATCGGTCTTTGGTCAGTCCGTAACATTCACAGCGACGGTTTCTCCTGTGGCGCCCGGATTGGGAACGCCGACCGGAACGGTCACCTTCCTGGATGGCGGCAGCCCTGTTGGCACCGGCACGCTCAGCGGTGGCGTGGCCACCTTCACGACCTCCGCTTTGGCCGGAGGCAATCACACGATTACCACCAGCTTCGGCGGCGATGGAAACTTCAACGGCAATACCGGTTCCTTGACTGGCAACCCACAGGTCGTCAATAAGGCCAACACCGCGACTTCCGTGACTTCTTCCGTGAATCCCTCGTCCTTCGGTCAATCGGTGACCTTTACCGCCACGGTGTCCGCCGTGGCGCCGGGCACCGGAACAGCAACCGGGACGGTCACCTTCCTGGACGGCGGCAGCCCGATTGGCACAGGTACGTTGAGTGGAGGCATCGCCACATTCACCACGTCCGCTTTGGCAGCAGGCAATCACACCATCACCACCAGCTATGGCGGGGATGGGAACTTCAATGGCAATACAGGATCGCTCACAGGAAATCCGCAGGTCGTCAATAAGACCAATACGACGACCGCTGTAACGTCGTCCGCGAATCCCTCGGTCTTTGGTCAGTCCGTGACCTTCACAGCGACGGTTTCACCAGTCGCCCCAGGGGCGGGAACGGCGACCGGCACAGTTACGTTCCTGGATGGCGGCAGCCCCATCGGCACCGGCGCCCTGAGTGGAGGGATCGCCACATTCACCACTTCGGCGCTGGCCGTAGGCAATCACACCGTTACCACCAGTTATGGCGGTGACGGCAACTTCAACGGCAGCACCGGTTCGCTGGCCGGGAACCCACAGGTCGTCAATAAGACGGATACCACAACGGCGGTAACATCGTCGCAGAACCCCTCGGTGATCGGTCAGTCTGTGACCTTCACCGCGACGGTTTCGCCCGTTGCGCCAGGATCCGGAACACCGACCGGCACGGTTACATTCCTGGACGGTGGTAGCCCGATCGGCACCGGCACCCTGAGCGGAGGCATAGCCACATTCACCACCTCCGCCCTGGCCGGAGGCAGTCATACAATTACCACCAGCTTTGGCGGCGACGGCAACTTCAACGGGAGCACCGGATCGCTGACTGGCAATCCTCAGGTGGTCAACAAGACCGACACTACCACCACCGTAACTTCGTCCCAGAACCCCTCGGTCTTTGGCCAGTCGGTGACTTTCACGGCGACCGTGGCGCCGGTGCCGCCGGGATCCGGAACACCGACGGGAACGGTTTCATTCCTGGACGGCGGTAGCCCGATTGGCACAGGAACTCTGAGTGCGGGCGTGGCCACCTTCACGACTTCTGCCCTGGCCACCGGTAGCCATACCATCACCACCAGCTATGGCGGCGATCCGAACTTCAATGGCAACACCGGTTCGCTGACCGGCAATCCGCAGGTCGTCAATAAAGCCAACACCGCAACTTCCGTGACTTCATCTGTGAATCCCTCGTCCTTTGGTCAATCGGTGACCTTGACCGCCACCGTTTCACCTGTCGCGCCGGGAGCGGGAACACTTACCGGAACAGTCACTTTCCTGGACGGTGGTAGCCCGATTGGCACCGGAACCCTGAGTGGAGGCATCGCCACATTCACCACTTCGGCGCTGGCCGTGGGCAATCACACCATCACCACCAGCTATGGCGGCGACGGAAATTTCAATGGTAGCACCGGCTCGCTCACCGGCAATCCGCAAGTCGTCAACAAGACAAGTACGACGACGACGTTGACTTCCTCGGCCAATCCTTCGGTTCTGGGTCAGTCTGTGACCTTCACGGCGACGGTTTCACCGGTGGCGCCGGGAGCGGGAACGGCAACGGGAACGGTGACCTTCCTCGACGGCGGCAGCCCCATCGGCACCGGGACGCTGAGCGCAGGGCTGGCGACTTTCACTTCTTCGGCACTGTCTGCAGGTAGCCACACGATTACCACCAGCTATGGCGGCAATGGAAACTTCAACGGCAGC